>NZ_CANLUG010000002.1:0-851438 GCF_947494225.1 uncultured Psychroserpens sp.
CCGCTGCCAATAGTCCAAGTTGAAGTGTCTAATAAGTTTTGCGCTTTAGTTAAAGAAGAACTCAATACGAAAGCTAGAATAATAATAAGTAGTCTTAAATTCATATGTTGATGGCTTAAAAATTAATTGAAAATTTGTACGAATTTTCTTTTAAAGTATGTATAAAAAACCACAATAACAATATTTTATTCAGAAAAGAATATTATTAAGCATTGATTTAAAGTTATTTACGTAAAAATCACTATAATCATCATCATATGCTTTGTAAGAGGTTGTTTAGCACTTTTATATCATTCGTTTCAATTTATACTAATGTTCCACGAATTAGATTTTGTTACCCAAATTTTTTAAAAAAACCTATGAATTCAATATAAAATTGCAGCTAATACGCTACCATAATGTTATTGTACCTGATGAAAATGAATAGTAAAAGTAGGTCTCAGCCTTATTTATAGTAACCAAATCCCATACTCATCACCCCTTTTAAGTAATTAACTTGCCCTCAAAAAGTTAAGGTGATACATTGTTTAATAATAGATAACGATATAACGACCTTGGAAGTCATTCAAACGGTTGTTGATGATTTTCAGGATATTGCATTTAATGTTGTTGAAGAAGATTATGAAATGGCTTTAAACTTGGTCTTAAAAGAAAAACCTCAGATAATATTTTACAATATCGATTCTCCACACATTAATATTTCAGAATTCTTGCTCGAAATTAATCAGTGTATGTCAGATCAACCTTCTTTTATTGCGGTATCTAGATCAAAAGATAAAGCTGCTGATGCTTATAAGTATGACTTTTCAGATTTTTTATTAAAGCCTTTGAAGGAACATTTAATTAGAAAAAGCCTTTTGAAATTTCAAAAGAAATGTCCAATAAAGCTAAATGAAACGATATGTCTTAAATCCTATAAGGACTATCAATATCTAAACATTGAGGATATCTTGTATTTAAAAGCAGATAATAACACTACAGATTTTTACATGACTGATGGTAGAGTTGTAGGTGCTTACAAAACACTAAAAGTTTTTGAAAACCTATTGCCTAAAACGTTTTTAAGAATTCACAAAAGCTATATTATTAATAAGAATTGTATTTCTAGAATTCATTATGGTAAATCTATTTGCTTTATTAATAGAGAACACAAAATACCATTTACAAAAACGTTTATTGAGAACGTTGATTTAATTAATAGGAGCCTATCAAAAAACACGCTTATTACTTTAAACTAACTTCCCTATCTAAAAGTAGCATTTCACTCGCAGACGACTAGTAATGACTAAAACAATAATGTTTTTGTAGTAGAACCTTTATAGAGTTCATAATTTAGCTATGTAAAATCACTGATTTTCAAATCATTAACACTAACAATTAGAATCTGTTTTCGCGAAAATGACAAGCGTTAAGTTCTTGAAAACGATTATTAAACTTTTAATTATGAAAACTTTTAGATTATTATTTTTATTACTCTTAGCATCAACATTTACTTTTTCTTGTACCGACTTGGATTTTGAGGATGAGCAGGATCAACCAACACTAGAAAACGTTCAAGCAACTGGAGGAGAAGATGCCAATCCTGATGATGGTAGTAAAGAATAAAACTAACCCACACATAAGAGCCTTTGATTCATTATGGTTTATTCAAAGAAAAACTAATGTGAATTAAAGGCTTTTTTTATAGCTTTGTTTGAAACTCAAATCTCTTGAATATTAGTAAGATATACAGATTATTTTATGTACTACTTATTTTTAGTACTGTCTTGTTGCAGTCTTGTAATCAAAAAGATTTAAGTTTTGAAAACGAGGAACCACAAACCTTAAACGATAGTATTGATTTTTGGATTGAGGCGTCAAAAAATGATACTTACGATGTCAATGTAAGGAAGCAATTTTTGGTAATGTCTTACCAGAAAATTAAATCTGCAAAGATAGATACTGCGCACGTTAGGAAACTAAGTCATATTGCTTATAGAAACTTTAAACTAGGAGACACTTTATTATTCAAAAGGCAAAATTCCGAAGCTATAGATATAGCACAACGAATTGAAGACTCTTTGGCCTTAGGAGATTTGTTTTGGAATTATGCGAGCTACTATAATAAAGTTGAGGTTTATGATAGTGCGTATTATTATTTCAATTTAGCCAATACTTGTTTCGATAAAAGTGGAAGCCTCTATGAGGCTGCAAAAATGCAATATGGCATGGCCTTCATAAAAGGACGCTTTAAAGATTATTCGGGAAGCGAGGTTTTAACTTTTAAAGCTATAGATAAGTTTAAAAAAATTGATGATGACAAAACTTTAGATGAGGTTAAAAGAAGGGATAATACTAAATCTTTGTTTTCGTGTTATAATTATTTAGCACAATTGCAAAATGATATTCAAGAGTACGACAGGGCTTTATTTTATTATGATAAATCTCTTGAATATCTCAAGGAAATAGAAAAAAGCGAAGAGTTATACTTGGCAAGTTTAAATAATATTGGCGTTACTCATTTGAAGAAAGGGAACTATACAAAGGCAATAAGTTATTTTGACGATATTTTAAAACGGGATAGTTTAAAGCTCAAAAGTATAAATCATTACGCTCGGGTTATCGATAATAAGGCTTATTGTAAATTTTTGATGAATGATACAATTAACGTGCATCGTTATTTGAAAGAATCTTTAAGAATTAGAGATAGTTTAAACTACAAAGCCGGAATTATTATTTGCAAAATCCATCTTTCGAAATATTATGCTTTTGCTCAAGACACTAGTCTGGCTATTAGTCATGCTAAAGAAGCTAATACACTTGCGCGAATAAATAAAAATGGTAGAGACTATCTAGAATCTTTATTGTTGTTGTCAAAATTAGACAAGACATCTGCCCAGAGTTATTTGGAAAAGCATATTCAGTTTAGTGATAGCCTTCAAACAGTAGAACGAAGAATTCAGAATAAATTTACAAGAATTGCTTATGAAACAGATGAGTATATTGAAGAGAACAAACGTTTATCTCAGCAAAAGATTTGGATTATAATCATTAGTTTAGGTGTGTTTGCCATATCGTTATTGTCTTATTATATGAATCGTCAAAAACTTGTAAATAAAACATTAGTGTTAGAAAATGAACAACAAAAAGCCAATGAGCAGGTCTATCTTATTACTTTAAAACAACAAGAAAAATTAGAAAGAGAAAAAGTAAAAGAGCGCAATAGAATTTCGGAAGAACTACATGATGGGATATTAGGAAAATTATTTGGAACAAGAGTGGGGCTTGGCTTTTTGGATATCAAAGGGAATGACGATACTAAAAACCAACACAATAAATTTCTTGAAGAATTGCAAACAATAGAAAAGGAGATACGAGAGGTGTCTCATAAACTAAATACAAATTTTGATAGTTCGCAAGTAAATTTTAGAAGTATTATTTATCAATTATTAGAAAGTAAATCTAAAATTGGAGATTTTAAGTTTGAGCTTTCCTTCGATTCAGAAATAGACTGGCAAAAAATGAGTGAAATTATAAAGGTTAACTTGTATAGAATTATTCAGGAGGCCTTACAGAATATTACTAAATATGCTCAGGCAAAATTTATTACTGTAGACTTTTCAATACATGATACCGACTTAGTTATGATTATTAAGGATGATGGGAAAGGTTTTAATGTAAATCGAAAGAAAAAGGGAATTGGCATAAAAAACATGAGAACAAGAACAGAGAAATTAAGTGGTAATTTCCGTATTAATTCCATTCCAGATCAAGGCACTTTAATCGAAACCCAAATACCTATATAAATATATACCGCTATGGAAAATAGAAAATATTCAGTTCTTATTATAGATGATCATCCACTTATTACCGAAGCTTATAAAACCGCATTCAATTATTATAGCAAAGCTCATGATGAGGTTAGCTTTTCTATACGTTGCGTACAGGACTGTGATACTTCAATGGAAGTTATAAATGATATTTTTACGAAAAAGAAAGTTCTTGATATTGTTTTTCTGGATATAAAACTGCCACCTTCTAAAGACGGAAAAATTATATCAGGGGAAGATTTAGGATTACGAATCAATAAACTGTTACCTAATACTAAAATAATTGTTTCAACAACCTTTAATGACAATTATAGGGTTCATAGTATTTTTAAGAGTTTAAATCCAGATGGTTTTTTAATTAAAAATGATATTACTCCAAAAGAACTAGTAGAAACTATTGATACTATAATAAACGATCCACCTTATTATAGTAAAACGGTTATCAGACTTCTTCGAAAACAAGTAGCCAATGATTTCTTATTAGATAATATTGATAGAAAAATTTTATACGAATTATCTATTGGAACAAGAATGAAAGATTTACCAAATATCTTGCCTTTATCCATAGCTGGAATCGAAAAAAGAAAGCGACACCTTAAACACCTTTTTAATATCAAGAGTGTAGACGATAGAGAACTACTATTGGTGGCTAAAGATAAAGGGTTTATATAACTGATAATGAAATATTAAGAATTTAAAAAGTAAGGATAGTCCTTACTTTTTTTATGATTAAAAATGGAAAGAAAATAGAATTTACGTATAAGTTTGATAAAACCTACGTATGAAAGTATTTCCATTAGTTTTTATGTTTTTTTTAGTAACCAATTTGGCACATTCTCAAGCAGAAATTAAGGGCGTTGTAAACGACTCTTCACAAGTTGCTATTGCTTATGCAAATGTTGTTTTATCTAAGGCTAATGGTGAAGCTATTTCTGGAACTGTTACCGATGAAAACGGACGATTTAAAATACAAGCCATTTCGGGTGACTATAAACTTAGTATAAGTTACATTGGCTATGAAACAAATACCAAAAATATAACTTTAGCAGAAAGTCTAGATTTAGGTGTAATTACATTATATCCAAGTAGAAATGAGTTGGATGAAGTGGTTATTTCTTCCCGAAAAAATCTAATTGAAAAGAAAGTTGACAGACTGGTTTTTAATGTTGAAAACTCCATTTCTGCATCAGGTGGAGATGTGACGGATATTTTGAAGGTTGCACCTTATCTTAGGCTCAAAAATGATGAAATCATTATGCTTGGGAAAAGCAATATGAGAGTTTTGGTTGATGGGAATTTTATCAACTTATCTGGAGATGATTTAACAAATTACTTGAAGTCGATACCTTCCGAAGAGATTAAGAAAATTGAAATCATTACTAACCCTCCTGCAAAATATGAAGCCGAAGGAAATAGCGGATTAATTAATATAATATATAAGAAAGGTGTTAGAAATAGTTGGAGGTCTAGTGTTAGAGGGACTTATACCCAATATACTTATCCAGATGGTAATATAGCTGGGAGTTTTAGGTACAGAAAAAACAAAACTTCGCTTTATGTCAATGGATCTTATGACAAAGGTTCGAAGCAAATTACAGATACCAATGAGTTTGAATTTGAAGATCAACTTTGGGATAGTGAAAACCCTCGACGCGTATTTTATGATAATAGCGTAAGCGCCCGAATAGCGCTTGATTACCAATGGAATGATAAATTAGCATCTGGTTTTCAATACCAATTGGGATATGATGATACAAGGATAGAAAACAAAAACGATAGAACAAATATTATCAATAAGGCAACTTCTGCTATAGATTCTATTGTCGTTTCTCAATCAAAAATTACCCAATCAAGTCCTTTACACTCCCTTAATTTTCATTCCAGTTATCAGTTAGATTCTATTGGAAAAAACATCTCTATTAATCTAGACTATTTCACCTTTATAGATAATAGTTCTAGGGTATATAACTCGTCTAATTTTTTTGATAACGGACAAGAAACACCAAATAGTTTTAATGCTGGCAAAAATGACGGAAGACAAAATGTAGACAATTATTCATTTAAGGCAGATGTTGAATATCCGTTAGAAAAAATCGATCTTAATTTTGGTGGTAAACTATCATTTATAAACACCAATAATGATGTCAGTTTTTTTGATACAACTTCGGGTGCGCCAATTTTAGATATAAACCAAACCAATCAATTTGAATATAGGGAAACCAACACAGCACTTTATGTGTCAGCGAGTAAAAGTTTTAATGATAAATGGAGTGCTAAAGTTGGTTTAAGATTTGAAAATACAACAACCGAAGGCGTTTCACGACAACTAAATCAAACCAATGAAAATGATTATTTAAAATTATTTCCTAGTGCCTATATTAACTATGTGCCTAGTGAAGATCATATATTTTCATTGAGCTATAATAAACGTATATCACGACCAGCTTTTGAATATCTCAATCCGTTTCGTATTACACAAAACCCCTATCTACTTATAGAAGGAAATCCGTTTTTGCAACCTTCATTTTCAGACAATTTAGAGTTCACCTATATCCATAAACAAAACTGGGTGAGTAGCCTGTATTTTTCGCAAATAAAGGATGGTTTTGGGCAAATACTTTCCGTAGATAATCAAACAGGAGTAAGAAGTGTGGTTCCTCAAAACTATTATGATAGCTATACTGTTGGGCTTACAGAGTCGTATACATTCAACAAATTGAAAGGCTGGGAAAGTGTGAATACCCTTAATATTAACTACAGATATACAGAGGCACTTTTAAGTTTTATAAATGACAAACGAAATGGTGTAAATACATACATCTCAACTAGCAATAGTTTTGTTTTGAATGATAACCGAACCATTATATCAAGTATTGATGCCTGGTACAATTTTGCTGGCGTTTATGATATTTATAAAACATCATCAAGCTCTAGTGTAGATGTCTCTTTTAAATTTTTCTTTCTGAAAAGAGATTTACAATTAACCATAACAGGAAGTGATCTATTCAAAGGCCAAATTACAGAGGTTACAGCATTTAGTAATGGTGTAAGAACAACATATGAAAACTATTATGATTCCCGAAGATTAAGAGTGTCTTTACGATACAGCTTCGGAAATAAAAAAATAAGAGTGAATCGAAAAGATTTCGGTAACGAAGATGAAAAAGAAAGAACAGGAAACTAAATAAGGGTAGGTCTTAACAGCCATAAAACCTAAAACATATTGAAAATTAAACTTGCAAGTTTGAGACGTCCAAATAGAAGCTCTATGACATAAAAAGATAGCTTATTCATTCATTAATTTAAAATCATTTATTATGAAAAAAATTAAATTAAACAAAGGGTTACAACTTAACAAAGAGGTTGTAAGTAAGTTACAAGAAGATCAATTAGCAAATGTTAAAGGTGGTCTTGCACCAGCCGATTCATGTGGATTATTCTCATGTAACACAAAAAAGAAAAAAGATACGCCTCAAGAGCAAGCATAACATCTTATAAAGATGTCCATAAGTAGTTGGTATATAGATAAAACCAGGCTACTTGTATCTTATTCATTCATTAATTTTAAAATCATTTATTATGAAAAAAATCAAATTAAACAAAGGGTTACAACTAAACAAAGAAGTTGTAAGTAAATTACAAGAAGATCAATTAGCAAATGTTAAAGGTGGTATGGCTGCCGCTGGATCATGTGGAATCTTCTCATGTAACACTAAGAAAAAAGATGCGCCTCAAGAGCTGTAATTTCTTAGATTAATAAGTAAACAGCTAGTATAATTACTAGCTGTTTATCTTCTTTCATTTCAAAACATATAAATCCAAATTATCATGAAAAAAATAAAATTTAATACAACGCTTCGTCTTAGTAAAGAAGTTGTTACTAGACTTCAAGATCATCAACTGTCAAACGTTAAAGGAGGTATGGGAGCTGCTGGATCTTGCTTTTTACACACGTGTAATACCGCAACAAAAAAAGAAAAGGAAAAAGAAGAAGTATAACTCCTTAAATAATAACACACTAAACCTTATGTATTATGAAAAAAATAAGACTTAATAAAGGACTTCAGCTTAATAAAGAAGTAATAAGCAAATTACAAGAAGAGAAATTGTCGAACATTAAAGGAGGTCAGGCACCTGGAGGTTCCTGTTGTATTTTCTCTTGTCATATGAATGCTACGCATTGTGCGTGTGGTCCACAAAAAACACAAGATAAAGAACAATAATAATCAAAAGAGTGATTAGTCTAAACAAAAAATTAGAATTAAATAAACAGGTAATCTCTAATCTTCAAAAACAAGAATCAGCTCTTGAAGGTGAAAATTTAGCAGCTGGTTCTTGCTTATTGTATTCTTGTCGTACTAGATCTAATTGTTCAGAAACCCAAGAAAATCAAGGTGATAACAAAGCATATTAACATAAAACCACATGTAATAAGAGACACGCTCATTAATAATGAATCTAAGTTCATTAATATGGGAATTACAGATGGTCTATTAGGCCTTTCCCTGTATCACTATTATTACTTTTTGTACACCAACGATGATACCTACTTAAATGACGTGATATCGTATTTGGAAAAAAGTATTGAAGGTATTGGAAGTCATTATAAAGGAACTAACATTATTTCTAACATTATTGATCTTGGAGACTATTTGTTCTTTTTATTTCAACAAGGTATTGTTGATAATGATGATATTAATAGCCTTCTGGTAGACTCAGATGAGATTATAAAAGATTTTTTATTAGAAGAAGTCAATAAAAACAATCTAGACCCAATGTTGGGCGCTGTAAAAGCAGGATATTACTTTTTAAATAGGTCTGAGTTTATAGATACGAACCCAATACTTTTAGAGCTCATATCATCCATCGAAAAACAAGCCATAACAGTTGATAATTTTGCGTACTGGGAGTCTGTTATTAAAAACCCTGAAGAACCAGAAGTTGAACTTGGAGTTACACATGGCGTAGCTGGCATCATCAACTTTTTGTTATTGGCCTATTCAAAACAAGTGCCATATAAAAACCTCAAAACAATACTATTAAAAGGGCTTAATTTTCTGTATGAATTCAATGAAAAAAAAGGAATTAATTGGTTTAGACTTGAAGCCAATGAACGAGAGAAATTAAATTATCAAGATTTAGCATATGGAGATATTGGGATAGGGTATACATTTTATAATGCAGGACTAATTTTGCAAAATGACGACCTTCTGTCCATTGGAAACGAGATTTTAGAAAACGCAGCAAAATTTAGAGATGATGAAGAGAAGTATACCAAAGACGGTAGCCTATTTTATGGTTCGTCAGGTCTACACGCATTGTTTAGTAAGACAAATGCAAAACTTAAAAACCCAACGTTAGATGAGGCTGTAAATTATTGGGGATTCAGCACTTTAAATAAAGACAATAAAAAATCAGAATGGGCAGGTTACCTTTCTAATTATAATGCGCAACATGATTATACGCACTTGTCGTTTTCCGAAGGCATTTGCGGTATAGGTATCATGCTAATGTCGCAACAAAAAGACCTAGGACACGACTATTTACGTTTTCTAAATTTTTATTAAACACATCAAAAGCCTTGAGTTAACACTTAACATATCAACTATTAATACGTAATAAGACACACAATATGGGACAAATTAAATTAGGAATTATAGAACTTGGATATAGAGAGAAAACAGATAGTTTAAGTATTATCGAACAAATAATAAACTATGCCATTGAAGTTGAAAATAGAGGATTTTCAAGATTTTGGTTAGCCGAACACCATTATACTTATCCTAATCATCCATTTTCTAATGGAGAAATCTTACTTACCATATTAGCAGGTATGACCGAAAGAATTAAAGTAGGAACAGCAGGAACGTCTATTAGTCTGTACTCACCATATTCTACGGCCACAAATTTTAAAATGCTCAACAACCTTTATACCGATAGGATAGATTTGGGTCTGTCTAAAGGTATTCCAGATAGTAAACTTATTATGAAACTTGCTAACGAAAACCTAAACGTCGATACGAGTTTTAAAATTTTTGATGATAACCTAAAAAGTATTGTAGACCTATTTAATAACGAAGAAAAGAATTTAAAAGAACATAAACTCCTCATCCCACCTCTTGGCGGTTCTACTCCGGATTTATGGTACTTATCAGGATCTTATCGCAGTTTCGATACTGTGATAGAGCATAAGTTAAATTTCTGTAGGTCCATATTTCATGGTACTGGAAGAGAAATAAAGTTCAGCAAAGATGAGCTTTTAGAATGTAAGTCATTGTATTTTGAAAAGCATGGTCAATACCCAGAAGTTGCTCTAGCTTTAGCAGTATATATAGGAAATACTATTGAAGAAGCCACAAAAAAAGTAGATGATTTTGTTGCTGAAACAAAGGCAAATTCACGAGAGGCGTTTAGGATTATTCCAACTACTATAGATCTTATGCACGAGATGTTATTGTCTTACCAGGTAGACTTCGGGGTTGATGAATTTATTATATATGATTTTGCAGTAACAAATGATGCCAAGATTAAAAATGCAGAACTCATAAGTGAAAAATTTAATTTATTGGCTTTAGCATGATAAACGAAGAGATTAAAATAGGACTATTAGAATATGGCTATAGAATTGATAAAAATAGTATGGCCACAATTGAAGAAATTATTGAGTATGCCGTTGAAGCAGATAGACTAGGGTTTTCAAGGTTTTGGTTAGGAGAACACCACGGTCCACTAACCACAACAGCGTTTACAAACCCGGATCTGTTAATAGGTATTATAGCAGGAATGACTGATGATATAAAAGTAGGCTCTGCAGGTTCTACAATTTTAATTCATGATGCTTATCCAGTGGCAACAAATTATAAGTTAATGAATAATATGTTTTACGACAGGATTGACTTAGGCTTGGCTAAAGGAAGCGGACTTGTAGAAACCAAGCATGTGGTTAAGATGGATAGAGATTTAAAAAGTAGACAAGGCTTTAGAGAAGATTTTGATGATAAGCTAAAGCTCATTTATGATCTCTTCTATAATGAAAAGAAAAATCTCCAGGAAAACGAAATTGTTATTCCACCATTTGGAGGAAAACCTCCTGAAATGTGGTACCTATCAACCTCATATAGAAATGTTGAAACAGCGATTAAGTATGGATTAAATTACTCCAGGTCGTTATTTCATTCGCTCCCAGGAGATGATGACTATAAAAAAGAAGAACTCTTGCAATTTAAACAAGATTTTTTTGAAAAACATAAGGTATACCCTAAAGTGAATGTTGGAATTTCAATTTGTATGGAAAACACAATCGCTGAAGCTCAAAAAGAATTAAGTCATCTCAAACAGCACTATGGTCAAGGAGAAAATGAAGGGTTTAAAATTTTTGCTGTTACCATTGATTCTTTACACGATATGCTATTGGAATATCAGAATTTGTATGGAGTCGACGAATTTATAATTCATGACCTCACAGATGATCCAAAACAAATGCTAGATAATATTAACGCAATTAGCGAAAAATTTAATCTACAAAAAGAAGTAACAGTTAACTAATATGGTATTGAACTTTAGTAGTTGCTAAAGTAAGAATGAAGGCCATTTAAAAACAAAGTGTTTAAGATATATGAAGTTAATTCCTCAACATGATCAAATGGATTGCGGTCCAGCGTGTATTGCAATGATATCTGCCTATTTTGGAAAGAAACATCCTATTGACTATATCAGGAATATTTCATATTTAAAGCGCGATGGCGTGAGTCTGAGAGGTATTTCTGAAGCTGCAGAAAAAATAGGATTTAGTACACATGCAAGTATGCTAGATCTCGAAACTTTTGATATTGAAGGTACCTTTCCTTGCGTACTTCACTGGAATCAAAATCATTTTGTAGTACTCTATGACCATAAAAAAAATATATTCACAGGAAAATATAAATATAAAATTGCCGATCCATCTCATGGTTTAATTTCTTTAAATGAAGAAGATTTTAAGTCTAGATGGCTTACCGAAAATAATAAAGGCGTAGCACTCTTTCTGCATCCAACAGAAGCGTTTCATGAGATGGAAGTCATCAAAAGAAAACGCATAGATTTTAAATTTTTAATTGGATTTTTAAAACCATATAAGAAAGAGGTTTTTCAGCTATTTCTAGGGCTTTTAGCAGGAAGTTTGTTTACCTTAATTTTTCCTTTTCTAACACAATCGTTAATAGATAAAGGGGTTGAGAGTAAAAGTTTGAGTATAGTCTTTATTATTCTACTGGCTCAAGTGTTTTTGTTTTTAGGCTCTATTGTTATTGAGATTGTACGTAATTGGATTATGCTCTATATAGGAACAAGGATTAATATTTCGATTATTTCAGATTTCTTCAAGAAAATACTAAAACTCCCTATTAACTTTTTTGACTCTAAACTCATTGGTGATTTTAATCAAAGAATTCAAGACCATGAACGAATAGAAGAGTTTTTAACATCGCAGTCATTAGTGACACTATTTTCGATAATTAATTTTTCAATATTCTTTTTTGTCCTGTTGTATTATGACTACAAAATTGTGGTTGCGTATTCCATTCTAACCTTAGTTGCAGTATTATGGTCTGTATATTTTTTGAAAAAAAGAAGGATTTTAGATTATTATCGTTTCCAACGAAGAGGTGAAAACCAAGAATCTATATATGAAATGATTAATGGAATTCAGGAGATTAAACTGAATAATTTCGAAGACTTTAAAAGAAAAGAATGGGAGACAATCCAAGTGAAACTTTTTGGCGTTAACCTTAGAGCTTTAAAATTAGATCAGTTTCAATTAATGGGGTTTAATTTTATTAATCAACTTAAAAACATTTTGGTCACTTTTATTGCAGCTAGAGAGGTGATTTTTGGAAATATCACTTTAGGATCAATGCTAGCCATAGCATATATTATTGGTCAAATGAACTCTCCGGTAAACCAATTAATTAGCTTTTTTAGATCGCTTCAAGATGCTAGGCTCAGCATGGAACGTTTAAGTGAAGTTCAAGATCAAGAAGAGGAGGAAAAAGAAGGACAAATAATACTAAGTGAGAAGGATCTGTATTATCAAAATGGTGTTGAAAAAGGTATACGATTAAATGATCTTGATTATCAATATGAAGGCCCCAAATCGCCTTTTGTTTTAAAAGACATTAACCTATTTATTCCTGAAGGAAAAACCACAGCTATTGTTGGAGCTAGTGGTAGCGGAAAAACCACACTAATGAAAATTCTGCTAAAATTTTATGACCCAATACATGGAAGCATTTTTGTAAATCAACATAACTTATTAAATATATCACCAAAAAACTGGAGAGAGAATTGTGGCGTAGTGATGCAAGAAGGATACATATTTGCTGGTACTATTGAAAGAAATATCGCTACTGGAGATGAAGAGATAGATCAGGAGAGAATGCGATTTGCAATTAAAACAGCCAATATTGAAGAGTTTATTTCAGGATTACCTCAAAAATTAAAAACTAAAATTGGTGCTTCTGGAAATGGTATTTCTGGAGGACAAAAGCAAAGAATACTTATTGCAAGGTCTGTTTATAAAAACCCACACTATATCTTTTTTGATGAAGCGACTAGTGCCTTAGATGCCGAAAACGAAAAAATCATACATAATAATTTGCAGGAATTTTTTAAAGATAAAACAGTGGTCATCATTGCGCATAGATTAAGTACTGTCAAAAACGCAGATCAAATTGTTGTATTAAAAGGTGGGGAAATTGTAGAGTTAGGATCACATACAGATTTGGTTAACAATAAATCAAACTATTATAATCTTGTCAAGAATCAATTAGAATTAGGATCATAATATGGAAAATAATTTAGAAAAAGAATTAGATAAAAATAGATTCGCTGTTGTAAAATACGGGCTTATTATTTTGTCCTTAGTTATTGTGCTAATTCTATATGCTTTGTTACTTCTTAAAATAGATGGCGAACCAATACTTTATATGGTAATGGATTATTATTTCAGATAAAATTAAACTTATGAATACACATCTCTTAGAAGCCAAACTGGCAGAGATTAGCAAAATAATTAAGAAAGAATATATTAATGAGCAACACATAGGATTGGCGTCTGGTCTATCAGGTATGGTATTATTTCAATTCTATTATTCGAAATATTTGGATGTTGAAAACCATGCCGATTTAGGGACGCAGATACTAGGTCATTGTGTCGAAAAAATAAACCAAGGTTATAATTCACCGCTTTATTCTAATGGTATTGCAGGGTTTGGATGGACTTTAGATTTTTTGGAGCTGAACGAATTTATTGAAGTAAGCAGTGATGACTTACTTAAAGATTTGGACGATTATTTATACACAGTTTTAAATGCTAATTTTAAACAAGAAAATTATGATTTTCTGCATGGAGCTATAGGGCAAGCCTATTACTTTTTGTATCGTTATCAGAATACAAACTCTGTTGAACTCAAAGAAAAGTATAGACTAATTTTATTAGAGTTTATCTCATTTTTAGAAGACCACTCACGAAAAGAAGGAAATGGTTTAAAGTGGTTATCAACATTAACATTTCAGCCTGTAGAAAAGGGCTATAACCTTTGCTTATCACATGGTATATCTAGCATTGTATTTATGCTTTCCAAACTTCATGAAAAAGCCGAATTTAAAGCTAAAACCGAGCCACTTTTAACTGGTGCTATAAACTATATAAAGAGCTTTAAAAGCACCGAAAAAGAAGCCTATTGCTTGTTTCCTAATTGGGTAACATTAGATGATAAACCAGAAGGAAAAAGTAGGATAGCTTGGTGTTATGGCGATTTGGGGATAGGTGTTGCCTTATTCAAAGCATCAAAGACTTTAGGAGATCATAATTTAAAAGAGGAGGCTTTAGAAATCTTAAAGCATACAAGCACTAGAAGAACAACTAAAAGTACTCTAGTTGAAGATGCAGGATTATGTCATGGAGCCTTTGGTAATGCATTAATTTATAATAGACTTTACAGGGAAACTAACGATGCTGTTTTTAAAGATGCCATGGAGTTTTGGATTAATGAAGGCATAGAAATGGCACGTTTTGATGATGGTTTTGCTGGTTATAAAATGTGGAATCCAGATAATGAAACCTGGTCTAATGATGCCTCTTTACTCACTGGAATAACTGGCATTGGATTGGCAATGATTAGTTATTTAAGTGATTTCGATACGCATTGGGATGAATGTTTAATAATAAACTAGTCTATAATTATGGGTAACCGCATTCCGTATAGAAGTTTTTCGAGTTATGTACTAAGAAGTCCACTGTTAACTTTTGATTTTTATAAACAAATAACTAAAAATCAATATGTTTCAGATGAACAGTTTAGGTCAATATGTTCTGATTCTCGCATAAAAGAAGCTGTCTTCCTAGCATCGCCAGCCTTGTCTAAGGCTATTGATAGATGGGTTAATGGTGACATTGAGAATAAAAAAGATATCGATAAACTCAAATGGTCACTATTAAAATATGTCTCTCGAATGTCTTCAAGATGTACACCCTTTGGTTTATTTGCTGGATGTTCGGTTGGGCAATTTGAAGATAACACCAAAATAAATCTTGATGCATGTGAAGATTATAAGCGTCATACCAGATTAGATATGAACTATTTAGTTGCATTATCTCAAGATTTGACTAAAATTGAACATATAAAAAAACAGCTTTTGTTTTTCCCAAACACTAGCATTTACAAAATAGCAAATCAACTGCGATATATTGAATATAAGTATATTAAAGGGAAACGGTATCATTATATTATTTCCGTAGATCATACGAGTTATTTGGAACAGGTTTTAGTGCGTGCAAAAACAGGAGCGCAGTTGAAGGATTTGGTAAAAGAACTAGTGAGTGATGAGGTAACGGAAGAAGAAGCATACGGTTATGTAGAACAGCTTGTATCGAGTCAATTACTTGTTAGTGAATTTGAACCCTCGGTTTCAGGTCCAGAGTTTTTAGACCAAATGTTTTCAGTACTCAATAAACTAGAAAATGTTGAAAGTATTACACAAAAGCTTTACACTATCAAAGACCAACTTAAAGTCATAGACACTACCATAGGAAATAACACCAAAACATATCAAGACATTATTGCGTTACTCAAAGATTTTGAAACAGAAATTAACCCAAAATTCATGTTTCAAACCGATATGATTATTGGTCAAAAAACGAATACGCTTAATAAAAATATTATTAAAGACCTTCTTAATGGATTACGATTTTTAAATAAAATCAATGTTAAAAGAAAAAACTCGGCATTAACAAAATTTCGAGATGCTTTTTACGAACGATTTGAAGAAAATGAAGTGCCGTTGTCCCAGGCGCTAGATCCAGAAATTGGATTAGGATATAAGCAAAATCACGGTCATGGCGATATAAATCCATTGGTTGATAATCTCGTTCTAGAATCAAAAAAACCTAAGCATAATGTAAGAGATATTAAATGGTCTTCTGTACATGACTTTCTTCAAAAAAAGTTAATTAGCGCTTTTCAAAATAATGAAACTAGCATTTCAATATCAAAACATGATTTTGAAAATGTAGATGAAAATTGGAATGATTTACAGGATACATTTTCCTGTATGATTGAAATTTTTGAGATTGAAGGAAAACAGAAAATTAAGTTTGAAGGATCTGGAAGCTCCAGTGCTGCTAATCTCTTAGGAAGATTTTGTCATGGAGATAAAGAAATAGAAAGGCTCGTACAGGAAATTTCAGATATTGAATCTCAGATGAATTCAAACAAAATCATCGCTGAGATTGTTCATTTACCAGAATCTAGAGTAGGTAATATTTTGATGCGTCCAAATCTAAGAGCATATGAAATCCCCTATTTGGCTAAATCTCTTAAACCTGAACACTACCAACTACCTATAGACGATTTAATGATTTCTATAAAAAATAACACCGAGATTGTATTGCGATCTAAAACACATGATAAGGAAGTCATACCTCGTTTATCTAACGCTCATAATTACAGTCATAATTCATTACCTATTTATCATTTTTTATGTGATCTGCAAACCCAACATACCAGAAGCGAAATATGGTTTGATTATGGACCATTAAGTGATAACTATGAGTTTCTACCCAGAGTAGAATACAATAACCTTATTCTACACGAAGCAACATGGTATATTAAAAAAAATAGAATAGATACATTACTTAAAAGCGAGCATGATGATACTAAGTTAAATGAGGCGATTAGCTTGTTAAGAGATAAATTAAACATACCTAAATACGTCTTATTAGTAGATGGAGATAATCAGCTTTTAGTGAATATGGACAACTTAACCTCTGTTAAAATGCTATTAAACCTAGTACGCAAAAGGAGCATGTTTCAGCTAAAAGAGTTCTTGCTTGCCAGCGGAAGTCCAGTAAAACAAAATTCGCAGTACTGCACCAATCAGGTTATTGTGTCATTTTTTAATGAACGAAAACTAAACAATTCAAACCATCATTTATATGCATAAGGAGATTCAGAGTAAATATATATTGGGTGATCATTGGTTGTATTATAAAATCTATTCAGGACCAAAAACTTCTGATGTGATTTTAACCGAAATCGTCAAACCTTTAACTCAAAAACTAATAGCAGAGAAGATTATTGATAAGTGGTTTTTTATAAGATTTAATGACCCTAAATACCATTTGAGATTACGTTTTTACTGTGTTGACAAAAAGGATGTCGGGTTGATAATCAATGAATTAAATGAACTTCTAAAAGCGTATATACATCAAGGTCTTATTTGGAAGGTTCAGTCAGACACTTATATGAGAGAGTTAAAGAGATATGGCAGTAATACAATAGAATTAGCCGAAGAATTATTTTATCATGATAGTAAAATGATTGTTGATTTCATAGATATGATAGAAGGTGAAGAAGGTGAGGAATTACGTTGGCTTTTTGCTTTAAAGGCTACAGATGCCCTCTTGGAAAGTTTTGAGTATTCTAGCCTTAGAAAGCAAAGTCTATTAAACGACTTAAAAACGGGGTTTGCTTTAGAATTTGGAAAAACCAAATTTTTAGGAAAACAATTAAATGATAAATACAGAGAAGACAGATCTAAAATTGCAAATTTTATAACATTCAAAGAACACGATATTCCAGAGTATGAACCTATAATAGATGTCCTAAGAGAAAGGGAGCGCCACATTAGTACAATTGCTTCTCGTATTCTAAAACTTAATCAAGACTATAAACTAGAATTACATATAGATGATTTAATGGCGAGTTATATCCATATGCTTATGAATAGAGTATTTAAGTCTAAAAATCGATTAAATGAAATGGTATGTTATGATTTTTTATCACGTTACTATCTATCCAAAATTGCACAAAGTAAGGTTAGTTGAGAGGTAGTGATGATGAGGTTATTCGTTACGAATAATCTAGCTTGGTAATAGATAAATTAGTTTAGGGGTAAAATATGATATCTATTGAAGAACAATGAGTGTGCCCTCATAAGGTTCTGTACCAACCAAGCTTTGTTTACGAAAAAACCCACGATTATTAATCGTGGGTTTTTTTATATTTATAATAAGAGTTTATTACTGTCTGATAATCTTTTTAGTTACCGATAAACCAGTAACATCATCTTCTATAGTCATAAAATAAATAGAAGTTCTTAACTCAGATAAATCCATATCAATAGTTCTGTTAATACTAGATACATCTTTATTTAATACAACTCTACCATTAACATCGAATATTGAGATATTAAAATCGCTATCATTATAATTCCCAGGTAATGTAATTCTAAGGTTATCACTAAATGGGTTTGGCGCAACTTCTAAACTTTCTAAAGTGAAATCATCAACACTAAGTGCAGGGCAGAGCGTCCATCCCATATCTTCAAATAACCCACGTGTTATCGGACCAGTATTATGGTTAGCTTGACCATTTCCTATAGAAGGAGTCATTAATGAGTTTATATTGTTATTTGGAAACACAAAATCATCCCAGTGGCTATAACTAGACCCTTGGTTAAATGGGTTTGGTGCCCAATATTCAGGTGCTACACCTCCATTTGCAGCAATAGCCGCAGCACTGTTTGTAAATAAATTTCCACCTGTAAATTGTTGTAATAAATCTGCTGAAGGATCTGTGAAGTCTAAAATAGACACTCCAGCACCATTTTCAACAAAGTTGTCATAAGTACTCACAAAACCACCATTTCTAAGTAATCCTTGAGTATTTGATCCATTAGGTCTTCCAAATCCAGCAAATCCTAAACCATGACCTAACTCATGTAATACAACAGACACAAAGTCAAATTGGTTAAAAAACGGATTGGCATCAGTTCCAAAGTACCAGTTAACTGCATTACTAAAGTTACAGTTAATATCTATAGATGCTTGAGGAGGAAAAGGATCTGTATCACTTCCTGTTAATTTCTCTGCAAGCGCTCTAGGAAAAAGCGTATTTGGTGGTATACCTGCTCCAGTAACTTCAAAATAGCCATTTGGAGCTGCGCTACCTAAAACACCAGGACCTAAAGCTGTATAATTGGCATTAATTCTAATTGGTACTGATGACTCTATAGTATTAGACCAAATATCTACCGCAAATTGAAATGCTGCTTGTGCCTCAGCTGTAAATCCATTATAAGATACAACAAAGTTAGAGCAAGCTGCACCATTTGTATCAGCGCCATCTCTTGCCATAATTAAGTTGTTTGGTATAGAAATTTGTTCTGCATTCGGGTCAAATATTTTTGGGTATTCACAAGTTGGTCCTTCTGGGTAAACAGCTTCGCCAACAATTTGATAGTCCTGAGCGAATGAAAAAGCAGAGCATAGCATAATCAAAGCAAATGCTAGAGCTTTGTTTTGCCTCATTGCTTTAGAGAAAAAATTTCGTGGGTAAGTAGTTTTGTTTTTCATTAATTTTTCTTTTTAATTTTAAACGCTAAAGTTACAAAATAAGTCTGTATTAAGTAAAAGTCGCAATGAAAATAGTATAATTACAGAATTTTAAAACAAAAAAGAGGCTTTTATAATAAAAGCCTCTTTTTCTATCAATCAATCAACTTACCTATTTTACAATAAGTGTATATTGCGGTGTTTTGTTTAACGGACAAAAATAAACGTACTCTCCTTTTGTTAGTTTAGTTTTATTTGAAGTTTGTGTTTCTCCATCTTTTACAACAGATGTTACATAGGCCGTTTTAATGTGGTTTTCTGGCTTTGAAGCATCTTTTCCTTTTGGTACAAGAACAAACCCTACATCTGTTCCTACATTATTATTTGCAACTTCAAAAATGTAAGTGCCTTCACTTACGGTTAATGCTTTTTGTGTGAACTCACCTGTAGTTTGCTCTAATGACAACGTTTTTACTTTGCTGTCTTTCATCATTTTATCTTGTGCATTTGTAGTTAATGTAAATGCTAAAACCATTACGAATATTGAAATTATTTTTTTCATCTTGTTTATGTTATTTATATTTATGTTAAGTCTTAAATTATGCTAAAGTTTCTTCTAAGGAAACTGCAACTGGAAAATCAACAGGTACTTGAGTTGTGCGGTGTAAGTAGTTGGTAATTGTAATTTCTCCAACTAAATTAATAGCGTCTGCAAGGTCTCCTTTAGTATATCCAACTTCGAAGAAATTGTCTAATACAGATGCATCTGTTGCACCTCTGTTTACAGTTATGTTTTGTGCTAATTTGGCAAGTGCGTCCAATTTAGGGTTAAATGATGCTTTTCCAGAACGTAATTCTAATACTTCGTTTTCTGTTAAACCATTCATTTTACTAATGGCTGTATGAGCAGATAGGCAATAAACACATTTGTTTATTTCACTTACTGCTAAATTGATAGCTTCTTTTTCTTTATTTGTAAATGCTGTTTTTGCATTAGAAAAAGTTAAATAATTAGATAATGCTGTTTCGCTATGTGCAAGTGTTGCAAAAATGTTAGGAACAAATCCTAAGGCTTTATTTAAATTGTCAAAAATAGCTTGGTTATTTTCGCTTACGTCTTCTCGTGTTGGTACATTAAATGTAGTCATGATATTTATTTTTAAATGTTTGTTATTATTTACATTGCAAAGATGCAATGCCTTATGTTGTTTTAAAATGGTATTTTTTCCTTTTAGGTTGTCAATTTTTCCCTTTTTGTTTTTTTGTCTGAGAAATTAACTGATATGAGGCTTCTCTGCATCACAATAATAATCGTGAATATGTTTTTGTTCACAATGTGTTTTCGGATTAATAGTGTGCATTATTTTTTTGTGACTAGTTCTAAATATTTCAATTAAATTGAAAAGAGATATATGTTTTGTATTCATCTTTATTTGTGTTTTGATTTAACACTACAAAGATGCGATGAACTCATTGTCTAGAACATAGAAGGATTTCCTTTTGAGTTGTCAATTTTTCCCTAAGTAATGGTTTGGGTGTTTTTTTTGAACTCTGAAGGTGTTTGTGAGGTTTGCTTTTTAAATAACCGACTTAAATGCGAGGCATCGTCAAACCCAATGTCATAAGCAATTTCTTTTGAAGATTTATCGGTATATAGCAATTGACGTTTTGTTTCTAATACAAGACGATCATGTATAATTTGTAAAGGACTCTTGTTGTATTTTGCAAAGCTATTAGATAGGGTCTTTGGTGATTTATTTAGTTTTTCGGCATAAAAAGCCACACCATGTTCTTCTTTATAATGAGTTTCAACTAAAAAATTAAAATGTCTTAGCGTATCATTTTTACTTTTTAATGGCTTAGATTCTTCAGGATTGGATTTAAGTAAGCGCGTTGTTTTTATTATAAATCGAGCCATTAACATACGCAACATCTCCGCCTGAATGGTATCAGTAGTCTCTAATTCATCTAGAAAGACTTCGTGTAAAACAGAAAATTTCTGCTGTTCAGATGTATTAAGTGAAATTATTGGAATATGCTCATTTCCGAAGAATAATAAACCCGCACAACCCACTTCTTTGTCATGATCTTTTATGCAATAAAATTCTCGGTTAAATTGGTATACAATCACATCACTTCCTTCAATAAACTTGAAATACTGTATGGCTGTGAGCGATAAGATTTGATGGGCTTCAATCGTAAGAGGAACACCATCTACAATAACTTTAATTGGAGATTTACTGGCCCAAACAAAAGTATATAATCCAATTGGTTGCGATGAGGAATAAGAAGATACTAAATCTTCATTACCAACTTTTAAGATGGCATCTGTAGAGAATTCTGTAAATGTTTTTGACATGAATTAATGGTCTCTTTTAATAACAAAACATTACAACATAATATATTAGTTAGATTTTGCAGTATCTATCATTTTAACTTCCGTAAGCAATTCGTTACCATTAATAATACCATTTATATAGAGATTAATACCTTCAATTGTTGAGTTTTTAATTTTAAAACGAATCATTCCGTCTTTGGCAACTTTTAAATTTGGTTTCCAATCTAAGGTGCCATATTCATTAAAAAATTTCGTATTATAAAATTGATATTTAGGTGTGTAATATTGCTTCTCTTCATCAAAAGTTAATGGAAACTCAAAAGATGAAACCTTATTGTTTTTGCCATCGTTTCGGTATAAAAATTCTGGGCTCGTATAAATTTTAATATAACCTGCTTGGCCTCTTATTCCGCCGCCAAAACCAAAGTACTCTACGTCTACGTAATCTATATTCGAAAGATCAAGTGTGGCTAGGATATTAAAATTTGATTCTACCAAAAGCACATCATCTAAATATACTAAAGGAACACTGTTTCCCCAGCTTACTCTAGGGTTTGTTATAGAAAATACGGCGTTTATATAGTCATATTGTGCGTTAAAGCCTATAGAGTTCAAATACACATGCATAGGCGTAGACCGAAGTCTTTCTCTATCGGTTACTTCGAAAATTCTTCCCTTAATTTTTTTCTCCTGAAGTTTTTCTAGGCGCGTTTTTTCTTTTTTACCTGTAATAACCACTTCATCTAAGATTTCGATATCACTCCATGAACTAGGTGTTTTTGGAATTTTAGTACTCGTGCTTATCTGAGAATTTCCAAACAAGGCGTAATCATAAACTTTATCGAACTTTGAAAATGTTGCTGGATAGAACTGTGGATAAATGGATGGAGCTCTTGGCTCTCCTTTTTTGTTAATATATCCAATTTTAAATTGATCTTCCGTATTTGGAAAAAGGCCTTTGGTTAAAATAGCCTTATCATTTTCAGAAATAGTATATAGTTGTGAAGGACTGTTTTTAAGCGGATAACTTATGTAGATTCCAGATTTGGTCTTACCATTTATATTCGAAGTAACCCGAATTCCTTGTTCAAAGTCGTATTTATAAATAGCTTCAAAATTAAATATGTTTGTCCAGTCGTAACTACTCCAACCTTGAGTAAGCAATAGATTATCGAGCTCATAAGATGTTTTTCGGCTGGAATCTTTAAAATAATAACCTGCATTCTCTACAGGGGTTTTAATATAAGGTTGAAGATATATTTGTGATAATAAATTGTGATGATGATTATAGCTTTTAGTATCTGAAGGGAGTACAGATATGCTAACGTTATTGAAACTGTCTAATTGGTAATTGTCTACTTTTAATGTGACTAGTAAAGAATCTTTACTTTGGGTAGCCGAGACAAAATTTGTATGACCTTTTTCAATATCTAAATCGTTAAATATCATACGCTCCAATAAAGGTTTGTTTTCATTATCAAATACAGTGAATATATTAATGCCAGAAAACAACTCTGATTTAGGTACAATCATGGTTTTAGAAAGTGCATTAATTTGAAATGGAATGATACTTATATCATTGCCATTGTGAATGGCCAACTGAAATATCTTCCCTTTTAGCATTGGCATTGAAGCGTCATTAGTTCCAAACTTAACAGAGAGTTTATCTCGTAAATCGTTTACAGACATATTAAAGCCAATGGGTTTAATAGTATTAATTTCTACTGTTTTATCTGTGTCATTATGGTAAATTTTAATGAAATATTTACGATCAGATTGCGGATTAAAAATGACTTTGGTAATGCCAAAAGCATTAAGTTTAAATGCGTTAACAACAACAGCATTGTCATCTATAATTTCGCCTTCGGCATTCGGTAATCCTTTTCCTGATTTATTTTTAACTATAATACCAGCCGTGTTCATTGTATTATAAATGAGATGACCACCTTCTCCCAAAACCTGAATATCTAACTGATCATCAATCTTTTTTGATGCAATTTCGGTTTGCGAATCGGCATCAAGAACACTAAAAACTTGTTGGAAATGATTTTGTTCTTCAAAGTTAAGCATCCAGTTTGTATAGGCTTTAAACATAAATGAACCGCCTTTTAGCTTTTCGTCAATATAAAATACATTAGAAGCCACACCATCAACAATATGAATGAGCTTTTCTTTAATTACTTTTCCGTTGAGATCAGATAGTGTACAATACAAATTGGATGTAAGGTTAGACCTTTTTTTAGTAAACTTATCAAAGGCATATGCCGTAAAACCAAGCATTTCACCATTAATATAGATGGATTTGTTTAAATGAACAAAAACAACTTCCCTTGGTGCTTCGGCATAATCTTCATAAAAATCTGTGATAACATTCTCTTCTGGATTGACCTGCGCATTGAGGCTTAAAACAGAAGATGATAACAACAACAAACAAAAACCGATATTACGTAGGTGAATTAATGTATTAAATTTCATAGTTGATGGATTTAGCTTTTTAGCATATTAAAATATACGTATAAAGAAGATAAAGTTACCCTAAAATGTTCTGTTTTCTTACAAACGCCTTATTATTTTCTGCTTAAACCTGCTTTATGTTGATATTTTAACAATGAACGTTTTAAAAATTGAGGAATCCGTAAAAACACAGAAAGGCCACTTTAATCATTGCAGGCTTTCGTATCTTTAAAGAAACAGTAATGAATAATGTCTACTCAACCAAAACAGACTAGGTTTAAGCAAAATTAACACAAGTAACAATTCTGCATGATATTTAGAAAGGCTAAAATTTCAGACATCTCTACAATTGTAAGTATGCTTGCCGATGACGAGCTTGGTAAAACTAGGGAAAATTTCCAAGAGCCACTTCCAAGCTGTTATAGAGAAGCCTTTAAGAACATTAACAGTGATAGCAACCAAGAATTAATTGTTGTAGAAGATGATAATCACACCGTTATTGGTTCGTTACAATTAACATTTATTCAGTATTTAACCTATCAAGGAGGTATTAGGGCACAAATAGAAGCTGTGCGTATAAGAAAAGATAAAAGAGGCATGGGTCTTGGGCGTACAATGTTTAAATGGGCTATAAATAGAGCTAAAGAACGCCGCGCTCATGTGCTGCAATTAACTACAGATAAAAAACGACCTGGAGCAATTAAGTTTTATCGAGATCTAGGATTCATTCAGTCTCATGAAGGAATGAAATTACACTTTACCGATACATCTGATTAAAAAATTAAACCAATTGGTCTAAATTAAAAATTAATCTTTATATTTGCCTTTCAATGGGATACAAACACAACAAAGAGGATATTTTAGATGTAGGCCAAGACGTTTTTAGAAGAAATGGATACCACAATGTTGGTATTAACCAAATACTGAAAGAGGCGGGAATTCCTAAAGGATCTTTTTATAATTTTTTTGAGTCTAAAGAAGATTTTGCGCAACAAGTTGTGAAACGTTATGGGATGAATAACAAAAACTGGATTCAGAGTTTTTTTGATGATTCAGAATTATCACCCGTAGAATCTTTGAAATCATTTTATGCGATGCTTATTGATATGAACGAAGAGGATGAGTATGCTGGGGGATGTCTTGTAAATAATTTAAGTGTTGAAGTAGGGAGGAATAATGATGCGCTCGCTGTCGAGGCTAATCAATGTTTTTTAAGTTGGATGGATGTTTTTGGTTCTGTTATACTAAAAGGACAAGATTTAGGCGAAATCACTCAGAATTTTTCTGAAACTGAAATAGCAGAATATTTGCACGCTGGCTTTTTTGGAGTACTTGCTAGAGTAAAGGTGACTAGAAATAGAATGTATATGGATAGCTGGCTTGATATGACGTTTAATTTTATAAGAGCTTAAAAAATTTTAATTAAAAATAAGTAGAACGGTCTAATTTAAAATAATTTATTATGAAATATTACCAAAGGGCATTTGCTCTATTATTACTCATTGTTTTTTTGCAATCTTGTAAAACAGTAGACTTAAGATCAGAGGCACTTAAATCTCAATCCATAGAAAATGCCGAAACTAAAGGGCGAGATCTACTAAGTGAAGCTAAATTGGCAATGGGATATGACAAACTTGAGCATACTCAAGTGTATCAAGTTAATGCTAAATTCAATTGGAAAGGCATTTGGCTATTAATGCCTATGAATACATTTCCTGGAAATAACAACAAGGAATTACTACTCAAACTGGCAACTAATAGTTTTGATGGTCAGTTAACATACCTTGAGGGACGAAAAAAGGGAACGATACAAGGCGTTCAATCTTGGACAGGTTATAAGGCAGAGACAAATAGCGATTATTTAAAAAGCCATGAATGTGGTCGCTATATTTGGGGATTAGCCACGTATCACTATTTGATGGAGGCTCCAATGCATCTTCCTAAAGCCGAAATTGTAAAATATGCAGGACAAAAAGAAATTGATAACATAAACTATGATACCGTTTATGTCACTTGGGGTAGTGAAGCTCCTAATAAAACATATGATAGGTTATTGGTGTATGTTAACCCAGAAACAAAATTCATTGACCTCTTGGAAGTTACTATTAACGACTTCTTCTTGCCAATGCCTAAAGGGTTGCAACATGCTACAGCACGATATGAGAGAACAAAAACAACTATAGGAACCTATTTGCCAAGCCATATTACAATTCAACTCAAATCACCTAAAGACCCTAAAAACAAAGTTTATAGTGTGGGCTTTGATAACTATGAGTTCGATTCGTTCGAAAAAGAAAAACTATACCCTATTCAAGGATTGTCCTATTATGGTTTGTCAAAACCTTCTAAGAAGTAGCAATGTCGTTAGTTTACAGTTAAAGTTTTAAGAGACAATTATGTAGTAATGAAATACTAATTTCATAAGAGTTTAAACTTTCGATGTTGCTTTTTTTGAAAACAAAATAAAAACGTAGTTGCTTAATAAAGATGGTTGATAGCGATTACTTTAATCAGAGAGGGGTTTTATGTATTGAAATCCTTCTTTGATTTTTAAAATTTCTTAATTGTGGAAAATAAAGATATAAACCAAAAATTACCAGAAATAAAGACGAGGGTGCCTTTAATTGTATTCCTATGGTTATGCATAATGAGTATAGCCATTGGCATTATTTGTTTTGTCTTTTAATCACAATGTCATAATTAAATGCTATTTAAACCGTTATTGATAGTCCAACTCATCAATCACTAAGTTCTAGCATCATGAAATATATACGTTTTGTTTTTATCATTATAATGAGTTGTCACACCCTATACGCTCAAGACAAAAAGATTGAATTATCCTCCAAAACACCAATAATTGAAAAAACAGAAGTGTTTAAATGCCACCCCAATCCTGTAGAGAATGACCTGTTTATCATAGGAACTCACAAAATAAAAAGTATTGAAATTATCGACGCCTTAGGTAAAAGTGTGGCCTCATACCAATTTAATAAAAGTATTATTAGAATGGATGTCTCTCAACTAGAAAGTGGGATTTACTTTTTGAAAGTCGTAGATAAAAATGACAAACAAGAAATAAAAAAATTAATTGTGAAATAAGCTCTTAACTTATCTGCAACCCACTATTTACAGTCGTATCTGGATTAACAAATACTAATTTACCTTCAGGAGTTTCGGTCATTAAAATCATACCTTCACTTTCTACACCACGCAAAGCTCTTGGTGCTAAGTTCACTAAAACAGTCACTTGTTTTCCTACAACTTCTTCTGGAGTGAAACTTTCAGCAATACCAGATACAATAGTTCTTGTGTCAATGCCTGTATCTACTTTTAAAATGAGGAGCTTTTTAGTTTTTGGCATTTTTTCGGCCTCAAGAATAGTTCCAACACGCATGTCTAGTTTTGTGAAATCATCAAATGTGATCGTCTCTTTTTGAGGCTCCACTTCTTTATTGGCTGCCTCATTTGCCTTTTTGCTAGCTTCTAATTTATCTAATTGCTCTTGGATGGTTTTGTCTTCAATTTTAGAAAACAATAACTCGCCTTTTCCAATTTGATGATGAGAAGGCAGTAAGATATCTTTAGTTGAAATATCGGCCCACGTGTTGGCATTAGTATCTAAAATACGTTTTAACTTTTCTGAAGTAAACGGTAAAAACGGTTCGCTCAAAGTAGCTAACGCACTAGCAATTTGAAGAGCGACAAACATAATTGTTTTGGTTCTGTCTTCATCAGTTTTCACCAATTTCCAAGGCTCTTCATCAGCCAAATATTTATTCCCTAAACGCGCCAAATTCATTAATTCTTGACTAGCTTCTCTAAATCTATAACGTTCAATAGAGCTTTCAATAACCGATGGATAAGCTTTTACTGCCGCTAAGGTTTCTGTATCAACTTCTGAAAATTCTGAGGCTTCAGGAACAATACCATCATAATATTTGTTGGTAAGCACTACAACTCGATTTATAAAATTTCCGAAGATGGCTACCAATTCATTATTATTTCTCGCCTGAAAATCTTTCCATGTAAAATCATTATCCTTACTCTCAGGAGCATTAGCAGTTAGTGCATAACGCAATACATCCTGCTGATTTGGAAAATCGTTTAAATAGTCTGGCAACCATACAGCCCAATTTTTTGAGGTTGATAATTTGTTGCCTTCCAGATTTAAAAATTCATTTGCTGGCACATTATCTGGTAAAATATAAGACCCCTCAGCTTTGAGCATAGACGGAAAAATAATGCAGTGAAATACAATATTGTCTTTACCTATAAAATGAACGAGTTTGGTGTCTTTGTCTTTCCAATATGGCTCCCAATCTTTACCTTCTTTAGCGGCCCATTCTTTGGTGGCCGAGATGTAACCTATTGGCGCATCAAACCAAACATAAAGTACTTTACCCTCGCCTCCAGGAACCGGAACAGGAATTCCCCAATCTAAATCGCGTGTTACAGCTCTTGGTCTTAAACCATCATCAATCCACGATTTTACTTGTCCGTAAACATTAGGCTTCCAATCTTTTTTATGCCCATTTAAAATCCATTCTCTTAAGAAGTTTTCATGCTTATTAAGTGGTAAAAACCAGTGCTTGGTTTCTTTTAATGTAGGCACATTTCCTGTGATTGCCGATTTCGGATTAATAAGGTCTGTTGCGTTTAAGCTCGAACCACAATTTTCACATTGATCGCCATAGGCTTCTTCGTTTCCACATTTCGGACACGTTCCCGTCACAAATCTATCGGCTAAAAACTGATTAGCTTCTTCATCGTATAACTGCTCTGTGACTTCTTCAACAAATTCGTGTTTATCATACAAAGTTTTAAAAAATTCTGATGCTGTGTCGTGATGAATTTGCGCTGAGGTACGCGAGTAATTGTCAAATGTAATCCCGAAATCTTCAAACGATGTCTTGATAATCGCATGGTATTTATCAACGATATCCTGAGGTGTCACACCTTCTTTTTTTGCTTTAATAGTAATAGGTACACCATGTTCGTCGCTTCCACAAATGAAGGCCACGTCATTTCCAGTTAATCGCTTAAAGCGTGCGTAAATATCTGCAGGCACATAAACACCAGCCAAATGCCCAATGTGTATTGGACCGTTTGTGTAAGGTAAAGCAGCAGTAATAGTATATCGTTTAGACATCTTAAATTCGTTTTAACAAGGCACAAAAGTACGCATTTTGCAAGGGATATTGAAACGAGGATTTATATATTTTGATATAGTTTTTAGGAAGAAATATTCAGATTTTTAATCTGAGAACACCATCACAATACACGTTCTTAATTTTATAATTCATTTATGCTATAAGAATTATTAAATTTAAACGTGTAAAAAAAAATGTACATTTACAATATGTCTAAAATACGCTATGTTTTACTCTTGAGTTGTCTGGTTTTTTTCTTCGGAAATGTAACAGCACAAGAGCAATCTGAACAAAAAAAACAAACTGTTTTGATACAACCACCATACCTTAAAGCTGGAGACACTGTTGCCATTGTTGCACCTTCAGGAATATTAAAAAACAGAAACGATGAGGTTGCTCAAGCAGTAACTTTGCTTAAAAGTTGGGGATTACATGCTGTAGTTGGAAAGCATGTCTTTAGCAAAGATGACCATTTTGCAGGTACCGATGAGGAACGTTGTGAAGATTTTCAAAAGGCCCTAGACGATCCAAAAATAAGTGCAATTTGGTGTGCAAGGGGCGGTTACGGAACAGTTAGAATATTAGATAAATTAGATTATACCAAGTTTAAACAAAACCCGAAGTGGCTTATTGGTTATAGTGATATTACGGCCTTACATAATCAATTTCACAATGAAGGTTTTCAAACAATTCATGCGTTAATGTGTGTTAGTCTTACCAAAGATTTAAATGATATAGAATATACAATAGAGACGTTTAAATCTGCTTTATTTGGAAAACCGTTGGGTTATGATTTAGATTATTCAACGTATAACAAATTAGGAAATGCTAAAGGGCAATTAGTAGGAGGGAATTTAACGATCCTGCATACTATGTTAGGTTCTGACACGAGTATAGATACCACAGGAAAAATTTTATTTATTGAAGAAATAGGTGAATATAAATACCATATTGACCGCATGCTACAAAGTTTAAAAAGAGCAGGTTATTTTGATCATTGTGCTGGATTGTTAGTAGGAGACATGAGTAAAATGAGAAAAAATACAACGCCTTGGGGAACGTCTGTAGAGCAACTCATTTTAGATGCATTATCAGAGTATGACTTCCCAATTGCCTTTGGGATGCCGGCTGGTCATGAAAAAAATAATTATGCTTTAATTCTAGGAAAGGAGATTGAGTTAAATGTAGCAGGCGATAAAACTTTGGTTAAAATTAGAGAGTAAGATGGCATTTTACGACCTATCCAAACCAGAGCGTGACGCACTTGTTGCAGAAATTAACCAAGAGATAGCTCAAGACTTATCTCAAGCCGTAACAGAACGTATTGTTAGGTGTTTTTCCGATGATGACACCTATGTTCGTAAAACAGGATATCTAGCCATTGGTAAGATTTTTTATGCACAACCTCAGTTACAGAACACTATTTTTTCAGTGTTAAAGGTATTGATGACGTCTGAGGATGAATTGATACGACAAACCGTAATCAATGCTGCTGGCGAGATTGGAAAATTTCATTTTGATAAGATTCAGGTTTTTATGGATACAGGCTTATTTGATAAGCATCATCGTGTAAGAAATGCAGTGATAGGGTCTATAAAAAAAATGGGAGAAAAAAATCCAGAACCCGTTTTAACTTGGTCTAAGTCATATCTTGAACATCCCGATAAGGAGATAAGGCGAGAGATTTGCCATGGTATAGAACTTCGTGGGCGAACGCATCCGCAAGATGTTTTACCATTATTAAAAGTGCTAGAGTTTGATGAAACACGTCGTGTCTCTGAAACTTTGGTGCATGTGCTTGGCCAAATTGCTTATAAGAACGGTTGTTTAAAAACCGTTGTTGAGCACTTAAACACATGGAAAAATAAGGAACTAGTGCAACATGCTCTAGATGAAATTGTAGATGTTCATAATCGCTATAAGAAGTTTGCAGTATTATCTCAAGACGAAGCTATTGCCTATATAGATAAGCATTATAAGTATTAGTAGTATGGCCAATCATAATGAATTAGGAAAAAAAGGCGAACAGCTAGCTGTTAATTTTTTATTGAAAAATGATTACAAGATTGTGGCTCAAAATTATATCTATCAAAAAGCAGAAGTAGATATTATAGCACAAAAAGCAGATGTTTTGGCTGTTGTAGAAGTAAAAACACGATCTTCGATAGATTTTGGAAACCCTCAAGATTTTTTAAAACAGAAACAAATTCAACGCATTATAAAAGCTGTTGATGTATTTATAACGACAAACAATCTTGATGTTGAAGTTAGATTTGATATCATCGCCATTGTAAAAAAAGGAGAAGACTATAGCATTGAGCATTTAAAAAATGCCTTTTATCATTTCTAGAAAATAATATTAAGAGATACTAATACTAATACGTAGTAACAGGTATTAATAATTTTGTCCTTGGCACTTAGTTTCATAAAATGTTTAACTTCATTTCTAACTAAAGTAGACGACAGACTCAATGAAAGAATAATTACTGCCGAAAAAATAAACCAATATAACGAATCTGGATAGGTAAGAAAATAACCAGTTGCAATAAAAGCAACAATTAATGCTGCCGAAATGCCAAATTTAATCCGTCCCAATTTAGTGAGATTATTTCTCGTAACACAATCATAAATCTTATATAATAAGACAGCTAAAAGGGAAAAACCTATAATAAGCGTGTAACTCATGCGGGATTTAAAATTTGACAATAAAAATAGCTAATTTTTTTTGATGTATAAAATTTTTTTTCAGCAAGTTTATAACATCATTATATGATGTTAACGAAGTTATTGAAATAATATTATGCTAAACATTATTTTTTTCAAAAATTAATCCATCAAAAACATTTAATTGTAGGAAAAAACTTCATATACATAATATTTTGAGTATTTTATCTAAAAAAAAGAAACTTAATCGGTTTAATTTATAGATTTAAATTATTGAACCCCAAAATAATTTTTGAAATGAAACGATTGAACCTACTTACTTTTTTAGTTTTTTTATGTGTTTTTGGATGTACAGAAAATGAAATTATCGATAATTCTGTGAATCCTGAATCGATAACTACGAATTCAGATGAACCTTGTTTTTCGACGACATTAATGGCTGGTCAACATCATGTTGCGGGATCAGTTACTTTGGATGTTGATGGAGACAACTTAATTATAACATATGTTAGTGATGGAGAATGGGTTATTGGAACTACTCATTTGAGTATTGGCAATTGTGATGACGATTGGGCTCCTCTTACCGGAGCAGGTAACCCTCAAGTTGGTCTGTTTGAATATACTGAGCCGTATTCAGCAGGGCCATATGAAGTTGTATATATTATTAGTTTAGAAGGTTTAGACGATAACATTTGTTTTGCAGCGCATGCCGAGGTAGATGGGCCTACAGGAGAAGAAACTGCTTGGGCGGAAGGCACTGAGTTTTCTGGAAATGGTTGGGCAATGTTTGTTGAGACAACATTAACAGAATGTGAAGACGATGATGACGGCAGTAACACGCCTTTTTAGCTTTATTTATAAAAATTCATTTCATCCAAATATTCCCATACATGTTCGGGTAACATCGGACGAACATTTTTTCCGTTTTTAATAGATTTTCGGATAAAAGTTGATGATAATTCCATAATAGGAGCATCGACCTTATGAATTTTTCTGTGTGCATTAAATTGTGTGTCTACATTTCCTTCTGAAATTCTAGGGTAAACATAAATGTTATGATGCTCTAATATGAGTTCATAGTTTTTCCATTTGTGGAAACTTTTCAAATTATCCTCACCCATAATTAATGAGAATTCATGTTTAGGATATTTATCTTGAAGGTGAGCTAATGTATTAACAGTGTAATTAGGTTGTGGTAAATTAAATTCTATGTCACTAGGTTCTAATTTAATATAGTCTTCAGTTGCGCGATAAACCATTTCAAAACGTTGACGATTATCTAGAAGTGAACTCTTCTTTTTAAAAGGACTATGGGGTGTGACCACAAACCATATTTTATCCAAATCGCTATATTCTGCTAAATGATTGGCAATGGTAAGATGACCAACATGAATTGGATTAAATGTACCAAAATATAAGCCTATTTTCATGACTTGTTATTGATAAAATTAGAAACTAAATCATAGGCGTCATCTAAAGCTTTATCTAAATCTTTATTAACAACAATTTTGTCAAATGAGCGGGCTGTTGCCAATTCTACTGGAGCTTTTGCAATGCGCATATTAATTTTTTCTCTACTTTCTTCCCCTCTTTCTTTAAGTCTTCTAATGAGTTCATTTACATTTGGAGGTTTAATAAAAAGTGCTAAAGTTTCTTCTGGATATTTATCTTTAATTCTTAAACCACCCGAAACGTCAATGTCAAAAATAACGTGTTTTCCTTGTGCCCAAATACGTTCTACCTCTGCGTTCAAGGTGCCGTAGTAATTTTCAGGATACACTTCTTCCCATTCTAAAAACTCATTGTTTTTACGCTTTTTCTTGAAATCTGCTAGCGATAGAAAATAGTAATCCTTTCCATCAATTTCCTCGCCGCGTTTTTCTCTGGAAGTTGCCGATATTGAGAATTCTAAATTGAGCTCTTCCTGTTTTAATAAGTGCCTAACAATTGTCGTTTTTCCAGAACCCGATGGTGCCGAAACAACTATTAATTTTCCTCTTTTTATGGTGTTATCTTTTTCCACAAATGTGATTTATAATGTTGTTATAGAACATTCAATAATTGTTCCTTAATTTTTTCCAGCTCGTCTTTCATTTGTACAACCAATTTTTGCATTGGCGCATGATTAGATTTAGATCCTATAGTGTTGATTTCTCTTCCCATTTCCTGAGAAATAAATCCAAGTTTTTTCCCGTTAGAATCAGCCGATTTTAAAGCTTTCTGAAAATAATCAAGGTGATTACTTAATCTAACTTTCTCTTCAGTTATATCAAATTTTTCTATGTAATAAACCAACTCTTGTTCAAAACGATTTTCATCAACTTTTTCCTTTATTTCTGAAATTCCTTTTGCTAAACGTTCTCTTACACCATCAATACGATCTGGATCCATGGCAACGACTTGCTCTAGTAATTCGGAAATGTTCTGAACCCTATTTATGAAATCTGTTTCAAGACTCTTTCCTTCGTCTAAACGATATTGATGAATTTTTTCAAGACTACTGTCAATCGCTTCAGAAATTTGCTTCCACTCGTTTTCATCAATTTCATCACGTTCTGTAGTGACTGCATCTGGTAATCGAATAGCCATTTTTAAATATTCGGTTTCATCTCCAGTATGTATAACTTCTTTTAATTGTTTAATATATTGTTTAACAACTGTTTTATTGATTTGCGTTGAAGTTTCTTCTCCAGTAATTTCCATATAAAGTGAAAAGTCAACTTTGCCTCTTACTAGTGTTGATGCAATACGCTTTCTTATACTCAATTCTTTTTCACGATACATCGAAGGCATACGCGCATTAAGATCAAGGTTTTTACTGTTGAGTGATTTTATTTCAATCGAAATTTTTTTAGTTGGGAGCTGTAATACAGATTTCCCATAGCCTGTCATTGATTGTATCATGAACAAATTTTAAAAGTTGAGCAAAGGTAAGGAAAATCGCAAAGCGAGATAAGTTGATTATAAAAAACAATAACTTTACGGTTTTAATACCAAACTATGTACAAAAAAGATTTCGAAATTCGCTGGAGTGATATAGACGCAAATGGACATTTAGCCAATTCTGCCTACACCAATTTTATGAGTCATACTAGAATGGGCTTTTTTATTGAATATGGTTTTTCAATGGAAGAACTTTCAAAATTTAATATTGGTCCTGTCGTGTTTTATGAACACACTTATTATTTCAAAGAATCATTTATTGGCAAACCTGTTACGGTGAGTTTAGAGTTATCTGGATTAAGTGACGATGGGATGTTTTTTAAATTCGAGCATAATTTTTACAATCATAAAGGTGAACATCTAGCGTCGAGTGATATGCTGGGATCGTGGATTGACTTAAAGACCCGAAAATTGACGATTTTACCAGAACAACTTCTTAAAAGATCTAAGATATTTCCAAGAACAAAACATTTTAAAACGCTCACTAAAGCCGATACTAGAATACATGGGAAATTTCCTAAAAACTTAACCTAAAGCTTTTGGTTTTTTGGTTACCAAATAAACTCCAGAGAAGATCAATAGCATAGCGATTATCTTTACTGGGCTTATAGCGTCTACACCCATGACAATAGCAAATATACCCGCAATTACAGGTTGTAAATAGATGAAAACACCAACAGTAGATGCCTTAAGAGATCTAAGGGCAAACGGATTCAACACGTAAGTTGCAAATGTTGCTCCAACAACGACAAACACTACCGAAAGCCACACATAAGGTGTAAATGTGTGCCATTGAATTTCTTTCGTCTCGGCATATCCAAAAGGTAAAACAAATATCAAACCAAGTAAAAACAACCATTTTATAAGGGTAAAGGGATGGTATTTGGATGTTAGTTTCTTGATAATTATAATATATATACTATATGAAATTGCATTAATAAAAATAAACAAGTTGCCTAAAGGAACATTATCTCCAACTCTAGTAGATTTGCCTAACAAGGTGAGTAAAACCCCGCCACAAAACCCCAAAACAACACCTAATACTTTGAGTTTGGTTATTTTTTCAGATAAGAAAAAAGAAGACAGAATGAGGATAATTATTGGGGTAATGGTTACAATAACTGAAGCATGTATTGGTGTCGTTAACTCCAATCCTTTTAAAAATAATAACATGTTAATGGCAACCCCAAATAGCGCACCTAAAAGAAAAGTGCCGTAATCTTTTTTGTCAATTTTTTCACGTTTTAAAAACAACCCAGTAAGCCAAAATAGTAAAGTGGCTCCTCCCACTCTTAAGACAACAAAAGCAAAGGGTTTAACGAAATTTTCGTTTATGACAATTTTTGCAAAAGTATAGTTAAGTCCATACAATAGTTGAACCATAAACAATGCTATAATTGCATATTTTCTATTATTCATGTGAGTGGATAAAGGCTCTAGCCGCTTCTACAGTTTTGGAACTGTTGCCAATAAATATTTTGTTGTTAAATACAATGACTGGCCTGCTTAAAAATGTATAATGATCTAAGATGTAATGTTTGAAATCTTTTTCACTAAGGTTTAGATCTTTTAGCCCCATTTCTTTGTAAAGTTTCGCACGCTTACTAAATAAAGCCTCATAACTTCCAGCTAAGGTTTTGAGCGCTTCAATTTGTTTAACCGTTATGGCTTCGGTTTTTATATCCTGAAAGATAACATCATCAGGTAAATTCAAAGATTTGATAATCCTAACACATGTGCTACAGGTTTTTAAATGGTATATTTTTTTCATCGTGCTCTTATTTACAAACCTTGAGTGTTGTCAAGACTTTTTATTAGTTATATGCTTTGCAAAGTAAACTGATTTCAAAAGAAAATTAGTTACTTTTATCGAAAATTTAAACACCTATGGATTATTATGCAATAGCATCAATTTTAATCGTTTTATCAGCACTTTTTGGGTACATCAACGTTAAATTTTTAAAGCTACCAATAACTATTGGGTTGATGCTTATTACAATCATATTTACTGTAATTGTAGTTGCTATAGGCCAATTTGATGATACGCTTTTATTACGAGAGAAAGAACTTATTTCTCAAATCGATTTTAAAACGGTGTTATTAGATATTATGTTAAGTTTCCTCTTGTTTGCAGGAGCGCTCCACACCAATTTTAATCAGCTTAAAATACAGCGATGGCCAGTTTTGGTCTTTGCCACATTAGGTGTTTTAGTTTCTACGTTTTTAGTTGGAATTTTAACATATTACTTACTACTTCTTTTAGGCTTAGACGTAGCATTTATATATTGTTTACTATTTGGGGCTTTAATTTCTCCAACAGACCCTATAGCTGTTCTTGGGATACTTAAAAAAGCAGGCGCTCCAAAAAAATTGGAGACTAAAATTGTTGGCGAATCACTTTTTAATGATGGTGTAGGTGTTGTTGTGTTCTTAACTATTTTTGCGATTGCTGCAAAACCTAATGCAGCCATTGAAATAGGAGAAATAGCAAAGTTGTTTGGCCAAGAGGTTATTGGTGGTATTGCCTTAGGGCTTATTTTAGGATACATTACATATAAACTATTGAAGTCTATTGATGATTATGAAGTAGAAGTTATTATTACTATTGCGACAGTAATGGGAGGAAGTTTGTTGGCTCATCAATGGCATTTGTCTGCTCCTTTAGCAATGGTGACAGCGGGTTTAATTGTTGGGAATGACACAGTACGACAATCGGCTATGTCTGAGATCACAGAAACCTATGTAGACAAATTTTGGGAGTTGGTTGATGTCCTTTTGAATACCATTCTCTTTGTTATGATAGGAATGGAGATGCTTATTCTTACTTTTAAATTTGACTACGTATTGGCAGGTTTAATCGCAGTGCCATTGGTGTTATTGAGTAGATATGTTTCGCTATGGTTACCTATTAAATTCTTCGATAAAAAGTTACAATTTGTAAAACATACTAACCTCATTATGACTTGGGGTGGATTACGAGGAGGAATATCTATTGCATTAGCCTTAAGTTTGACTCAAGATATGCATCGCGATTTATTTTTAGTAGTAACCTATATTATAGTTGTATTCTCTATAATAGGTCAAGGTTTAACAGTAGAACCCGTTATTAAACGCCTTTCAAAAGGTTCAGATTAATTGAGCTTTAAATACGAATCAATAGTTTCAAACGGGATAGTAAATTCTATAATACCTTGAGCGTAAGAAGCAATTTCATAGGGATTATATAATATAATAAGTCCTTCGTCACTATACCCTAAAGACTCAGGTAATTCAAAATCTTTTCCAAAGAATAAATCTTCAAAATCAGGATTGTCTTCTGTTTTCATTTCCTCGGCTAATCGACGTTTAACTTCTTTTGAAAACGCGCTTAGATTTGAAATAAGATCCTTTTTTGTTAATAAGCGCCCAGTTTGAGGGTCGAAATTAAAAAACCTCACGTTGGTATTACCATGAGCGCCTCCAGTATCTAAATAAGAGTTAATTGCAATAGTTATAATTTCTGGCGATTGGTATGTGACTTCACCACCAATCAATGCTTCCCATTGTTGAGCCGAATCTGGAAAGTCGTTTTTGAAGTTTTTGAATTCGTAATTAAACTTTGCTACGGCATCGTCAATTGAAAGTTTGGTTTGAGCGTCTTCTGAAAAATTAATTTGATTTACAATGTAATCTTCAATAGGTGAGTTGATATTATCTATGAGGTTTTTAGAACCTTCTGCTTTTGGATAAACAATAGATATTTCAGCAACTTCAGAAGTTTCGATATGTTGTTCAGTAAAATTGAGTTTGGCTTCTTTTGTACAAGAACAAACTAAGGTTAAAATATATAGGAAAAGGGCTGTTTTTTTCAAAATTTATGTGTTTCTGTTAAACATTCAATAAAGGTATTATATAGATTTGAATACAACGAATTAAACATTAAATTTGTTGCATACTACAACAGATTGAAATGATTTTAGTTGAGATACGACTGAGTCCTTTCAAAAACAGAAATAATGCAAATGAAATTCAATACGAAAACAATACATGGAGGCCAAGAGCATGATCCAGCTTATGGAAGTGTTATGCCACCAATTTATCAAACATCAACTTATGCTCAATCTACCCCTGGAGGACATAAAGGGTACGAATATTCTAGAACGCATAATCCAACTAGAAATGCCCTAGAAAATGCATTTGCCAGTATAGAAAATGGAAATCATGGTTTAGCATTTGGTTCTGGATTGGCAGCCATTGATGCCGTTTTAAAACTATTAAAACCAGGTGATGAAGTGATATCTACTAATGATCTTTATGGAGGAACATATCGTTTGTTCACTAAGATTTTTGAGGGCTTAGGTATTAAATTTCACTTTATTGGAATGGAGAATGCCGAACGTATTGGAGATTATGTAAATGAAAACACAAAATTGATTTGGGTAGAAACACCAACAAACCCAATGATGAATATTATAGACATCAAAGCAACGGCAGCAATCGCTAAAAAGAATGATATTCTGCTGGCTGTAGATAATACCTTTGCAACGCCATATTTACAACGACCTTTAGATTTAGGAGCAGACATTGTTATGCACTCTGCTACAAAATATCTGGGAGGTCATAGTGATTTGGTAATGGGAGCTTTAATTGTAAAAGACAAAGATCTTGCTGAACGTTTATATTTTATTCAAAATGCAAGTGGAGCTGTTTGTGGGCCTCAAGATAGTTTCCTAGCGTTAAGAGGTATTAAAACGCTTCATATTAGAATGCAACGCCATTGTGAGAATGGTAAAGCAGTAGCAGAATACCTTGCCAATCATCCAAAAATTGAAAAAGTTTATTGGCCTGGTTTTGAAAGCCATCCAAACCATGAGATTGCAAAAGAACAAATGGACGATTTTGGAGGCATGGTCTCTTTTACAACGAAAGGAAACAACTATGAAGAGGCTATTAAAATTGTTGAAAATCTTAAAATTTTCACGCTTGCCGAATCCCTTGGCGGTGTTGAATCTTTAGCAGGTCATCCAGCTAGTATGACGCATGCAAGTATTCCTAAGGAAGAACGAGAGAAAACAGGTGTTGTTGATTCTTTAATTAGATTAAGTGTTGGTATTGAAGATGAAGAAGACTTAATTGCCGATTTGGAGCAGGCCATTGGATAATAATAAATAGCATATACATCATAAAAAAGACCAAGTAAAACTTGGTCTTTTTTATGATGTATTGTGTTTGTTTTTCTAGTTCAAATAATAAATGTATCCAAAGTTTAACCACACAAGCCAATCGTTAGCTTTATTAGATTTCAAATTGTGGTCTAAACCGTCAACTTTATTGTTAAAATAATACTGCCATCTTAAATCTATCATCAAATCGGAAAGTACGGTTAATTTATAACGAGTACCAACGCTTCCAACCATTGACCAAGTTGTATCATTACCATTAAATAAAAATGGATCTTCGTTGGTATCTGGGTTCGCAGCATTTACCCATGGTTGATAAAAATTATTCATGTTTTCAATATTACCATCACCATAAGATGTTTTAACTTCTGGGTTATAAGATGTGAAGTGTACACCTAAACTTATAAACGGAGCAAACGAGTAACTAAAGGCTTGAAACGATCTAATACTTTTTGGAAAAAATTCTAACTGAGTACCAACATCAAAGTTTTGCGCTACACCAGAATGTCGACGTAGTCGCTCTGCATTAGGACCAGTTCTAGAGGCATCAACCCATTTACCAAAATGATTTAAATTGGTTTTATTCCAAGAGATTTCATTACGTAACTTAAAATGGTCATTAAAAAAGGTATCTGTAGAATAACAGTTACAATCTGCTCGGTAAGCGAAATTAATATAATGAACAATACCAACACCAATTCCTGTATTTCCAGCATTAGTTTCAAAATCTCGTCTAACACCAAAGTCAGACTGAAAAGCTACTGGACCAGCGATGACACCTATTTCGTGAGAAAAACCAAGCTGAGAATAACATTCGTTGATACCAAGTATAAATACGAATAGATATGTTAATTGTTTAAAATTAAGCGTCATAGGTTTCATTTTATTGAGGGCTTATTCGTTAACAAATATATAAAAACTAGATAAACTACCAAAAAATTAGACGAAATGTAAAAATATCCGAACAATAGCATCATATTAAATTAACATAGAAATAATCTGACATTGAGAATATGAAAAAAAAATGGCGAACATTTTAAAGATAATGTATCTTTGTGCTATTAAAATTAACATACATTATTAATACTTTAATAAATGAAAGATAAAATAGAAGCTTTTTTGAATCTTGTAAAAGAAAAAAACAGTCATGAAACTGAGTTTTTACAGGCTGTGCATGAAGTTGCGGAAACAGTAATTCCTTTTATCGAGGAAAATCCTAAATACCAAGGTAAAATGTTGCTTGAGCGCATGGTTGAGCCTGAACGTACTATTATTTTTAGAGTACCATGGATTGACGATGAAGGCAATACTCAAGTTAATCGAGGGTTTAGAGTAGAATTTAACTCTGCTATCGGGCCATATAAAGGTGGTTTGCGTTTTCACCCATCTGTTAATCTAAGTATTCTTAAGTTTTTAGGATTTGAGCAAGTATTTAAAAATGCCTTAACAACACTACCTATGGGTGGAGGTAAAGGAGGATCTGATTTCAATCCTAAAGGAAAAAGTGATAATGAGGTTATGCGTTTTTGTCAATCATTTATGTCGGAGTTATATAGACATATTGGTCCAAACACGGATGTTCCTGCTGGAGATATAGGAGTTGGAGGACGCGAAATAGGATATATGTTTGGTCAATATAAAAGATTACAAAATGAGTTTACTGGCGTACTTACAGGAAAAGGAATTACATATGGAGGTTCGTTAATTAGACCAGAGGCTACAGGATATGGCTGTGTTTATTTTGCTAAAAATATGCTAGCAACTAACGGTGATTCGTTTGAAGGCAAAACCGTTGTTATTTCAGGTTCTGGTAATGTTGCACAGTATGCATGTGAAAAAGCTACACAGTTAGGTGCAAAAGTTGTGACTTTATCTGATTCATCTGGATACATTCATGATGCCGATGGTATTGATGCTAATAAATTAGCATTCGTGATGGATCTTAAGAATGTTAAGCGTGGAAGAATTAGTGAATATGTGAATGAGTATCCTTCAGCAACATTCCATCAAGGAGAAAGACCATGGTCAGTTAATTGTGATATTGCCTTACCTTGTGCAACTCAAAATGAACTTAATGGAGACGAAGCTGCAGCATTAATAAATAATAAGGTTATAGCGGTTGCCGAAGGGGCTAATATGCCAACAACACCTGAGGCGATAGAAGCGTTTCAAAATGCAAAAGTATTGTTTTCTCCAGGAAAAGCGTCTAATGCAGGAGGTGTTGCTACATCTGGTTTAGAGATGAGTCAGAACTCATTACGATTAAACTGGACTAGAGAAGAGGTTGATGAAAAATTAAATAGAATCATGGACGATATCCATGAATCTTGTGTAAAGTATGGCACTGGCGCAGATGGTTATGTAGACTATGTGAAAGGAGCCAATGTCGCTGGATTTGTTAAGGTTGCCGAAGCAATGTTAGCTCAAGGAGTTGTTTAACTTCTCATAATGAATAAAGAAAAAAGCTTTCAGATAACTACTGAGAGCTTTTTTTATTTACCATGGTTATATGATATTTGAGAAAATGTCGTTAGATATAAATATATTTGATAAAAATAATTGATATGTTTAAAAGAATAGTATTTATCCTTTTAGCCTTAATCTCATTTAAAAGTTTTTCGCAGGACTTTTCTTTACTTTGGGAAGGGTATTTTTCTTTTTTTAATGTGAAAGATGTTACTCAAGGTAATGATAAAATTTTTGCGGCTTCAGAGAACGCTATTTTTAGTTATGATGTATTTACAAATGAAATAGAAACCATCACAACTATTGATGGCTTATCTGGTGAAACCATATCGACAATACAATATAGTGATGATTTCGATTTATTAATTGTTGGATATGAGAATGGTTTAATGGAAATCATTTTTGAGGGGGATTCAGATATACTGTCTGTTGTAGATATTCTTGAAAAGGAATCTATTTCTCCAACATTAAAAGGAATAAATCATTTTAATGAACATGATGGCCTTTTATATATTGCTACAGATTATGGGATTTCTGTATATGACTTAAATGAGCTGCAGTTTGGCGATAGTTATTTTATTGGAGATGGAGGTAGTCAAATTAGTGTAAATCAAACAACAGTTTTTAATAATTCGATATATGTCGCATGCGGTTCTAATAGTGGTATTAGGAAAGCATCTTTAGATAATCCAAACTTAATAGATTTCCAACAGTGGACTACAATCGCTTTTGGTGAGTATATTGCAATTCAGGCCGTAGGGAGTAAATTTTATACGGTTCAATCTAATAACATTATTCATGACATTGTAAACGACAATTTAAATCCGGTATTCACATTTTCGGATACCCCAGAAGATGTAAGATCTATAAACGATAACTTGGTGGTTACGCTAACAGAGACTGTTTTCGTATATGATGAAAATTTTGTTCAAATTGAAAGTGCTTCTACAAATGAAAACTTTGATACAGATTTTACATCAGCCACAGTTCTTGAAGGTGATATTTATATAGGTACAAATGGTTCTGGTGTTTTGAAGACCATCGAAAATACACCGGGTGAATACGAGACTATTCTTCCACAAGGTCCTTTAAGAAATGATGCCTTTAAGTTACAAGCCGAAAATGGTCAGTTATGGGTTACATATGGAGACTATAATACATCCTTTAACCCAAGTCCTTTTAGAACTAGGGGTGTTAGTGTTTTTAGAAATGAAGAATGGAATAATATTCCCTTTGATAGTTTGTTTGGTGCTAGAAATTTATGTGACATTGCCATAAACCCCTTTAACCCATCTCAAGTTTTTATAAGCTCATTTCAAAATGGTATTGTTGAAATTAACAATGAAGAACCAACTGTGCTTTTAAATGAAAATAATAGTGGATTGGAGTCGCTAATATTTCCACCAGTCCCAACTTTTGTAAGTATTCGTCAAGCGGGATCTGTATTTGATAGAAATGGGATCATGTGGACGGTAACGGCCAAGGTAGACCGTGCTCTAAAATCGTATGACCCAGCTACCAATCAATGGCAGGGTTATAGTTTTTCAGAGCTTATACCAGACGCTTTAAATGGTGACCAAGGATTTTCTGACGTCGTTGTTGGAAGCGGTGGTATGAAATGGATTGCGGCTTATTTAAATGGTGTAATAGGATATAATACCGATACACAACAAATAAATCATGCCTTTAGCGAAGAACAAAATATGCCATCTGCACAAGTTAGAGCCCTAGCACTTGATAGCCGAAATCAACTTTGGATTGGAACAAGTAAAGGTTTGAGAGTGTTGTTTAATACATCTAATTTTATTGATGATCCTGATCCAAGAGTTAATGAAATTGTTATTTTGGAAAATGGCATACCAACAGAATTACTGTCAAATCAGTTCATCACAGATATTAAAGTTGATGGTTCAGATAATAAATGGGTTGGTACTTTAGATTCGGGTATTTTTTATTTTTCACCAGATGGACAAGAAACTATATTTCAGTTTACAACAGATAATTCACCCTTGCCATCCAATACAATTACAGACATATCTATTGATCCCGAATCTGGGAAAGTGTATATAGCAACCATTAAAGGGTTGGTGTCGTTTTCTTCTGGGGGAACAAAACCTAAAGAAGACTTAGAAGAAGCTTTTGTCTATCCAAACCCTGTGAGACCAGAATATAATATTTTAGGTTTTGATAATTTAAATGACATTAATAAAGGCATTAAAATTTCAGGGTTAACCGAAAATGTCAATGTCAAAATTACAGATATCGAAGGTAATCTCGTTGCCGAAGCCCAATCTAGAGTGAATCAAAGGTCCTCTAACTACAATTTTGCCATTGATGGTGGTACTGGCATATGGAATGGCAAGAACTTAAGAGGAAATGTTGTTGCATCAGGGGTTTATTTACTCTTAATCTCTGATTTAGATTCATTTGAAACCAAAGTTTTAAAGCTCTTAATTGTTAGATAACAAATACTATAATGCTTATTAAAACGAAAGTTATTGTCCTCTCTAAACTCAAATACAGAGACAATGACCTTATTGTAAAATGCTTCACTTTACATAGAGGTGTTGTGAGTTACTTAATAAGGGGCGTTTTAAATTCAAAAAAAGGACATTCTAAAGTTGCTTACTTTCAGTTGCTGTCTCAATTGCAAATTGAAGAAAATTTCAGAGAAAACCAGTCTTTACAATCTATCAAAGACCTACGTTTAGATTATAGCTTCACCAGTTTGCATACACATGTACTCAAAAGCTCAATTGTGATGTTTCTTTCTGAGGTTTTAGCATCTGTATTAAGGGAAGAAGAAGAAAACAAACAATTGTACCATTATTTAGAAACAACATTTCGTTGGTTGGACGCCAAAGATGAATTTTCGAATTTTCATTTATTATTTTTGCTAAATCTAACAAGGCACCTTGGATTTTATCCTAATAATACAGATGTTAATCATATGTATTTCAATTTAAATAATGGTTTATTTGAACCTAGAAAAGAGGGTATCTATAGTGTTTCTGGCGAAAATTTAACAATCCTTAAACAGCTATTAGGCATAAATTTTGATGAATTAGATAATATAAAATTAAATTCGAAGCAAAGACAATCGTTTCTGGCTATGCTATTGCTTTATTTTGAATTACATTTGGGCAGTTTTAGAAAACCGAAATCCTTAGAAATTTTCAATCAGGTATTTAATTAAAATTTATGAAGTATATACTTTCAGTTTTATTAATCTTTTCATTTTTATTCTGCGAGGCTCAAACAATAACAGTTTTAGAAGAGGGCACAACAGAGCCTATATCTGGAGTTGCCATTTTTAACTTTAAAAAAGATAAGTCTGTTATTACTAATATTGATGGTAAAGCGTCTTTAGAGTTGTTTAATGAAAACGAAACAATTTACCTTCAAAATATACTATATAAAAAGAAGGCCATAAAAATAACACAGTTGGGTGTTGATTTTACCGTATATCTTACACCTAGAATTGAAGATTTGAATGAAGTTGTTGTTTCGGCATCGAAATTTGAACAAAGTAAACGAGATATTCCTCAAACTATTGTCAATATCAGTTCAAAAAATATTCAGTTTGAAAACCCACAAACTAGTGCAGATCTTCTTGAGAGTACTGGTAATGTATATATTCAAAAAAGTCAATTAGGAGGCGGTAGCCCTCTGATAAGAGGTTTTTCTACGAACCGCTTATTAATTACTGTAGATGGGGTTAGAATGAACAATGCAACTTTTAGAGGAGGGAATCTTCAAAACGTAATTTCTATAGATCCTTTTACCATTCAGAATACCGAAATTACACTAGGAGCAGGTTCTGTCGTTTATGGAAGTGATGCCATTGGAGGTGTGATGAGTTTTTATACACAAAAACCGCAACTGTCTTATAAAGATTCTTTGTATTTCAATGCTAATGCCGCTTTGAGATATGCTACAGCGAACAAAGAAAAAACAGGACATTTAGATCTAAATTTTGGACTTAAAAAATGGGCTTTTTTAAGTAGTATAAGCTATACCGATTTTGATGATTTAAGAATGGGGAAACATGGTCCTGATGATTATTTGAGGACGGAATATGTTGAGACGGTTAATGGTGAAGATGTGGTTGTTCAAAATGAAAACCCACGAATCCAAACACCAACAGGATATGATCAAATTAATTTTTTGCAGAAAGTAAGATATGAACCAAAAGAAAATTTGAATTTTGATTTAGGACTCTATTATTCAACGACATCGTCTTATTCTAGATATGATAGGCTTCTTAGATATCTTGACGGTAATTTGCGCTCGGCCGAATGGAATTATGGCCCTCAACGCTGGTTTATGGGTAATTTTCAAGTGACGAAATTAAGTAGTAGTTCTAATCTGTATGATAAAATTCAGGCAACGGCAGCTTATCAGAACTTTCAGGAAAGTAGACACGATAGAGATTTTCAATCTGATATCAGAAATATAAGAGAAGAAATGGTAGATGCCTATTCTCTTAATGTTGACTTGGAAAAAGGACTAAGTACAAAGTCAAAACTTTTTTATGGTTTAGAGTATGTATATAACAAGGTAAATTCTGATGGACTAGAAACCAATATTGCCGCTAATACAAATACACAAGCTGTATCGAGATATCCAGATGGATCAAATTGGCAATCCATCGCAGCATATGCCAGTTTTAAATATAAGCCTAACTCAAAGTTTGTATTCCAATCAGGTTTGCGTTATAATCATATTGTTGCTAAAGCAGATTTCACGGAGAACAATCAATTCTTAAACCTTCCATTTAATAGTACTAGGCTAAACTCTGGAGCGGTTACAGGAACTGCTGGGATAAGTTGGATGCCTTCTAAAATGATGCAGTGGAAGTTTAATGCATCGACAGCTTTTAGAGCTCCAAATATTGATGATATTGGTAAAGTATTTGATTCTGAACCGGGTTCAGTTGTGGTGCCTAATCCTAATCTTAGACCAGAATATGCTTATGGTGGGGAACTCGGATTTAGGCTCAATGTGGACGATGTTTTTATTGTAGATATGGCTACGTATTATACTTTTTTAGATAATGCTTTAGTGCGACGCGATTTTACCTTAAATGGCGAGTCTCAAATTTTATATGATGGCGAATTAAGTAATGTTCAAGCTATTCAAAATGCATCTAAAGCATGGATTTATGGTTTTGAAGCTGGCGTACGAATTAATTTTTCTAAACGTTTAAAGTTAACATCTCAATATAATATTATTGGTGGAACTGAAGATGAGAACGGTATTGAAGTACCAGTAAGGCACATTGCTCCGAATTTTGGAAACACCCATTTTGTTTGGCAGAATGAGAAGTTTGAAATAGACGCGTTTGCCGAGTATAATAACGAGTTATCATTTAGTCAATTTGCGCCATCAGAACGCTCTAAAACCTTTATTTATGCCTTGGACGAAAATGGCAATCCATATGCACCAGCCTGGTATACATTTAATTTAAGAACCCAATATAAAATTTCTAATGCAACAACTATTATTGCTTCTTTAGAGAATATTACAGACCAACGTTACAGAACGTATTCCTCAGGAATAGCGGCTCCTGGAAGAAATCTAATTTTAGCCTTCAGATATAGTTTGTAAGCATGTAAAACAAAAAAGGTTTTAGTATAAACCAAAACCTTTATCTTATAGTAAGCCAATAAATTTATTTCCTTTTTATGGCTTTTTTTGTAATTACTTGTCCGTTAGAAAGTGTCACTCTAGCAACGTATGCAGATTGACTTAATCGCGATAAGTTATAAACTTCAACATTGTTATTTCCGTTTAATTCATACACTAGTCTTCCTAGCGTGTCTATAATATCAACGTGCTTAATAATTAGGTTGTTTCCAACTGAAAATTTCACATCGCCATCACCTTGTTCTACAATAATTAAGTCATTAGGGTCAATATCGTTTTCGCTTACAGATAACGCTTCAGCTTGAAATACAATTTCAAAACGTGCATTAAATTCACCAACCTCTGAAGTAAATACATAGTCATTCGAACTTAAATCATGAACAACATTTAGTAAGTTATCTTTTAGATAAACTGTATTATCATTCATAAAGTCACCTTCTAATTCGGCAATTGATAACGTATAAAGAGTTGCTTCGTCAATAATAGTAGAGAAACCTAATGGAATAATTTCCTCAAGTGTTAATGTACTAGGTGCTTTACCTTGAATTGCAAATTTCCTATCGCTTGTTTCATTGATAAGTGAATATAAAACAGCATTGGCATTAATTGATAACGTTTTATGAGCATCATAGTACATGCCGTCATAATCGTTAGTTGCTCCATCTACATAACCTACTAAAATCTGATTGAAAACACCATTATCCGATGTTAAATTTAATCGTATTTTGTTGTATACAGAAGAACTTGCGGTTCTAAAGAATTGCGCGTTATTACCCGTAACCCTCATGCTGTTATTAAATACAATGTCTGTTGTTCTAATGGTTCCACCTGCAGAAGTAGAAGTTGCGGCATCATCCATCGATACAAAGAATCCTTGACCAGATGGAATAAAGCGATCAGGAACAACCATATCCCCACCAGCCGTTTGACCAGTACCATTTATAATAGCATAATCACTTTGAGAATAGTTGAGCACTTCGTTACCATTAGTATTTCCATCGGCAGGAGTATTATGCGACCAGAAGAAAATGGCGCCACTAGTTGCGCCAACAGTTTGGTCAATACTTCCATTGGCAGCTAAAAATAAATCAGCATTGATAGCAGAAGGATAGGGGTTGCCTATAAAATTCCAGTTATTATCGTTAGTTTCTGCATCATTTCTATAAATAGGAACAGTAATGACCCCGTTATTAAATGGTCCATTGAAAGTATAAATATATTGCGCTGGACCAACAAAGCCAATTCCACTATGAGTTGACGCATAACCTACACCAGGTTGCATTACAATAGTTGGTCCTGAGGCATCCGTCCAATCATTTGCATCGTCGTCAATGTCATCTTGACCAGCAACTGCGGTATTATCGTTATTCGTTTCTTGTGTAGAGTCTCTAAAGTTTTGCCCGTTATACCAAAAACGTCTTGTTGGAGAGGCTTCGGACAGGCCGTCATTTACAAGTTCACCAAAAACAGGAGAGCTCCAATACGTGTACTCTTGATAAGTGGCCAAAAATGCAGTTTCTTTTTCTACAGTAATTTTACTTCTTGTAGTTGTAACAGCGCCATCAACAACGGCTGCATCATTTACTTGAACAAATGCTCCATCAGTTTTTACTACCAATTCACCATCAACAGTAAGATCATTTTGAACTCTTACATAAGTATTATTTTCAATACTTAAAGTATGTCCTGTATTCACAATTAATCGGCAAGCTTCAAAACTTGTTTGACCGTTGGTTCCAATACTTGTATCATAATTAGCGTTTATAATAGCTGCCGTGTTTATATTTGGAAGACCATTACTCCATTCTAGAGTCCCAGCGTTATTGTACCAAATAGTACTATTTACACTAAATTGAACTGCTTCAGTTGCCTGAAAACAGGTCGTGGAATTTTCTCTAACTTCACAATAATATTGGTATCCATCTAAAGCATATCCATTATTAATAGTAAGAGTAGGTGAGTTGCTAGCAAAAGTATAGACAGGGCTATTAGGAATTGGTAACCAAGTAGAGGTTCCAGGCGCATTATAATACCAGAAATAAATCAAATTTAATCCATTTGGGACGCCTTCGGAAGCAGTAAAAGTGAAAACCCCAGAGATAGAATTACAATTAGCCATTATAGACGATGGCTGCGTGTCTACCGAAGGAGGAGGGTTGGTCAAAGAAGGTGCAACACCTACTACTCTGCATTCTGAAGCGGTTAAAGTATCTGTATTCCAAAATGATGCATTGTAAGGATCTGAAGGATCTAACGTTCCAGCATTACGTTTCATATAATAGCCAGTGTAATTTGGGGTTAAAACTTCATCAATTACAGAGTTGTCAAGAAGTCTTAATTGGACTCCATCGTTAGCGTTAAATCCGGTAAAAAAGATTTCATTATATGGGGTAGTATAAAAAGCATCAGAACATGCACTTGTCCCTATTTTTAATCTAAAAACCTCTCCTGGAGCCAAATTACCAGATGGTAAATACCAATTTTCAACATAAGGGAAATTGATTAAGTCGGAATAATTAGTAGTTCTAGAAATTTTATAATTGTTAAGGTCTTGAATAGAGTTCGTGCCATTATAAATAGTAACCATTCCACCATTACCTGGATTCTCGTCATATATCTCATATAAAATTAGATCTGACGCAGGAGTAGAGCCTTCACAGTCTCCAAATACAGAATCTATGATTGTAAAATAGTCAGTACTTGTACACCCACTATCTGTTAATAAAATTTCCCCACTTACAGATGAAGTAGGAATTGTAACTTCTAAAGTGTTAGCATCAATAAATGTAACAGGTAATGAGTTACCCCCAAAGTCAATTGTTGTAGAGCCATCAAAATTATTTCCAGTTCCGCTAACCGTTACAATAGTACCAGCTGGTCCAGATTCAGGAAATAAAGATATGCTTGTAGTAGAGCATGTTGCATCTCCTTGAACTCGAAATGTATATGTGGCTTCAGACGTGTCAGGATCATTACTTAGTATAATTACTTCATCAGTTTTGGTGCCTACGGGATTAATAGGAGCAAACTCAACTTCAAATGAAACTGGTGAATCTGAAGGAGAAAGCGTGAATGGAAGCGTTGGAAGCCCAACTAAATTAAAATTAGTATCTGTACTTAAACTGATACTTGTTACATTTAAATCTGCTGTGCCTTCATTTCTAATATAATAAGTTTTTGGAAGTGAGGTACTATTAACCGGAGTTTGAGCAAAAATAGTATTGAAGCCATTATCAGCTGGAGATCCATCTGGTATCGTAGCAAAGGTGTTTCTTTCTACATCTATATCCGGAATAGGAGTTGTGCCAACACCCTGTAAATTAATGTTACAAGCTGCTTCATTAGCATCATTATTAGTAACTCTTAAAAAAGAAGTTCTGTTACCAGTAGCTGTTGGAGAAAATCGTACAGTCACAGTTTGTGTATTACCAGAAGTGATTATCAATGGAACTGTTATTATAGGAGAAACAATAGAAAAATCTCCAGGATTGGTTCCTCCAATAGGTAAAGAGGTTATAACCAAATCTAATGTACCTTCATTTACTATATCAAAAGTTAAGTCGGTATCAAATCCTATAGCCTGAGATCCGAAATCTATTGTAAAGCCCCCACATGCTTGATCTACTCCAGAACTGTCTTTGATTTGAATTTCAGGAGCAGAACATGGCGATATTAACGTATTTAATTTAGGAGAACCACCATCCATAACTTCTTGCCAGTTGACTCCTGTATTTGAGTTGTCTATAGTACCGTTTACGACATGAAGTGAGGCACCATTGCCATCTGCACCGTCTGCATCATCATAATTTACGCTATCAGCGATCGAAACACCATCTGAAGCAACAAGTTCAATATCTACACCAGCTGCGGAAGGACTGTTTGGTAGTATATTAGTTCCAGAAGGTGATCCGTAATCTGGTGTAAAAGTACATTCTGGAGAAGATGAACCATCATCCCCAATTAATACAGTAATACAAGAATTTGCAGGTATAGATGTACTTGCAGGGAATGTATATCTTACAATTCCATTAACGTCAACCGTATAGTTACTGATATCCTCTGCAGTACCATTAAGGTTACAAATTTCTATCCATTCATAATCATTGCCAGGTGTTGGCGTGTTGTACATAATTTCAGTAATAACGACATCAGCTAAAGGTGGATTATTAATAATTAATATTCCAGAATTGTTAACTGTAGCGTCCCAGAAATTTCCAAAATTATCAGATTGTATTCCACCATAACTATAATCACTACCATTCAATTGAAAACGACTCGCATAGTAATATGTTCCAGCGGGTAAAGATGAACCAATTTCAGCAACATATTGATCGTTATTTGCAAAGTCAGAATCATACGTAGCCGGAACCCATGTCCATCCTGCGCCTACGCTTGGGTTGTTATCGGTAGTATTATAACCAATCCACGCTAAGAGGTTAGCCCCTTGACCAGCAGAATCGGTTACACCAGGTTCGTATGCCTGAGCATATACATTGTGGTTGTCACCTACTGTAATGGTCGCTGTTTTTGGGAAATCAACATTGCAGAAGTTAACTTGATCAGGTTCAACAACTAATTCTACAGAGTCGTTACTCCAAATACCTCCAGTGCCACCATAGACATAGCCACAGCTATTAAGTTCAAATCGACTGGCATAATAGTATGTTCCAGGAACAGTAATTGCGGCACCTAAATCGGCTTGATATTCATCGTTATTACCTCCAATGTTGTTGTAGGTTGCAGGTACCCAAGTCCATCCTGCAGAACTTGGATTATTGTTAGTAGAGCTATATCCAATCCAAGCATTTATGCCAGCACCTTGGTTAAACGGTGTATCTGTAACTCCTGGCTCGTAAACTTGAGCATATACGTCAAAAGTATTTCCAACGGTTATGGTTTGCATCGTGTTAGGCGACTGAATGTTTGCAAAATCAACAGCATCTGTACATGATGAATTTACAGACCCATTAACGACAATATCATCTCCCGTACCTTCAAAACCACCTGATCCTCCTGTAGATTCAGCCCAACCGTATATTCTGTAAGTCACTGCCACAGCGTTGTTGGTTTGATTAACTGTAAAAGTAAAAGATTGAGATGAAGTGTTATCGGTAATTGCTTTTTCAGTATCAATATTAGCAGCATAGCCATCAAGAGAACTTCTTAAAGCGATACCTCTGGTTCCTGTACCTGAACGCTGAAAAATTACATCTATCGTTGTAACATCGAATGTATAAGATGCGTTAGGCGTTATCGTAAATTCCATATAATCATTACCCGAAATAGCATTAGCTATATTGGTAACGGCCCATGAGGTTGCATTGAATCTATTTCCATTATTAGATGCGGTTAAACCAGCTCCTCTTGTAATAGTTGAATTACTAAGGTTTGCATTATTGAAATTTGAATTAGCTGAAGCTTCGTTGCCGGCAAGACCATTAAAATCAAAAGTTAGGATTTGACTATAACTTGATATAACAAAGCATAAGCATGCTATTAAGATTAGGGAGTAATTCTTTTTCATAGGGATGAATTAATTTAAATACATTTTGCTCAAAAAGCAAACGTGCGAATTTACACAAAAATACTTACAAATGAGCGCTTTAAGGTACGGTATTTATTAACAAAAAGTTATATTTTCGCACAATGAATCTATCAAAAACATATACTTTCGATGAAGCGCAAAAAAGAATGGAACGCTATTGTGCTTATCAGGAACGTTGCCATAAAGACGTGACTCAGAAATTGTATGAAATGAGAATGATTCCAGAAGCTAGAGATCAAATTATTGTGCATTTGCTTCAGCACAATTTTCTAAATGAAGAACGGTTTGCTAGAGCCTTCGTGAGAGGAAAATTCAGAATTAAAAAATGGGGAAAGCAACGATTACAATTAGAATTAAAACGGAGAGATATCAATAAAACCTTAATATCTATTGCTTTAAATGAAATTGATGAGCAAGATTATTATGATACTTTTCATGCATTGGCAGAAAAAAAAGTAATGACAATTAAAGACTCTAACGTACAAAAAAAAAGAAAGAAATTGGCTGACTATCTTCTATATAGAGGCTGGGAAAGTCATCTTGTCTATGAGAAAATTAGAACATTAATTCCATAAAAAAACCACCTCTATAGAGGTGGTTTTTTTAGTTTAAAATGTTATTTGAAGCATCCTTTAAAGGTTAAATGATGCACCAATATTTATAGCAAATTGGTTGTGAATAAAATTTGCCAATTCTAATTTATTTTCGTCATACTTTGCAAGCGGAAATGTAGCTTCGGTGAATACACCAAAACCATCAGTAAAGAAGTAACGTGCTCCTACATGACCTCCGAAATTCTTTAAACTAAGACTTAAACCTGGGTATACATCAAAGTTTTCATCAATATTTAATACGTTACCGAGGTTAGCATTAAAGCGTGCTTTTAAATCGAAACGATCACCGAAATCGGCATCTAAAATATCATCAACTCCTAAAGCATAGGTTGAAGATACACCAATTGAGATGTTTTCACCTATTCCATAGTCATATGTAATATTGATTCCTGTTGCTTCGTCCTGAATACTAGCGCCAACTTGAAATTTTTGGTCTCCTTTTCCTTTATATGCTTGAGCATTTACAAATGAAACCGAAATTAAAGCGATAAATAATAGTAGTTTTTTCATAATCATCATTCTAAAATTTGAGACAGCAAATATATTATAAGTTTTTAATACAGAAGGGTTTTTATCAAAAACTCTTATCGGTTCTTGTAACAGCTTCTGCATTTTTCCAGTCAATCCATTTCTGACCTTTTATGCGTCTCATGAGGTTGTCAAAGTGACGCATAATTAGGACGTTGTATATTGCCTTTCCTAAGTTTTTTGGGTGCCTAGCTATAGCACGAAGGCTCATAGAAAACCCTGGTGTTAGGTATTTCATATAATGCCAATAACCTTCTGGCATATACAGCACTTCGCCATGGTTTAATTCACATTGCCAACCTTTGGCTTTTTTTAGCGCTGGCCATTTTTCGAAATCTGGATTAGAAAAATCGATATCTTCTCTTGTGATTAACGAATGTGGAATTTTATATAGATAATCGCTTTGTTTTTGATCAAATAATATACATAGCTTTTTACCTTCAAAATGAAAGTGGAAAATATTGGCTAAATCAATATCATAATGCATAAATGTATGTGAGTTTCTTCCGCCAAAAAATAACATGGGAAGACTTTTCATTAGTTTCAAACCAAAATCAGGGTATGTGTAATCTTTTTGTAATTGAGGTATTTCCTTTAGAACATTCCAAAGAAAAATGCGGTATTTAGTTGGTTTGCTTTTGAGTAAATCAACATATTCACTCATTTTCATTTTTGCATGCGGCTCATTAAATCCATCTTTATAATCTACTGGTCTGTCGTCATAAAGAGGCACAATTTTGTCGCCCGCTACGTCTTTCATGTAATCTAAACTCCATTTGGTGTACGCAGGCCAATCTTCTATAAATCGTTCTATTACCACAGGCTTTTGTGGTTTGAAGTAGTTTTTTATAAACTCCTCTTTGGAAATGTTTTTAACACGAGGAATATCTTGAAGATTGAGTTTCAAATGTCAAAAATTTTAGGTTTCAAAGTTAAGAAAACGTTATGAAACGGAAATAATTGTTTGTTAAAATTTCGTTAGTAGGGATTAGTTGTTTTTATCGATTTTGAATTTTCCAGAATTAGAAACGATTAATAAATATGGTAATCCAATCCCAAGGGCTCCAAAAAGAACATAGGATTCAAACTCTTGGCACCCCAACAATTTTAAAACAATGTAACCTATAATCATGATTAGAGCCATACCAAACATGGCATTTCTAAAAACACTAGCAACACCATCAATATCATACTTAGCTTGTTCTTCTTTTGACATTGTATTATAGCCTGCAATAAGAAAATATAGTTTACCATATTTTATGGCAATACCCAGCAGAATAAAAATAATGGCAACGAGAATCAGCATAACTTATTTAAGCGCTTTTGCCTTTTGCTTGGCATCTTCGTTACGCTCTATTTTATGTTCAGGTCGCGTCCATTTAGGTTTTTCACCTAATGCTTGGTATTGAGAGTCTTGAGCTTCAACCGTTTCTGGTTGCATTTTTTTGATGAATGGTTTTTGCGGATTTAAACCTAACAGTTTAAACATTTCCATATCTTCATTAACATCTGGATTAGGAGTCGTTAAAAGTTTATCACCAGCAAAAATTGAATTTGCTCCAGCAAAGAAACACATAGCTTGACCTTCACGTGTCATTTCGGTACGACCAGCACTTAATCTTACTTGGGTTTCGGGCATAACAATCCTTGTTGTTGCTACCATTCTCACCATATCCCAAATAGATACAGGTTTTTGATCTTCTAGTGGCGTGCCTTCTACAGCCACTAAAGCATTGATTGGAACAGACTCTGGTTGTGGATTTAAAGTAGATAGAGCAACCAGCATTCCTGCTCTATCTTCAGTTTTTTCTCCCATACCAATAATACCACCAGAACACACGGTTACATTGGTTTTTCTGACATTATCAATGGTTTCTAAACGATCTTCATAACCTCTGGTAGATATGACTTCTTTATAATATTCTTCAGAAGAGTCTAAGTTGTGATTATATGCATATAAACCAGCTTCAGCTAAACGCTGTGCTTGATTTTCGGTAATCATACCTAAAGTACAACACACTTCCATTTCCAGTTTATTGATGGTTCTTACCATTTCTAAAACCTGGTCAAACTCTTCGCCATCTTTCACATTTCGCCATGCAGCTCCCATACAAACACGAGAACTTCCAGATGATTTTGCTCTTAAGGCTTGAGCTTTTACCTGCTGAACAGACATTAAATCATTACCTTCAATATTTGTGTGATATCGAGCTGCTTGCGGACAATATCCACAATCTTCTGGGCAGCCACCTGTTTTTATTGAAAGTAATGTTGATACCTGAACTGTATTAGGGTCGTGATGTTTCCGATGAATGGTTGCGGCATCGTATAACAACTCCATTAACGGTTTATTGTATATTCCTAGAATTTCTTCTTTGGTCCAATTGTGTCTTGTTTCATTCATAGATCAAAAATAAAATATAAAATGATACTATAATAAAAAGTATGCTGTAAATATGAATAGTTTTTTAACAATTTTAAATTCAAAAAAGCCCGCTATATAACGGGCTTTTTTATGGTTAATTTTTATCATCTTCTTTTTTCTCTGGAAGTGATTTTGGTTCTTCTGGTTTGGTCTTGTCTTTTCCTTTTAAGTACTCAGGTAAGTCCATACCAGCCATGTTAAACATGTCTTGTAATGGAGGAACAGATTTGTACATTCCTGATAAGAAATTGGCTGTAGATGACTTTCCATCTTCTCCATTTCCACCATTTTCCCAAACAGTGACTTTATCAATTTTGATATTTTTAATAGCTTCCGCTTGTGTTTTTACAAGCTCAGGCAATTTATCTGCAATTAATAATAATACAGCATCTTTACTACTATTTCCGGCAGCTTTAACAATTTCTTGTAAACCTGCAGCTTGCTTCGTTAAGACTTCAAATTGTCCTTGTGCTTCAGCTTGTGCCTTAAATAAAATTGCATCTGCTTCACCTTTAGCTCTACGACGAATCATTTCAGCTTCGGCTTCGGCATCAATTTCTACTTTTCGCTTGTCAATTTCAGCAGGAACAATAACATCTGCCATTTGAGAAGAACGCTCGCGTTCTGCTCTCGCTATTTCGGCATCTTTTTCAGCAGCATAAGATTCTTCCAAGGCTTTTGCACTTTGTACTTTTTCTGCCGCGATTGCAACACGTTCTGCTTCGGCCTCTCTTTGACGACGTAGTGAATCTGAGTTTGCAACAGCTATTTTTGCCGTGTTTTCTCCTTCTACTGCTTGTGCGTTTGCAGCAGCAACTTGTGTTCTTTCATCTTGCACTGCATTAGCTTCACCAATAGAACCATCTCTTGTTTTTTCGGCAACCGACTTACGTGCGGCGTTAATTGCATGTGCGGCTGCTTCTTTACCAAGTGCTTCTATATAGCCAGATTCATCAACGATATCAGTAATATTTACGTTAATAAGTTTAAGACCTACTTTCTTTAATTCGGACTCAACACTTTGAGAAATATTGGTTAAGAACTTATCTCTGTCACTGTTAATTTCTTCGATATCCATTGAGGCTACTACCAAACGTAATTGACCAAAAATAATTTCTTTAGCTAATTCTTGAACATCTTGTTGTGCTAAACCTAATAAACGTTCGGCAGCATTTTGCATAACGCCAGGTTCAGTAGAGACACCAATAGTAAAGCGAGAAGGAACATTAACACGAATATTTTGTTTTGATAGTGCATTAACTAAGTTAACTTCTATTGAGATTGGTGTTAAATCTAAGAATTCATAATCCTGAATAACAGGAAATATAAAGGCGGCTCCACCATGGATACATTTGGCCGATTGACCTCCACCTACTTTTCCATAAACCACTAAAATACGGTCGGAAGGGCAACGTTTATAACGTTTAATAAGAATAATTAGAAAGACAAATACAATAAGTATCGCAATAACGATAACTATTGGAAAGCCTAAATCAAAGTTTTGTTGTGTCAGAAGGTAGTTCATGTGTTTCTGTTTTAATTGGTTCTATAGGTTTCTTTGTTTGTTCGACTATTAATATGCCATTGGAGGTAACATCAACGACTTTAATAAGTGCCCCTGATTTGAGTTCTACAAGAGAATCTGAAAGTGCTTCAAGTTCACGTAATGAGCCTTGAACACGTACACTAACTTTTCCCATTCTTGTTCGGTTTGCACCAACGGTAAGATAAATTTCTCCTATGGCTCCTATCGCATTTTTGTAATCCAAGGTACCACTGTCTGCCAATTTCCGCATAGAAAAAAACATGGCAGCCATGATTGCCATCATAATTAATCCGCAAACTGTAGCAATGATAACACTTACAGATTTAGACATGCCAGCATTAAGACATGCAATACCTGTCCATCCAAAAATGGTAAAGAAACCTACGAGGTTTTTAAAAGTTATAAATTGAAATCCAATTCCTGTATCGGCATCGATATCAGAGTCTACATCTCCTATGTCGTCACCTCCATCAATACCTGCAAAGGTTGTGATAATAACGAACACAAAAAGTAACGAGCCAATGAGCGCAATAATCCAGAAGAATTGTGAGAATCCATCTAAAGCTGAAAACCATTCCATAATAGGTTAGTGTTAAAAATTAATACTGAAATATAAGACCTTTAAAAGAGTCTTACAATATATATCAAATGTTATTTTGACAATAAGATAGATACGGCATTTCCGCCAAAACCTACGGCATTAACCAGTACGTTTTTGATGCGTTGAGGTGTTTTGGCTTTTAGGTAAGGTATTGAAATAAACATCTCGTGTTGCAACATCATTATTGCCATTTCAATATTTAAAAGTCCGGAAGCACCAAGGCTGTGACCTATCTTCCACTTATTAGTAGTTAATGATGGTGTTTTGTTACAAAAAATTGTATTGATAGCATTTATTTCGGCCAAATCGCCTTTAATTGTTCCTGGAGTATGCGTAACAATAACATCAATATCATCTGGGTTTAAACTACCTATAGCCATAGCCATAGATTGTTGAAAGCAAAGTGCATTTGTTGATAGTGAGGCACTATGTTCTAAGATTTCGGTAGCATAACCCATTCCAATTATGGTGGCTATCGCATTTGGCGCGTTACCAGATTCCAAACATGCCATTGCCGCGCCTTCTCCAAGGATCATTGTATTGTCTTTTTTGTTAATATTAAGAGACTGGTTTGGATAGGGGTTGATATTGGTTTTTGCGTAAATTTTTAAGGCTTGCATTTGGGCAATAGTAAAAGGAGTTAAAGGCGCTTCGCTTCCTCCAACTAAAAATTTATCGCATAGTCCAGCACTAATCCAAGCAATGCCATTAAGCATGGCATGCAAAGCAGTGGAACACGTAATTGAATGCGAAATTTCTGGACCTTTTGTTTGTAAATCATGTGCAACCCATGAAGAAATATTTCCTAAAGTAGTTGTTGGAGAGGTTAAAGTATTTGCTTTTTTATTTTTAATAAATCCTTTATGATATTTTTCGAATAGGGCTGTAGCACCACGAGAAGAACCAATATTAATTCCGAAGTTATCACTCGACTTCCAGTTGGCTTTTTTTATAGCTTCTCTCGATGTATGAATGGCAAATAATACGGTATTGTCTAAATTTTTGTATTTAACGTTGGACTGCTTTAGCAACTCAATTTTCTGTTTAGTTTCAGAATCAATTTTAGCTATTAGTACATCTTTTTCTTCTATAAAAAAGTGATTCTTGTTTATATAGTTTTTCCAAATCTCATCGGGATGTGATCCCAAAGGAGATATTGAAGAGATAGCTGTTATAGAGATTGGTTGTTGCAAGGGCAATTAAATTTTATACAAAAATAGGATATTGTATATTTATGTAAACATAAAATGATGATAGTTTAAGTAACAAAACAGAATTAAATGATACCTATCAAATAAATCAATCATAATTATGGAACAAATACGTCAAAAAAGTTGGTTTGGCAGAAACTGGCTTTGGGTTTTACCTGTAGGAGGATGCCTAGGAGTTATATTGCTATTTATATTTGGAATAGGTGCGGCAATTTTTGGCGTGTCTAAAATTATAAAAGAATCTGCACCTTATGAATATGCCGTTGAATCTGCTAAAGACAATAACGAGGTTCAATTGGCTTTGGGAGAATCTATTGATACGGATGGTCTTTTTCAAGGCAATATTACCATTAATAATAGTACAGGAGAGGCCGATTTAAAAATCCCTATTAAAGGAGAAAAAGGAGAAGGAGTTATTGTTGTTCTTGCCGAAAAAGACAATGAAGGATGGCAATACGAAAAACTTTATGTAGTTATTAAAGACACCCAGGAAAAAATTAATTTATTAAAAAAGACTATGGAAGGGGATTAACCCATTATAAAATATCTAATACACCCTCAATAACTCGATACACTGTGTCTAGTTCCTTTTCTGAAATCACATAAGGCGCTAAGATGTAAATGGTATTTCCTAATGGTCTCAGGCATACACCATTTTGCATAAAGAAGTTGAAAAGTTTATCACGCAAATTTCCATAACGTTCCATTTCAATTTGAAGATCTAAAGCAAATATAATTCCAGTTTGCCGAGTAGATGCTACTTTTGGGTGTGTCTTGATATGATTATCGAATGCTTGATGAGATGTTATGATTCGTTTTATATCGTCTTGAATCTTATCAGAAGTTAATAATTCAATCCCTGCTAATGCAGCTGTACAAGCTATTGGGTTAGCAGAGTATGTATGGGCATGAAATAAACCTTTGCCAATCTCGTCACTATAAAATGCGTCATAGATGTTTTGAGAACAACTCGTTATTGCCATAGGTAATAGGCCAGCGGTTAGTGCTTTACTTAAGCAGATGACGTCTGGTTTGGTTTCCATATAGTCTGAAGCAAAATAGCGTCCTGTTTTTCCAAAACCAGTCATCACTTCGTCAGCAACAGTAATGATTTGATTTGATTTGCAAAACTTTAAAATTAATTCTAATCCATTGGCATCATGCATCTTCATGGCCGCTGCTCCCTGTACTAAAGGCTCGTACACAAAACCTGCTACCTTATGATTAGCTGTGATGTCTTCCAGTTGCTTTAAAATAATATCATGGTTATGACCATTAGGCGTTGGAATACGTTTAACGTCTAAAAAAAAATCTTCAAAAGGACCATTATAAACTGATAAGCCGGAAACACTCATTGCTCCAAATGTATCACCATGAAATCCGTCTTCAAATGCAATTAAAGTATGTCGTTTTTCACCTGTGTTAAAATGATATTGCAGTGCCATTTTAATTCCTATTTCGACAGATGTTGAGCCATTGTCACTAAAAAAAATCTTGTTTTGATTTTCTGGGAGAATAGCAATTAGAGCTTCTGAAAGTTGAACAGCAGGTTCATGGGTGAAACCACTAAATACAACCTGATCTAGTCTATTCATTTGTTCTGAAACCTTATTGACGATATCTTGATTGCAATGCCCATACATACAAGTGTACCATGAAGCAATTGCATCAATGTAGGTATTACCATCTTCATCAGTTAAGGTGCAATCTTTAGCTTTTGTGATAGCAATAGCTTCGGGATGCAATTTATGTTGAGTTAATGGATGCCAAATGTGTTTTTTATCTCTTTCTTTTAAGCTCATAATTTATCTTTAAATGTTTCGGCATATGCTTTTACTACATTTTTATCAAAATAAGGTTCTTCATTTATGCGTCCAATTACATTGACTTTGGTCATTTTTATAATGATATCTTCGGTTGTTTTGTGCTCATTTCCGCTGAAAATAACAGAAACATCAAACCCTTTTTCTAACAACAAATTAATAGTGAGCAAGGAATGGTTAATACTGCCCAAGTAATGCCTAGAAACCACAATAACTTTATAATTTGGTTTAATGAGATCCAGAATGGTATTGCTATGGTTAATTGGAACAAGTAGACCTCCTGCGCCTTCAATTACCAAATGATTATCTGTTTGAGGCGGTTTTATGTTTTTTAGTTGTATTGAGACACCATCAATATCTGCTGCTGCATGTGGGCTCATTGGTGTGTGCAGAGCATATGTGTTTTTGTGAAAATGTGATTTAGAGTTAGAGACATAAGATTGTACTTTTTTAGTATCACAATGTTCTAATTCTCCAGCTTGTATTGGTTTCCAGTAATCAGCTTCGAGTGCTTCTGTGAGTATTGCTGAGGCTACGGTTTTGCCAACATCGGTTCCTATTCCTGTGATAAAGTATGTGTTCATTTTTGTTTAAATTCTGTACTACAAGTTTCGCATTTATATTTATAGCGCGTATGAAATGGAAGTGTTCCAAATAAAAATCCAACTAAAAAGGAAAAAAAGGACTTAAAATCTGTAATCGTAGAAAATAATTCTATTTTTTCGCTATTACAATTAGGACAATGAATGGTATTTCCTTCATCGTCTAAGGAGTACCTTTTAATAGTACTCAAAATATGTTGCGCTTTCATGGCGTCTTCAGATAGCACTTTCAATTTTACGCCTCCAATAGCGTTGCTTACTAAGGGATCTGTATCAATTGTGAGATGATCTTGTAAAAAGACTTTTATGCCTTCAGCTTCCAACCGTCCTTTAATAATTTGAGCTTCAGTTGTGTGTTGAAATCGTGCTATGGTTTTAAATTTCTGACTCATTTAGGGTTAAAACATGCGCTGTTCACAATGTTTTTACAAAGGTAGTAAGTATGCGCAAGACTTCCGATATTTCTTTTTCAGTATTAAAGGAATGTATGCAAAATCTTAAACGTTCTTTCCCTTTTGGAACAGTAGGAGATAAAATGGCTTTAACATTGAATCCTTTTTCATGCAACAGATTGGATATATGTTTAGCGTTATCATTTCCGGGGATGACGCAACATTGAATAGCAGAGTTGCTGTCTATAAAATGCTCTTGCATCTTTAGCAGAGCGATTTCAGATGTAAAGAACTTAATATTATTATGAAGTTTAAGTATATCATTAGAATGTAAAGAGGATGTATCAGATTTATGGTTTTGTAGTGTATCGTAGGCAGCCTTTATTAAGGCTAAAGTGTGTGGTGGAAGCGCAGTGGTATAAATAAATGGTCTTGAAAAATTGATAAGATAGTCTCTTAGTTTTTGACTACATAAAATGGCAGCGCCATGAGCCCCTAAAGCCTTTCCAAATGTTACAATTCTAGCAAAAACATGAGTTTCAAGTTGGTGTTGAGCAATGAGACCATTACCATTATTTCCAAAAACACCAATAGCATGTGCTTCGTCAACAACAAGGTGAGCATGATGTGCTTTGCAAAGTTGAGATAGATTAATTAAATCTGGAGCGTCCCCATCCATTGAAAATATAGATTCTGTAACAACATAAATACTGTTTTGAGATTCTGAAACAAACCGAGAATGCTCGTTAATAAGTTGCTCTAAATTTAAAAGATCATTGTGCTTAAATTTGTAGGCTTTAGCGTGGCTCATTGTGATACCGTCTCTAATTGAAGCATGGCAGTATTCGTCATAAAGGATAATATCATGTCGTTGAGGCACACAAGAAAAGAAGCCCAAATTAGCGTCATAACCAGAGTTGAAAATAAGGGCACTTTCAGCATTATGAAATGTACTTATATGTTGTTCTACTATGTCATATAATGGATGATTTCCAGATAAAAGTCTGGATCCTGTTGCACCGTTTTGAACAGTATGTTGTGTTTTTAAAATGTTTATCGATATGTCGTGTAGAGCTTTTGATTTCGAAAAACCTAGATAATCATTTGACGAAAAATCAATAAGATTAGCAGACGAACCTAGGGTTCGAAATGCGTTGTCTTCTTTTCGCTTATTAAGTTTATGCTGAAGTTTTTTAGGTAACATCATGTACAATTAATCGATATAAACTAGTTCTCCTTTTTCTCTTAAAATATCTTTGTTTACCCATTTGTAATCGCCTTTTTCTGTGGCGTCTAAAAGATCAATTATTAAGGCATCTGCAATATGTGATGCAACATTGAAAGCGTCTTTGACATTTTCAGTTTTGTAAACAGTTATTTTTTTATTTCTTTCATAAAAGAGGTTTAAAACTATTATTGGTAAAGAATTTGTTGTTTCTGCGGTAAGTGCTCTTAATGTGATGTCTTCGGTTGTATTAAAAACTGAGATGTATTCTAGGTTTTCTAATGTTCGCCAAGTACCAAAACGAATACCCAGAAATGAAATGGTTTTTCTGTAGGTATTAGATTTTAAATTAATGTCTGAGCCTTCCGTTTTTAAAAGAACTAAACCGAATAAAATGGGAACTAACATTCGAAGGTCTAATTTAATCAATCCATAAAGTCCAACCAATATTGCAGCAATTCCTGCTATAATCTTCCAAATAGGAACTTTTCTGGTGTAAGTAATAATTGAATCCATAAGGACAAAGATAGCTAATGAAATAGTTAATAAAGAGTGAATTAAAGAGAATAAAAATTGTCTTTTTTAAATAAAAAATTATTGTTTATCAATAATTTTTATATATTTGTTATCGTTAAACGATAATAAAATAGATTGTAATGAAAGATAATACCAACCTTTTAACTGTAATTACATGGGGTGTTTTGCTTACATCAATTTCGGTATTACTTAATGATATGCGCGAGTTTGACTTTAATCAGTTTAAAGAATTTCAAAATTGGGCGAAATCTGCAAATAAGAACGAAACTTGGCTCACGTCACAAAATGCCATTAAATGGAGTTATTATACTATTAGTGCAGGGATATTTTTTTGGAAAGGGTATCTCATTTATGGATTTTCCTATTTTTTATCTATTCTGAAAGAGATAGATAATGGGCATTACTTTAGTGATAATAATATTAGATATTTTAAAAAAATAGGAAACATCTTTATTCAATATACAATTAGTGTTTTGGTCTTGAGATTTCTATTAGCTGCCATTGGAAAATCTACATTCGACTTTTTCGATGAACTCAAGACTGAGTTTATGTTCCTAATTCCTGCGGGTTTAGCATTTTATGTTCTTGCCGAAATTTTTAAACGCGGAAAACAGGCAAAAGAAGAAAATGATCTAACCATTTAAAATGAAACTTGCTATGGAAAGTGTTAAACATCAAAAAACGAATTGGAGTATCATAGATAAAATCGCTTTTAGAGTCATTTTTTCGTATGTTATATTGTTCATTTTGCTGTTGTTTACAGCACTATTATTTGAAGGGTTTTTGAGGTGGTTTGCTGATATTTTTCTAGGTTGGGGTTCAGATTTCAGTACGGAAAGCACAGGAAGTGGTGATCGCTCTTTCGACTATGTTCGCTTTGCTTTAAATTTAGTTTTGGCATTACTCGTAGGCCTAATTTGGACTATTGCTGATCGTAAAAGGCACTCGTATAACACACTTTTCTATTGGTTTCAAGTTATTCTTAGAGTAGCGTTGTTTGTTGCGATGCTTTTTTATGGTCTAGCTAAAGTTTTTAACGGCCAATTTGGAAGCCCTAGCTTAGAATTATTAATGCAATCTGTTGGAGAAATGTCTCCTATGGGATTAGCATGGACGTTTATGGGTTATTCTCTGGCTTATAGTATTTTTATTGGTTTTATAGAAATTCTTGGAGGCGTTTTACTTCTTTATCGTAAAACACAAACAATTGGGAGTCTCATTATTGTTGGTGTAATGACCAATGTTGTTGTGATGAATCTTATTTATGATATTCCTGTAAAATTATTTTCAATGCACCTTACATTGATGGCTATTATACTCCTATGGCCAGATAGGTATCGTATAATTAATATGTTCTTTAAAAATAAAACGGTAGAAAAGATTGAATTCTATAAACCTTTAGCTAATGGAGCTTTAAAAAAAGTAATACGAGGAGGTAGAGGGTTTGTTGTCGTCTTGCTTACATTAATTCTAATCGTTCAATGTTTCGTTCAATTTGAACTGAGGGAACAATTAAAATCGAAATCTGAGTTTTATGGTATTTGGGAATCGCAGTTATTTATAAAAAACAAAGACACAATACCACCACTTCTAACAGATACTTATAGATGGCGATATTTAATAGTAGATCTTAAGAAAAAGGCAGCGATAAAAAAGATGAACGATTCCATAGATAGATATCAATTTAAATTCGATACTGTACAAAAGAAGATTGTTTTTAATCGCGAAGCAGATTTAATTCCACAACATTTTTTTTATAATTTGAATGATGATACAACCTTAGAATTAAAGGGTGTTCTAGACGGAGATTCGCTACAAGTTTATTTCAAAAGAAAACCTGAATCTGATTTTAGACTCATCAATCGGAAGTTTCATTGGGTAAATGAATCTACTTATAACTATTAATACAATTGTAGAAATGACTATTGTTTATACATGCAACATATGAAGAAAGTTAAATTATTATACCGATTACTAATTTTTATAAACCTTGCAACGTTTGTTTTAATTGTGACGCAAATTTTTGGACTGGTAATTCCAGATATTGTTAATTCTAGTCAAACTAAAAATCATGCCTTAGGTGCGTTTAATAATCTTATTTTAACGGGGCTTTTAAGTGTTATTTTAATGGGGTCTTTTAAGATTCAACAAGGCATAAAACATATCATAAAAGATGGCTTTTTTAATCGTATTAGTGAACTTAAATTTAGAAAGGCAGGTTTAATTTTTGTGGGCTTTGCATTACTTAGGACTGCTTATATTATTTTAGCTAGAAACGAATTTAAATTGAACGAATTGATAAATAGTTTTATTATGGCTTTTTTGGTAGTTTTAGTTGGAATGGGCTTGTTAATCTTTTCTGATTTTATTAAAAATGGAGGCGTTATTAAAGAGGAAAACGATTTAACTATTTGATTATGAAAACAGGAACAGCACTTGCCGATATACTATTTTTGATATGTAGTATCTCGTTTTATTTATTAATTATCGCTTTTGGCTTTGCATTAGTTACCGAGGTCTTTACTGACGATGGTAAAATGGGTAATTTTTCTCCGAAATTTAATAGCTCACATGGGTATGAAATGCCTGTTAAGTTTGAAGTAAGACCTAAAAGCCCGATGTTTAATAATATACTTTTTACTAATTATGAAGAAGAGATTGATACTAATGGGAAGAAAAGATATTATACGATACCTCAATATGCTACTCCAATAACTATAAAGGATTCCTTAAATTTTAAGACTATTATAAGTATCAATAATTATGGAATGGAAGATAATTTCGAACTAACTTCTAAAGTACTTAGGGGAGATGGTTATATACGTATAAAACCTAAAACAGCATTCGATAAAGTGCTTATTGTGCTTAGAACTTATATGGATTTTGTCATTTTAATATTTGTTTTCTTCTTTCTTAAGAATATATTTAAGATGCTAAGAATCGATATTCGGTTTTCTCAAAAACTATATAGATTAATACAAATATTAGGAGTAATAATGATTGTTAAGGTGTTACTCTCCATAATAATTAATTCTGTTCTGGGGAGAGCATTAAAAGAGATTCGTATAACCCCTTTAGATGATGCCTTAAAATATATGGATATAACGATGAGTTCGCATTTAGGTTTTGATTTTTCATTCCTTTTAGTAGGACTTTCGCTTATTGTTTTGAGCGCGCTATTAAGGTCTGGGAATAAAATGCAACGAGAAAACAATTTAACCATCTAATTATGCCAATAGTTGTTAATCTTGATGTAATGCTTGCTAAGCGAAAAATGAAAAGTAAAGACTTGGCTGAGATTATTGGTATTACTACAGCAAACTTGTCGATCTTAAAATCTGGAAAAGCCAAAGCAATTAGGTTTTCTACTTTGGAAGCTATTTGCGAAGCTTTAGAGTGTCAACCTGCCGATATTTTAGAGTATGTCGATAACTGATATTACATATCATAGAGTAAAAACGGATGATGAATTAAATGCTATTTTAAGACTTCAAAGCGATAACCTGCCCAAAAGAATAACAGTTTCAGAACAAGAAAAAGAAGGCTATGTCACCATTCATCATTCCTTTGATATTTTAAAACGCATGAATGATTCTTGCGCGCATATTATTGCAAAACACGATGGTCATATTGTTGGGTATGCCTTATGCATGACTAAACAATTTAAAGATGAAATTCCTATATTAATTTCTATGTTTAACGAGATTGAGTCTATAATACCTAAGCGGCTAAATTATATTGTAATGGGACAAGTTTGTGTTTCTAAACCATATAGAAAACAAGGCATTTTTAGAGGATTGTATAGGTTTATGTCCAACGTTTTAAAGCCAGATTTTAAAGCTATAATTACCGAGGTTAATGTCAAAAATGTACGTTCGTCTAAAGCGCATCAAGCTGTAGGTTTTGAACTTTTAAAAACCTATGTTTCAAACAATGAAACTTGGGAACTTATTAGTTTACCAATTTCATAGATTTAAAATAATGATTTTATTATTGTCTTCTATTAGCCAATAGAGGAGGGGGTTCTCCTGTGAAAGGATTCCACCTACTAATAGATTTGGCTTCCATTCCTGCTGCATTAATGACTGCTCGATCGCCATAACGTTCTCGCATTTTATCTATGGCCTGACTTAAATGTAATAGCTTTTCGTCATCTTCAAATAAATGAATTTGATGACCACCTTCTACTAAATGGCTAAATTTCACACCAACTAAACGTACTAATAATCTACGGTTATAAAGTTTTTTGTATAAATCTAATACTACAGGAATAATAGAATGATCCATTGCGCTATACGGAATACGTTGCTGTTGCGTATAGGTTTGAAAATCAGAATAACGTATTTTAAATGTTACGCAAGCTGTTAATTTATTTCCACGACGTAATTGATATGCTAAATTTTCTGCCATAGCAATAACAATACCTTTAAGTTTTGAAACATCAGTTGTATCTCTATTAAAAGTACGTTCTGTAGAAATTGATTTGCGTTCATGATATTGAACTACTGGGCTATTATCTATACCGTTTGCTTTTTTCCATATAGAAAGTCCGTTTTTACCTAGCACTTTATGCATGAGTTCCATAGGCATATCTTGTACAGTTTTAATCCGTTTCACACCTAAATCACATAACGCTTTGTAAGTGACATGTCCAACCATTGGTATTTTTTTAACTGAAAGAGGAGCTAAAAATGGTTTTTCTGTTCCTGAAATAACACGTATTTCATTATTAGGTTTTGCTTCACCTGTGGCAATTTTGGATACAGTTTTATTGAGTGATAGGCCAAATGAAATAGGTAAACCTGTTTCTTTAATAATGCGTTGACGTAATTCTGAAGCCAATTTATGACACCCAAAAAACTTATCCATTCCGGTGAGATCTAGGTAAAATTCATCTATAGAGGTTTTTTCATATAACGGAACGGTTTCTTTTATTACCTCAGTTACATTTTGTGAGAATTTGGTATATATTCCAGAGTTTCCTCTTAGTATGATTGCTTCAGGGCATAGTTGTTTCGCCATACGCATGGGCATGGCAGAGTGTATGCCATATGTTCTAGCTTCATAGCTGCAAGATGCAACAACACCTCGATCACTTGTACCACCAATAAGCACAGGTTTTCCATTAAGCCTACTGTCTAAGAGTCGCTCGCAAGACACAAAAAAAGTATCTAAGTCCATATGTACTATAGATCGATTGTTACTCATAGCGTACTTTTAAATCTTCAAAATTTCTTTTCTTTTGGAATGTTGGATTTGAAGAGTTTATTGCATAACGCGGGTCTTCTATAATTGCAAGACGTTCCATGTTAGAGACTTCAATGTTAACGCATCCAAATTCTAGTATTACTTTTCCTGTAATCGAATAAATACCGTTGCCTCTAAATGGATATTTTGCAGCCATAGGAGGAAAATGAACGGTGTCTATAAAATCACCATCGTAATCCAAAAAAGTGCCAAAGTACATGCGTTTTCCATTTGAGGTAGTTGTGTTTTTTGTTGTAATTAGATAGCCTTCAATAGTGATTGTTTTATGTTGAAAACCTATTAAATGTTTAGCACGTATATGTGTTAAAGACGGTTTGTTTAGTAAATGAAATGGGTTACATAAAGGAAAGCCTAAGAGTTCTATTTCATCAAAAGCATTTTCTAAATCTGTACTTGACAGTTGAGGTGTTTTATAACTTATTTTTTCTGTTTTAAATAAGGTCATAATATGCTCCTGAATTACAGTTTTACTAATTTTTAGATGTGCTTCCCAAAGCAATTCTCGCTTATTTGTTTTAGTAAACCTAAACGCATTAATTTTAATTAAGATAGAGATTTGTTCTACGGAAATAGGAATGCGTTCAATAAAATCATCAAGAGTTTTATAAGTTCCATGTTGCTCACGTTCTGCAATGATTTGCTTCATAAGTTTAGATTCGAATGATTGCAAAAACATAAACCCTAAATATATGGTCTTGGCTTTAATAATAGCTTGAGTAAAACTTGTATTGATACATGGTGGCTTTATAATTCCTCCATGCATTCTTGCTTCATGTACATAGAGTTCGGTTCTGTAAAACCCTCCAAAATTATTAATGGTGGCTGTCATGTATTCTAATGGGAAATAGGCTTTTAAAAAAAGACTTTGATAGCTTTCTACTGCATAAGATGCAGAGTGACCTTTTGCAAAAGCATAGCCAGCAAAACTTTCAATTTGTCGCCAAACATCTGCAGTAAATGCTTCTGGTTCTCCAGCTGTTTTACAATTATCAAAAAACTGTTGTTTCACCTTCAAAAATTCTTCTCGTGAACGGAACTTTCCAGACATCCCTCGTCGTAACATATCGGCTTCTCCTAAAGTGAGTCTGCCAAAGTGATGAGCTACTTTAATAACATCTTCTTGGTAAACCATAACACCATAAGTTTCTGGCATAAGTTTAGATAGTACAGGGTGTGCTTCTTTGCGCTTTTCGGGATAACGATACCTTAAAATATACTCACGCATCATTCCGCTTTTGGCAACACCAGGACGAATTACCGAACTTGCTGCAACCAATCCTAAATAATTGTCAACCTGTAACTTTTTTAGAAGCATACGCATAGCTGGTGATTCTACATAAAAACAACCAATTGCTTTAGCATTCCGAAGTAAATATTTAATGCGTTCGTCTTTTTTAAAACGTTTTATATCATGAATATCTATTGGTGGTAATTGAGGGCGATTATATCTAACAATGGCAACAGCATCCTTTATCTTTCCTAGTCCGCGTTGACTTAAAATATCAAACTTATATAAGCCAATATCTTCAGCAACTACCATATCAAACTGTGTCGTAGGAAATCCTTTAGGAGGCATAAATGTAGCACCATAATAATGAATGGGTTTTTCTGAAATTAATATACCTCCAGCATGGATACCTAAATAATTTGGAAAACCTTCAATATAAGTACTGTATTTAATAACGAGTTGTGACAATTGATCGAGCTGATTGATATTATACTTCCCTCTAGTGAGTATATCCATTTCCGATTTAGGTAAACCAAAAACTTTACCTAATTCTCGAACCGATGCTCTAAATTTAAAAGTATTATAAACTGTTATAAGTGCTGTGTTTTTAAAAGTTTTGAAAATGAATTGGGTAATATCATCACGGTCTTTCCAGGAAAAATCAATATCAAAATCTGGTGGGTTTTGCCGAAAGAGATTAATAAAACGTTCAAAATATAAATCGAGTTCTATAGGATCTACATCTGTAATACGAAGTAGGTAGGCAATAATACTATTGGCCCCACTACCACGACCAACATAGAAATAACCTTTACTACGTGCGTATTTTAAAATTTTCCAATTAATTAAAAAATAGGATACAAACCCTTTTGCATTAATAATAGAAAGTTCTTTTTCTATACGTTTAAAAATAGTTGTATCTGGATCTTTGTAGCGATAGTGTAAACCTTCATAGGTGAGTTTTTTTAAAAGTTTAAAATCTAGAACTTCGCTATTAGTGTATGTTTTTTGATTGTTTGGTATTTGTTGCGAGAAGTCAAAATTAATAGAACATTTGTCCATTAACTGTTTTGTGTTTTCAATAAGCGTTGGAAACTCTTCATAGGTACTGCACAGCTGTTGGTAAGGCATCATCGTATGATTAGAATCTCCTTCTTCGGTCTTAGGAAGTTTACTTAGTAAAGTATTATTGTCAATAGCACGCAACAAACGATGAGTGTTGAATCCTTTTTTATTTTGAAAGGAGACTGTTTTTAAAATCACTAATTGATGTTGCAGTGTATTCCAACGAGAAAATTTAAGGTTATTAAGGTCTTTAGGGGTAACCCCTAAAAATTCATCGGTTTTTAAATTATAATCTACTCCTTTTAGATATGGATAAATGACATAACAGTCATTGATTTTTGTTTCTGGTCGGTCAGGAATTTTTAGCTCTTGATTGTATAAATGTTTAGATAAGTAATGATTAATATTTTGAAAACCATTATTGTTTTTAGCAATTAAAATAAATTGCTGTTCTGCACCATTTCTAAAATCTACGCCAAGAATTGGTTTAATATTATAGTTGCTAGAAAGACGTACAAAGTCTAAGCATGCAGAAGTATTGTTAATATCAGTAAGTGCTAAAGTATTTAAATTGTTTGCAAAGGCCATAGCAAGCAATTGTTTTGGTGCAATTGAACCATAACGTAGACTGTAATATGTGTGACAATTAAGATACATGACAAGGATTAACAAAATTAACTACTATTTGTAGTAATTGTTGCTTATATTTGTAGTAAATACTGTTAAAGTCATTTTAATAATGAAAAATATACAAGCAAATATTAGGCATTTACGTTCCTTGAAAAAGTTCTCACAAGAACGTTTTGCAGAAGAATTAGGTTGGTCAAGATCAATGGTAGGATCTTATGAAGAAGGACGTTCTGAGCCTCCAATTGAGCGATTAATTGAGTTATCTCGCTATATAAATATACCCATAGATATCTTAGTTAAAAAAGATTTAAGACAAGCCAAAGACACATCATTTATACAAATAGGAAATAAACGTGTACTATTTCCTATCACAGTTAATGAAGATAATGAAGATTTGATTGAAATTATTCCAACAAAGGCATCTGCAGGTTATCTTGAAGGTTATGATGATCCAGAATATATTGAGCAATTGCAAAAAATTAAACTACCTTTTTTACCAACAGGAACACATCGTGCGTTTCCTATAAAAGGAGATTCTATGTTACCAGTAAAGGATGGAGCATTTATTGTTGCAAAATTTGTTGAATCTATTGATGAAGTTAAAAACGGAAGAACCTATATTGTATTAACAAAGAATGATGGTTTGGTATACAAACGTGTTTATATACCGAAAGACGATGAGGTTAATCTATTATTAAGTTCAGATAATACATCTTATGAACCGTATTTGGTTAGAAAAGAGGCTATTTTAGAGCTTTGGGAGTTTACGTGTTGTATTAATACGCAGGAGTATGATGAAAAGGAATTAAAGATGAGTAATATTATGGCCATGTTTCAAGAGTTACGCGTAGAATTAGAAGCTATAAAGCAGATGTAAGGATATTTAAGTGCTTACAGTGATTAACAAAATTTATATCCATATGAAAACACAAAACACAGAACATTTAGACTTCTTTATACCAGAAGTTATTGAAGGTGCGGCAGCACAATTATTTGATGCAGGAATTTCGGCTGGTTTTCCATCGCCAGCAGAAGACTTTAATGAGCAGCGTTTGTCATTAGATGCAGAGCTAGTCAAAAATAAGGACACTACTTTTTACGCTCGTGTGAGTGGGCAATCTATGATTGGTGCAGGATTAGAGGATAATGATTTATTGGTTATTGATAGAAGTATAGAACCAGCTAATAATAAAATAGCCGTTTGTTTTTTAGATGGAGAGTTTACAGTGAAACGTTTGCGGGTTTCAGATAATCAAATGTGGTTACAGCCCGAAAACCCAGATTATCCTATAATACATATCACCGAAGCGAATAACTTTGTGATTTGGGGTATTGTCACTAATGTGATAAAGAAAGTTTAAGAATATGCGCATAAAAAAACGCCAAACTAAAAGTTTGACGTTTTATATATGTAAATAAATATACTGCCTTAGTCTGCTAAAACAATAACTTTATTATCTTTCATTTCAATTGTTCCAGAAGTAATTGGTAGCCAAAATCCTTTATCTGTTTTATTGAATAAGGATTCAACATTTTCTTCTAAAGTAATGTTGCCGTTAATTTTCACATGACCTTCTTTTAATAAAGAGATAATAGGCGCGTGATTATTTAACATTTCAAATTCACCCATCACACCTGGTACTGTAACGCTAGTTACTTCTCCGCTAAATAGTGTAGCTTCTGGTGATACAATTTCTAAAAGCATGTTTTTATAATTTTAGATTAAGCTTCTGCAAGCATTTTTTCTCCAGCTTCAATTGCTTCTTCAATAGTTCCTTTAAGGTTAAATGCTGCTTCTGGTAAGTGATCTAATTCACCATCCATAATCATATTAAATCCTTTAATAGTTTCTTTAATATCAACTAATACACCAGGAATACCTGTAAATTGTTCTGCTACGTGGAATGGTTGAGATAAGAAACGTTGTACACGTCTTGCTCTACCTACAGCCATTTTATCTTCTTCAGATAATTCTTCCATACCTAAGATGGCAATAATATCTTGTAATTCTTTATAGCGTTGTAATAACTCTTTTACACGTTGTGCACAATCGTAGTGATCATTACCTAAAATATCGGCAGTTAAGATTCTTGATGTAGAATCTAATGGATCTACCGCAGGATAGATACCAAGCTCAGCAATTTTACGAGATAATACTGTAGTTGCATCTAAGTGAGCAAACGTTGTAGCAGGAGCAGGATCGGTTAAATCATCTGCAGGTACGTAAACCGCTTGTACAGAAGTAATAGATCCTTTCTTTGTTGATGTAATACGCTCTTGCATTGCACCCATTTCTGTTGCTAATGTTGGTTGGTAACCTACCGCAGAAGGCATACGACCAAGTAATGCAGATACCTCAGATCCAGCTTGTGTAAAACGGAAGATGTTATCTACGAAGAAAAGAACATCTTTTCCTTGTCCATCACCAGCTCCATCACGGAAATATTCTGCTATAGTTAATCCTGAAAGTGCTACACGAGCACGAGCTCCAGGAGGCTCGTTCATTTGTCCGAAAACGAAAGTTGCTTTAGAGTCTTTCATTGCAGATTTATCAACTTTAGATAAATCCCATCCACCATCTTCCATAGAGTGCATGAAATCATCACCATACTTGATAATTCCTGATTCTAACATTTCACGAAGTAAATCATTACCTTCACGAGTACGTTCACCTACACCAGCAAATACTGAAAGTCCACCATGTCCTTTTGCAATATTATTAATCAACTCCTGAATTAATACAGTTTTACCAACACCTGCACCACCAAATAAACCAATTTTACCACCTTTTGCATAAGGCTCAATTAAATCGATTACTTTAATACCAGTAAATAAAACTTCTGTAGACGTTGATAAATCTTCAAACTTAGGCGCTTGTCTGTGAATTGGTAAACCGTTATCGCCAGATTTTGGTAAATCTCCAATACCATCAATGGCATCACCAATTACGTTGAAAAGACGTCCGTAGATATCTCCACCAATTGGCATTTGAATTGGAGCACCAGTTGCAGTAGCTTCTGTTCCTCTACTTAAACCATCAGATGAATCCATTGCAATAGTTCGTACAGTATCTTCACCAATGTGAGACTGTACTTCTAATACTAATATAGAACCATCAGCTTTTTTAATTTCTAAAGAATCATAGATTTTTGGAAGTTCAGAACCAGCTCCGAATTCTACATCGATAACTGGACCAACTATTTGTGCAACTTTACCTGTAACTTTTGACATTACTTATGTGTTTAATGTTTAGATATAAATTTGATGCGAAAAACACCTGTTTTTTCGCGCTGCAAATATACAGGTTTTAATTTAAACTTAAAGCAAATTTTTACGGCTTTTTTATGTATAAAAAAACACCTTCATTTTCAAACGTTAAATGAAGGTGTTTTCTAATTAAATGTGTCTTCGTTTTTATTGTAGTGCAGGCGAATAGTTCGTTGGAAAATCCCCAACATTAACAAAATTACCTGAAGCCTCGAAGTTCGATCCGTAAGCGGCATCAATAGCTTTCATAAATTCATTTGCAATTAGAGCATATCCTCTAGCATTTGGATGAACACCATCTAAAGAGAATGCACCTCCAGTCACTAAGTCATCTGTTAAAATGAAATCGCCTGTAGCAATACCTCCATTAGCTAATTGATTAAGTAAGGCATTGGCATCTACAAATGCTAAACCAGCTTGAGTAGCACTAGCAGCAATAGTAGCATTATAACCAGAAGTAGCTTGTGCAATTTCAGCTTGTTCTGTAGGTAATAAAACCCATTTATCTTCTAAAGGTAACGATACACCTTCTACAGCAAATTGTCCAGCTAAAGTAGGTGGTAAGCCTTGTGTTCCTAAGAATGCAGCGAAATCTTCGTTAACTGTTCCAATAACTGCTGAACTAGGTAGTACCATTAAATCATTAGCATTAGCTTGTCTAGCTTGTCCATAAACAAATCCTAATAAACCAGCTACTTGCGGCGCAGCTGCAGCAGGTAATCCAAACGACTGAACAAATGCAGGGAAAGTTGGACTAGCAAGTAATACTCCAGTAATTTGAGTGGATAAATCTGCTAAACTTTCATCTCTAATAACAACTGCACTTGCTGCTGTTTCAGAAAATACAATTTGTCGTTCTGTAGCATTTGGAACCCCTTGCGTTTCTAAGAAAGCAAATACTTGATTCAATTGCCCGAAAATACCATTAAGTGTTGGTATCTGAGGTCCAAAACTAGGATTAGATGGATCAAGAGGATTATGAGGTACAGTGGTAAAGAATGGTATAGATGTTACATCAGGAACATTGGCAATAATACCTTGAGCACCTTGAGATGTCAACGTTGTAATTAGCGTACCATAAGCAAAGTCAAAAGTTCCTTGGTCTGTTAAACCGCCAGAAGCTCCACCAGAAGTGGCATAACCTAATACATCATTATTTCCTATCCATAGTGAGAAAAATGAAGGCGACTGTGCCATTGCTAATTCTAACATAGAAGCATCTGTGTTTCCTGCAATTCTAATAGCATATGGATTAGCAGCAGCAGGAAAGTTTGCCAAACTGCCATAGCCGTTTGCTAGTAAATGAAAACTTGCAGCTCCAGGAACCCCTAGGTTATTAAATGGTCCTGTAGGATTATTTAAAGCAAAATCTGTAGTTGACATTGCCAATGGATTTAAACTTTCTAAAGGCACAGGACTTGAACCATTAAACACTAATCTAGGCGCAAATAAACGTTCGCCAGTTACAGGGTTTAGAACAGGATTTCCTGCTAATAAAAGGCCTCCAACATTATCACTTGTTAATGGTTGTGTAAAATTTCCACCACCAACTAATGCGAATTTTTGAGATAAAGTGTTTGGATATGAGTTTTGCTGACCAGCAATAAACAATGCATTATCTGTAAATCCAGCTGTTAATGAGTTTCCTAAAGCAACGTAATTAGAAAAGTTTGCAGATCCAGCTGTTAAGGCTGGTAACTCAACGGCCGCTTCTGTTGTGTCGAAGTCTTCTTCATCATTACATGCCGTAAATCCAATAAGGATCGCAGACAATAGAATATATTTTATAGTTTTCATTATTGTAATTTTTATAAGTTATTAATTGTCCAAGATACATAGTACATAGATCCAATAAATCCAGTACCGAAGGCAGTAAAGTACTCCTTACCAGTCAAGTTCGTAGCACCAGCTTTAAAAGATGATTTTAAACTAGGAACTCTATAGTTTATTTGCGCATCTAAGACATGGAATTCAGGAACAACACCTTCTCCAAAGGTAGCTTCCCAGAAATAGTCATCACTAAACCTGTAAGCAATATTAAATCCAAAGTTTTTAAACAATTCGGTATTTCCAAATGATGCTTTAAATTTATGCTCTGGTGTATTAAAGTTTGTCATGAAATCTGGATTAGCTTCTTGATCAAAATCTTGTTTAGTGAATGTATAACTTCCGCCTAAATCAAAATTACCAAAAACTTTGGTCGATAAACCAAGAGAAGCTCCGTATGAATTTACATCGGCATCAGAATTTGTATACGTACTGTACGCTTGAGAGTCTCCATTTGCAATTGCAGCAACAGATAACGATCCGTCTCCTACAGTTCCGTAAAGTGGAGAAATAACAACTTCTTGAGAAATGAAGTCTTTGTATTTGTTATAATAAGCACTAAAGTCTACAATTAATTTATTGAACTTTCCTCTATATCCAGCTTCAAATGAAATTACCTGTTCTGGTTCTACTAAACTAGGATTACCTACTTCTAGTGCTGTTGGATCTCCTGTTTCTTGTAAAGCTAATACAGAGCTCAATGTATAAGAATTATTATAAGCTGCAGCTCCAGTTTGATTTACTGTAGCAGGTATTCCTAATGCTTGACCTGCGGCACTAATGCCATAGTCTCTTGTATATCTTTCTAAGTTGTCAGGAGCAGCACCAACTAAAATGGCTCTACCAGCATCTAAACCAATAAATAAATCTTGAGTTGTTGGGTTTCTAAATCCTGTTTGTACAGAAGCTCTAATATTATGATTTTGATTCACTGTAAGTCCAGCAGATAATCTTGGTGAGAAGAAACCATCAAAGAATTCAGATTTATCGTAACGAACAGATCCTGTTAGTTTTAAATCCATAGTTTCATTCAGCTCAAATTCTTTTTGTATTTGTGTGTAAATACCAAATTCTGAATAGTTAATAGGACCATCGGTATCTGTATATATTGTTCCTCCTGAATTTAGACTATAACGTCTGTAAGAACCACCAACTTGAATATTAGCAAAATCTGTTAGGTGACTAAAATTGTAGTTACCATCGGCGTGATAGTATTTAGAAGCATCTTGAAACTTTGATCCCGTCGTTAAATCTGGGTCGTTAATACTTCTATCAAATGCTGCTTGAAATTCTGGAGATCCAGGTTCGAAACGACCAGATTCTGCTTGAGCTCTTGCCGCAGCATGTGCCTGAGCGTCGGTAGCACCTCCTAATGTTTGTGCTACATAAGTGCCAATGTATTCCCCGAACCATTGTTCATCACTTTTCCATGCTCTGTTAATGTTAATACCAGTAAATACCATATCATATGAGTCTCCTGCTTTATCAGCAACTACATAACCTCTTAAGAAGAAATTGTCGTTTCTAACTTCTAGTTTGTGTTGCTCTTGGAAGAACCCATTAATATTATACCTATTTGTTCCTTGGTAAATTGTAGATCCTGTTCCTACTTTACCAACATAAGATAATTCTAGGCTATTGCCTTCAATTGGACGATAGTATAATCCCCAATCTGCTTTTACACTTTCGGCATTATAGTTAGTTAAGTCACGCTCGTTATAACCAGTTCTACTTACTTCAACATCTGGAACTATACCAACGCCTCCGGCTAATCCTCTAATGTTAGCAGAAACTTCATCTCCATATACATTAATACCATTATAGTTTATATTGGTTGCTCTTGTGCCTCCAACAAGGTCATTATCAACCTCACTAGTTGCTGCCCAATCGGTTCCTTTTAAGTAACCAAAATTAACTTTCGCTGCAAATTTATCGCTAAACTTATATGCTGCACGGAAACCTAAATCTGTATAGTTATTATCTCCAGCGGCCTCTTGAGAGGTGATACCAGTTTTAATGTATCCGCTAATACCTTGATGGTCAAAAGGGTTTTTACTTCTCATGAATAAAATACCATTAAATGCATTTGCTCCATATAGTGCAGAAGACGCACCTGGTAGAAGTTCTACACTCAACACATCGGTTTCTGTCATACCTACTAAGTTTCCAATAGGGAAATTTAATGCAGGTGTAGAGTTGTCCATTCCATCAACTAATTGCATAAAACGTGTATTAGCAAATGTGGCAAAACCTCTTGTGTTTATAGATTTAAAAGTTAAACTGTTAGTGTTAACATCAACACCTTTAAGGTCTTCTAATCCACCATAAAAATCGGCTGATGCTGTGTTTTTAATTTCTTTTAAACCAAAACGTTCAACCGTTACGGGAGATTCAAAAATACGTTCTGGAGTTCTAGATGCAGAAATAACAACTTCATCAAGTGATGTTCCTTCAATCATAGTAACATCTATGGTTTGAGGATTAGTTGTCACTTCTTTGGTAACGGTATCAAAACCAACACTACTTATTTGAATAGAAAAAGGAGGGTCTTGATTTACTACTAAGGTATAGTTACCATCAAAATCTGTAATTGCACCAGTCGTTGTTCCTACAACAAGAATATTGGCTCCTGCTAAGGGAATACCATTATTGTCAACGACTTTACCTTTAACTGTTGTTTGCGCAAAAGCAAATGCACAACAAAACAGCATCATAATCTTAAAAATTGTCTTCATTTTAGGGAATTAGTTAAATTTAGTAAAGCAATATAAATAATTATATGATACTGAAATGAAAAAAATCACAAAAATTATGCATGCATAATAGTTTTTAACTAAAAAAAGGGGTATTATTTGAATATTCCGTAAAAATAAAAAGCTGAAAATGTGAATTTTACATTTTCAGCTTCATTTATTAATGAGTCTAATGATAATCTTATTCTACTGTAACGGCCTTAGCTAAATTTCGAGGTTGGTCTACATTTTTTCCAAGCATTAAGGCAATATGATATGACAGTAATTGTAAAGGAATTGTTGTTAATAAAGGTGTTAGAGATTCGATAGTTTCAGGGACTTCGATAACATGATCTGCTAAACCTTTTACTTGTTTGTCACCTTCTGTAACAATACCAATAATTTTACCTTTACGCGATTTTATTTCTTGGATATTACTTACAACTTTTTCATAATGGCCTTTTTTAGTAGCAATAACAACAATTGGCATATTTTCATCAATAAGCGCAATTGGACCATGTTTCATTTCAGCAGCAGGGTAACCTTCGGCATGAATGTATGAAATTTCCTTTAGTTTTAAGGCGCCTTCAAGGGCTACAGGAAAGTTATAGCCTCTTCCTAAGTATAAAAAGTTATGGACATCTTTATAAATAGATGCAATTGTTTTTACATAAGCGTCAGATTCTAGAGCTGTTCTTACTTTTTCAGGAATAAGTTCCAATTCTATTAAGTGATGTCTATAATCTGTACTAGATATTGTTCCCTTAGCACGAGCCAAACGAAGTGCAATAAGTGTTAATACTGTAATTTGCGTGGTAAATGCTTTGGTAGAAGCAACTCCAATTTCGGGACCAGCATGTGTATAGGCTCCGGCGTGAGTTTCTCTTGCAATAGAAGAACCAACAACGTTACAAACGCCAAATACAAATGCGCCTTTAGATTTCGCTAATTTAATAGCCGCTAATGTGTCTGCTGTTTCACCAGATTGAGATATTGCAATAACAACATCATTCTCAGTTATTACAGGGTTTCTGTATCTAAATTCAGATGCATATTCAACTTCCACCGGGATTCTAGCTAAATCTTCAAAAATATATTCTGATACTAATCCAGCATGCCAAGATGTACCACAAGCCACAACAATAATGCGATGAGCATTGAGGAACTTTTTCATGTTGTCTTCAACACCAGCCATTTTTATAATGGCCTCATTGGTTAAAAGTCGCCCTCTAAAGGTGTCTAAAATAGCACTTGGCTGCTCGTATATTTCTTTTAGCATGAAATGATCATACCCTCCTTTTTCTATTTGTTCAAGATTTAATTGAAGTGCTTGAACGTAAGGGTCTACCAAAGAATCATCTTTAATTTTTCTAATTTTAACACCTTTATTCCGTCTTACTATAGCCATTTCTTCGTCTTCAAGATAAATAGCATTTTTAGTATATTCTATAAAAGGAGAGGCATCACTAGCTATAAAAAATTCATCTTCACCGATACCGATGGCAAGTGGACTTCCTAAGCGTGCTACAACAATTTCATTAGGTTTGTTTTTGTCGAAAACGGCAATGGCATAAGCACCTACCACTTGATTTAATGCGATTTGAACTGCTTTACCAAGTTTGATGTTTTCGTTTTTTTTGACATCTTCAATGAGATTAACTAAGACTTCGGTGTCAGTGTCTGATTTGAAGATGTAACCTCTTTTAATTAATTCTTTTTTTAGAGATTCATAGTTTTCAATAATTCCATTATGGATAATTACTAAATCTCCAGAATTTGAATAATGAGGATGAGAATTGACATCATTTGGGACACCATGTGTTGCCCAGCGTGTATGACCAATACCAAGAGAACCATGTGTTGAAATTTCATTTTCAAGCCTCGTCTCTAAATCGGCAACTTTGCCTTTAGTTTTAGATAATTTAATGTCTGTTCCGTCGTAAAGAGCAATACCAGCACTATCATAACCTCTATATTCTAATCGTTTTAAACCTTTTAGAATAATAGGATAAGCTTCACGATGCCCTATGTAACCAACAATTCCGCACATATTGATTTAGTTGTTTGGTTCAGTAAAAAATATTTCTAAATATAACTTTTTTTCCTCATTAGAAGTATTATTACCAAAAAGAACTGTACCTCGAGGTGAGATGATAGAACTAACAGGAACACCTTCAACAGCCTCGGTTCCATCTAAAACATCAAATAAAAACGTATTGTTTTCTAAATTTATGTTTCCAGATACAGATAAACCAAGTCTTACATTGGTAGAATCCCTTAACAGTAAATTATTTATGTGTTCTGTTATTTTGATCTTGTACTTAATACCGTCTTGGGTTGGATCTTCATCAACACGTTGTAATCTCCCTAGGTGGTTGATTCTCGAAAATGAAGGAAAAGCTGTGTTAGCATTATCTAGGAAATAATCTGTTAATGGTGTTCTGTTTTCTGCATCGTACATATATAGACGATCGGGTTCATCACCATCCACTTGAGATTGGTCAACGAAAAACACAAGATTAGCTTCATTAACAAGTTTTTTACTACTTACAAATTTACCATCTGCATCTGTGACTACAAATTCATTTTTGAAAGTTTCGAAAACATTATCATTGGTGTCATCATCATCAAGGTCATCACCATTAAATAGTTTGATTTCGGCCACAGAGCCTTGACCTCCTTTTAAAATAAGGTTCTCATCACCTGTAGTTTCATTTCCATTTGGAATTGTAAAACTGTTAGAAATAAAATTCACGCGATTATTTCTAAAGTTTAATACATAAGTGGCACTCACAGGGTCGGCATCTTCAACATCGCTATCTCTTTTATAAAAAATGGTAATGTTAGCAGCTGGTGCTGTAATGTTTAATAGTGAAAGGTTTCCATCATTGCCAATAGCCTCTGCTTTGAAATAAATACCTCTAAAATAGTCATTAAAGTTATTGGCATTACTCAACTCTGGCTCTCCTTCCTTGTCAATAATTTTTTCACGCCAATATGTTGTGTCAAGTCTAGCTCTTAAAGCTGGCACAAGCCTACCTGTTAATTCACCAGCTTCATCTGTTAGTTTTATTTGTAGCGGGCTAGGAACAAAATTACTGAAATCTAAATCTGTTTCACCGTCGTCATCCACTAATAATTCTATTGGAACAGCTTCTAATTGACTTTGATCAATAAAATCTAATCCCGTACTCATGTTGGCGTAGTATAATTGTGGATCATTAATGTCTCCTGAAGGGTTGAAATCTCTTAAAAAATAGTTGCTTTCAAAAAGTGATAATTTTATTCCAGAGCCACCAAATACAGAATCTAATTCGTACAACGTTCCTCCATCTTCTTCTAGTTCGGTAGGTGTACTAAAATAAGGAATGTTTAATACTACCGAATCAATAACAACATTGTTTCCAAATGTTGGATTAATAAGTGTAGATTCAACTTCTGTTACAAAACTAGAGGTTGTTAAGCCATTATTAATTTCGTCTTTATAAACCCCTAATAAATTAACGGGTAAACCATTTGTTTGAACGGGATCTAAGGATTTTGTGTACGCAATAACGTCAAAATCTCTAGATGTCGTATTAAAATGTGTTGCATTATCGTCATTGATAATATCAGAATCGATATCAGCAAAGTCTTTATCACAAGCTATAAAGCAGCTAACTAAAAAGCTTAGTACTGCTAAATTTCTTAGAGCAATTTTTCTATTTTTCATAAATTATGTTTACTAATCTAAAACTTTAGTATTGTAAAATTCTGTGTATTGGTCTGCGAAATCTTCTAATGGATAGTAGTCTAAAACAGGTTTGTCTGTAGCCCCAAGATAATCATCAAGCTCTTGTGGTAAATCGCTCGACCCTTTAATTAATGCATCTGAATGGTCTATAGCAATCTTCATAAGATTGTTATATGTCGGGTTAACCAAAGATTCTATCTTGCTTTCATCCACATTATCAAATTTCACTTTATTAATCATGTTCTTATCTAACGTTCCATCAAAACTTTGATTGTATACAGAGGTCACAATTTTACTTTCAGTAAATAAAGGTTCGTTTTTATAGAATTCTTTAAGGTACAATGGAAGCAATGATGCGAGCCAGCCATTAACATGAATAATGTCTGGAGACCAGTTTAGTTTCTTTACGGTCTCAATAACCCCTTTGGCAAAAAATATGGCACGTTCATCATTATCATCGAATAACTTTCCATCTTCGTCTGTTAACGTTGCTTTTCTTTTGAAATATTCTTCGTTGTCAATGAAGTAAACCTGAATTCTTTCCTTTGGGATCGATGCCACCTTTATAATTAATGGCATATCTAAATCGTTGATTACTAAATTAATTCCAGATAATCTAATCACTTCATGAAGCTGATGTCTCCTTTCGTTAATATTTCCATAACGAGGCATAAATATTCTTATCTGTCCTCCTTGTTTGTTTACCATTTTTGGAGCTTCAAACGACATTGAAGAAATCTCAGTTTCTGGTAAATATGGTACAACCTCAGATGACACATACAATATTCTCTTATCTTTCATAAATCTTGCGTTTTTGGAATTAAAAATAAAAAACATGCAAAATTACAAAAATTTATGCAAATTGCCAGTAAAATATTAAGTTTGCAGGCTGTTAAACTTTTGTTATTGTATGACAATTTTTAAAAATAAAACAGACCTAATAGCATATGTAGATACTATTAAGTCTAATAATAAAACACTCGGTTTTGTGCCAACTATGGGTGCATTACATGATGGACATGCCTCTCTAATTATTGAAGGCTTGAAACAAAATGACTTTGTTGCAGTTAGTATTTTTGTGAATCCAACTCAATTTGATAAGCAAGAAGATCTAGTAAAATACCCAAGAACTTTAGATAGCGATGTGGGCTTATTGTCTAAGATTTCCGAAGATGAAATCATTGTTTATGCCCCAACTGTAGAAGATATTTATGGAGATAATGTAGTTTCAACTTCGTTTTCATATGATGGTTTAGAGCATGAAATGGAAGGCAAATTTAGGGATGGGCATTTTGATGGTGTAGGAACGATTGTAAAACGTCTTTTTGAAATTGTTAGACCAGATAACTCATATTTTGGAGAAAAAGATTTTCAACAACTTATGATTATTAAAAAATTGGTTGAAAAATATGACATTCCGGTAAAAGTTAACGGTTGTAAGATTCATCGTGCTGAAGATGGCCTAGCCATGAGTTCTCGAAATATGAGATTAAAGCCAGAGTATAGAAATGCCGCACCATTTATCTATAAAACTTTAAAGTCTGCAAAAGAAAAGTTTGAGACAAAAAGTGCTAATAAGGTGACAGAATGGGTGAGCAAACAATTTGCGAAGCATGAATTATTAGAACTAGAATATTTTATCATAGCAGATGCTGAAACCTTAAAAGCGGTAAAACGAAAATCAAACAAATCTTCATACAGAGCATTTATTGCAGTTTATGCAGATGATATTAGACTAATAGATAATATCGCTCTAAATTAATTATCTTTGCCACATGCAAATTCAAGTCGTAAAATCTAAGATTCACAGAGTAAAAGTAACGGGAGCAGAACTTAATTACATTGGTAGTATCACTATTGATGAAGATTTAATGGAGGCTGCGAATATTATTCAAGGTGAGAAAGTTCAAATTGTTAATAATGATAATGGAGAACGCTTAGAAACATATTGTATTCCTGGACCACGCGGTAGTGGTGAAATTACTTTAAATGGAGCAGCAGCACGTAAAGTTTCTGTTGGCGATACACTTATTTTAATCACTTATGCGTTTATGGACATTGAAGACGCGAAAGTATTTAGGCCTTCATTGGTGTTTCCTGATGAGGCAACTAATCTTTTAAAATAGACTTTTGGATAAAAAGACGAGTAAAATCCTGAAAATAACACTGCCTTTATTATTAGGAGTGGCTTTGGTTTGGTATTCTCTGTCTAAAATTTCAATTGAAGAACTCGTAACCTATTTCAAGAATGCCGATTATGGTTATATAGGATTAGGTCTATTCTTTGGCTTTTTAAGCCATTTGTCTCGTGCATATCGTTGGAAGTTTATGATAGAACCAATGGGGTATACGTTGAGATTACCCAATAGTATAATGGCTGTATTTGCAACTTACCTAGTTAATTATACCATCCCTCGCGCTGGAGAAATTACTCGAGCCACTATCTTAACAAATTATGAAGGTGTTCCTTTTGAAAAGGGATTTGGAACTATTGTTGCAGAGCGTATAGCCGATATGGTTGTAATGCTAGTGATAATTGCAGTAACATTGTTTTTGGAGTTTGATTTTATCTATCAGTTTTTTGTTGAACGCTTTGATCCTTCTAAAATTATAATTGGAATCATAGGTCTTATCATTTTTGGGGTCTTATTATTTTTATTCATTAAAAAAAGTCAGTCCAAATTTGCAATTAAAGTACGCACATTTTTAAGTGGTTTACTTGAGGGTATATTGAGTATTTTTAAAATGAAACACAAGTGGGCGTTTATTTTTCACACACTATTCATTTGGACCATGTATGTCCTTATGTTTTATATAACCACTTTGGCTATTCCTGCAACTTCCCATTTACCATTAGCTGCAATTTTAATTGGTTTTATTTCTGCAAGTTTTAGTATTGCCGCAACCAATGGTGGAATTGGATCTTATCCAGTAGCCGTATACGCGGCATTTTCAATTTTTAATATTGCTAAAGAACCAAGTATTGCTTTTGGTTGGATTATGTGGTCTTCGCAAACATTTATGATTATTGTACTAGGTGGTTTATCTTTAATTTATCTGCCAATTTACAATAGAACTAAATAATTTTTTACCTTGCTTTATTATTAAACCTAGCTTGTCATGAATAAAACTATACTATTTATACTCTGTGGCCTGTTTTTTCAAATAGCGTCTTCTCAGGTCATTTATGAGACTATTGAATCGTCTAAACTAGGAGAATCTAGAGAGATAAAAATACAATTACCAAGAAATTATGACCCCGAGGGCGACATTTTATATCCCTTAGTTGTTGTGTTGGATGGCGATTATTTGTTCGAGCCTATGATTGGTAATGCAGATTATCATTCTTATTGGGGAGATATGCCAAGGTCTATCGTTGTTGGTGTTAATCAAGCTAAGTCACGTGATTCTGATTTATCTTATAGTGACGAATTTGGTTTCCCTTCTGATGATGGAGGTGCGCAGTTTTTTGAGTTTATAGGACAGGAATTGATAGCTTATATCAATGATAATTATTTAACGTCGGATTTTAGAATTATGGTTGGCCATGACCAAAGTGCTAACTTTATAAATTATTGGCTGTTTAAGGATAAACCATTGTTTAGAGGATATATCGCATTTAGTCCAGACTTAGCGCCAGATATGGCTACTCGTTTACAAGAAAAACTGTCAACAACCACAGAAGATACCTTCTATTATTTAGCAACTGCCGATAACGATGTTAAAAGCCTTAGAGAAGATATTTTAGAATTCAATACAGCTTTGGCTGGAATTGAAAACGATAAATTGCATTATAGATTTGACGACTTCACAGATGCAGATCATTATTCACTTGTTGGTTTGGGTATCCCTAAAGCTATCAATGAGATTTTTGGATTGTATAAGCCTATAAATAGGAAAGAATACAAAGAAAAAATGCTCACTTATGAAGGAAGTCCTTACGATTACCTCATGAAAAAGTATGAGGATATTGAATTTTTCTACGGGTTTGAGAAGAAAGTTGTAGAAAATGATTTAAGAGCTGTACTTGCTGCGGCCAAGAAGAAAAATGACGTTGAAGCGCTTAAGAATTTATCAAAATTGGCTCGTAAAGAATATCCAGAATCCATGATTAGTGCCTATTATGCTGGGCAATATCATGATATGAATGGTAATACAAAAAAAGCACTGCAAAGTTACCAGTCTGGTTTATTGCTGGAAGAATCTGAATTTATTTCTAAGGATATGTTGCTAGATTTAATCTATGACATTCAAGACCAAAATTGATTAATTTGTGCATTTCGTCGAATAAATTGGTATTTTAACTTAATTTAGGTATATTTACAATCCCTAAATTAACCTACTTAAGATGAAAAATGCCTTAATTTTTGTCTTCTCTTTATGTTTTTGTGTCCAATTATCTGCACAAGTCGTTTATGAGAAATTTGAATCAAGAAAATTAAACTCTTCTAGAGATTTAAAAATCAAACTTCCCGATAGTTATGATCCTGAATCAGAATTAAAACACCCTGTTATTATTGTGTTTGATGGAGAATATTTATTTGAACCTGTATGTGGACAAGTAAGTTTTCAAACACATTTTGATGAAATGCCAGAATCTATTGTTGTTGGTATCGTTCAAGGCAAAGAACGCTTTTATGATAGTTATTTTGATGAGGTATCTGGACTTCCATTTGAGTCTGGAGATCGATTTTATAAGTTTATTGAACAAGAGTTAATCCCTTATATCGATGCTAATTACAATACCAGTAAGTTTAAAGTTGCAGTAGGGCATAACCTCATGGGGAATTTTATCAATTCATTTTTATTCCATGAAGAACCTGTGTTTCAGGCATACATTAATTTAAGCCCAGATTTTAAAGGTACTATGAGCCAAAATGTTGCTACGCGATTAGAATGGTTGGACGATGATATCTTTTATTATATGGCCACATCTGATAGGGATATTAAATCTATTAGAGATATCGTTAGAAGTACTGATCAAAGTTTAAAAACTATTGATAATCAAAAATTAACCTACTATTTTGATGAACTTAAAGGTGATTCTCATTATCAATTGGTGACTGGGGCGTTGTCAAAAGCAATGGATAGAATTTTCGAATTATATAAACCACTTGATGATAAAGAAATCAAAGAAAAAGTAATGCCATATGATGGAACACTAGACGATTACATTGTAGATAGATATAAACGTATCGATGATTTGTTTGGCATTTATAAACCTATTTCAGAAGAAGAACTGCAACAGCTTATAATAGCAGCTGAAGAACGCGATGATCTCGAATCAGTTTATAAAATTGGAAAACTTGCTAATAAACTAAACCCGAATTCATCATTTGGTACTTACCATATGGCTTTATACGCCGAGAAATTGGGGAAAACAAAAAAAGCACTAAAATTGTACGAATCTGCCCTTACTTTAGAAGATATGGCACATATTGATAGAGCGTTTATCATGTCTCATGTTGAAGGATTAAAAGTGGTTGATGACGATACAGAAACAGAAGAGGACGATGAAGAAAACTAAAATAAGTATATACTCGACAGACTATTTTTTTGAGTGGTTATATCGTAAAATAAAACACTTTTTATTTTCAAATATGCCTTCAAAAGTGATTGCTTTAAAAATAATGGCTCTAGCAAGTTGGTTTAAAGATATCAATTAAAATAGTTTAATTTAGCTGAAATTCTAATTTGAACCTTTCCGTTTTTCGCGGAAAAATAAATATGGCTAAATTAAAAACGACTTTTTTTTGTCAAAACTGTGGCTCCCAATATGCCAAGTGGCAAGGACAATGCACTGCATGTAAAGAGTGGAATACGATCACAGAAGAAGTAATTCAAAAACCCGAAAAAAGTGATTGGAAAACACCTTCAGATACTTCGAAACGTGTTTCAAAGCCGCTTAAGATTAATGATATAGATACGTCTCAAGAGGCGAGGCTTAACACCCTAGATGAAGAGTTTAATCGTGTTCTTGGAGGTGGTTTGGTTCCTGGGTCTCTAACACTTTTAGGTGGTGAACCTGGCATTGGAAAAAGTACTTTGCTATTACAAGTTTCGTTAAAATTACCTTTTAAAACATTGTACGTATCAGGTGAAGAGAGCCAAAAGCAAATAAAAATGAGGGCTGAACGTATTAACCCGAATACAAACAATTGCTACATCTTAACCGAAACAAAAACCCAAAACATTTTCAAACAAATTTCAACGCTTCAACCCGATGTTGTTATTATAGATTCTATACAAACCTTGCATAGTGATTACATTGAGTCATCATCTGGAAGTATATCACAAATAAAAGAATGTACAACAGAACTAATTAAATTTGCAAAGGAAACGGCTACACCTGTAGTTTTAATAGGGCATATCACAAAAGATGGGCATATTGCAGGTCCGAAAATATTAGAACACATGGTAGATACTGTTTTGCAGTTTGAAGGCGATCGTAATCATGTGTTTAGAATTCTAAGAGCACATAAAAATAGATTTGGTTCTACTAATGAACTCGGTATTTATGAAATGCAAGGTTCTGGACTAAGAGAGGTTTCTAATCCTTCTGAAATTTTAATTTCAGCCAAAGACGAGGAACTTTCTGGTAATGCTGTTGCGGCTACTTTAGAAGGAATGAGACCCTTAATGATAGAAGTGCAGGCCTTAGTGAGTACTGCGGTTTATGGAACGCCGCAGCGAAGTGCAACAGGTTTCAATGCTAAACGATTAAATATGCTTCTTGCTGTTTTAGAAAAGCGTGCAGGATTTAGACTGGGAGCTAAAGATGTTTTCTTAAATATAACAGGAGGTATTAGTGTTGATGATCCTGCTATTGATCTTGCTGTGGTTGCAGCCATTTTATCTTCTAACGAAGATGAGGCCTTAGAGAAGGATGTTTGTTTTGCTGCTGAAGTTGGTTTGTCTGGAGAGATAAGACCCGTTCAACGCGTGGAACAACGTATTTTAGAAGCCGAAAAGCTAGGCTTCTCAACTATTTTTGTGTCGAAATACAATAAAATTTCATTAAAAAATACCGTTATAAAAGTCCAACTTATTTCTAAAATTGAAGATTTGGTAGAGTTCATAGTTTGATGCTTGATTCTTTTTTTATAATTTTATAAACGTTATATCGAAAATTAACATATGTTAATTCATATGTAAAGAATACTGGTTAGGTTTGCAACTCCAGTTAATAACTAAAAATAATCCCTAATTAATAGCAAACTGAAAAGAAGCAAGCGTCTTAAAGGACCTTGCTTTTTTTAATTTATAATATCGCCTAAAAATTTATAACTTGGAGCAATTGAAACACGTTAATCGAACTTGAATGAAAAAGAAACATAAAATTTCAGAATATATTATTCAACTCACTTTAGTAGTGCTTGGTGTCTTCCTTGGTATTTTAGCTTCAGAGTGGAACGCTTCAAAAAATCTAGAGAATAATCATAAAGAGGTTTTAAAAAATATAAAATTAGAAATAAAATCTAATTTAGAAATTGTAAAAAACGCAAAGAAAAACAGAATTAAGTTTAATAAATCTCTTGACAGTTTACAGCCTTTACTAACTAATGATTTACTTAATGAGAATTTATTTGATAGAGAGTTTAATGAACGATTTCCTAATTGGAGAGGTGTAGGAAGTGGCGAATTATCTAATGCCATGTTCGAAATGGCAAAATTTAGCAATATGCTGTCTAGTATGGATGTTGCTGTCGCAACGCAATTATCTAGAACGTATGCAGCTCAACAAGGATTGAATAAAACAAGAGATACGTTTTTAAGTAAGTTTTTTGATTTTAATTCAACCGCAAAATATTCAGATGCCTTGCGTTTGATGTGGTCAATACGGCAAGAATTAGGTAGTTATGAAAATATGCTTATAGATGAATATACTAAAACTTTGGAGATGCTATAAATCTAAATTTACTCCAATAGGGATGTGACTTTTTAAAACTTTAGTGTCTAAATACTGAACACGAATTTCGTATGTATTTCCAATGAAAAACACTAAAAGAGTCTTATCCTTAATAGCATTATTAATTGTTTTTAAGGTGGTGTTTTTTTAATTGAATTTTATAGAATGCATCAGTATAAGATAACATCTTATCAAACTACAAGTATTACAGTCTCTTTTTTGCTTACAATAAACTTATAATTTTCTCAAAATTCCTTAATTTCGCGACTCGATTAGAATATTGATACTATGAGCGCTAACTTTCCTGAATATAAAGGACTTGACTTACCAAAAGTTGCAGAAGACATCCTCAACTATTGGCAAGAGAATGACATCTTTGAAAAAAGTATCTCTACTAGAGAAGGCAATACACCATTTGTCTTTTTTGAAGGGCCTCCGTCTGCCAACGGATTACCTGGAGTACACCACGTTTTAGCACGTGCTATCAAGGATATTTTTCCGCGATATAAAACCATGAAAGGTTACCAAGTGAAGCGTAAGGCGGGCTGGGATACTCATGGCTTACCTATAGAACTTGGTGTAGAAAAAGAACTCGGAATTACCAAAGAAGATATTGGTAAAACCATTTCTGTTGAAGATTATAATGCCGCTTGTCGTAAAGCTGTAATGCGCTATACAGACGTATGGAATGACCTCACCCAAAAAATGGGCTATTGGGTAAATATGGACGATCCGTATATTACTTATGACCCAAAATATATGGAAAGTGTTTGGTGGTTATTAAAGCAAATCTACGATAAGAGTTTACTCTACAAAGGCTATACCATACAACCGTACTCGCCAAAAGCAGGTACAGGATTAAGTTCGCATGAGCTTAATCAACCTGGAACATATCAGGATGTGACTGATACAACTGTAGTTGCTCAGTTTAAAGCAAATGCAAATACGTTGCCTGACTTTTTACAAGATGAAGGTGATATCTATTTCTTAGCTTGGACGACGACACCTTGGACATTACCTAGTAATACAGCTTTAACGGTTGGACCAAAGATTGATTATGTGTTGGTTGAAACCTATAATCAGTATACATTTCAGCCAATGAATGTGATTTTAGCTAAGAAATTGGTTAACTATCAATTCTCTGGAAAGTTCAATTTGGTAGAAAACAAGGCAGATTTATTAGCCTATAATTCGGGTGATAAGAAGATTCCATATTATGTTGTGAAAGAATTTAAAGGCACAGATTTAGTTGGAATTACTTACGAGCAATTATTACCGTACGCACTTCCTAATGACAATCCGGAAAATGCCTTTAGAGTGATTTCAGGAGATTTTGTAACGACCGAAGATGGTACAGGAATTGTACACACAGCACCAACTTTTGGAGCCGATGATGCCCTTGTTGCGAAGCAAGCTACACCAGAAGTACCACCATTATTAGTAAAAGACGAGAATGGTAATTTAGTGCCTTTAGTAGACTTACAAGGTCGTTTTAGACCAGAATTAGATGAGTTTGCTGGTAAATATGTAAAGAACGAATATTACAGTGATGGTGAAGCGCCAGAGCGCTCAGTTGATGTAGAACTTGCTATTAAATTAAAAGAAGAGAATAAAGCCTTTAAGGTTGAAAAATATAAACACAGTTATCCAAATTGTTGGCGTACTGATAAACCTATTTTATACTATCCGTTAGACTCTTGGTTTATCAAAGTGACAGATGTAAAAGATAGAATGCATGAGTTGAACAAAACCATTAATTGGAAACCTAAATCAACTGGTGAAGGGCGTTTTGGAAACTGGTTAGCAAATGCAAACGACTGGAATTTATCACGATCTAGATATTGGGGAATTCCGTTGCCAATTTGGAGAACCGAAGATGGTAAAGAAGAATTATGCATTGGCTCTGTTGCAGAGTTAAAATCTGAAATGGCAAAAGCCGTTCAAGCTGGGGTACTTTCAAAAGATATCTTCGAAGATTTTAAAGTTGGTGATTTTTCCGAAGAGAACTATGCTCATATTGATCTACATAAAAATATTGTTGATGAGATTATTTTAGTTTCTGAAAGCGGTCAACCTATGACCAGAGAAAGTGATTTAATTGATGTATGGTTTGATTCTGGTTCAATGCCTTATGCGCAATGGCACTATCCTTTTGAAAATAAGGAACTCATTGACGATAATAAGTCATTTCCTGCAGATTTTATCGCCGAAGGTGTCGATCAAACAAGAGGATGGTTCTATACATTACACGCTATTGGAACGATGGTATTCGATTCTGTAGCGTATAAAAATGTGGTGTCTAACGGATTGGTATTAGATAAGAACGGACAAAAAATGTCTAAACGACTTGGTAATGCAACCGATCCTTTTGAAACCCTAGGTAAATATGGTGCCGATGCAACACGTTGGTATATGATTATGAATGCCAATCCATGGGATAATTTAAAGTTTGATTTGGATGGTATCGAAGAAGTGAGACGTAAGTTTTTTGGAACCCTTTATAACACATATTCGTTCTTTACATTATATACAAATTTAGATAAATTCACCTATAGTGAAGCCGATATTCCATTGGCAGAAAGACCTGAAATTGATCGTTGGATTTTATCAGAGTTACATACATTGATTCAGAAGGTAGACGATTATTATGCCGAGTATGAGCCAACTAAAGCAGCAAGAGCTATTTCAGATTTTACACAAGATTACTTAAGTAATTGGTATGTGCGTTTAAGTAGAAGACGTTTCTGGAAAGGCGATTATCAATCTGATAAAATTTCGGCATATCAAACATTATATACATGTATGGAGACCATTGCAAAGTTGGGAGCGCCAATAGCACCTTTCTTTATGGATCGTTTATATATGGATCTTAATTCGGTAACACAAAAAGAGACATTCGAGAGTGTGCATTTAGCAGAATTTCCAAAATACGATGCGTCTTATGTTGATAAGAGCCTAGAACGTAAAATGGAAAGTGCTCAAACAATTTCTTCTCTTGTATTGTCGTTAAGAGCTAAAGAAAAGATAAAAGTAAGACAGCCGTTACAGAAAATTATGATTCCTATTGACAGTCAAACTCAAAAGGATGAAATTTTAGCGGTTTCAGATTTAATCAAGTCTGAAGTTAATGTTAAAGACGTTGAGGTTTTAGAAGATGCTTCAGATATATTAGTGAAACAGATTAAGCCAAACTTTAAAGTTTTAGGACCTCGTTTTGGTCAGGATATGAAGGCTGTTGCTCAGGTAGTTAACGGATTTACAGCAGAAGATATCAAAAAAATCGAGCAAAACGGCGTTTTAAACGTTGAAGTTAATGGAAAAAACATTACTTTAGAACAATCTGATGTTGAGATTACCTCTAAGGATATAGAAGGATGGCTTGTGGCAAGTTCAGGAGCATTAACCGTAGCCTTAGACGTTACTCTAACAGAAGATTTGAAAAAAGAAGGTATTGCTAGAGAGCTAGTCAATAGAATTCAAAATTTAAGAAAAGATTCTGGTTTTGAACTCACTGATAGAATTGCAGTACAGTTTAAAAAAGACGAACAAATTATTAACGCAATAAACACAAATTTAGAGTATATAAAAACCGAAACTTTAACCGAAAAATTAGAGATTTTAGATGACTTAAATAATGGTATAGAAATTGCTTTCGATGATGTAAATACCAAATTGTTTATTAAAAAAATGTAGAAATTATGCCTGATAAAATAAGATATTCAGATAAGGATTTAAACGAGTTCAAAGGACTTATTCAAGAAAAAATAGATAAGGCGCAACATGATTTAGAATTGATTAAAAGTGCCTATATGAACGATCATAATAATGGTACTGATGATACATCACCAACCTTTAAGGCGTTTGACGAAGGTAGTGCTGTTATGAGCAAGGAGTCAAATTCCCAGTTGGCAATTAGACAAGAAAAATTTATTCGCGATTTAAAAAATGCGCTAATTCGTATTGAAAATAAAACCTATGGTATTTGTCGTGTAACAGGGAAGCTAATAAACAAAAAACGTTTAGAATTAGTACCGCATGCTACGTTGAGCATTGAAGCTAAGAATATGCAAAAATAAATAGCATAAACTATAAATAAAACGTCTCATTCGAGGCGTTTTTTTATATATAACAATTGTATGGCCTCATTAACGTTAACAATAATAATACTATTTTTGTGATGCCTAAACCTAAGCAATGTCTTTAAAAAAAGCCACTTTACTTATCGTAATTATTTTACTTATTGACCAGATAAGTAAATTCTATATTAAAACACATTTTGCACTCAATGATAAATTAGAAATATTTAGCTGGTTTCAAATTGCATTTGTAGAGAATGAAGGTATGGCTTGGGGAACAAAAATTAGCGATTTTATTCCTTCAATTTCTGATAGAACGGCAAAAGTTTGTTTGACTGTTTTTAGAATTTTAGCCGTTATCGGAATAGGGTATTGGCTCAAAAAATCTATAATGAATAAGAACTCAAGAATTTTGATTTTTGCTATTGCTCTTATTCTGGCTGGCGCATTAGGGAATATTATTGACTCTGTATTCTACGGTGTGATTTTTGATTCCAGTCACGGTCAAATTGCTACTTTTATGCCAGAACAGGGTTATGACTCTTTATTTCATGGTCATGTGGTAGATATGCTTCACTTTCCTATGTGGAGTGGTGTATTACCAGATTGGATTCCGTTTTATGGAGGGCAATATTTTACCTTTTTTGATCCAGTTTTTAATATTGCAGATATGGCCATTAGTACAGGTATTGGGATATTAATTTTCTTTAATAAACGCGCTTTTAAATCTTGAGCCCCTTGAAATCACTGGAAGTTTGAGTTCTTGAGAAAGATTCTAATGAGGTGTCATCAAAACAAATTGAAATACTTCTTCTAAAAAATATTATATACACGCAACCTTTTTACAAAGCAAGAGTCTAGTAAGTGTAACGCTTATAATATTAACGGTTTTCGTTGTATTTCTCTAAAGTATGGTTGTTTAATTATGTCATTTTTATTATCTGAATGTAGGTTAAAGAAAAGAAAGATGGAGCTTCTTTTTAAAAAAGTAGTGCCTCTTATTTTCGTGCTTTTTTCTTCTTTGGTGTGTTCTCAGAATGAAGCGAATATTTGGTATTTTGGTAAATATGCAGGACTAGATTTTAATAATGGAAGTCCAATTCCTTTGTCTAATAGTCAAATGAATGCTCGAGAAGGTAGTGCAGTGATGTCTGATTTTGAGGGTAATTTGTTGTTTTATACAGATGGTATTACAGTGTGGAATAGAGCACACGACATAATGTTTAATGGAGAAGGTTTAAATGGTGGTTTAAGTAGTTTTCAATCGGCTATTATAGTACCTAACCCAGAAGACACAAATATCTATTATATTTTTACCATCGATCATGAAACTGAACCTAATGGCCTGCAGTACTCTGAAGTTAATATGACGCTAGATGATGGACTTGGTGGCGTAACATCAGTAAAAAATATTTTTTTACACAGCCCAACCCCAGAAATGATTACTGCCACTAAAAGTTCAACGTCTAATGAATATTGGATAGTGAGTCATAAATGGGATGCCAATGAGTTTATAAGTTATAATGTTTCAGGTGCAGGAGTAAATCATACTCCCGTAATTAGTCCAGGTGGAGCAAATATTGGAGCAAATGATCATTCTAATGCTTTTCAAGGATCAATGAAAATCTCTCCTGATGGTACTAAATTAGCAATAGGTAGTGTGCATTTAGCACTTCAGTTATTTGATTTTGATGCCTCAACAGGAGCGGTTTCTAACCCTATTACATTAGATAGTGACGACATTTATAGTGGCATTGAGTTTTCTCCAAATAGTAAGGTACTATACTCCGTAGCAAATAGCTTTATATATCAGTACAATTTACAAGCGCAGCCTACATCTGGTATTATTAGCTCTAAGTTTCAACTTAATACAGATCAATTCATGTATTTTGGTGCTCAATTGGCTCCAGATGGTAAAATCTATATCGCCAATAGAGATAGTCCATATCTTTCAGTTATAGAATATCCAAATAATTTAGGTGGAATAGGTGCTAATTTCATAAGTGATCATTTATATTTAAATGGAGCAATCTGTAAGGAAGGACTCCCTAATTTTGTACCAACATTTTTTTTAGATCGTATTCGATTTGACCCAGCTTGTTTTGGTTCAAGTACGCAGTTTTCTTTAACAAATAATAGAGCGTTTGACACCATTATTTGGAACTTTGATGACTCAGCCTCAGGTGCTAATAATATATCAACAGATGTGACGCCTTCGCATGTTTTTTCTGCACCAGGAACTTACGAAGTTTCCGTTAACCTAATTAATGGTACTCAAACTTTATCGTTATACCAAACCGTCATCATATATGATACTCCTGTAGCACATCACGCAGAGGATTTATATGTTTGCTATGGCCAAGACATTGATCTAAGTATTCAAAATACATCTATTCTAAACGGACAGTCACCAACCGCAACTACCCTTACATATCACTTATCACAAATTGAGGCTGACAATAATACCAATCCTATTGACACTAGTTTTGTAAACACTTCAAATCCGCAAATTATATACGCTAGATTAGAACTTACAGGTTTTCCATATTGCTATGATACGACATCGTTTCAAGTCAACGAAGTGGGTGATTTTTCTTCTTTATCAATGGCAGACACGTGGTATTTGTGCGAAGATGGTAGTGTAGAAATTATTGCAGATGATGGATATGATAGCTATTTGTGGTCAACGGGAGAAATAAGCTCATCAATTATAGTAGATGCTCTAGGTAACTACACGGTAACTGTTTCAAATAATTATGGAGATGTTATTTGCAATACAATGAAAACTGTAACAGTCATTGCCTCTAATGAAGCAACCATAACAGAAATAGAAACAATAGATTTAACAAACGGAACGAATGCAATTATCGTTAATGTTGAAGGTAATGGAGATTACGAATATTCTATAGATGGATTTGTTTTTCAGGACTCTAATACGTTTACCAATCTTAGCGCATATGACTATACTGTTTATGTAAGGGATAAACGAGGTTGTGGAATAGTGTCAGAATCAGTCTATCTCTTAGGATATCAAAAATATTTCACACCAAATGGGGATGGGTATCATGATACTTGGCAAATTATTAATGGATTTAGAGAGCCAATAAATAAGATATTTATTTTTAATCGATATGGTAAACTCTTAAAAGAGCTAAGTGCTACTGACATTGGCTGGGATGGCACTTTTAATGGGACGAAAATGTTAAGCAGTGATTATTGGTTTGTACTTGAAAGACAAAACGGGAAGCGATATTCTGGGCACTTTACCTTGAAACGTTAAGTTATTTAAAAAGTGAAAATAGTATCGGCTGTCACGCAATAATCCAACCTAATATCATCTGGTGCAGTTTCAAAAACCTCAGTTTCAGCATCAAAAAAAGACAAGCCTATTTTAATCGTTTCAGGTTTACATTTGGCTAAAAATCTGTCGTAAAACCCTTTGCCATAACCAACACGATTGCCTAATCTATCAAAAGCTAATAACGGAATAAAGACGACATCAATTTGAGAAGTATCAATAGGAATACCGTTTATTGGTTCAGGAATATTCCATTCATTTTTTTTAATTTTTGTGTTATCGGTAAGTAAATAATGAGACATTTCTAGGGTAGAAAAATCACTTTTAGAGATTACTATATGTTTGTCTTTACCAGCAAGAATGTTTAAAATATATGCAGTATTTACTTCCTTATGTTCTTCAATAGACAAGAAAATGTGATAGAAATTAAAGTCCCAAATAGTCAAGGTAAGAAGTTGATTTGCAATTTGTAAACTTCGCTCCTCTATGTGTTCTTCTGAAAGTGTCTTCCGAAGTAATTTATATGTTTTTCGCAATTCGGCCTTAGTCATTCTTTAAAGCTGTTGAAATATGAAAAATAGCGTCCCCTTGATAAATAATTGGCGATTCGTTAATATTAAAGATATAGCCATCATTTGGTGCTTTGACGAAGTGATTAAAACTTCCATAAGGATCTGTAATATGACCAATAACATCTCCCTTAGAAACATGTGCGTTAATTTTCACTGAAGACTTAAACATTCCAGAGTAGTTAGCACGAATCCACTTACTGTTTGAAATAAATACACATGATTTTTTAGGCTCAGAAACCTTAAACTTGCTACTAAGCATATCTAGATGATTCAATACGCGCTTTGCACCATTAACACCAGTATTGGTAATAGTATTATCAATATTGAAGGACTTTCCTCCTTCAAAGAGTAAAACAGGAATGCCTAATTTGTAGCAGGTATTTCGAAACGATTTATTGAGGTTTTTAGAGTATAGAACAAAAGGAGCGCCAAATACTTGGGCTAGTTTTTTTAGATTCTTTTCACCTTTAATGATTCTTACCTGAGCAGCATTGAAGCGATCGGCTCCACCAGTGTGAAAATCCATTACCAAATCTGCATGAGGTAAAATTTCAGTGACTAATTTGAAGGCAACTCTACTGGCTAACGATCCTCCTTTTATTCCTGGAAATACGCGATTCAAATCACGACCATCAGGAAATTCACGATCCATATGTATAAACCCGAAAACATTAATAACAGGAACACAAATAATGGTTCCTCTTTTCGGTTTGTTAATCCCTTTAGCAATAATTTGCCTAACAATTTCAACGCCGTTAACTTCATCTCCATGAATACCAGCCGTAATTAAAACTGTAGGTCCAGGTTTTTTAGAACGCTCAATAATTACCGGAACATCAATGGTGTTTTGTGTATGGAGTTTAGCCACATTGAAGCTAACTGTTTTACTTTTTCCTAAGGCAACATTTTCGCCTAAAATTTCTAATATGTCTTTGTCGCTCATTTATTTTCTATTACGTTCTATAAACGTGATGATGGCTCTAGCAATATTTTTTCCTGTTGCAGTTTCTATCCCTTCCAATCCTGGTGTAGAATTTACTTCTAATAGTAAAGGGCCACGTCCAGATTGCAACATGTCAACACCACAAACGGGTAATTTCAATGCTCTTGAAGCATTCATTGCTACGCGTAATTCATCGGTATTTAATTTTATGATGGAGGCAGTTCCACCACGATGTAAGTTTGATCTAAACTCACCTTCTTTTCCTTGCCTTTTCATTGCGCCAACTACTTGTCCGTCAACAACAAGTGCTCTAATATCTGCGCCTTTAGCTTCTTTAATATATTCTTGTACAATCACTCTAGCTTGGAGCCCATTAAATGCTTCCAAAACAGATTCTGCGGCATTTTTAGTTTCGGCTAATACAACTCCTAAACCTTGAGTACCCTCTAGAAGTTTGATAATTACAGGAGTTCCTCCAACATGCTCAATAACTTCTTCAACATCTCTAGAATAGTTAGTAAATACCGTTTTTGGCATCCCAATTCCTGCTTTGCTTAAGCGTTGCAGGCTTCTTAATTTATCTCGAGATCGCAATATTGCATCTGAAGTAACAATTGTAAAAACGCCCATCATTTCAAACTGTCGTACCAAAGCGCAACCATAAAAAGTAACTGAAGCACCAATTCGAGGTATGATAGCATCTACATAATCTAAATAACGATCTTTATAGTAGATGGTTGGCTTCTCTTTTTCAATAATAATATCGCATTTAAGAGGGTCTATAACCTCCATCTCGTGACCTCGATTTTCACCTTCTTTCACCAAACGTTGCGTAGAATATAACTGCGGATTTCTGGATAAAATAACAATATTCATAAGAGGTGTTTATAGTGTTTGACTTTTCGCATCAATCAAACTCAATTTACTATGTTGCAATATACTAAAATAGGTTAGTATTTAATTTTTACAGTAGGAGCTTTTCATTTACCTTTGAGTAATGCAAAAGCCTACATTAGAGATACAATTAAAAACCTTGCCTCACCAACCTGGTGTCTATCAATATTTTGATGCCGATGATAATTTGATTTATGTAGGAAAAGCTAAAAACATCAAGAAACGTGTGAGTTCGTACTTCACAAAAACTCACGATAATGGAAAAACGAGAGTTTTAGTAAAGAAAATAGCTAGCGTAAAACATATTGTTGTTGAAACAGAAACAGATGCTTTATTATTAGAAAATAATCTTATTAAGAAATACAAACCGCGTTATAATGTATTGCTTAAAGATGACAAATCATATCCATGGATTTGTATTAAAAAAGAACGTTTCCCAAGAGTGTTTTCAACGCGTCGCGTGTATAAAGATGGTTCGGAGTATTTTGGACCTTATACAAGCATGAAAACGGTTCATACCTTACTCGATTTAATTAAAGGACTATATCCATTACGAACGTGCAATTTTAATCTTTCTAAAGAAAAAATTGAAGCTGGTAAATATAAAGTCTGTTTAGAATATCACTTAGGAAATTGTAAAGGACCATGTGAAAACTTACAAACTGAAGAAGACTACAATAATAGTATTGTGGCCATACGAGAGATTTTAAAAGGAAATTTTAAAGATTCGCTGTCTCAATTTAAGTCCCAAATGAAACGGTTGGCTCAAGATATGCAGTTTGAAGATGCTCAACGCATTAAAGAAAAGATTGAGGTTTTAGAGAATTACCAAGCTAAGTCAACCATTGTAAATCCTAAAATTAGTAATGTTGATGTGTTTAGTATAATGAGTGATGAAAGCTATGCTTACATTAACTTTTTGCAATTATCTTATGGCAGCATAATTAGGTCACATACCTTAGAAATAAAAAAGAAATTAGACGAAACAGACAAAGAACTGTTGGAGTTATCGATTACTGAAATACGACAGCGATTTAACTCTAAATCTAAAGAGATTTATGTGCCATTTAAAGTTGATTTGGGAGATGAGATTAAAGTGACTGTCCCTAAATTGGGAGATAAGAAACACATTTTAGATTTATCGCTTAGAAATGCCAAGTATTATCGCATGGAACGTTTTAAGCAAGTAAAGATTATAGACCCAGATCGTCATGCTAATCGTATTATGGGCCAAATGAAATCTGATTTGCGTTTATCTGAAGAGCCTAGACATATTGAATGCTTTGATAATTCAAATATACAAGGAACCCACCCTGTTGCTGCCTGTGTAGTATTTAGAGATGGGAAACCAAGTAAAAAAGACTATAGACATTTTAATATCAAAACAGTTGAAGGTCCAGATGATTTCGCATCGATGGAAGAAGTTGTGTTTAGACGCTATAAGCGTTTACTGGATGAGAAACAATCCTTACCTCAACTTATCATTATTGATGGAGGAAAAGGGCAACTATCTTCGGCTTTAAAAAGTTTAGATGCCTTAAAATTAAGAGATAAAATTGCCATCATCGGAATTGCAAAACGTTTGGAAGAATTATTTTATCCAGATGACCCAATTCCGTTATATTTAGATAAAAAAAGCGAAACGCTTAAAATTATTCAACAATTAAGAAACGAAGCACATCGATTTGGTATTGAACATCACCGAAATCGTCGAAGTAAGAGTGCGCTTACAACAGAGCTCGAAACTATTCCTGGAATAGGAGAGCAAACGGTTGTAGCATTAATGAAGAAATTTAAGTCGGTAAAGCGCATTTCCGAAGCAAAAAAAGAAGATTTAGAAAAAGTTGTTGGTGTATCTAGAGCTCAAAAAATTATAGATTATTACAGTAAAAAGTGAAAAACATACTTGTTATCATATTCGTATTAGGTTTAGCGTTTTCAATGAAAGCACAAACTCACAATGAAACAGATAAACCAAAGATTGGTTTAGTGTTAAGTGGAGGTGGAGCCAAAGGGTTCGCTCATATTGGAGCGCTTAAAGTGATTGATAGTTTGGGTATAAAAGTAGATTATGTTGCTGGAACAAGTATGGGAGCAATAGTAGGGTCGCTGTACTGTGCTGGTTATTCGGGAAAGCAACTAGATTCTATTTTTGGAAGTCTAGATTTTGATAAAGTTATCAATGATAATTTACCACGATCGGCAAAGAATTTTTATGAACGAAATAATACCGAAAAATATGCCATAGCACTCCCTTTTAACAAGTTTAAATTAAAGTTGCCATCGGCCTTGTCGAGAGGGCAAAATGTTTTTAATTTGTTATCTAAGCTAACACTTCATGTTAGTGAAATTGACGATTTTGATAATTTACCAATCCCATTTTTTTGTATTGCTACAAATGTGGAAACTGGAGAGCCAGTTATGCTCGATTCAGGAAATTTGCCACTTAATGTTACAGCGAGTGGAGCATTTCCGTCATTGTTTCAACCCGTAAATATTGATGGTCGATTACTTATTGATGGAGGGGTTGTAAACAATTATCCAATAGATGAACTTAGGGCAAAAGGAATGGATATCATAATAGGTGTCGACGTTCAAGATGGATTGGCCACACGAGAGGAGATGACCTCGGCTCCAGATGTACTTCTTCAAATCAATAATTTTAGAACAATTAATGATATGAAGTTGAAATCTAAAAAGACAGATATTTATATCAAACCCGATATTAAAGGTTTTTCGGTAGTCTCATTTAGTGAAGGAAAGAAAATTATTGAAAATGGAGAGGTAGCTGCTTTAGCACAATTAGAAGCACTGTCTACATTACCAAAAATGAGTTCGGAAGATAAAACAAAACAAGTTCGTGTAGTTAACAAGGATAGTATTCGCATTAATGATATCTATTTGAGTGGAAATAGTCAATATACACGCTCTTATATACTCGGAAAATTAAAGATAAAAGGAAATGAGAAGGTAAGCTATTCAGATTTTGATAGAGGCGTAAATAACCTTGTGGCTACAAATAATTTTGATGCCTTTCAGTATGATTTTAAAAAATCACCAAATAAAGAAGGCTATGATCTTAATGCTAAACTTGAAGAGAGTAGAGTATCTACGTTTTTAAAATTGGGTATACATTTTGACGATTTATATAAAAGTGCAGCTTTGGTTAATTTCACAAAGAAACGTTTGCTTTTTGACAATGATATGGCTTCACTTGATGTCATTTTGGGTGATAATGTGCGGTATAATTTTGAGTATCTTATTGATAAAGGATTTTACTGGAGTATAGGTATAAAGTCAAGATATAATCAATTTAAAAAAAGTATTAATGCCGAATTATTGCTAGATGACGCTCAAATAACGGCTACAGGAATAAATAAACTAGAAGTTAAATTACGAGATCAAACAAATCAGTTTTATTTGCAAACACTGTTTAGAAAAGATTTCGCGCTTAGCATTGGTGCCGAACATAAACGTCTAAATATTAAATCTGAAACTATAACAATAGATACCGAAACAGATGAGTTTGTCTTTGAGAATACAGATTATTTTAGTGTTTTTGGATCATTGAAATTGGATACTTATGATAATAAATATTATCCGTCAAATGGTATTTTTTTTAGTGGTAACTTTCATTCATACCTCTTTGCATCAAACTTTAATAAAGAATTTGACCGTTTTGCAATTGCTAAGGCCGAAATTGGATATGCTTTTAGCTTTTCAGATAAAATGAGTGTTAATCTTCAAACGAGTGGCGGTTTTAAACTAGGAGATAATTCTACGCAGACCTTAGATTTTGCCCTTGGTGGTTATGGCAATGACCTCATTAATAATTTTATTCCGTTTTTAGGGTATGACTTTATTTCGTTAACTGGAAATAGTTATGTAAAAGCATACGCGTGTCTAGATTATGAGGTGTTTAATAAAAATCACATAACACTAGAAGCCAATTGGGCCAATATGGATAATGATATTTTTGAATCGGGAGAATGGTTTACACTACCAGATTTTAGAGGTTATGGCGTGGGCTACGGAATTGAAACATTTTTAGGGCCAATCCAAGCTAAATTTAGTTATTCTCCAGAGCTACGTAAAAGTATTTGGTACTTTAATATTGGTTTTTGGTTTTAGAATATTAAGAATTTTCACGATATTTGAAACATGTCAAATCTATTCTTTAAAGATTTATTAAATTATCTTCATTTTCTTATCAAGAGAAATCCTGAATAAGCACACATATTTGTATCTTTATGTCAAGTCAAAATGTTTGAGACTTAGTAAACTCAAACCTTTAATTTCAACTATTTAATATAAATACGTATGCCTTTTTATCATAAATTAGGAAAAATTCCACCTAAACGCCACACCCAATTTCGAAAAGAAGATGGTAGCTTATATGCCGAACAATTATTTGGCACCATTGGCTTTGATGGGATGTCCACTAACAGTTATCACGAACAAAGACCAACACAGGTAAAAGCAATAAATAAACAGTACAGTGTTGCTCCAAAAATTGCAAAAGCAAATCACATACAATCATATCGTTTTAAAGGGTTTCAAGTCAAACCTGAAAACGATTATTTAGAGAGCAGAAAAGCAGTTTTAACAAATAGTGATTGTACAATTATTTTAGCGGCTCCAAAGCATTCTACTAGAGAGTACTTTTATAAAAACTCTGATGCTGATGAACTCATTTTTGTGCATAAAGGAACTGGGAAACTACGCACGCACCTTGGGAATTTAGATTTTAAGTATGGAGATTATCTTGTAGTACCAAGAGGAATTATTTACAAAATGGATTTCGATACCGAAGACAACCGGTTGTTTATTGTAGAATCTCGTAGGCCAATTTATACGCCTAAGCGCTATAGAAATTGGTTTGGGCAATTGTTAGAGCATTCACCTTTTTGTGAACGTGATTTACGTCAACCGCAAGAGCTTGAAACGTATAATGAAACGGGAGATTTTTTAATTAAAGTTAAAAAACAAGATGATATTTTTGAAATGGTTTATGGATCTCATCCCTTTGATGTGGTAGGATATGACGGTTTTAATTATCCATATGCTTTTTCTATTCATGACTTTGAACCTATAACAGGTCGCATTCATCAGCCACCTCCTGTGCATCAAACCTTTGAGACAGATGCTTTTGTTGTGTGTAGTTTTGTGCCACGTTTATATGATTATCATCCAGATGCTATTCCAGCGCCTTACAATCATAGCAATATAGACAGTGATGAGGTGTTGTATTATGTTGATGGTGATTTTATGAGTAGAAATGACATAGATGCAGGTCATATTAGCTTACATCCAGCCGGTATTCCTCATGGTCCTCATCCAGGAGCTACAGAACGTAGTATAGGAAAGGTCAAAACAGATGAATTGGCTGTTATGGTAGATACGTTTAAACCATTACAAGTTACTGAAGAGGCTTTAAAAATAGCAGACGAAGATTATTTTAAATCTTGGTTAGAACACTAAAAAAGAGAATATGTCTTATAATAAATTACCCGCAGATCCAACTGCATTAATTTTAGGAATTGGAGCTATTTTAATTGGTTTTGCTGGTTGTTGTTGCTATGGTGTTTTTGCGATTGTACCGCTTGCACTAGGTATTATTGGGTTAGTTATTGCGAACAAGAGTTTGAAAGCATTTGAGCAAGACCCAGAAGCTTATAATCATCAAAGTAGAAGTAACGTGGCGACGGCAAAAATATTAAACATAATAGCTATTGCGTTTAATGCAGTGGTTTTACTGTTCTTTGTTGCAGCTGTTACATTTTTTGGAACCCTGTCTTCGCAAGATTTCTATGAAGAAATATTAAAACAACGTAATACAGACGATTTCGAATATGAATGGGAAAATGATACAATATATGATTATGAAGAAGATGATTACTATGAAATAGAAAGCGACTCGATTAATATAGATTCGATACAAATAAAAAATGAAAAACTAAATACGGCTAAAACCGCTCAAGATAGTTTAATTAACTAATAACAATGAACTCAAATTATATATTTGAGTCACTTCGACTAGAGAAGTATTAAAAATAAATATTATGGCAAAAGAAGTAAAAAGTGTCAATTATGGATTAGAGAAAATCTTTGAAGATGCTAAAGATTTTTTACCACTTTTAGGAACAGATTATGTAGAGTTTTACGTAGGAAACGCTAAGCAATCGGCTCATTTTTATAAAACCGCCTTTGGGTTTCAATCTTATGCATACAAAGGTTTAGAGACAGGATCAACAGATTCTGTTAGTTACGTTTTGAAGCAAGATAAGATAAGGTTGGTGTTAACAACACCTTTAAATAGTAAATCACCAATTAATGATCATATTGTTAAACATGGTGATGGCGTTAAAGTAGTAGCGCTTTGGGTTGATGACGCAAGAAAATCTTATGAAGAAACGACAAAAAGAGGTGCCAAATCTTATATGGAGCCTGTGGTAGAAACCGATGAGTTTGGTGAAGTTGTGAGAGCAGGAATTTACACTTATGGTGAAACCGTTCATATGTTTGTAGAACGAAAAAATTATAACGGAACATTCATGCCTGGATTCCAAAAATGGGAGTCAGATTATAATCCAGAATCAGTTGGATTAAAATATATAGATCACATGGTTGGTAATGTTGGTTGGGGACAAATGAACACATGGGTTAAATGGTATGAAGATGTTATGGGGTTTGTTAATTTCTTGTCGTTTGATGACAAGCAAATCCACACCGAGTATTCTGCGTTAATGAGCAAAGTAATGAGTAATGGAAATGGGCGCATTAAATTTCCAATAAATGAGCCTGCAAAGGCAGCTAAGAAATCTCAAATTGAGGAATATTTAGACTTTTATGAAGGTTCTGGTGTACAACATATTGCTGTAGCAACCGATGATATTATAAAAACCGTTGCTCAACTTAAGGCAAGAGGTGTAGAATTCTTACCACCACCACCTCAATCTTATTATGATATGATTCCAGAACGATTAGGAGTACATATGGATATGATGAAAGAAGATATTAAAGAGTTGCAAAGATTGTCAATTCTTGTAGATGCTGATGAAGAAGGGTATCTACTGCAAATTTTCACAAAACCAGTTGAAGATAGGCCTACACTGTTCTTTGAAATTATTCAAAGAATGGGAGCACAAGGTTTTGGAGCAGGGAATTTTAAAGCGTTGTTCGAGTCTATTGAGCGAGAACAAGCCAAAAGAGGAACCTTATAAATGATAATGTTTTAAACGCTGTCCTTTTTTGGATGGCGTTTCTTTTAAATCTAACAGAACTATAACACCTTTGTTTATAATGATTTCAATAAAATTTATATTTTTGGAATAGTAATTGTAATTCTTCTTAATGAACAATAAAATGTGATGCAGAAAGTTACATTTACAATACTATATATGATGAAAAACATACTACTTATAATTGGAATTCTATTTTGTTTGCAAACGTCTTCTGCCCAAAAGAAAAGTGCATTCAAAGATGGCGAATGGTTTAAATTTAGAATGAGTTATAGTGGATTTCTTAAAGCTGGAAATGCCACATTATCACTTAAAGAGACAACTTTGAATGGAAAACCCGTGTATCATGTGGTTGGAAAAGGATGGACTACAGGAGCAATTAAGTGGTTTTTTAAAGTAAAAGATAGATACGAAAGTTACTTTGATAAAGAAACAGGTGTTCCCTATAAATTTATTAGGAAAATAGATGAAGGAGGTCATACTAAAGATATTGTAATCAAATTCAATCAAGGCAAGAAAGAAGCCTTAGTAGAAAACAAAAAACATAAAACAAAGAAAAAAATTACGACTGAACAGGATGTTCAAGATATGGTATCGGCATTTTACTATCTCAGAAATAACTATGATACCGATAATATTAAAGTAGGAGAAGTTGTGTCACTAAATATGTTCTTTGATGAAGAGAATTATAACTTTAGGCTCAAGTTCTTGGGACGAGAAACTATTAAAACGAAATTTGGAAAAATAAAAACTCTAAAGTTTAGACCATATGTTATGGCTGGACGTGTTTTTAAGGAACAAGAAAGTCTAACGCTTTGGGTAAGTGCAGATGAAAATAAGATTCCTTTAAAAATCAAAGCAGATTTAGCCGTGGGGTCTTTAAGGGCAGATCTTGAAGATTATAAAGGGTTAAAACATTATTTTCCTATTCAATTTGACTAATCAACATGAATGACACTCAAAATTTTGACGAGATAATAAAACAACTTCAAGAGAAGTACACAAACATAGATCAAGATACAGATGATCACCTTTATGGCTTGCTTTATAGCAAGCCTATTACATATTGGGACTATATTCAAACTGATGCGTTACTCAATTTACAAATTCAACGAACAACGCTTCCAGATGAAATGGTCTTTATTGCATATCATCAAATAAATGAACTCATTTTTAAAATGATCTTATGGGAAATCCAACAAGTCGCAGAAAAAGAAGGCCTAACGGTCGAATTTTTTGAAAGTAAAATTATGCGTATTAGCCGTTATTTTGATATGCTCACAACGTCTTTTAATATTATGAGAGAGGGTATGGAGATAGAACAGTATATGAAGTTTAGATATACTTTAACTCCAGCGAGCGGATTTCAAAGTGCACAGTATCGTATGATTGAGTTTGCTTCAACTGAACTCATCAATCTTATTGACTATAGATTTCGAAAAACAATAGATCGTAATACACCTTTCGAGCATGCCTTTGAACATTTATATTGGCAAGCAGCAGGAAAAGATTATGCAACTGGTAAAAAATCAACGCTTTTAGTCAATTTTGAAAAGCGCTATAAAGGAGATTTTATTCGATTCATGCAAACCTACAACACGAAAAACTTATGGACGCGCTTTAAAGAACTTCCTAAAGAAGATCAGCAAGACGAAGATTTAGTAAAAGCCATGAGACATTTCGATTACACCGTTAATATCACATGGGTTATGGCGCATTATAACGCTGCAAGACATTATATTGAAAGTGGAACAGGAGATGGTGAAGCAACAGGAGGAAGCGACTGGAAAAAATACATGCATCCAAAATACCAAAAACGAATATTTTTTCCTGAACTTTGGAGCGAACAAGAATTAGAAAATTGGGGAGAAAACATATAACAAATTAGCTTAATGCAACCAAAACAATTATTAATAGCACTTTTTATTTGTATTGGTTTTTTTTCATGTAAGGACGAGGAGAAAGAACCAAATTTAGAACAATTACAAACCTATGTTGAGCCAGAACCTCTAAAAGAATTTGGTTTTATACTTGAAGATTATATCGTTAAGAGGGATACGATAAAAAAAGGGGATAGTTTTGGGGAAATATTGGAACGTAACCACATTGGTTACCCAAGAATCTTCAATATTGCAGAAAAAATCAAAGATTCATTCGATATTGGAAAATTAAAAATTGGTAAGCCGTATACACTTTTTTGCACGAAAGACACACTTCAAACTCCAGAATACTTTATTTATCAACCTAACAGTATAGACTATGTGGTTATCAAAATGGTTGATTCTGTGGTTGCATATAAAGAGAAAAAACCAATTACTATTGTTCAGAAGGAAGCCTCAGGAGTAGTGATGAATAACTTGTCTGAAACTATGGAAGCTCAAGGATTACCTTATCAATTAATTAATGATATGAGTGATATTTATGCTTGGACCATAGATTTTTTTAGACTACAAAAAGGAGATCGATTTAAAATTATTTATAATCAACGCTTCATTGAGGATACAATTTATGCAGGTATAGAAAGCATAGATGCGGCCTATTTTGAGCATAAAAGTGAGCCGTTTTACGCTTTCAATTTTCAGGTAGATAGCACCAAACAAATTTCAGATTACTTTGATGAAAATACAAAGAGTTTAAGACGTACATTTTTAAAAGCACCTGTTCAGTTCAGTCGAATTTCTTCGCGTTATAATCTTAATCGTCGTATCAAATATTATGGCTATAAACTAAGGCCTCACAGAGGAACAGATTTTGCAGCACCAATTGGAACGCCAATCTTAGCAACAGCCAATGGAACTGTTACAGAATCTACAAGACGAGGTGGGAATGGGAAATTTGTGAAAATAAAACACAATGGGACTTATAGCACTCAATACTTGCATATGAAAGCTCAAAATGTAAAAAAGGGTGATTTTGTAAAACAAGGAGATGTGATTGGATGGGTAGGAATGACAGGAAATACAGGAGGACCACATGTGTGTTATCGTTTTTGGAAAAATGGTAAACAAGTTGATCCATTTAGAGAAAAATTACCAGCAGCCGAATCTATTCCAGATTTACTTAAATCAAACTATACAGAGTTTATTAAACCTTTAAAATCTCAACTTGATAATATTCAATTTGAAGATAACAAAATACATTTACCAACAGAAGAAGATGTATTAACGTCCAAAATACAATAATGGCATTACAAACAGTCAACCCAACCACCACCAAAGCCTGGAGTAAATTACTAGCGCATTTTAAAACCATAGAGCATACGCATTTAAGAACATTGTTTGCAGACGATCTTGGCAGAGCCAGTAATATGACTGTGTCTTGGGAAGACTTTTATGTAGATTATTCTAAACAACGGATTTCAAAAGAAACAGTAGAGCTATTATTAGAACTGGCAGAGGAAGTAGGTTTAAAGGATGCCATAGATAAGTATTTTGGAGGAGATGTTATTAATCAAACTGAAGGCAGGGAAGTGTTGCATACTGCGTTAAGAGCATCTGAAAATGATGAGGTTGTAGTAAATGGAACTAATGTAATGCCTGAGATATTTCAGGTCAAAAACAAAATAAAAGATTTTTCTAATCGCGTTATTAATGGTGAACTTAGAAGTTATACTAATAAACCTTTTACAGATATAGTCAATATTGGAATTGGAGGTTCAGACCTTGGACCTGCTATGGTTGTAGATTCATTGAGCTTTTACAAAAATCACCTCAAAACACATTTTGTCAGTAATGTTGATGGTGATCATGTCAATGAGGTTATAAAAAATTTAGATCCAGAAACAACATTATTCGTTATTGTCTCTAAAACATTTACAACTCAAGAAACGTTGTCTAATGCCAACACCATTAGAAAGTGGTTTTTAGAGCAAGCCCCTCAAGATGCTGTATCAAAACATTTTGTAGCTGTTTCCACAAATATTGAAAAAGTAAAAGCTTTTGGTATTGATGAAAACAATATTTTCCCTATGTGGAACTGGGTTGGTGGACGCTTTTCACTATGGAGTGCTGTTGGACTTTCTATTAGTTTGGCCGTTGGGTTTAAGTATTTTGATGAGTTGCTTTTAGGAGCTCATAACATGGACATACATTTTAAGACTGAAGATTTCGAAAAGAATATCCCAGTAATTACGGCGCTTTTAAGTGTTTGGTATAATAACTTTTTTAATGCTGAAAGCGAAGCAGTAATACCATATTCTCAGTATTTAAATCAATTTGCTACCTATCTTCAGCAAGGTATTATGGAAAGTAATGGTAAAAGCGTTGATCGCAATGGCAATACTATTAATTATCAAACCGGAACCATAATTTGGGGAGAACCTGGAACCAATTCTCAACACGCATTTTTTCAGTTAATTCATCAAGGCACAAAATTAATTCCTGCCGAATTTATTGGTTTCGCAAAACCACTACATGGAAACCAAGATCATCATGACAAATTAATGTCTAATTTCTTTGCCCAAACAGAGGCGTTAATGAATGGTAAATCTGAGGGTACTGTAACTAAAGAATTACAAGATTTAGGACTTTCCAAAGAGAAAATAGAGGCATTAAAACCTTTTAAAGTTTTTGAAGGAAATAAGCCAACAACCACGATTTTAATTGAGAAATTAACGCCACAAAGTCTTGGGAAATTGATTGCCATGTATGAACATAAAATATTTGTTCAGGGAATTGTTTGGAATATTTTTAGTTATGATCAGTTTGGTGTTGAGCTTGGAAAACAGCTTGCAAATACAATTTTAGACGAACTTCAAAATGAAAATGTTATTAACAATCATGACGAATCTACCCAAAACCTCATTAAACACTACCAAAACCTAAGATGAGGTTGTTAAATACTTATTGCTTTAACAATAGGTCAATTTCAAATTTTAAGAAAATTTTAAGTATTTTTAAAGGTTAACAAATCTTAACATTTTGGTAATATAGTATCCCTTTATCAGGTGTACTTTTGCCGCAAAATTAAAACTCTAAATAATTTTAAACAATGAAAAAAATTTCAAAATGTTTATTGGTATTTGTAGTCTTATTGTGCACTACAATTGCTTTTTCACAAAGCACAATTACAGGTAAATTAGTTGGTTCTGATATGAACGAACCATTACCTGGAGCAAATATCATTGAAAAGGGAACATCAAATGGTACCAACACCGATTTTGATGGAAATTTCACCCTTAAAACTCAAGCGTCGTCTGGAGAAATAGTAATTACTTTTGTGGGTTATAACTCGCAAACAATTACTTTTTCAGGAGATATGGATCTTGGGACGATTACTCTTGTTTCGAGCGAAGTAGGCTTACAAGAAGTTCAAATTATTGCATCTGTAGCAGTAGACAGAAAAACACCTGTTGCTGTATCAACGGTAAGAGCTGCAGATATTCAATTAAAATTAGGAACACAAGAATTTCCTGAAGTATTAAAATCTACACCTGGTGTTTATGCTACTAAAGCAGGTGGTGGTTTTGGTGATGGTCGTATTAATTTACGTGGATTTAATTCTGAGAATGTTGCCGTAATGATTAATGGTGTTCCAGTAAACGACATGGAAAATGGTCGTGTATTCTGGAGTAACTGGGCTGGATTAGGAGATGTTACTAGTTCAATGCAAGTGCAAAGAGGTCTTGGAGCAGCAAGAGTTGCCGTGCCATCTGTAGGAGGAACAATCAATATCTTGACTAAAACGACAGATGCTGAAGCTGGTGGAAACATTATGACAACACTTGCTAATGATGGGTACCGAAAATTTGGAGTAACGTATTCTACAGGTTTAATGGAAAATGGTTTCGCTGTTACAGTTTCAGCCGCTAAGACTGATGGTGATGGTTATGTAAGAGGAACACCTTTTAATGCTGTTTCATATTTTGTAAACGTATCTAAAGAACTTAATGATCAACACAAATTATCTTTTACCGCTTTTGGCGCAAAACAACGTCATGGTCAAAGACAAAACAGACATTTAATTGATACATATAGATTGAGTGAAGATGGTATCAAGTATAACTCAGATTGGGGTTATAAAAATGGTCAGTTAACATCTATTGAAGATAACTTTTATCACAAACCTCAGATCTCTTTAAATCACTATTGGGATCTCAATGATAAAACAAGTATCTCAACAGCAGCCTATGCGTCCTTTGGTACTGGAGGTGGAGGTGGAACTCTAGGAAGTGATGCCGAAACACCAGGATTTGAAGGTGATGGAAGATTTAAATTCACAAGTCCAGATTACCGTATAGGTGTACTTGGTCCTTTAGATTTCGACCGCATAGTTGATGAAAATATTGCAAATGGAGCAAATGGTTCTAGTGCTGCTTTAAGAGCATCACGTAACGACCACAATTGGTACGGGATCCTATCTACATTGAAATCGGATTTATCAGATGACTTAGTGCTTTTGGCTGGATTAGACTGGAGAAGCTATACAGGAAAACACTTTAGAGAAGTTACAGATTTATTAGGTGGTCAATTCATAATTAATGAGGATAACGTTAATAACCCAACAGGTATCGCAAGAGTAGGTGATAAAGTGGCTTATAATAATGACGGAATCGTTGGGTGGTTAGGAGCATTTGCTCAGTTAGAATATGATGTAAACGAAAACTTCAACACATTCATATCATTAAACGCGTCGAACACATCTTATAAGAGAAAAGATTACTTTAACTATTTAAATAGCGATCCTCTTCAGGAAACAGATCGTTTCAACTTCTTTGGTTTTGGAGCGAAAGGTGGTGCTAACTATCGAATCGATATGAACCATAATGTATTTGTTAACATAGGGTATTTTGAAAAAGCAGCTGATTTTGATGCGGTTTTCCCTAACTTTAACAATGATGAGATTAATGAAAATGCCGAAAATCAAAAAATAACAAGTTATGAAATCGGCTATGGTTTCAGAGGCGAACGTTTTTCTGCTAATGTTAACTTATATAGAACTGCTTGGAGAGATAGAACGGAAACATTGTCTTTTCAGTTAAATGAAGATGAAACAGGGTTTGCTAACATTTTAGGTGTAAATGCAATTCACCAAGGTATTGAAATTGATTTTGTATATAAAGCAACAGATAAATTAGACATTACAGGTATGGCATCTCTTGGAGATTGGAGATGGGAAGAAGATGTTACTGGAGTTAATATTTTAAATGAAGAGCAGGAAGTAGTAGATACAGTAAACTTGTTTATTGAAGATACACCTGTAGGTGATGCTGCTCAAACAACTATGGCATTAGGTGTTAACTATAGATTTGGAGTAAAGACAAGATTATCTGTAGATTACAACTATTTCGATCGTTTGTATGCAGATTTTGATCCAAGTGATAGAGGAACACAAGGTGCTCCAGATCCATGGGAAGTACCATCGTATGGCGTATTTGATGCTGCTATTACTCATGGTTTCTCGTTTGGAGATTTCGACGCATCGTTAACAGCTAGAATGAATAATGTATTTAATACAGAATATATCGCTGATGCCTTAGATGGTGCAGATTCAAATGCTGAAACAGCTTTAGTTTATTATGGTTTTGGAAGAACATTTAGTGTTGGAGCAAAACTTAAATTTTAAAAAATAGAACAATGAAAAGAATAGTTTATGTATTAGCCTTTATAGGCGCAATTTTCACAGGATGTAATCCTGTAGAAGATATTAATGATGATCTTGCCAATCTGGGCGACCCAATAATTGGTGTTGATGAATTTACATTAACATCAGATGATTATGCAGCTCTAGTTGATCAAGGAGACGATGAAGATCCTGATTTTTACGAAACGTTTGAAGCATTTAGCGACATAGAGGACGCTAAAGTTATCTTACCTCCGTTTTTAGCAGATAGATACCCTTTTTGGGGAGACGGTTCATCAGTTACTGTTAGCTTTAACTTAATAGATGGTAACCCAGAAGATGTAAGTGCGTTCACTAATGCAGATGTATATAGTTTGGGATCTAGTGATTATCCAACAAGTAATAGTAATGCATTTTTGCCTAGTGAGAATGCTGGAAATACATTAGAAAATGTACTAGCCGATCAATTCGCCAGTCCAACAGAAGGACAAGTAGTGAGATTAGGTTATAATAGATTTACAGCAGAGCCTGAAGTTGGTTTGGCTAGCGTTTACGAAGCATCATTTCCACTTGATTTTGGTAATTTTGAACTTGTAGAAGTATTAGATGACGGATTAGAAGGTGATGATGATAATTTAGGCTGGAGAGATGAAGCTGCTTATGCTGAAGGGTCTGGTTTTTCAGGTGGTGCTAATGCCACTGAAGAATGGCTAATTTCTCCTGAATATGACTTATCTGGTAGTACAGGTTTATCATTTCAAATTACTCAAGAGATTGACTTTTTAGGAGATGAAACCTTATTTGATGTCTTAGTATCTATGGACTATACAACTGGTGGAGATCCTACGACTGCAACATGGACTGCTGTTGCTTTTGATAAAACAATGTTTGGAAGTATGACGACATCTGCTGATTTAGATTTTACTGCTTATGATGGACAAACTGTTCACGTAGCTTTAAAGTATAGCTCTACAGATTCTGATTCACCACGTTGGAGAGTTCAAGATTTTGCTATTAGAACTATCGGTTTTTCTGGCGATACCGAGTCATTATCTGCATATTACAAATATTCTGAAGGTGAATGGGATGAGGTAGATGGCGTGTACTATTTAAGTAGTGCTGATTATGATTCAATGGGTGAAGGTTCTGGTCAGCCAGGTGCATTTAATAACTTTAGTGGTTCTGTTTTACCAGAAAACTATTTACCACAGTTCTTAAGTATTAACTACCCGTTTGCTCAAGAAGGAGACGAACTATTTATAATCTATAGATTCTTTGGTGGTAGTGGTGTAGGTACTGTAACTAAAGGAAACTTATACACATTTAGTGGCGGAAACTGGTCACCTAGTATATCTTCTCTACAATTTGGTTTAGAAAATGGTATTTGGGTTCCAGATAATACAATTAGATATACCTTAACTGGTAGTGATTATACATTAGTAGCGTCAGAGTTAATAGCTGTTGAAGGTTTTGAAGCAGCGGCTGATAACTTAGATAACTTTGGTAACTTTAATAGAGCTGGAGGAAGTACTAACTGGACAGATGAGATGATAGTTACTGCATTAAATATTGTACTAGATAATTTGAATCCTTCTGCAGCAGATGGACAAAAATATATTGTTACAATAGCAACTTGGGCACCTGGAAATTCAACCGAAGATTTCTCGATGATTAAGAGTAGCGGTGAATGGGTTATTAATAACTAATTTTAGTAATATTCATAAAAATAAAAATGCCTATCAAAACTGATAGGCATTTTTTTATGTTTTAAATAGAATTTATTCTTTCCATTCTACAGACTCCATGATGCGCTTTATATCATTTTTTAAATATACTGCTGCTGGATAAATCGAATCGTAATTAGGTATGGCATGAAAGTATAAAGAGCCGCTTAAAAAATGTTTGGTACTATCGGTAACATAAAATTGTGATTGTGATGCTGCATTACCTCCAACTTCGTAAAACATTCCATATACATTTTGTTCGGGGTTTTCATAAAGAACACTTTCTATTTCATCGGCTTTAATTGTATGTTTCTGTGTTAACGTCTGTGCATCGCGAAGTAATGAATCTAAGTTGGTGGTATTAACTTGCTTATAAGTAAGGTAAATGGTGCCTTTCATGGCAGGATAATTTATATTCACACCAATAGAATTGTTAATGCCATCAAGTTTAATGTTCGAAATTTTATCGGCATTACTATTTTTTTCAAAAGTGAATGGTAAACGTACATCTACTTTTGTATATACAGGTTTTTTATAGTCCAATCTTAGCATAGCCTTTGGTTTTGGCAACGGATCATTTCCGCAGGAAAAACAAGCAATAGCAATTAATGGGATAACAAATTTTTTAATAGTCATAGAGAGGAGGCAATTTAGTCCAATATAGTAAATTTGATTTGTTTGATTCGCTTTTTGTCGATAGCTTCAATAGTAAAAACGTAATTTTTGAAATTTATTTTACTTTGACGTCTAGGGAATATGCCAGAAATTTCCAAAACAAACCCTGCAACAGTTTCGGCTTCACCTTTATGGTCTTCAAATTCTGATGTATCATCCAATTTCAGAATTCTATAAAAGTCTTTCAAGGTAGTCTTGCCTTCAAAGGAGTAGTTGCGGTCATCAATTTTAGTATATATCACGTCATCATCGTCAAACTCATCACTAATATCACCAACAATCTCTTCAATTACGTCTTCTAAGGATACCACACCAGATGTTCCGCCATATTCATCAACTACAACAGCTAAATGAACCTTTTTTTCTTGGAATTCTACCATTAAATCGTCCAGTTTTTTGTTTTCAGGAACGAAAAATGGATCACGCAAGAGTGTAGTCCAATCAAATTCTTTTCGATCTATAAATGGCAGTAAGTCTTTAATGTATAAGATTCCAATGACATTATCTATACTATCCTTATAAACAGGAATTCGAGAATACCCATTTTTGATAACCTCTGGAATGATTTCGTCATAGGTTAAATCTTCGTTGAGCGCAAAAATATCCATTCTAGGTCGCATGACTTGCTTCGTATCTGTATTTCCGAAGGAAACAATGCCTTCTAAAATCTTTTGTTCTTCATCTGTTGTGTCTCCATCAGAAGTTAGTTCTAGAGCCTGAGACAATTGATCAACACTAAGGTTTGATTTTTGCTTTCCTAATTTCTTATGAATACCCAATGTTACATTACGCATAGGTAAACTAATAGGTGAAAAAATAACATCTAAAACTTTAAGCGGTAAGGCCATGAATTTTGAAAACTTCATGCGATTTCTACTGGCATAAATCTTTGGAACAATTTCACCAAATAGTAAAATTAAAAATGTAATGATTACTACATTTAGGAAGAAAACAAGATCAACTTTAAAAAAATAAAAACTAATAGAAGCATCAACGCCTTTAAATAGAATATCGCTTAAGGAATCAAATAGTAAAACGATGCCAATGTTAATGAAGTTATTGGCTACTAAGATGGTTGCTAATAGTTTTTTTGGACGGTCTAATAGTTTAGAAACGATACTGAAATGTTTAGCGTTGTCTTCTAAACCCGAATCGATATCTGACTTTGATAATGAAAAAAGAGCGACTTCCGCACCAGAAATTAAAGCAGAGCAAAGCAATAAAATAAAAAGTAATACGAGCCCAGAAATTAAAGAAACGTTTACATTAAGCATTAAGACTATTAAACTCGCGGGTTCGGGATCCAAAGTAAATAATTTAGTTTAGGTTATTTAAAACGGAAGATCATCATTATCTTCTGTTATGGGTTTAGATACTGAATTGCTAGGTGTTTGCTCAGCCGCAGGCTGTGGATTGGCCGCTGGCGGAGTACCACCTTGATTTTCATTTTTAGTAGACAAGAAGGTAAAATCTGTACATTGTATTTCTGTTGAGTAACGATCTGCTCCTTTGTCGTCTTGCCACTTTCTGGTTTTAAGTCGTCCTTCAATATATACTTTATCACCTTTAGATAAGTACTTTTCACAAATTTCGGCGGCTTTATTGCGTACTACAATATTGTGCCATTCTGTATTAGTAACGCGCTCGTTGGTTTGCTTATTAGTATAAGTTTCATTAGTAGCTAATGGAAAACGCCCTACACAATTACCACCATCAAAATAATGCATCTTTACTTCATCTCCTAAATGCCCAATTAGCATCACTTTATTTAATGTTCCTGACATAATTATTGTTGTTTAAGACTACAAAATTAAGCATTTTAAAGTCTGATTATTAAAAGTATGAAAAATTTATGAGTTCTCTAAAATCAGAAATTGTACTGGTCTATAAAATTACTTATCAAAATTGGTGTTGGATAGGTTTCTATATCTGAAATAGAAATGCTTTTTGACGGAAATGTTTCAGGTTTGACAATCCAAAATTTGGTGTATAAATGCTGATGTGATAGTTTATGAATGATATCTGTTTCATTATATAAATAATGTTCCATAACATCGTCTATTAGAGGTGTGTTTCCCAAATTAAGAAGATGAAATTCATGGGCTTCCAAACTTCTATCTGATTCTAATAGAGGAAATTGATATAAATTTCGCCAAATTCCTTTATCCATTCTCTGTTCGAAAATCACTCTGTTATCCTGGGAGAGGATGACCAAAAAATTAAAATACTTCTTAGTGACCTTGGTTTTTTTTAATTTAACAGGTAATTGATCTATTGTTTTGTGTTGAAATGCTAGGCAACTATCTGTTAATGGGCAATTGCTGCAATTGGGGCTTTTAGGTTTGCATTGTGTGGCTCCAAATTCCATTATAGCCTGATTGTAGTCTCCTGGATGTTTGGTGTCAATTAGTGTTGTAGCGAGCTTTTTAAATGCCTTAATACCTTTAGTAGAATTAATAGGTGTGTCAATCGCGAAATATCGAGATAACACCCTATAAACATTACCATCAACAACGGCATGAGGTTCATCAAAACAAATAGAAGAGATGGCACTGGCTGTATAATCTCCTACACCTTTAAGTTTTAGAAGCGCTTCATATGTATTTGGAAATTCACCATTGAGATCATTAACAATGTATTGAGCAGAGGCATGTAAATTTCTAGCTCTAGAGTAGTAGCCTAAACCTTGCCAAAGCTTTAAAACCGCCTGTTCGCTGGCATTTGCTAAGTCGAAAACAGTAGGGAAATGGGTAACAAAAGCTTCATAATAAGGTAATCCTTGGGTAATTTGAGTTTGTTGCATAATAATTTCAGACAACCAAATGTGATAAGGATTTTTAGTTGTTCTCCATGGTAAATTTCTCTTATTGACTGAGTACCAATGCGTTAAAATTTCGGTAAAATTCATTTATATGACTAAATTTTTACAAAAATAAATCTTTACAAGGTTAAATTTTAATTAATTACGCTTGAAATATTGAAATTAAATTACCTATATTTGCATCCCTTATAATTAATAGATAACCCTAAAAATTAATAACAATGACAAAAGCTGATATAGTAGCGAAAATTTCTGATAAATTAGGAATTGAAAAAGGAGATGTTCAAGCAACAGTTGAAACATTCATGGAAGAAGTAAAATCTTCATTAGAAGGTGGAGATAATGTATATCTAAGAGGTTTTGGAAGTTTTATCGTTAAAACTAGAGCAGAAAAAACTGGACGTAACATTTCAAAAAATACAACAATCAAAATACCTGCTCACAATATACCTGCATTTAAACCTGCAAAAGTATTTGTTGAAGGTGTTAAGACTAACGTTGAAGTAAACTAAAGCATTAAAACAAATATTAATTTAAAAAAGACTTATTTATGCCAAGTGGTAAAAAAAGAAAAAGACACAAGGTAGCGACGCATAAGCGTAAAAAACGTAGACGCGCTAATCGTCACAAAAAGAAATAAATTAAGAAAAGTAGTTTTTTAACTACTTTTCTTAATTTTAAAAACAACGTTCTTTGATATAAAATTCATGAGTTTTATTACGTTTTACCTTCGTAATACATGAATTTGCTGGATTAAATATCCTGTGTCAAAATAAAGTAATATCCATCTATCTCGAAATGAATCGAGGTGGATTAAAATGAACAACATGGAAAAAGAATTGATTATAAGATCGAGTTCTGATATTGTTGATTTTGCCTTATTAAAAGATGGAAAACTTATCGAGTTACACAAAGATGAAGATGATAATAACTTCTCGGTTGGTGATATATTTATTGCCAAAATACGAAAAGCTGTTCCTGGTCTAAATGCTGCATTTGTAAATGTGGGTTATGAAAAAGATGCTTTTTTGCATTATCATGATTTAGGACCTAAATTACCTTCACTTTTAAAATTCGTTAAACGTGTAAGCACAGGTAGACATACCGATTTTTTACTGAAAAATTTTCAGTTTGAGAAAGATATTGATAAAAACGGAAGCATTGCTAATGTTTTAAAATCAAATCAATCTCTATTAGTACAAATTGTAAAAGAGCCAATTTCAACCAAAGGACCTCGTATTAGTAGCGAGTTGTCTATAGCTGGTCGTTATATAGTCTTAGTACCGTTTTCTGATCGTATTTCAATTTCTCAAAAGATTGAATCTAAAGAAGAAAAAGAGCGTTTAAAACGCTTGGTAAAGAGTATTACGCCTAAAGGTTTTGGTGTTATCATTCGTACAGTCGCAGAAGGCAAAAAAGTTGCCGAACTCGACAAAGATTTACAGAACTTGCTGAATAGATGGACAGCAATGTGTAAAAAATTAAATAAAGCACATCATCCTAGTAAGGTCTTGAGCGAAATGAACAAAGCCTCTTCTATATTAAGAGACATTTTTGATGATTCATTTTCAAGTATTACAGTAGATGACGAAGTGCTTTATGGACAAATTAAAGATTACGTGCAAGAGATTGCACCTGCTAAAGAATCCATAGTAAAGATGTATAAAAATGGCGTGCCACTCTATGAAAAGTATGGTATTGAGCGTCAAATAAAAACCTCTTTCGGTCGCACAGTGTCTATGGCAAAAGGCGCTTATTTGGTAATAGAACATACCGAAGCGATGCATGTGATTGATGTGAATAGCGGAAACAGATCTAACAAAGAAAAAAACCAAGAAGACACTGCTTTAGAAGTCAATTTAATTTCTGCTTCGGAAATTGCTCGCCAATTGCGTTTACGTGATATGGGTGGTATTATCGTAGTTGATTTTATTGATATGGGAAAGGCAGAGAATCGAAAAAAATTGTACAATCATCTTCGTGACGAAATGAAAGATGATAAGGCAAAACATAAGATTTTGCCACCTAGTAAGTTTGGTTTGATACAAATTACCAGACAACGTGTTCGCCCAGAACGCAATATTAAAACAAAAGAAGAAAATCCTAATGGTGGAGAAGGCGGAGAAATTGAAGCACCAATTGTAGTGATTCAAAAGATTACGCAAGACCTAGAAAGGCTTTTCAAAAAAGACTATAAAAAGATTACGCTAAATGCGCATCCATTTATAGCAGCCTTTTTAACCAAAGGGTTTCCATCAGTACGTTCTAAATGGTTTATAGAACACAAAAAATGGGTAAAAGTTTTACCTAGAGATGCTTACACATATCTTGAATATCATTTTTATGACAAAAATGGTAAGGAAATTAAATAATATCTAAAACCCCCTTTTCACATCATGTGGAAAGGGGGTTTTTATTTACTCAAACATTATTAAAAAATCACTGTATTATGGTTTGTTTTTCTTTTTTGTAATGGTGTCTACTTTTACTTTCATATTTATCATTAAACTACTATCAATTTTTCTCATATATTTTTCAAGTTCTTCAAGCGATTCAATGTTCAATCGGCGACCTTTAAACTGATTTGTGCGATCAAAATCAAACTCTCCCTTCAATTTTAATTGATCGATATTTAAGGCCATCAGCATTTCATCTTTCAAATAATTACCACTTAAAAAAGAATCGATACGTCTGTTTGTTGTATAAAATTTAACTTCTTTATCCATAGATTCAGCTATTTCATATAATATAGAATCTTGATGTTTAATTAGTTTGATTTCCTTTGGTGTTAAGTTAAACGAACTTTTAATCTGGCTTATCCTTTCTTTTTTCTCTTTAATACTTGAAAAAGGCTTATAAGAGGTACAGCTAATTATCAAAAAAAAGAATACGATGGTTACTAAAGATTTTGTTTTCATTAATGGTATGTTTAATTATTGGTGTTATGCCAGTAGCAGTAATTTTCATTGATTTCTGCTGTAGAATAATCATAGGTAATCACGACTGTAATTAAGTGTCTAAATCTAATAGGATAGTTACTTATGTTTAAGCCAACAAGCATTTCACCTTCAATAGAAATTTTGACACGATTTAAATCTTCATTGATTTCAACCAGAATTCCATCGCTATCATCGGGATCTTCGCTATCAAGTTGAGTCCAATCGAAAAATGTGTTATTCCCTTCTAATATAGTTCTTGCATTTATAACATTCAAATTTTCCAAAGTGTTATTGTTATTCGGAATCGCGATTTTAACCGTAGTTACTAAATCTGCTTGGGGAAAACTATTGAATTCCAGCGAATGTACATCCCTTCTAATTGAGCCATCTTGAAACGTAGAAGACATTGTGGTATAACTATTCCCATTTAAATTATCATAGTAGTCTTCGAACTCGTCAAAAGACCCAAAATTTAGTGTGTTGGTATTAATGTCATTTGAGGAGTTATGTTCAAAGCTAATACTTGGATTATTCATCAAAAAATTAATCATACTTATTGCAAAATCTAATGCCTCCTGCGATATTTCGGTCATTTGATTTGGGTTTAATCCGTCGTTTTCTATGCCATCAGGAGAGGTGTTTTTGTCTTTAGATCTATTGGCATTTAAAAAGTTGGCAATAGATGTTAGCTGCTCTTGCGATGCCTGATTTAAAAGCCAATCAGCTTCTGGTAGTGCAACATGTTCTAATTCTAAAGCCATAATGATAGAAAGTGCATTAGCACTAACTGTATTGTCTAGCCACCAAGGTTCTTCAATATTACCATTAGCACCTGCTGTACTATCATCTAAAGCTGGGATGCTAAACCCTGGATTTCCAAAGCTGGAATCATCAAAAGGTCCTCCTCCTGTGTTAGAATCTCCTACAGCAATGATTTCTACAAGGTCATTTTCAATAAATCCATCTATACCAAACCAATCACCACCAACCCAGTCTATAAGGCAACCTATACTATCAAAGGGACTTTCACAATCACCATCATTCGTTCGATTTAATGTGCTATTTACGAGGGAAGGGAGACCCTCTGCAACACGTTGACCATCTGTATATTCATAGGAATACTCAATTTGTCCATCTAAGTTGTAAATCATCATAAAACCAGAAAAAGCCCCGCTGTTTTCTGCTTGTTTATATAGCAGTATAAATAGTTTAGATTGCATCTCATTATTAACTTCTACAGAGCCCACAAAACTTTTTGCTTTACCAGCTGTAGGTAAATAAATAGGTGTGTATAAAATGTCTAGAGATTCTTGAGGTTCATCTTTGTATTTTTTTGCCTTAGATAGATCCCAATCCGAATTTAGAAGACTTTCCCCATTCCTAAGTGAGCTGGATCCTAAAGAAGAAAGGTTAATATTATCATTAAAGTAGGCTTTGGCTGTTTCAATACTTGGTATGTTGTATTGATTGCTGTTCTCTAATGCATCATCATCTTTTTGACATGATACTGTTGCTAACAATCCTACTATGAGAAGAAAGCAAACAAATTTAAAATTATGTTTCATTGTATTGTTGATTTATGTTAGTGTTCAATGTGAATAATTAATGTATAGAATATTTTCTACATAATCAAATATAGAAAATATTCTATACAATTACAATGATGTATATGATTTTTATATTTTGAAAGATGATAAAACAAAAAAAAACCTAGGCACTGCTTAGGTTTTTAAGGTGTTTGTTTTTTACAAAAAAAAATGAGATTAGTAGTTATCAAGCTCACGTTGCATGAGTTTGATCTTTAAATTGAGGTATTTTATAAGTTTAAAGGCTATTGTAAATGAAATTACGATGACGCCTACCAGTATAAAAATATTAAAAAGAGACCACACAAATATATCGGATGAAACACTACTGTTCATTGAATGTTTACTTTGTAGCAATAGGTTATATAGTGTCATGTTGGTTAGTTTAGTGCAACTAATATAGAATATAATCGACAAACCACCAATTTTTTAAATTAAAATTTTAGCATTAAGGTGCTGGGTTTGGAATTTCGGCATGTACCTCGGCAATAGCCTTTAAGATATCATCACTTAATTCTATATCGATACTATCAATGTTTTCTTCCAATTGCTTTAATGTGGTTGCTCCAATAATATTACTTGTTATAAAAGGTCTATCGGTTACAAAAGCCAATGCCATTTGAGCTAAGGTCATACCATTATCTTCTGCAATTTGAAGGTAACGTTTCGTTGCTTCAGTAGCCTTATCTCCACTATAACGCGCAAATCTAGGGAACAGCTTTAATCGTGCATCATCTGCAGCTGTACCTTTAATATACTTACCAGAGAGTACTCCAAATGCCATAGGAGAATAGGCTAGAAGCCCAATGTTTTCGCGAATAGCAATTTCTGCCATATCGCCTTCAAAAACTCTATTTAATAGAGAATAGGCATTTTGTATGGTAATCATTCTTGGTAAATCATGTAGCTTAGACTCTTCTAAATAACGCATTGTTCCCCATGCTTTTTCATTCGAAATTCCTACTTGACGCACTTTTCCGGTTTTCATAATCTCATTAAGATTATGTAAGATTTCATTAAAATTATCTGTCCAAGGATCGTTTGCATTATGGTTGTAATCTCTAACACCAAAAGTATTGGTATGTCGCTCTGGCCAATGCAACTGATACAAATCTATATAATCGGTCTTCAGGCGTTTTAAACTATTATTTACTGCATCGTTAAGCGCAGCTTTACTAAAACCGTTGGTTCTAATATGAGCGGTATAATCTCCAGGTCCGGCAATCTTGGTGGCTAAAACAACTTTGTCTCTTTGTCCGGTTTTTTCAAACCAATTGCCTATAATACGTTCTGTTTCAGCGTAGGTTTCTGCAGTTGCTGGGACAGGATATAATTCGGCAACGTCAAAGAAATTAACACCTTTATCTAGGGCTAAATCCATTTGTGCAAAGCCTTCATCTTGGGTATTTTGATTTCCCCAAGTCATCGTGCCTAAACAGATTTTGCTAACTTTTATATCGGTTTTTGGTAATGTGGTATATCTCATGATGTTGGTTTGGTGTTAAGACAAGCAAAGATAAGAAGACCTTTCAGCTTTTAAAAAACTGAAAGGTCTAAATCTATGTTAAGGTTTTAGAATTTGATGGTGTGCTTCAATATCGATTTAAATGTCGTTCAGCAATTTTGAAATCTCATCCAATTTAGGTGTTAGAATGACTTCTATACGACGATTTTTTGCTTTACCTTCAGCAGTGTCGTTGGTTGCAATTGGTGCAAATTCACCACGACCAGCAGCTGTTAGGTTTTCTGGATTGATAGACGAGTTTTCTCTTAGAATATTAACAATAGCTGTTGCACGCTTGGTTGATAAATCCCAGTTACCACTAAGTTGAGAGTTCCCTTTGTATGGAACATTATCGGTGTGTCCTTCTATTAAAATGGCAATTTCAGGATTGTCTGCTAAAACACTACCAAGTTGTTTAACGGCTTGTTTTCCTTGTGTACCAACAGCCCAACTTCCTGATTGAAAAAGGAGTTTGTTTTCCATAGATACATAAACTTTACCATTACGCTGTTCTACTGTAAGTCCTTTCCCTTCAAAGTTAGTTAAGGCTTGAGAAATAGCATTTTTCAGTTTGGTCATTGCCGCGTCTTTAGAAGCAATTACATTTTCTAATTCGGCAACACGTTGCGACCTAGATTCTAATTCTTTTTTAATCTTTTCTAATCTTGCGTTTTCAGCGGCTAAGGCTTGCTCTTTAGCTTCCAATTGTGCTAATAGTTCTCGGTTCTTTTTTGAGTTTGCTGCAATAGAGGCATTGCTGTTTTTTTCTAAAGCATCATAAGAGGTTTTTAAGTTATCGAGATTAGACTTGGTCGCGTTATAATCGGTTTGAAGTTTATTACGCTGCGCTAACGTTTTATCATAGTCTTGCTGAAGTTTTGATAAATCGTTTTGCGCCTTATTCAATGTTGTTTCTAGATCGCGATTTGAATCGGCTAATTTTCTGTTTTCTTTTTTAAGATTGGCGTATTTATCTTCTAAATCGGTATATATTTTTTTTGATACGCAGGACGTAGTTAATATTAGAGTTAGTGCTATTAATGACAATTTTTTAATCATACTATTTGGGTTATGTACTTAATAATTAATTTTCAATTTCTACTAAAATCGGACAATGATCACTATGAACCGCTTCCGTGAGGATAACGCTTCGTTTTATATTTTCTTGCAATGGTTGGCTCACCATGGCATAATCTAAACGCCAGCCCTTATTATTTGCTCTAGCATTAGCGCGATAGCTCCACCATGAAAACTCTTGTTTTTCTGGGTGTAGATGTCTAAACGAATCGACAAATCCACTATTAATGAAGCTACCAAGCCATTCACGTTCTTCTGGTAAAAATCCAGAAACACCTTTCATTTTTGGATTATGAATATCGATGGCTTCATGACAAATATTATAATCACCAAGCACAACCAAGTTTGGAAATGATTGCCTTAAGGTGTTTAAATATTCATGAATCATGTCCATGTACTCAAATTTATGAGCGAGTCTTGCATCATTAGTACCTGATGGTAAATACATACTCATAACAGATAATCCATTAAAGTCTGCTCTAATGTTTCGACCTTCAAAATCCATAGATTCAATTCCGGTTCCATATTCAACATGGTCTGGTTCTGTTTTACTTAAGATAGCAACACCACTGTATCCTTTCTTTTGAGCGCTAAACCAATAATTGTATTTATAGCCAGCATTTTCAATGGCTTCTATATCCACCTGCTCCTTCATGGCTTTAATTTCTTGCAGGCAAATCACATCAGGATCTGCACTTTTAAGCCAATCAATAAAGCCTTTATTCATTGCTGCTCTAATCCCGTTGACATTGTATGAGATGATTTTCATTCTAGATAAGTTAAGATTTCAGCTAAATTAAATAATACTGTACTTTTACACTATTATTTTAACCCGATTTTAAGGATAAAATAATTTCCGCCTTTAGAAGTTTATATAGGGAATGAAAATTGCTATTTCACTAATATGTTTTATGATGTCTTTTTATGCTTTGGCACAAGAGGAGCAGTCTAACTATAGAACAAAGAAGGTAGCCGTTAGAGATTCGATTAAAGTGGATACTGTAAGTATCAACTCGAGTTGGTTTATACTTAAGCGTAAGGATAAAACAACGATAGATACCTCCTATTACAAAGTTGATTTTGCGAAAGCCTTGCTAACGTTTAAGAAACCCATAGATATAGATTCGGTAGAGATTAGCTATTTACGTTATCCCGATTTTTTAACGCGGAAATATTTCCAACTAGATGATAAGATTATTGTAGAGAATACAGATAACCTTCAACGTCTTTATAAACTCAACCAATCAAATATTGAGCAAAACTTCACACCCTTTGATGGTCTGAGTACCTCAGGGAGTATCTCTCGAGGTGTAACACTTGGAAACAATCAAAATTCGGTATTAAACAGTGAACTGGATTTACAAATTTCAGGAAAATTAAGCGATAAAGTCTCGCTTAGGGCATCTATACAAGACGCTAACATTCCGTTACAAGAAAGTGGCTATTCTCAACGATTAGATGAATTTGATCAAGTTTTTATAGAGTTGTTTAGTGATAAATGGAATATTAGAGCAGGTGATATTGATTTGGCAAATCCCAATAGTTATTTTGCCAACTTTACAAAGCGTGTACAAGGGCTTCAGGTTACAACAAATTTTGAAGGTGAGGCCTCTAAAACCAGTGTTTTTGCATCGGGGGCATTAGTTCGTGGTCAGTTTACAACGAGTCAGTTTGTGGCTCAAGAAGGAAATCAAGGACCTTATAAACTCACTGGACCAAATAATGAATTGTTTGTGCTTATTGTTTCAGGAAGTGAAACCGTATATGTTAACGGAATTCCTATTGAACGTGGCGAAAATAAAGATTATATAATCGATTATAACGCAGGTGAAATTATCTTTAATTCGACCTATCCTATTACTTCGGAAATGCGAATTACAGTAGACTATCAGTTTAGTGATAGAAACTTTTCGAGATTTACAGTATTTGGAGGGAGTACGTATGAGACTGAAAAATTAAAACTAGGTGTATCGGTCTATTCTGAAGCAGATGCTAAAAACCAACCACTACAGCAAAACCTTTCAGCCGAGCAGGTAGAGATTTTATCTAATGCTGGAGATGACCAATCGTTAATGGTAGCTCCTTCTGATGTGGCAGAGGCCTTTGATGATAATAGGATTTTATATAGGAAGGATATTGTTAATGGTACAGAAATATTTGTGTTCTCTAATAATCCTGACGATGAGTTGTTTAGTGTACGGTTTACGTTGGTGGGTGAGAATCAAGGAAATTATATAATTATAAACAGTAATGCTGTTGAAAATATTTTTGAATATGTTGAGCCTATAAACGGCATACCACAAGGAAATTATGAGCCCATTGTTAGGCTAATTGCACCCGAAAAATTGCAGATAGCAATAATTAATGGCGCCTATAGACCAAATGAGAATACCGATGTTTACTTTGAATTGGCTGGAAGTAAAAATGACGTCAATTTATTTTCTAATCTTGATGATAATGACAATGATGGCTTTGCAGCGAAATTAAAAGTAAATCAAAACATAATTAAGTCTGATAGCTTATGGAACTTAAATGCCTATGCCGATGCCGATGTTATTCAGAAGAATTTCAGAACAATTCAGCGTTTATACAGAGCTGAATTTAATCGAGATTGGAATTTAGAAAACCCGTTAGGAAATCAACTATTATGGTCTTCAGGAGTAGATGTATTACATTCTAAAAAAGGTTTAGCTAGTTATAAATTTGAACATCTTAACTATTCAGAAAATTTCAATGGAAATCGTCATAGTATCTTAGCAAACCTTCAATTGAATAAGTTTAATATATTTTCGAATTCGAGTTTTCTAAGTAATAAAAGTAGTACCTCCACATCCACGTTTGTGCGATCGTTTAATCGCGCTACCTATAATTTTGGTAAGCAATGGGTTGGTGCTAAAATAGCATTAGAGGATAGTGAACAACGAGAAAGAGCTACAGATTTATTGACAAATTTAAGTCAGCGTTTTAATTCCTATGAAGTGTTTACGGGTTATGGAGATAGCACGGGAGTTTTTGTTGAACTTGGTTATAAATATAGAGTAAACGATAGTCTTCGCACCAATGAAGTTACGCGTGTTAATACCTCAAATACCTACTATTTAAAATCACAGATCCTACAGAATAAAACAACTAATTTAGGACTGTATGTGAACTATAGAACCTTAAAAAATGAAGATGATACTATAGAAGACGAAAATTCATTGAACTCAAGATTAAATTTCAACCAAAGATTATGGAATAACTTGGTACTATGGAATACCGTTTTTGAGACCAATTCTGGGACATTGCCGCAACAAGACTTTACTTATGTTGAGGTTGAACCTGGTCAAGGTGCTTATACATGGATTGATTATAATGAGAATGGTATTCAAGAACTCAATGAGTTTGAAGTTGCTCAATTTACAGATCAAGGTAGTTTTATTCGCGTGCTATTGCCAAATCAGGTCTTTGTAAAAACCCATCAAAATAGGTTTAGTCAAACTTTAATTATAAATCCAAAACAATGGTCGACATCAGAAGAAAAAAGCAAAAAATTCTGGTCACATTTTTATAATCAAACCTCTTTTCTTATTGATAGGAAAAACAGGCGTGTTGATGATGGCTTTAACTTAAATCCATTTTCTACAGATGATGACAATCAACTTGCACTAAATAAAAGCATAAGAAATGTATTGTTTTATAATAGGGGGAAACAAGATTTCACAACGTCTTATACGTTTTTATCTAATACGAATAGGTCTACCTTGTCTGTAGGGTTTCAGGAAAATAAGTTGGAAAGTCACCAGGTTCAGTTTAATCATAAATTTTGGACAAGTTGGTTGATTAATTTACAGTCAAGTTTGGAAACTAATGAAAGTTTGAATGAAAATTTCACTACAAGAAATTATAAACTCGATGAGGTGAGATTTCAACCTAAGTTATCCTATATATTTAATGAAAACGCACGTTTTGATATGTTTTATCAATATACGTCTAAAGACAATGTAATAGGTAATATGGAGCAATTAACACAGCGTAATTATGGCCTATCATTTACATATAATAATGCCAATAAAATTGCCTTAACAGGAGAAGTTAACTTCTTTAAAAATGAATTCGACGGAAATGCTAATACACCAGTTGCTTATCAAATTCTGGAAGGATTGCAACCAGGAAATAATTTTACGTGGAATCTACTAGCTCAGAAAAAACTCACCAAGTTTCTGGATTTAAATTTGAATTACTTCGGAAGAAAAACAGAAACTAGTAAAACAATTCACACAGGAACAGTTCAGTTAAAGGCCTACTTTTAGTGCATAGACAAATAAGATATATTGTTTTGTACGCAACCTTTTTAGTTTAAGTGCATCTTCAATTGGTACAATTGTTGTGACAGTAAACCAAATTAACTTTAAACTAAATTATTTATGAAAAACTCTATTTTATGCACATTTCTGTTCTTATTTTCAATAGTATTATATGCTCAAGATGACCCAGTTAATAGCGATGTTAAACAGGCTTCTAATGAAGTAAAAGTTAATGCACTTTATATGGTTATTGGAGCCGTTGATTTAACTTATGAGCGTTTACTAAATGAAGAATCAGGCATTGGTCTTAATGTGTTTTTGCCATTTGATGACGATATAAAAGATGACATTGATTATTACATCTCACCATATTACAGACTTTATTTTGGCAAGAAGTATGCTTCGGGTTTTTTCTTAGAAGGTTTTGGATTGCTTAGTTCTGTAAAAGAAAATACTTTAGCTCTTGTTGGAGGTGATATACTCGTTAATAGAGAAGAAACGGTTACCGATTTTGCTCTAGGAATTGGATTAGGAGGAAAATGGGTCACTAATAATGGCTTTATTGGCGAAGTGAGTTTTGGTGTTGGCAGAAATTTATTTAATAGCAATGAGTTTAATAACGATTTTGTCGCGAAATTAGGGATTAGTGTTGGCTATCGATTTTAGATAAAAAAAGCCCAAACTTTAAGTTTGGGCTTTTTTATTACGTATTGTTAGAAAACTTATTTTACTTTCGAACCTATTCTCGAAATATCTTTTCTTTTAATATTATAAGATAAGGTTTGATAGTCTCTATAAATCATTTCGCCAGTATAGCCATTCATTACAGCAAGTATTTTTTGTGAATTAACACGTACATACATCAAGTAATAAAAATCTTCAGTAGCGTTCAGAATTTTTTCGTTAAGTGCATCTTTTGAAACCCATTCATAGGGATGGTCATATTTTTTAAACAACCCATCTTTATCATCGCGCTCCTCTTCTGTACCACCTTTAGATGACATCATCCAAGCATGGTATTTGTTTTTTATAAAATCAGGAACATAAAGCGTTTTGTTTTTTAATGCTTTAAGTTTCTTCTTATCATAATCTTCGGCATAAGCGAACGAATAACCTTCATCCTCAAATTCACTATTTATCTTTTGCAAATAATTTTTAAGATATCCTAAACCATAATTAGTATAACCTTCGTCAAGATCACCAAATTTTTTGCTCGCAAGTGTTGCCCAGATTGTTTCAGGACTTCCACTTAAAAAGACACCTGCAATCGTTCTCTTTTTGACTTTGGTTTTCTTTTTTCTCTTTTTAAAAGTGTAATAGTAATAATGATAATAAATGTAAACATATTCTGAAACCATACCACTTGAGCTGGTTACTGTTTTATTAAAACCTTCTACCACAAATGGTGCATATTGTTCTGTTTTGTAAGCCTCTTCATCATAGTTAGCACGATCTACAACAATATATTTATTGTAAGTCCATACGTCTTTAATCATATTTTCAAATTCTGAAACGTCTAAATCATCAACAACAAAGACTGTTGTTTTTCCTTTGATAATTTTATACTCACCTTTATCAAAATCTTGAAATGAGCCAAACATCCTTGTACCAACAGTAACTTGGGCTTGAGCAGAAATGGCAATCATAAAGATTGCCATTAGTGTAAATAAATGTCTCATAGTTTAAAAGAAACTCTTTTTGTATCGTCCTTGAGCCGGAGTATAAGTACCAGCAATGATACCAATTAGATCGACTAATGCCCAAATACCAAGGCCTCCTAAAGTAAGAATGAAAAATACATTCCATACCCACGGACTTCCTAAATACCATCTATGGCCAGCTAATGCTCCTAATAAGAAAAAGAATACTAAAGCTAATCCTTGGCTTTTTTCGGCAGCTTTTGCAGCAGGAGAGTAGAAAGTACTACTGTCTTCTGTGTCCGCATTTGCCACTACCTCTGTACTTGTTGTTTTAGCTTTTACAACCGGAAAAGAAGCATAACTTAAATTCATCGTTAGAATAATCGCTAAAAACGAAAGAATAATTTTAAATTTCATATGATCTAATTTATAAGTTTATATTTACAAGTATAATAATTAATACGATATTAATGAGAATTTTCCTATGTTTTTTATGTTCACTTATGTATTTCTTTTCTCAGGCACAGGCCAAGTCAGAATTTATGGGAGCTATTAAATTAAATGATACTTCATTTATTACTTACACAATACACTTTACTGAAAAAGAAGGGGTTATAGATGGTCATTCTATTACAGATGTTGGTGGACCACATGAAACTAAATCTATGATTAGCGGGTTTTTTAACGATAAAGAAAATAGAATAACATTTAAAGAACAGGGTATTGTATATACCAAATCTGAAGTTAATACCGATGATTTTTGCTTTGTTAATTTCAAAGGAAAACTTAGAAAGTTAAATGGTAAAGGAGAAATTAAAGGTGATTTTAAAGGCTTATACAGTGATGGTCAGGAATGTATTAGCGGACAAATTTTGATGACCGACATGAAAAAAATTGACAAAAAGGCTAAGAAATTAGATCGTAAAATTGATCGCAGCATTTTTGTAAAAAAGGAAATAAAGGAACAGATAAATATGGTGAAGTTGGTAGATTCCTTAAAAACAACATTCATTTCTAAAGATGAAACACTTAATTTTTTCAGTAAGGATAAAAAAGTAACTATCGTGTTGTATGATGCTGGCCAAGAAGATGGTGATAAAATCAATCTTAAAATTGATTCTAAGATTGTGCTTAGAAACTATGTGGTGACTAAAGAGAAGAAGAAGATTGAAATCATTTTAGATAAACCCCAAACAACCTTAGAACTTGAAGCCTTAAATATTGGGAAGGTTTCACCTAATACGGTGTTTTTGGAAATAGAAGATTCTAAAAATAATTATAAGGCACTCACCAATTTAAAGGAGAAAGAAAAAGCAAAGATTACCTTATTGAAGAAATAAAAAAAAGAGCCTTGATATTATTCAAGGCTCTTTTTTTATGTGTATAAGAGATTATTTCATTTTCATTAGCCAATGTTTAACATCAACTTCTTTTTTGATAATAGCTCTTAAATCTTCAATTTTAACACGTTGCTGTTCCATGGTATCGCGATGACGAATTGTTACAGTGTTATCATTTAATGTATCGTGGTCAACAGTAATACAAAATGGTGTTCCTGCTGCGTCTTGACGCCTATAACGCCTACCTACGGCATCCTTTTCATCATATATAACATTGAAATCCCATTTTAAATCTTCTATGATTTCTCTAGCGATTTCAGGTAAGCCATCTCTTTTAATCAAAGGTAATACAGCCGCTTTTGTTGGCGCTAAAACCGCTGGTAATTTTAATACAGTTCTAACACTTCCATCGTCTAAAGTTTCGTCTTCTAATGAATTTGAGAACACAGCTAAGAACATACGATCTAAACCAATCGAGGTTTCTAAAACATAAGGTATATAACTCGCATTATCTTCATGGTCAAAATATTGTAATTTCTTTCCAGAAAACTCTTCGTGTTGTTTTAGGTCAAAATCAGTACGAGAGTGAATGCCCTCTAATTCTTTAAACCCAAAAGGAAATTTAAATTCGATATCTGTAGCCGCATCTGCATAATGAGCCAATTTTTCATGATCGTGAAAGCGATAATTTTCATCACCCATTCCCAAAGATTTGTGCCACTTTAATCGTGCATCTTTCCAATGTTCAAACCATTCTTTTTGCGTACCTGGTTTAATAAAAAATTGCATTTCCATTTGTTCAAATTCACGCATTCTAAAAATAAATTGTCTTGCAACAATCTCATTTCTAAACGCTTTACCAGTTTGAGCAATTCCAAAAGGAATTTTCATACGTCCTGTTTTCTGAACGTTTAAAAAGTTTACAAAAATACCTTGGGCTGTTTCTGGACGTAAGTATAAATCCATAGCGCTTTCTGCACTGGCTCCTAACTTCGTTCCAAACATTAAATTGAATTGTTTGACTTCCGTCCAATTACGAGAACCAGATAGAGGGTCTGCAATTTCTAATTCCTCTATAAGCGCTTTGACATCTGCTAAGTCTTCTTTTTCTAAAGATTGTCCTAGGCGTTTTAGAATACTGTCTATCTTTTCTTGATAACCAAGAACTCTACCATTCGTGCTTACAAATTCTTCTTTGTTAAAAGCATCTCCAAAACGTTTTGCCGCTTTTTTGACTTCTTTTTCAATTTTGTTTTCAATTTTAGCGCAATAGTCTTCAACCAAAACATCTGCACGATAACGCTTTTTAGAGTCCTTATTATCAATTAAAGGGTCACTAAATGCATCAACATGACCAGACGCTTTCCATGTTGTAGGATGCATGAAAATTGCAGCATCAATACCTACAATGTTTTCATTCATCTGTACCATAGCCTTCCACCAGTAGTCGCGAATGTTTTTCTTGAGCTCTGCTCCATTTTGAGCATAGTCATATACTGCGCTTAATCCGTCATAGATTTCGCTACTTTGAAATACGTAACCATACTCTTTTGCGTGAGAGATTACTTTTTTAAATTGATCTTCGTTTGCCATGATGCAAAAATAAAAAACCGCTCCAATTAACAGAACGGTTTTTAAGAAATTATATAGTGTTGGTTATTTTAATCTAACTTCTGTATTGCCTAGTTTTCTGTCTTCATGAAAGATTGAGATATAATATGTACCGCCAACTAATGGTTGTTCATCAATATCTGCATCTACATCAATACATACTTCAAGAACTTTGTTGTCGTAATTCACAATTTTCTTGGCGCTGTAAATTAATGAAGAGTTGCCAAAATTAATAGCACCTTTGTCTGCAACAACATTATTTCTAGGGTTTAATATTTGAATGTATAACTCTTTCTCTCCTGCTTCGGTTAGTGAGTTCTCGGCAAGCGTAAAGCACACTTCAATACTTTCAACACGCTTTGCTCTATTACTTGAACGTCTAGCTCCAAAGAATTTTTCAAATCCTTTAGCTCGAAAAGAATTAGCTGTAAGCTTTGCTCCAATTTCTATACTTTTTTCAAGATTTTCATTTTCTTTTAATAGTGTAGAGTTTTCGCGTTTTTGCTTTCTAAGTTCATTATAAGCTAGAAGTTTTTCTTTTTCTAAGCCTTTATTAACTTCGTCTAAGGAGTCTACCGTTTTAAACAAAGATTTGTTTTTACTTTTTAAGTTGAATAACTGCTGCTTAAATTTTGATAATACAGATAGGTCACTACGAACCATCCTAAGAGAGTCCAAAGCTAATTGGGTATTTCTTTTAGCATCTTCCAGTTGGGAAGAAATCAGATCATTTGAAATTGAAACGTCATCATAGCGCGTGATCATTTGGGAGAGTTCACTTTCAACTAGCTTCTTTTCCTGTTCTAAAAATTGCTGGTGCGCCACAATGGATTGGTAACTTGTAAAACTGTAAACAGTTAAAACTGCGACCGCAACTATTAAAGAACCAATAATTAATCTGTAGTTAAATGATTGAGGGTTAACTATCATTATTAATATCGTTATTTTATCTTGCGAAACTAATTAATATGTTATCGAAAACTGATTTTAATCGTTGAAATGATAAAAAACTTGTTAAACTTATTTTTTCCGCAAATTTGTGGTGCTTGTAGTAATCAATTGTCAGACAATGAACTACATATTTGTACGAATTGTAGACATCAATTACCATTAACTAATTTTCACGATGACCCTGAAAATGCAGTCCATAAAATACTTTATGGACGGGTTAAATTACAACAGGCAACGGCATTATTACATTTTTCCAAAAAAGGAATGGTTCAGCAATTGATGCATAATCTTAAATATCGAGGGCAGGAGTCCATTGGCGAATGTCTTGGAGCATGGTTAGGAGAATCCTTGAAGGATATGGCGTCGTATCAAAGCATTGATGTTGTTGTGCCAGTGCCATTGCACAAGGCAAAACTAAAGTCTAGAGGTTATAATCAAGTTGATAAATTTGGACAAACTTTGGCAACGGCATTAAACGCAACATACAACACATCTGTATTGGTCAAAACAACAAATACCAAAACTCAAGTATTTAAAGATCGATTAAAAAGACAAACTGGCAACAACAGTAATTTTGAGCTTAAAAACGGCCATTTTTTAAAAAATAAACATGTTCTTTTGGTTGATGATATTATTACAACTGGAGCAACCATTGAGGATTGTGCCAGTCAACTTTTAAAAATTGAAGATCTAAAGCTAAGTTTAGCTACAATGGCAATTACTGATTAAAACGAAGTTAATTGTTTTGAGGATAAAGAGGTTTGTCGTTAATTTGCTGAAATTTCGTGTGATAATGCATAAAAATGTTTTACAAAGTTTAGTGCTAGTTATATTGGTGACTATGTTGATTGGTTGCGCTAACAGAGGCACGCCATCTGGTGGGCCAAAAGACGTAGAGGCTCCTGTAATTATTAGATCAACACCTGAAAACTTTACGACAAATTTTAAAGGCAAAGAGATTAGAATTTATTTTGATGAATATGTCAAGATAAAAAACCTTCAAAAGCAACTTATCATTTCTCCTCCAATGGATGTAGAACCTACTGTGACCCCTTTAGGAACTGCAAGTAAATCGATTAAAATTATCATCAATGATACTTTAGAAGCCAATACAACTTACGCCTTTAATTTTGGGCAAAGTATTGTTGATAATAATGAAGAGAACCCTTACGATTATTATAAATATGTATTTTCAACTGGCGATTATATAGACTCTCTTTCTGTTAAAGGTAAAATTCTTGATGCCGAAAGTAGATCTCCAGATTCTTATATTTCGGTAATGCTATATGAAAAAGATTCTACCTATACAGATTCTACAGTGTTTAAGAAAAAGCCTAAATACATCACCAATACTTTAGATAGTATTACGACATTCAGTATTGACAATATTAAACCTGGAACCTATAAATTGATAGCTTTAAAGGATGAAAATGGAAACTTTACATTTCAGCAGGATAAAGATAAGATAGGTTTCTATGAAGGCTTTATAACAGCTCCATCAGATGAAGAATATACCATCAAATTGTTTAAGGAAGAATTAGACTTTGATGCTAAACGTCCAAAGCAAATTGCTGGGCAAAAAATTGCTTTTGGTTTTGAAGGCGATTATAAAACTATGGACATTGAGATGTTAAGTGCGAAGCCAACCGATTTTAAAACACGACGCACTAAAGATGAAAAATCAGATACTTTATACTATTGGTACAAGCCAAAGATTGAAGCAGATTCGGCCTTATTTCTTGTGAAAAATAAGACGTTTATTGATACCTTAACGCATCGATTTAGAAACTTAGAAAGAGATTCATTGGTTATAAAAGCTGTAACATCAGGAACTTTAGGGTTTAATGAGGATTTCGGTGTTTCTGCTAATATCCCATTTGAAACCATAAATGAAAAAGACATTACAATTTTAGATAAAGATTCTCTAAACGTACCTTTTAAAACTTCATATAGCAACTATGACAATATTTATAGTTTGCAGTTTGATAAAAACCAATCTAATACCTATAAAATAAGAATGCTTCCTGGTGCGCTTACAGATTTCTTCGGAAATGTGAATGACACACTTAATTATAATATAAAGACTAAAACCTTTGCCGATTATTCTAACATTCGAATAACACTCAGGAATGCGCAATACCCAATGATTATTCAGCTAACTAATGAACGAGGAGAAGTAAAATACGAACAATTTGCTGATCAGGAACAGTTATTTGATTTCAGAAATCTCAACCCAGGTAAATATTACATTCGTGTGATTTTTGATACTAATGGAAACAAAAAATGGGATTCAGGTAACTATTTAAAGCAACTACAACCAGAGCGTATTGCACACTATCCAGATTTAGTGGATGCTCGGGCTAATTGGGATCCCGTTATTGAAATTATTTTAGAGTAAACCCGTCTTTGTCATTTAAAAAGCCAAGCTTTCCTCTATATTTTGAAATATGTGCCTTATCAAGGGTAATAATGGCAGTAGCTTCTTTACCATGAGGGATATCATCTAAGCGCTCCCCAAGAACATCATAAGCTGCAGAATGCCCAGAATATTCATAATTATTAAAATCTAAACCTACGCGATTAACGCCAATACAATAACTCATGTTTTCTATAGCGCGTGCTTTAAGAAGCGTATCCCAGGCAGAAATTCGCACTTTAGGCCAATTCGCAACATAAATTAAAGTATCATAATCTTCAGTGTTTCTTGCAAAAACAGGAAAACGCAAATCATAACAAACCAACGGACAAATTTTCCAGCCTTTATACGTTACAATTAATCTGTGGTTCCCAGACTCATAAACTTTGTCTTCACCAGCAAGGGTGAAGGTATGTCGTTTATCATAGCTGCTAATTTTGCCATTAGGTTCTACAAATAGTAATCGGTTATAGAATTTTTTATTGTCTTGTATAATACAACTCCCAACAATGGCAACATCTTTTTCTTTGGCAATATGTGTCATCCATTTAACAGTAACCCCGTCCATTGATTCGGCAATACTTTCAGGATTCATGCTAAAGCCTGTTGTAAACATTTCTGGTAATACGATAAGGTCTACAGGTTCAGGAATTTCATCGATTTTGTCTCTGAGGTTAATACGATTTTGAATTGGGTTTTCCCAAACTAAGGTCGTTTGAATTAAAGCAACTTTTAAATGATTTTGCATGTCTTAAAATTACAAATTTTAAGCATAAAAAAAATCTATTTTAACTGGTAAATCACCAATCAAAATAGATTTCAAAACCTACTATAAACAATCGAGTTATAGTCTCTTTTCGGCTTTTTTAATATTTTCTCTCAAATCCTCAAGTTTTTTTAACCACTTGGCTTCTGCATTTGGAGATAATTTTCCTTTACGTTTTAGTTTATCATATTTTTTTTGAGCCGCACTTAATTTCTTATTCGCTTTCTCAAATTTGTCTTGAGCTTTTTGTTTTTTCTTTAATGCTTTCTCGGCCCTTTTTGCTTCTTTTTCAGCCTTTTTTTGCGCTTTTTCGGCTTTTTGTTTCTCTTTTTCGAGTTTTTTGGCTTCTTTTTCTTTTTTCTTTTCGGCTTTTTCAGCCTCTTTTAAGGTCTTTTCTTCCATTTTTTCTTTTTCATCAGTAATAGCCTTTTTTTCTTTGCCCTTAGCTTTTCCATTATTATTACCTTTCCCTTTCATTCTTTCTGAAGTCATTGCTGCTTGCTTTAAAATGAATTCTTTCTCTTCTAATTTTAAGGTTTTAGTAACGTCCTTTCCATCAAGGAAGATTTTTTCATTTTTAACTTGGTATGTTTTACCGTCTATTTTAACTTTTTGAGCATTCATAGTTAAACTAAATGCCATAAAAAAAAGAATAATAATATATTTCATGTTATGTGTTTTTTGTTTGTTCCATTCATTAGAAACAAAAATACCTGAAAAGTCACTTTAATGAAGTTAAATTGAATTCAAAATTTTTGCTGCTGCCTCTAAAGTATCATCGGTTTTTGCAAAACAAAAACGCAGGACTTTATCATCACGTTGATGATCATTAAAAACAGAAAGAGGAATAGAAGCAATGCCATGGTCTATAGTAAGGTGTTTTGCAAAATCAATATCGCTTTCGGTGGTTATTTCAGAATAATCTAACACCTGAAAATAGGTGCCTTTTGATGGTTTGAATTTAAATCGAGAATCTTTAATGAGGTTAAGGAATGTATTCCTTTTTTCTTGATAAAAATGTGGTAATTCTAAATAATGTTTTGGTGTTTCTAAGTAATCGGCTAAGGCCTTTTGAGTAGGATGATGTACTGAAAACACATTAAATTGATGAACGGCTCTAAAGGCTGTCATCAAGTGTTTTGGAGCGCAACAATAGCCTACTTTCCAGCCGGTATTATGAAACGTTTTTCCAAATGATGCAGTAATGAAACTTCGCTCTTTTAAACCAGGAAATAAACATACACTTTGATGTTGTTCTTCGTCAAAAATGATGTGCTCATAAACTTCATCACTTAGAACCATGATATTAGTGCCATTGGTGAGTTCTTGAAGTTTAAGCATATCAGCTTTGCTCATAACAGTGCCACTTGGATTATGAGGTGTGTTAATAATGATTAGTTTGGTGTTTTTAGAAATGACTTGTTTTACTTGGCTCCAGTCGATGCTGTAGTTTGGAGCCTCCAAGGCAATCGCTATAGTTTTTCCTCCATTTAGCGTAATGGCTGGCTCGTAACAGTCATAAGCTGGTTTAAATATGATGACTTCATCTTGAGGTTTTACGAAAGTCGAAATAATGGTAAAAATAGCTTGAGTTGCTCCTGCAGTAACTGTAATTTCGGATTCTGGATGATAAGTGGTATCGTACAAAAGTTCTATTTTTTTTGAAATAGCATCTCGTAACGCTAGATGTCCAGGCATTGGAGCATATTGATTATAACCTGAATTCAAGGCCTTAGAAACCCCATCGATAAGTTGTTGGTCGCTTTTGAAATTTGGAAATCCTTGAGAGAGATTAATGGCATTATGCTTATGTGCTAAAGCGCTCATTACTGAAAAAATCGAAGTTGCTACGTTGGTAAGTTTTGGATCTATTTGCATCTTGTAAAGATACTAATGATAATAATTATACGAAAAAAGAGTTATATTCACTGTAATTAATACACCTAGCTATTAAACCATTTTTAGTCTTCATTATTCTGCTAAGTTTTTCCTGTAAAAAAGGAAATGAAACAATAGTTAGTACTAATCCAAATACCGAAGAAGTAGCGAAGACAATACCTAAGACAGATGAAAAGATAGCATCGTTAGATTCGGTAAAACTCGACATTAGTTTCAAACCAAAAGGAGACTACATTTCCATTTTAAGTGCTATTAAAAATGATAGAACTAATTTCAACCGTTTGTATCAAACCAATCCAGAAAAAGCAATTGACTCGGCCGCAAAGTATGTCTATTCTAAATTAGTGAATACTATAGTGCCACATTGGTACGGAACCGAGTGGGATTTTAATGGTCATACCAATACGCCAAATGAAGGTGAAATTGCATGCGGTTATTTTGTTTCAACCACATTAAAGCATTTAGGGTTTAACTTAAATCGATACAAAATGGCGCAACAGGCAGGTTTGACCGAAGCCAGAATGTTGCAACCAAGAGCCAATCTCAAGATTTTTTCTAATCTATCGTTTAAAGCCTTAAAAGAAAACATTAATGCTGTATATACTGATGGTATTTATTTTGTTGGCCTCGATAATCATGTGGGTTATGTAATACTAAAAGATAAAGAACTTTACTTTTTACATTCAAGTTATTACGATGATAAGGTGATGATAGAAGATGCCGAAAAATCGCCTTGTTTTTCTTCAAACATTTATGTATTTGCTGAAATATCTACAAACAAAAAACTGATAAAAAGCTGGATTTTAAATGAGCGCTTGAATGTACCTGCTCATTAGAATTACTTTGCGTAACTTTTTTATCTTTACAAACATTCAAATTTAAAATCATTGACTATGAGATTTCTAAAAATTATCTTCTTTTTTATTGCGTTTCAAATGACCGCCCAACAAGGTGGCATGTGGATTCCTTCATTGTTAGAAGGAATGAATGAAGATGAAATGCAAAGTTTAGGCAGTAGGTTAACTGCACAGGATATTTATGACGTTAATAATTCTAGCCTTAAAGATGCCATCGGACATTTCAATGGTGGTTGTACTAGTGAGGTTATCTCTCCTAAAGGACTACTCCTAACAAATCATCATTGTGGATTTAGTCAGATTCAATCACATTCATCATTAGAAAATGATTATTTAAGGGATGGTTTTTGGGCAATGACTTTAGAGGAAGAAATACCAAACGATGGTCTTTTTGTAGAATTCATAGTACGAATTGAAGATGTTACAGATGCGATGTTGGCAGGTGTAACCAATGAGATGAGCCCTAGAGCTAGGCAATCAAAAATTGATATTAATAGAAACGCCGTTGTAAAAGCAACACAAAAAGAAGACTGGCAAGGCATTAAAATTAGACCTTTTTATAAAGGTAATGCGTATTACTTGTTTGTAACAGAGCGCTTTGAAGATGTGCGATTAGTAGGTGCTCCTCCAAGTAGTATTGGTAAATTTGGTAGCGATACAGACAATTGGGTTTGGCCAAGACATACAGGAGATTTTTCAATGTTTAGAATCTATGCCGATAAAAACAATCGTCCAGCAAAGTATAGTAAAGATAATGTGCCTTATAAGCCTAAGCACTTCTTACCTGTGTCATTAGATGGTATTGAGGAAGGTGACTTTACAATGGTTTTTGGATTTCCAGGTCGTACTAATGAATACTTACCAGCTGTGGCTATAGAGCAAATTACACAAAAAGTGAATCCATCAAATATTGCAATTAGAGAAGCTGCTTTAAAAGTAATTGATGCTAATATGAAAGCAGATGACCAGATTAGAATTCAGTACGCATCAAAGCAAGCACGAATTGCTAATGCTTGGAAAAAGTGGATTGGTGAAAACTTAGGAATTCAAAAAAGTGGTGCCATTGCCATTAAACGCAAATTTGAAAGTGATTTTACAAAGGCCTTAAAGGCAAAAGGTATGGAAGCTGAATATGGAACTATATTACCAGAGTTTAGTCGTTTGTACAATGAATTTGAAGCTGTAAATGTAAAGCGAAACAACTTTATTGAAGTCTTTTTTAGAACCAATGAATTGATGCAAATGGCGTTTAGAGCTTTTCAAATGGAGCAAGCTATTATCGCTAATCCTAATAATTTAGATAAAGCTGTAGCAAGTTTTAAAAACCGTTTGAAGCGTATACATAAAAACTATAATGCTAATGTAGATAAAGGTGTTTATCAAGCGGTAATGCCATTATATACGAGTACGATTGATGCTTCAATTTATGATAAAACAGCTTTCACAGATATGGATAGCGCGTCGAAATTATTAGAGGGAACTGGTGACGAAATTCTTGAAAAATTAAATAATGATGCCGCTTACCAATATGCGAAACCTTTAATCAAGGAATTTTATACCAAATTAGAGCCAGAATTTCAGCAAATCAATACGCAGATTAATGCACTTCAAACGAAGTATATGACAGCTTTAATGAAAGTGATGCCAGAAGAACGCTATTTCCCTGATGCTAATAGTACACTTCGTGTGACCTACGGAAAAGTAAATGGGTATGCGCCTCGTGATGCTGTATATTATGATCCTGTGACGTATTTAGATGGTGTCATTGAAAAGTATGTGCCAGGCGATTATGAATTTGATGTACCTCAAAAACTAAGAGATTTATATGACGCTAAAGATTATGGGCAATATGCTGATAAGAACGGAAAGCTCCCAATTTGTTTCTTAGGAACAAATCATACTACTGGAGGGAACTCTGGAAGTCCTGCCATTGATGCCGAAGGCAATCTAGTGGGATTAAACTTTGACCGCGTTTGGGAAGGTACCATGAGTGATATTTATTACGATCCTGAAATTTGCCGAAATATTATGGTTGATTTACGCTATGTTTTATTTATAGTAGATAAGTATGCTGGAGCTAAACGCCTTATTGATGAAATGAAACTAGTGCATCCAAAGAAAAAATAACAGCACGTACATAGTAAAGAAAAACCATTCTAGAAATAGGATGGTTTTTTTGTACTATACTATAAACTCCTATAATGACGTTCTTTATTTATGAAACCACTAGTACTCTTTATTTCTGTTCTATTATCATGGACTGCCTTGTCGCAAACCAATCCTAAAACCATTCATGTTTTTGTCGCTTTATGTGATAATGTTAATCAAGGTATTGTGCCTGTTCCTGCAAAATTGGGTAATGGTCAAGATATTAAAGGGAATTTATACTGGTCGGCATTATATGGTGTAAAAACCCACTTTAAGAATAGTAAAGATTGGACTTTACTGTCTTCGGAAAAAGATATAGGGAATCATATACTAGAACGCGTATTGTTTAAGCACAAAGCCACGAATACATATCTTTTAGCAGATGCTTACGACGGAAAGTACATTAAGCAAACCACAATCGATTTTTTGGAAGCCTCGGCAGGACGAAATCCTGTTAAGGTAAAACACAAAACAGAAACGCTCAAGTTTGGAGGTGATGCTCAGCTATTATCTTACATTGGTCATGATGGATTGATGGAGTTTGATGTTGAAGGAAATTTTAAACCTGCCAATGAACATAAACGCGATGCTATTATTCTGGCATGTATTAGTAAAGATTTTTTTAAACCTTATCTTAAGCAAACTAAGGCGAATCCCTTAGTTTGGACAACAGGTTTGATGGCACCAGAAGCCTATACCTTAAAATGGGCTATTGATGGTTGGATTCTAAATGAATCAGATACTCAAATTACTGAGCGTGCTGCAAAAGCCTATAATCATTATCAAAAATGCGGACTTAAAGGCGCGAAGCGATTGTTGGTGACTGGTTATTAACTTCTCGATACAATGACTCATACTTCGTCATCACTCGAAGTGACGACAAATAATTATAGGAGATTTAAAATAGCTTGCGACGTCAGTTCGAGTGTCCCAACCAAAAGTAGGGATGTATCGAGAACTTAAGATTTAAATGACTTCTTGGCCAAGTTTGGAAGGGCTTCAAAATCACCATTAATTAATACTTCCTTTTTAGCCCTAGACCATTTTTTGATTTGTTTTTCTCTTTGTATCGCTATATTAATATCAGAGAATTCAGTATAGAACACTAACTGTAAAGGTCTTCTTCTAAAAGTGTAGCTGTCTTCGTGCTTTCCTATTTTATGTTCAGTAACTCTTTCAGTAAGGTTTGAAGTAACTCCTGTATAATAGGAATCATCTGAACACTTTAAGATATATACGTAAGACGGTTTCATGTCTTAAATATAAGACTTCTCGATACAATGACTCATACTTCGTCATCACTCGAAGTGACGACAAATAATTATAGAAGAGTTAAAATAACTTACGACGTCAGTTCGAGTGTCCCAACCAAAAGTTGGGATGTATCGAGAACTTCATAATTAAAAAACCCTCACATCGCTGTAAGGGTTTTAATATTTAATATAGAACTATTATTAGTATCTGTAATGCTCAGGCTTAAATGGTCCTTGAGGTGTTACACCAATATATTCAGCTTGATCTGGACGAAGTTCTGTCAACTCAACACCAATTTTTTCTAAGTGTAATTTTGCAACTTTTTCATCTAAATGCTTAGGTAACATATATACCTCATTTCCGTAGGCATCAACATTATTCCATAATTCGATTTGAGCTAAGGTTTGGTTTGTAAATGAGTTACTCATTACAAAACTTGGGTGACCTGTTGCGCAACCTAAGTTTACTAATCGACCTTCAGCTAAAATGATAATATCTTTACCATTTACAGTGTATTTATCTACTTGAGGCTTAATCGTATTCTTTGTATGACCATGATTATCATTTAACCAAGCCATATCAATCTCATTATCAAAGTGACCAATATTACAAACGATCGCTTTATCTTTTAATGCCTCAAAGTGACGTGCTTGTACTATATCTTTGTTTCCAGTTGTTGTAATAACAATGTCAGAGTTTCCAACAACAGTTTCTAATTTCTTAACTTCAAAACCGTCCATTGCAGCTTGTAATGCACAAATTGGGTCAATTTCAGTAACTGTAACAATACTTCCAGCACCTTTAAAAGAAGCAGCTGTTCCTTTACCTACATCACCATAACCACAAACAGTAACACGTTTTCCAGCAAGCATAACATCTGTTGCACGACGAATCGCATCTACAGCACTTTCTTTACAACCGTATTTGTTATCAAACTTTGATTTAGTAACAGAATCGTTAACGTTAATCGCAGGCATTGGTAAAGTTCCATTCTTAACACGCTCGTACAAACGGTGTACACCGGTAGTTGTTTCTTCAGATAAACCATTAATACCATCAGCTAACTCTGGGTATTTGTCTAATACCATATTCGTTAAATCACCACCATCATCTAAAATCATATTTAAAGGCTTGCGGTCTTCTCCAAAAAATAAAGTTTGTTCAATACACCAATCAAACTCTTCTTCAGTCATGTCTTTCCAGGCGTATACAGGCGTTCCTGCATCTGCAATAGCAGCGGCAGCTTGATCCTGTGTCGAGAAAATGTTACAAGAACTCCAAGTAACCTCGGCACCTAATGCTTGTAATGTTTCAATTAAAACAGCCGTTTGAATCGTCATATGTAAACATCCAGCTATACGAGCACCTTTTAAAGGTTGAGCGTTTTTATACTCTTCACGAAGACTCATAAGTCCTGGCATTTCAGCTTCAGCTAATTCAATTTCTTTTCTTCCCCAAGCAGCAAGAGACATATCTTTTACTTTGTAAGGCACGTAAGTCGTTGTTTTATCCATTTGTTTGTTTTTATTCTTTCTTAATTTTTAAAATACTTCACCTTTTAGAGATTAAAATTGGTTAAATTCGCTTGTCTAAAAATGTGAATTTCACCTAAGGCGCTGCAAAGATAACCATTAAGTTTCAGATAATTAAATGCCACTTTATAAAACTATTCAACCAAACTCACAAACTACTGTTAAAATCTGGAAGATTACAGAGTCTTATGAGGCATTAATCAAACCCTTAGATCTAAAACCCAATAGCCTAAATCGTGTGTTAGGAATGAAAAGCGAATTGCATCAACGTGGGTTTCTAAGCGTGAGACATCTTCTAAGAGATTTTGGGTACACAGATCAGGATTTATATTATAACGACAATGGAAAGCCGCATTTAAAAGATGGTAAACATATTTCCATTACACATTCGTTTACATTTTCTGGTGTCATTATTAGTGATAATGCGGTTGGAATAGATATTGAAAAGCAACGAGAAAAAATTGCTATTATCGCCAAGAAGTTTGTGGATTATGAGTTCAAGTATTTGTCTGATTCAGATGACAGCTACATTAAAAAGTTGACCATAATTTGGGGAATTAAAGAGTCTCTTTATAAGTTGTTTGCTACACCAGGCATGTTATTTAGAGAACATTTTTTGGTGATTCCGTTTATGCTAGAAGATGGAGAAACTATGGCGTGGATAGATTATGAGAATAAAAAATATAGATACAACACACGTTTCTTGGAGTTTGAAGGATTTACTTGTGCTTTTGTTACTACTTAAATGAAGGAGATTTATAGCAACATATTAAGCTCTATTTCTGAAGGTAAACGACTATTGGCTGTGCTCATTGATCCTGATAAAATGACGGTTGAAATGGCCTCTGGTTTTATTAAAAAAGTTAATGAATCTATAGCTACTCACATTTTTGTTGGTGGTAGTATTGTTGACAATCATGCTACCGAAAATCTTGTTGTTGAAGTAAAAAAATATACAGATTTACCTATAGTGCTTTTTCCTGGTGATGTGACTCAATTAACAAATTATGCAGATGCACTATTATTCTTGGCACTAATCTCTGGTGATAATCCTGAGTACCTTATAGGAAAGCATATTCAAGCAATATCCAAATTAAAAAATTCTAATTTAGAGGTGATTCCCACAGGTTATATCTTGATTGAAAGCGGAAGACAAACAGCCGTTGAAAAGGTGACAAAAACGAAACCTTTGTCGAGACAAAATATTCTGCAAATTGTCGATACAGCTAAAGCAGGAGAGCTTCTAGGAATGCGATTAATTTATCTCGAAGCAGGTAGTGGAGCTCTCCATCCTTTGACAGCAGAAATGATTAGTTTTGTGAAACAAGAATTAAAAGTGCCACTCATTGTTGGCGGAGGGATTAAATCAAAACAACAATTGGAAACGGCATACAATAATGGAGCCGACCTCGTAGTTATTGGTACCGCTTTTGAAAACGATGTATCCTTTTTTAATGAACTAAGACCATAAAAAGCACGTGAAAATATCAGTAGAATTAACGCTAACACCATTGCATGACAACTATGAGCCTGCAATTATTCAGTTTATAACAAAGTTAAGAGCTTCAGGTTTAAAAGTACTTGAAAATCCGCTTAGTACACAAGTCTATGGTAACTATGATGAGGTGATGACCATATTGACGTCTGAAATAAAAGACGCTTTTGAGTTAATTGAACACGGATTATTATTTATGAAAATTGTAAAATCTGATCGTCACGATTATGAACCACATTTTTGAAGTTTTATTTGGACAATACAGTACATATTCAACTACTGATATTGTATTGGAGATTGTAGCAGTCTTTTTTGGATTCCTGTCGGTGTGGTTCTCTAAGCAAAATAAAATATTGGTGTTTCCAACGGGAATGATAAGTACTGCTATTTTTGTGTATCTATTGATAAAATGGGAGTTGTTGGGAGATATGATGATAAATGCCTACTATTTTATTATGAGCGTTTATGGTTGGTACATTTGGACTAGAAAAGTAGATGAAACTCATGTAACACCTATTTCTAGAACGACATTTAAGGAGAAACGTATAAGCGTTTTGATTTTTATAGCCACTTTGTTGTTCGTTTTTGTTATTTATAAATCTTTTGATAAATGGACAAGTTGGGTAGCTTATGTTGATACCATTACTACGGCTATATTTTTTGTTGGGATGTGGTTAATGGCAAGACGAAAATTAGAAAATTGGATATTTTGGATTATTGGAGATATTATTTCTGTACCGCTTTATTTCTATAAAGGTTTTACCTTTACAAGTCTGCAATATTTCGGATTTACTTTTATTGCCATTTTTGGCTATTTAGCATGGAAGAAACGTTTAAACAAATCAGTGGCCTTAACACAAAGTGTATAAAAATTGTGTTGTTTGGTCCAGAATCTACAGGTAAATCATCTTTGGTGGAAGCATTAGCCAAACACTACAATACGGTTTATGTGGAAGAGTTTTCTCGTAAGTATGCTCAAAAAAAAGCAGACAACAATGAGTTGCTTTCAAAAGACGATGTTTTACCCATTGCCATAGGCCAGATGCAATTGGAAAATGCACAATTGAAGAACGCAGATAAACTCCTTGTTTGCGATACCGATTTACTAGAGACTCAAGTATATTCTCAATTTTATTATGATGGATATTGCCCAGATATCATCAAAAAATATGCACTCGAAAATACTTACGATTTGTATTTTTTAACTTATATTGACATGGTTTGGGAGGCAGATGACATTAGAGATCAACCTCATAATAGATTGAATCTGTTTAATCGTTTTGAACAAGCCTTAATTGATGCTAAAAAGCCTTACATTGTGGTAAAAGGGAGGTTTGAAGAACGGTTAGAGACTTGTAAAAAACATATAGATGAACTTTTAAAAAAAGCAAATTGAATTTTTCTAAAAAAGACATAAAACAAATAGAGAATAAAGGATTAACCTTAGAAAAAGTACATCAACAAATTAAACTTTTTCAAAACGGACTCCCTTTTGCAAACTTGGTTTCTGAAGCCACGATAAGTAATGGAATTCTTAAAATAAATACGCAACATGCCGAAGAATATATAACATCTTTTGAAGCAAAAAAAGATGGTATTTCTATATTGAAATTTGTGCCAGCATCTGGTGCGGCAACGCGAATGTTTAAATTTCTTTTTCCTTTTTTAGAGGAGTATGATATTGAAAAAGAGAGTATCAATTCATATATAAACACACATAAAGGTAAAGATTTATCGATTTTTTTTATTGGTTTAGAAAAACTCCCTTTTTACAATATTGTTAGAGAAAGACTAAAGGAGGCCTATCCAAATTTTGATGACCTATCTATTGACGAACAAGGATTTAAATTTGTTCAAATGATGTTAGATAGCGATAAGTTAGACTATGGAAATTTCCCTAAAGGATTGTTACCTTTTCATGAGTATAAAAATCAGGTGGTTTCAACTGCATTTGAAGAACATTTATACGAGTCGGCATTGTACTCTTCAACAAATGAAGCTACGAAATTACATTTCACGATTTCAGAAAAACATAATCATAAGTTTGATGAAGAATTCTCGCGAATAGAGAAAAAAGTTGAAGATAAAACAGGTTCAAAGTTTGATATTTCGTTCTCTTATCAAAAAGAATCCACAGATACAATCGCTGTGACTCCCAAAAATAAACCCTTTAGAAATGATGATGGGTCATTGCTATTTAGACCTTCTGGCCATGGCGCTCTTATTGAAAATTTAAATGATTTAAATGCCGATGTTATTTTTATTAAAAACATAGATAACGTCGTAACTTATAAGTATAAGACCGAAGTTGCTAAGCACAAGAAGATATTGGCTGGGATTTTAATAGACATTCAAGAACAGGCCTTTAAATATCTAAACATATTAGAAAAGGAAAATCCTGCAGAAGATCAACTTATTGAAATAGCCGAGTTTCTAATCAATAGAATGAGTGTAAAAATTAGCTCTGAGTTTGAAAAATACTCTCTTAAATATCAAATTGAATATCTGGCTGAAAAATTGAACCGACCAATTCGAGTATGTGGTATGGTAAAAAATGAAGGAGAACCTGGAGGAGGTCCATTTTGGGTAAAAGATGAAAGCGGAAATGTATCACTTCAAATTGTAGAGTCGGCACAAATAAATAAAAAGAGTAAGCAGCAAAAAGACATTTTAAAGGGCGCGACACATTTTAACCCTGTAGACCTTGTTTGTAGCGTTAAAAACTATAAAGGTGAAAAGTTTGATCTAAGAAAATTTGTTGACACCAAAGCTGCTTTCATTTCTATGAAAACCAAAACAGGGAAAGATTTAAAAGCTCTTGAACTTCCCGGATTATGGAATGGTAGTATGGCCAATTGGAATACAATTTTTGTAGAAGTACCGTTAATTACATTTAATCCTGTAAAAACGGTGAACGATTTATTAAAGGCGCCACATCAAATTAAATAAAATGTTTGATGAACAAGCCATATTGAATGAGTTGAGATTTAAGGCGATTAGAAGCTCTGGAGCTGGCGGTCAACATGTAAATAAAACGTCGTCTAAAATAGAATTGACTTTCGATTTAGAGCAGTCTCAAATTTTTTCGGCTGAACAAAAGGAACGACTTAAGATTAATCTTCAAACAAGACTGTCAAAAGATCATATATTAATTATGCAGTGTGGTGAAAGTCGAAGTCAATTTCGAAATAAAGCCATTATTATCCAGCGTTTTTTAGAATTATTAAAAGTAAACCTCCTTGAAGAAAAAGAACGCATTCCTACCAAAATACCTAAGGCTGTTATAAAAAAGAGGCTTTCTAATAAACGCAAAAATTCAGAAAAGAAGGCCAGTCGCAAACCACCGCAAATTGATTAATTAAAAAAAACAAAAATCTTGATTGGCAAATGATAAATCTATTTTATCTTTGCAACGTTCTCAAAAAAGGGGTGCCTATTATCGGCTGAGATCATACCCATTGAACCTAGAACAGGTAATGCTGTTTAGGAAGCGAGCGTAAAAAAGGTCTAGTAGACCTTTTTAGCGAGTGCAAAAGTGAAACTATGTTTCACGTAACAATTGTTTAATAGTATTAACCAAGAATAATGACCTCTTTTTATTCGATTATTTACGTATAGTCGTATGAAAAATTTATTCGCTTTTTTATGTCTTTTTGCACTGTCATCTGGTGCATTTTCTCAAGAAAAATTTACTGTCTCCGGAGTGGTTACAGTAGATACTCAACCTTTACCTGGAGTTAGTATTATAGTTAAAGGTACAACTACCGGAGTCCAATCTGATTTAGAAGGAAAATACCAATTACAATTAGAAGAAGGACAGTACATTTTGATTTTTAGTTACTTAGGACCAAAACAGGTAGAACGATCATTTTATTTAAGTAAAGATCTGAGTTTAGATGTTGAACTTACTGAAGAACCACAAACGTTAGACGAAGTCCTTGTTAAATCTGTTAGAGTAGTAGCTACGTCACCAATTACGCATAGCAACGTGACGAAAAAACAATTGGCTAAGCGCAATTTAGGACAAGACATTCCTGTGCTTTTAAACTATTTACCTTCTGTAGTTACTACTACAGATGCTGGAGCAGGAGTAGGGTATACAGGAATTCGTGTTCGTGGTATTAACGCCCAATCTACAAATGTAACGATCAATGGAATTCCATACAATGATGCCGAATCTTTAGGCACTTTTTGGGTGAATCTCGGTGATTTTGCCTCGTCTGTAGAAAGTTTGCAACTTCAACGTGGTGTTGGCACATCCACCAACGGTTCTGGTGCTTTTGGTGCCAGTATCAATGTATTAACCGATGCCGTTTCTACAACATCTAATGGAGAAATTTCTAACTCCTTTGGAAGTTATAATACAAGAAAACATACTGTAAAGTTTAGCACTGGGTTACTAAATGAGCACATCGAAATTGCTGGTCGCTTGTCAAATATCACATCCGACGGCTATATCGACAGAGCAGAAACCGATTTAAAATCATACTTCTTGCAAGGGTCTTTTATTGATGATAACACCTTGATAAAGGCCATTACTTTTGGAGGGAAAGAAGTTACTTATCAGGCTTGGAATGGTATCGATGCCGAAACCTTAACTAATAACAGAACCTTTAACCCTTCAGGGATGTATACCGATGCCAACGGAAATACGCGTTTCTATGATAATGAGGTTGATAACTATAATCAAGATCATTATCAATTGCATTGGAATCAACGTTATAACAATAGATGGTCTACCAACATTGGTCTAAATTATACCTACGGAAGAGGCTATTTTGAGCAATATAGGGAAGATGAAGATTTTTCAGATTATGACCTGACACCTCTAGAGATTGGCGGAGAAACGGTTAACACAACCGATTTAGTAAGACGTAGATGGTTGGACAACGATTTCTATGTGTTAAACGCAAGTGCAAACTATAAAAACAATGAGGTTAATTTAATATTTGGAAGCTCTTACAGCTTCTATGATGGAGATCATTTTGGTGAAATTATTTGGGCAGAATTTGCTAGTGATAGTGAAATAAGAGATCGTTATTATGAAGGAAATGGTCAAAAAACAGATTGGAGTTTGTTTACAAAAGCCACATATCGTGTTAATGATAAAGTGAGTTTGTATGGTGATCTACAATTACGATTGGTTGGTTATGAAACTTCAGGTTTAACTTCAGATAGAATTCCGTTTAATATTGATGAAAGCTATAGTTTCTTTAACCCAAAAGCAGGAATTACCTATAAAGTTAATGGAACTAATAGTTTGTATTTTTCTTATGCCAGAGCAAATCGAGAACCAAATAGAAGTGATTTTGAGAATAATGCAACGGTAAAACCAGAACAACTTAATGATTTCGAATTAGGTTGGAGACATAACGATCAGAAATTTAGATTGAACGTGAATGCTTACTACATGTTGTATAATGAACAGTTGGTTTTAACAGGTCAAATAGATACAACTGGAGATCCAATTAGAGCAAATAATGGTGATAGTTACCGATTAGGTTTAGAAGTAGATGCGGCAATTGCCATTACTGATAAATTTTCGGTACAACCAAACTTTACAATTAGTTCTAATAAAAACAAGGAAACCTTCGAATCTGTGAATGGTGTATTATTAGATTTAGGAAAAACAGATATTTCTTTCTCTCCAGAATTGGTTGCTGCTAACGCTTTTGTGTTTCAACCAAAGGAAGGTTTTCAAATGGCATTACTTAGCAAATTTGTTGGCGATCAATTTATGGGAAATACTGAAAACCCAGATTCTAAATTAGATAACTACTTTGTTAATGATTTAAATATTACCTATGAATGGAAGCCAAAATCAATATTTAAGTCGGTTGTATTCTCAGGTTTAGTTAACAATATATTTAACGAAAAATACGTGTCAAATGGCTATTTCGGATCGTTCGATTTTGATGATGCTTCGAGTCCAACAGGAACAACTACTGGATATTTCTCCGGATTTTATCCTCAAGCTACTACAAATTTTTTAATAGGTGTTACTCTGAAATTTTAAAACTATAATTGACTTTATAAAAAAACTCCCAATTGTTAATTGGGAGTTTTTTTATTGATCTTATATTAAACTTTGAATTAATTGCTAACCACCAAAGTATTACCAGATACTGTGACACGGTATTCTTTAAGTCCGCAAGGTAAAGGATCTCCAATGGCCTGCCCTGTAAACAAACTGTACTCATTCTCATCAGCACAGCCGCAAGTTACATTTACGCCATCTCTTTGTAAAAACGAGCAAGTTGAAGGCGCATGATTAGGGTCATAGGCGTCCCAGGCACGATAATTACCGTTTCCAACATTTGTTACATAAACCCCTCCATTTCCTTGATTAGGGATATATACCGAATTACTAATAAACATAAGTTGACTAAATTCTGGTAAGTTTAAATTAAGCGATGCATTAACACCAACGTTGAGTAAGAAATTACAATTATTTATTCTGTCGTCACTTCCGCAGTTCGTTAACAACAGAAGAGATAAAATGATTGATATTTTTTTTATGTTGTTCATTTATAAATAACTAATTTTAGATGCTATGGGTTTAATATGGGCTGCAAGTTACAATATTTTAAATGTTGAATTAAATATTTTGTATCTTTGTATTTCAATCTCGTGATAGCGAGATTTTTTTTATGCTGAACGAGTTTAGCTTATGCTAGTTCTTAGATTTCAGCATCTTTTTATTATTAAACGAATGAATTATGAGTAAAGTATCTTATTATACGGTCGAAGGTTTAAAAAAATTAAGAAACGAGCTGCAACAGTTAAAAGATATAGAACGACCTAAAGCATCTCAAGCTATTGCAGAAGCTAGAGATAAAGGTGACTTGAGTGAAAATGCAGAGTACGATGCAGCCAAAGAAGCTCAGGGTATGTTAGAAATGAAGATTTCTAAATTAGAAGAAACCTTAGCAGGAGCACGTGTTATTGATGAATCTCAAATGGATACATCCAAAGCCTTAGTACTATCTAAAGTGAAAATAAAAAACCAAACCAATGGAATGGAAATGACTTATACTTTAGTAGCCGACGGTGAAGCAGATCTAGCTTCTGGTAAAATTTCTGTAAATTCTCCAATAGGAAAAGGACTTTTAGGAAAGTCTGTTGGTGAAGTTGCAGAAGTACAAGTGCCTAATGGAATTATGAAATTTGATATTTTAGAAATATCAAGATAATAGATTAATCTTGTTAATATATAGATAAAAGATTCCTTCAAAAGAGGAATCTTTTTATATTTACATATACTCTAATACTTCAGTGCCATGGCATCTATCTTTACAAAAATAATTAGTGGCGACATCCCTTGTTACAAAATAGCAGAAACAGAAGATTATCTCGCCTTTTTAGATATTAATCCTAATGCTAATGGGCATACATTATGTATTCCAAAACAAGAAGTTGATAAAATTTTTGATTTAGATGAAACGGCCTATCTTGGGTTGATGGCATTTTCCAGAGAGGTGGCGTTGGCCATTGAAAAGGCTGTGCCTTGTAAGCGCGTTGGGATGACTGTTATTGGGTTGGAGGTTCCGCATGTGCATGTACATTTAATCCCACTTAATACTATGGAAGATGCACGATTTATTGATAAAACAGCTTTAACCAAAGAAGAGTTTGAAGCTACTGCAAATAAAATTGCGTCGTTCTTGTAGTTAAAATGATAACACTCCAGTCACAAAAAGAACCACAATAAGTATCAATAATGCGTCTGCAATAATTAAAATCCAAGCTAATTTTTTCAGTTTTGTAGATTGTGGTTTAGCTTTTATTGCGCGTTCTTGGTAAGCTACTACTTGCTCAATATCGTTGGTCCAACGTACAGGGAAAATGTTAGTATTACAAGTGTTGCAATACATTTCGTGAATGGTCTCTCCTGTTATTGCCTTGTAAAATGCGTTTTCAACAAAACGCTGCTTAAAGGTTAATTGCAGCCCTTCATTAGAATAACACTCTGGGCAATTGTTGTTGAGTTGAACTTCTTTTAATGTAAAATATTGTTGTGCTTTCATGGTCTACAACTAAGATAACAATTTCAATGAAATTTGCATTGTTGTTCCTTTACCAATTTCAGAATTAAGAACTTTAATCTTTCCTTTATGGTAATCTTCAATAATGCGTTTGGCCAAAGATAAGCCTAGTCCCCAACCACGTTTTTTAGTTGTAAAACCAGGTTGAAAAACCGAATTGAAATTTTGTTTCGAAATGCCTTTACCTGTATCTTTTACAGTTATTTTTACGTATTTATCATCATGAGATATCGCAAGTTTTAATGCGCCTTTTCCCTTCATGGCATCTATGGCATTTTTAACCAGATTTTCGATAGTCCAGCTATATAATTGCTTGTTTAGATTTACAGGAAGTTCTTTTTCCGGAGCTGTAATTTCAAAATCGATTAACTTCGACGATCGTGCCTTAAGATATTCAAAAGATTCTATTGTTTCTTGAACAATATCAGTTTTTTTAAGTGTTGGGACAGACCCTATTTTGCTAAAACGATCCGTAATAGTTTGTAATCTTGTGATGTCTTTTTCAATTTCAATGAGATAATCGGGATTGACGCTTTCGCTTCTTAAAATTTCAGTCCAGCCCACTAATGACGATAAAGGTGTTCCTATCTGATGAGCTGTTTCTTTTGCCATACCTGTCCAGAGTTTATTTTGATCTGCCGTTTTTGAACTCTTATAAAAGAAGTAAGCAACAGCAGCAAATAAAATAATAATTAACAATAGGGCCAGTGGATAATATTTCAGTTTATTTAATAAAGGCGAATTCCCATAGTAGATGGTTTTATTATTATTTTCAATTTCAATAGGTTTATTTTCTTTACCATATTTAGAAATGAGCATTTTTAAATTTTGATTTACATATTCAGATTCTTTGATGTTATGTATGGAATCAGCTTCAGTTTTTTTAATAATATTTCTAAAATTCACTAATATCGAATCTGCTTCAATAAGAATCATTGGTGTGGTGTTGTTGTTGTCTAAGACTTCAAAAGCAAGATCTAAATCGGCAAGCACATCATCACTATTATTCATGTCTGATTCTTCTAGAGCTTTAAATATGTCGCGCTGAGCAGATGAACTTATTTCCATTTTACTTCGTTCTTCTGCTTTAAAATTTTGGAAAAACACATACGTATTCCAGAGAATAAGAGAGATTATAATAAATGAAGTAACGATGATAATCCATCGTATCATATTGCGGTTTATGGTAACGGCCATTAACTATATTTTTGAATTTTAAATATAAAGGATTTATGTTAATAATATTGTGTTGAGATAGAGTGAATTCATTTTTATAACACTATCAATATGGTTACATTTGCATTTCAATATCTTGAAACGGCTACGTTTAGGGTAAAAACAATAACAAAATGGCATCTTTTAATCCAAAAGACATTTCAACAGGACGATTACATAGTTACTTATTAAGTGCTGTGGCGCCTAGACCTATTGCTTTTGCGAGTACAATGGATGCAGATGGCAAACCCAATTTATCACCTTATAGTTTTTTTAATGTGTTTAGCGCTAATCCGCCAATTATGATATTTTCTCCAGCACGTCGTGTGAGAAATAATACCATAAAACACACTTTAGAAAATGTTGAAGCGACAAAAGAAGTGGTGATTAATGTTGTTAATTATGATATTGTACAACAAATGTCGTTGAGTAGTACAGAGTATGCAAAAGGAGTTAATGAGTTTGATAAAGCTGGACTAACGATGTTAGCATCTGATATTGTAAAGCCATTTAGAGTTGCCGAGTCTCCAGTTCAATTTGAATGTAAAGTTAATGAAATTGTGCATTTGGGAACCGAAGGAGGAGCAGGTAATTTAGTGATTTGTGAAGTTGTAAAACTGCATATCTCTGATGAGGTTTTAGATGATCAAGATGTTATTATTCAAGAAAGATTAGACTTAGTTGCTAGAGCAGGAGGAAGTTATTACAATAGAGCAAGAAAAGGCTTTTTTGAAATCCCAAAGCCTATTTCGACTTTAGGAATAGGGGTTGATGCCATGCCACCTGCCATCAAAAACAGTATGATTTTAACTGGTAATGATCTTGGTATGCTTGGAAATGTGGAAGCCTTGCCAAAACAAGTTGAAATAGACGAATTTATAACTAATGTGAGTGAACGTTATCCAAATATTAAAAATATGTCTCACCGCGAAAAACATAAAATAGCCAGAAATTATTTGAGCTATGGTGATGTAGAGAGCGCTTGGAAATTGCTCTTGTCTTAAATATTAAAAACAATCTAAATTAAATATAAGTAAATACAAAATGGAAGTACAAGGAAAAATCAAAATGATTGGAGAAACTCAGACGTTTGGAAGTAATGGGTTTAGAAAGAGAGAATTGGTAGTAACGACAGAAGAACAATATCCACAGCATATTTTGGTTGAATTTGTTCAAGACAAAACAGATTTATTAAACACATATCAAGTTGGGCAATCTGTAAAAGTAAATATCAATTTAAGAGGAAGAGAGTGGGTAAACCCTCAAGGCGAAACCAAATATTTTAACTCTATACAAGGGTGGAGAATTGAAGCATTACAAGCAGAAGCTGGAAACATGCCTCCTGTGGCACCAACCGAAGCTTTTGAGCCTGCAACAAATTTAAATGAAGAAGATCACGATGATCTGCCATTCTAATTAGAGCTAATTCAAATATGGTGTTCATCACTATTAAACTAAAAAACCTCAATAAGCATTGAGGTTTTTTTTATAAAAAAAGTCCCGAAAATTTCGGGACTTAGTATTGTGGTTTTAGGTTTGACCTTTACAAACAAACTCAAAAAAAAGCAATGATGAACAAAATTTAATTCACAAAGGTCATTTCAAATATGGCGAAAATTGAATACTTTTCAAAGTTTAAAGCCAGATTTAACATACAAATAGATAATTACAACGTTATAGTAAGCACATGCATTTTCTTAATCAAGACATAGCGTTTCCAGATGTATCCGAAGCTACAAAGGAAGGGATTCTAGCAGTTGGAGGTGATTTGTCACCTGAACGACTACTATTAGCATACCAAAGTGGCATTTTCCCTTGGTTTGATGATGAAGAACCCATTATTTGGTGGTCTCCAGATCCTCGTTTTGTCCTTTTTCCGCAGAACATAAAAGTATCTAAAAGTATGAAACAGGTATTAAGAAACACCAGTTTTGAAGTTACTATAAACAAAGATTTTGAAGCTGTTATAAGTAATTGTGCTTTAATGAAACGTTATGGGCAACAAGGGACCTGGATTTCGCCTAGTATGAAATCTGCTTACACCCAACTTCATACATTAGGGTATGCCATTTCGGTTGAAGTATGGTTAAATAATGAGCTTGTAGGTGGTTTATATGGGATAGATGTTGGTAATGGGGTGTTTTGTGGCGAAAGTATGTTTAGTAAAGTAAGTAATGCCAGTAAAGTTGCACTTATCATTTTTATTCAAAACTCTAACTACAAATTAATAGATTGTCAAGTATATACCAATCACTTAGATAGTTTAGGAGCAGAAGACATGCCTAGAGCAGAGTTTATGACCTATTTAAAATAAATCAAACCTCGTTATATCTAAAACAATTAACCTCGTGATCATTTACCATTCCGGTAGCTTGCATATGGGCATATATGACTGTCGAGCCCACAAACTTGAACCCGCGTTTTTTTAAGTCCTTACTTATAGCATCGCTAAGTGGCGTGTTAGCAGGTGCTTTTCTATAATCTTCAAAACGATTCTTTATAGGTTTACCATCTACAAAATCCCAAATGTATTTTGAAAACGAGCCAAATTCGTCTTGTATTTTCATAAAGGCTTGCGCGTTAGTAATTGTGGCATTTACCTTTAATTTGTTTCTAATAATACCTTCATTTTGAAGTAGTTTGTCTATTTTTTTCTGATTGTACTTGGCAATTTTTTTATAGTCAAAATGATCAAATGCTTTTCTGAAATTTTCACGTTTTTTTAAAACGGTTATCCAACTTAAACCCGCCTGAAATGTTTCTAATATTAAAAATTCAAATAAAGTGTCGTCATCATGAACAGGTACGCCCCATTCCTCATCGTGATAAGCCTCATAAAGTGTATTTCCTTCACACCAACCGCATCTGTGTTTAGTCATAATAAATTGTATTGAACTTTAAAAGTAGTAAGTTTTTTGTTAATAATACGTCTTATGTCTACACGATGTAATGTGCTTGAATAATTTCATGATTAAAATCATTTTTCATTGCATTTGTTTACTTTAAATTGCACAAATAAATACTATGACAACATTGGAACATATAACAGTAAAAGACATTATAACCGAGAGCTTGAAAAAAGGAATTTCGTATCAAGATTATCGCACACTCGTGCATCAATATGTTGAGGATGGCTCTACAAGCGGAAATGAGAAAACCGATGCATTGGTTAATTATACTATGCTTAACGATAGACGAATGAAACGTTGGGATAAAACGGTTAAAGTATCTGAAGAGATTAAAGAACGATTAGTCAAATTTGACGGACACGTGACTTGGTTAGTTATTACAGAGAGTTGGTGTGGTGATGCAGCGCACGTAATACCTGTACTAAATAAACTTGCAGACTTATCGGAAGGCATCGATTTAAAATTGGTATTTAGAGATGAGAATGAAGAATTAATGGATCAGTTTTTAACAAATGGTGGTCGTGCCATTGCAAAATTGATTATGATTGATCATACCACAGAAGAAATTGTGCATACGTTTGGACCTAGACCTAGTAAGGCAACTCAGTTGGTGAACGATTACAAAGAAGAACACGGTACGTTAACTCCAGAGTTTAAAGAAGATTTACAAGTGTGGTACAACAAAGATAAAGGTCAAAATATAATTAGTGATATCGTTGCGCTTTTAGGCGTGTAGTTATTTGCCTTGGAAATAATAAGTAATAGAACCAATCTGACTTTTTCGTTTAGCATCAGAGAATACAGCATTTTGAGCATATTCTAAAGCCGTATCAATTAAACACTGATTTTTACTAGACGAAGACGAATTGATATAAGTGTCGGTTACCTGACCTTGAGCGTTTACCGTAATATTTATTACAATTTTTCCACCTACCTCACATAAATATACTGGAGGTGGTAACTTTACTTTATTACGATTGGTCAATGAAAATGAAACACTACTATTGGCATTGCCTTTACTGTTTTTTGTGCTTTCTTTAGGTGTATGCATTGCCAATATATCGTTGGCTTTATTGAAAGTTTTTCTTTCCTTTTCTTGTAAAGCGTAGTTTTTAGAATTACTGTATGATGAATTAGAATTAGAGGTCATCACATCATCTGTGGTATTTGAAGCGTCTTCAATGGGTTCATCAGGTGTATCAGAAGTGTCTTCTTCTGGCTGAGAATTCATAGATTTAAAATTACGCATCATTTCCTTGAACTCTTCATCCTCATTAAAGGCTTCGTTGGTTTTAGGATTAGCGTTTTCCTTGTCTTCTAATGCTTTTAGACGTTCCAATTTTTCGAGTTCCTCAATGGTTTGAGGTTCAATTTCATAATAACTTTCAGCTATAAATTCAGACTTTTTCTTAATATGAAAACTGAACATACCAAGAACTATCGTTCCTGTAATTAAGGACGTTATAAGTAGTGCTTTATGTTTTTCAACAAAATTCAAGTAGGCAAAAATTTAAATATAGTTTGTCTTATATATACGTCAATATAGGCAAATTGGATTAAAAGAGCATAAATTCGAGGAAAATGGCGAAGCTTGAGAGCTTTTCAGTTTGTCTAAAACCAAAGCGTTTCCTACTAAAATCGAAACCAATTAAAAAGGAGTTTTTAAAATTATCATCATAAGCACGATAACCAATTCCTACTTTATATGTGTTTCCATTTTCAAAGGCTTTTCCTAAATCGACTAATTTTCCATAGCCACCACGAACAAATACTTGATCGTCAAAATCCAAAATATTATAAGTAAAATCGAGATAGACTGGCAGGAAATTTAAATTTTGATCGATGTAATGATCGTATTCCACATTAAGTCCTATACTGGATCTCGTATCAAATTGATAGCCAATCGTGTTGTTTATAAAAAGACCGTTGAGGTTAATAAATGATTCGCCATCGTCGTTGGCAATAGTATAATTATCGTTAGTGGTTAACGTTGCAGATAACGAGACCTTATAAAATAACCCGTTCGTCTTGTCTTCTTCTTGTGAAAAACCTGCGGTAAAATAAAATAAAAGAAGTAGTGTATAAAGATGCTTCATAATTTTTTAGTTAGAAGCAAAATAGATATCAAGAATTATTCCGAAGAGAGTCTTGCAATAAAATCTTCTGGAGCTATTGCATTTTTCACATCGAATGTTCCAATTTTCGTACGACGTAATGCCGAGAGATGTGCTCCAGAGTTCAGTGCTTTCCCAAAGTCGTGCGCTAAAGACCTAATATAAGTACCTTTACTGCAAACCACTCTAAAATTAAGATGATTAGCATCAATAGCTGTGATTTCAAATTCTGAAATGTTTACTGTTCGAGATTTTATCTCTACCTGTTCACCGGCACGAGCGTATTCGTATAAACGTTTACCATCTTTTTTTAATGCCGAAAATACAGGAGGAAACTGTTCGATATGTCCTATAAACTGTTGAACGGTATCATGAATTAAACCTTCGGAAATGTGCTCAGTAGGAAAGGTTTCATTAATCTCTGTTTCTAAATCGTAAGATGGTGTTGTACTTCCCAAAACAAAGGTGCCTGTGTACTCTTTATCCTGACCCTGAAACGTATTAATTTGTTTGGTCATTTTGCCTGTACAGATAATCAATAAACCTGTGGCAAGTGGATCTAAAGTCCCAGCATGTCCTACTTTGATTTTTTTAATATTAAAAGCCTGTCTAATCTCCCAACGCAATTTATTTACAGCTTGAAAGGACGTCCATGTTAATGGCTTGTCTATAAGTAAAACCTCTCCAGATTGGAAATCTTCTCCTGTTTTCATAGTAAAGTAAAAATGATAGCTGTGATACCTACAATAACACAATAAAGTGCGAAATATGAGAGCTTGCTTTTCTTTACAAGAGCTATCATCCAAGTACATGCAAATAAGCCAGAAATAAAGGCAGCAACAAAACCAAAACCTAATGTTGTAAAGTTGGCACTTTCATAACTAATATCTCCACTTACTATATCTTTAGCAATTTTCCCGAAAATTAATGGTACTACCATCAAAAAAGAGAAACGAGCAGCTCTGGTTTTATCGTTTCCTAATAATACTGATGTTGAGATGGTTGCGCCAGATCTTGAAATACCTGGAAGCATAGCAATGGCTTGGGAAATTCCAATAATAAAGGCATTAGAAAAACTCACTTTTTTATTGGTGTCTTTCGCTCTATCTGCTAGAAACAAAAGCGCAGCAGTTACAATAAGCATACAGCCTACGAGTAAAATGTTGCCACCAAATAATTGTTCAAGTTGATCTTCAAAAAAGAGACCTACGATAACAGCAGGTATCATAGATAAAGCGATTTTAGATACAAACTTTAAGTCGTCGTTCCACTCAAATTTTAAAACCCCTTTAGCAAGATCTATAATGTCTTTTCTAAACACAACCATAGTGCTTAATGCCGTTGCAAAATGTAAGACTACAGTAAATAATAAACTTTCTTTTGGAACAGAATTATCTCCAAGAATGGCTTTACCTAATTCGAGATGACCACTTGAAGATACTGGTAAAAACTCGGTAAGCCCTTGAATAATTCCTAATACAATTGAATCGATGATATCCATGAGGCAAAAATATCAAAATAGATGCAGCTATTGTTAAAAAGAGTTGATTTTTAAGATTTAGATCCTTTGTTAGGATTTAATAAAATCGCATAAACCTGAATTCCAAATCCTATTAAGACCAATGTTGGTGCCAATCTTATACGTCTCCAACTAAAAATTGAAGGGTCGAATACATTAGGATCATCACTACCTCCACCAGACATTAAAATAAAACCAATGGCAATACAAGCCAAGCCTATAAGCATAAATTTATAGTTCTTCTTTCCGAAGATAAATTCACCTTTTGCAGTTTCTTTACGTTTCTGTTCTCCCATAATCTTATATTAATCCTCTTTGCTATTTGCCTCAGTATTAAACTCAGTAAAAATAATTTCATCGTCAATAGCAAGTTGTGCTATATGCTCTGAAGTTCCAAAAAATAGTTTTGGTAGGTGCAAAGTAACAGTTTTATTTAAAACTTTTGCGTTAAGAGAATCTAAATTTAGCCCACGTTCTAATCCGCGATTAATATAGTAGTGATCTCCATGGTCATCACTAAAAATAATATCAAAGGAGGTTCCTTCTTTAATGCTGATAATTTTTTCGATTTCAACATCACATTCTTCGGGTTTCGGATTTTCAATGATGCAGGAATGAAATGATAAGAGAATTATGATAATAAGACTGAGGGCTAGAACAAAAAAAGAACGCTGTTTTTTCATGACTAGGGTATTGGTTGATACGAGGATAACGGTTTTTTATCCCATATAGTATAACGTCTAGCTTTTCTTTTTAGACTGTCCTTCAGTAAATACAATGCGATTAACCATGGCCTCAAGTTCTTCACGTTGTTCGTCTGTATCATAAGAAATCACCAGTAACAAACAAAACCCTTTTGTTATTGTAGCCATATACTGTTGATGAAACTCCGAACCTAAATAGTCTACATCAACATTCATCATATCAAAAGAATGATTCCCAATAGTTTTAGGCGCATCTAGATAGTTAAAAGTATAATCCATTTGCATTTGTTCCATTATTTTTTGAGCTTCTTTTAAATAATCTTGTCCGTGTTTTACTTGTGGATGCTGACTTACATTCTCGGCAATAATGGATATAGAAGGGTTGTAGCCTAGTGTCGATCCTAGTTCATATTGATATGCCGTAAATAAACTAGCGTTATTAATAGATGATGCATCTATAGCGCGTTTTAAATCTTCGTCTTCAACAAGTTCTTTGCCGTACTCTGAAATCTCTTTTCGTTCTTCTTCAGATTGTACGTCCCAACTTGTATCAAAAGGAACACGCATCTTAAAATAGTCATTAGTATACACGCCGTTTTCAACCTTACCATAATCAAAGCTTTCTGGCAATCCTGGTGATTCTGTTTTACATGATGTGACTAAGGTTAAAGTCAACGCCATTGTAATAATGCATGTGAACAAATTAATACGATTTTTTACAGCCATTGGTTTTATGTTTTAATATGTTTTTAGTTTTCCAAGAAATAAGAAGGGTCTATCAAAAAGACCTACACCTGTTTCGATTGTAATTACTTGTTTTTCGCGTAACCGAGACTCATCTTCAGGAGTGAATTTATTAAAAACAGTAAATCCATTTTTATTATTTGAAGTTCTTAATGTAACTTCAAATGTATCATCCACGTCTCTAATATACTTTATTTTATACGATTTTAGCACTGTTTTTTTTGTATATAATCTATTGACTTGAAATACAAAAGCCGAGTCGAAAGCGGCAATAATCACTCCTAATGTAAGTCCGATAAAAATACTATAAGCAAAACTTTTTGCTATTCTAATAAAGAGATCCTTTTCAGTAGACACCCAAAATATAACGATTGCAGAAAGCAAAGCAAGTGGTATTACAATATAAAGAACTTGGACAATCTCAAGGTCAAATGGTTTGTAATCTTCGTAATCTGAAAATAGTGCTTTCCCTAAATCTGAGTTTATAAAAAAGTATAAGGCTATAGCTATAATAACCCAAAATACTCTCTTAAAAAAAGACCTATCCATCTAATAATACAATTGATCTGTCTTTAAGTTTAAGAAGCGCTGTGTTGCGATAAATGTACTTACCCAAGTAATTAAAATACCTAAGAGAAAAATACCAATAAATAACGCGCTAATTAATACAGGTTTTTGAAGTAATTCTAACTCTGGAAAAGTTTTATTGAGATAATAAAGTACAACGCCCATACCTATCAAGGCGACTATAGCACCAATAATTCCTAATTGGATACTTTTAAATACAAAGGGTTTTCTAATGAAACGCTTAGTGGCGCCTACCATTTGCATCGTTTTAATAATAAAACGTTTAGAATATACAGCCAATCGTATGGAACTATTAATCAATAACACTGCAATTAACGTAAAAACAGCGCTAAGGATAAGTACCCAAAACGTAATCTTTTTGACATTATCATTCATTAATTCAACGAGGTTATTATCATATTTAATGTCTTCAATAAACGCCTTGTTAGCTAGTTCGGCAGTGATGCCATCTAAAGTTTCGTTAGTTACATAATCTGCATTTAAGTATACATCGATAGAATTTTGCAACGGGTTAGTCCCTAAGAATTCCGTAAAATCTTCACCAAGATCAGACTTAACAATTTGAGCGGCCTCTTCCTTCGATACATATTTTGCCTCTTTGGTGTAATCTGCCATGGCTAAACTTTTTTGAAGCTGATTAACTTCTACATCTTTTGCCGAGTCGTTCAAATAAATAGTAACCACAACTTGCTCTCTAAAATGATCTGCTACTTTTTTGGCATTTAAAACCAATAAACCTAAACAGCCCAATAAAAACAGGACTAAAGCGATACTAATGACTACAGAGAAGTAAGAGGAAATTAATTTTCGTTTTTGATATTGATCAAAAGATGATGCCATAAATAGAACAGATTAATGCTGTAAAAATAAAAAACAATTTGTTTGTTTAAGGTTTACAACGCTTAAACTTTTAAATGTGTTGTAATACCTTTAAATTTGCGGTCTAAATTTGCAAAGAAACCATGAGTTATCATTTTAATGAGATTGAAGCCAAATGGCAAAAATATTGGGCAGACAACCATACCTTTAAAGCTGAAAATAAAAGCGACAAGCCTAAATATTACGTGTTAGATATGTTCCCTTATCCTAGTGGAGCAGGCTTACATGTAGGGCACCCATTAGGTTATATTGCAAGTGATATTTATGCGCGTTATAAGCGTCATAAAGGGTTTAACGTATTGCATCCTCAAGGCTATGATAGTTTTGGATTGCCTGCAGAGCAGTACGCTATTCAAACAGGACAGCACCCAGCAATAACTACAGAAACTAACATAAAAACCTATCGTCGTCAACTCGACCAAATTGGGTTTTCATTCGATTGGAGTAGAGAAGTACGTACCAGTAATCCAGATTATTATAAGTGGACACAATGGATTTTTATCCAATTGTTTGAATCTTGGTATTGTAAAAATCACCAGAGCGCTTTTCCAATTTCAGAATTAGAAAAAGTATTTTCTTCGGAAGGAAATGAATCTGTTGAAGCCGTTTGCGATGATAATGTGAATGTGTTTACTGCAGAAGAATGGAATCAATTTTCTTCGGAAAAGAAGCAAGACATTTTATTAAAATATAGATTGACTTATTTGGCAGAAACCGAAGTCAACTGGTGTCCTGCATTAGGAACAGTTTTGGCCAATGATGAAATCGTTAATGGTGTTTCCGAACGTGGAGGACATCCCGTTATTCGAAAAAAAATGACCCAATGGAGTATGCGAATTTCGGCCTATGCAGAACGCTTACTTCAAGGATTAGATACTATTGATTGGACAGACTCACTTAAAGAGAGTCAGCGTAACTGGATAGGGAAATCTGTTGGGGCTAGCGTTACGTTTAATGTGAATGACCACGATGCCGTAATTGATGTGTTTACAACACGACCAGATACCATTTATGGCGTGTCTTTTATGACTTTAGCTCCAGAACATGACTTGGTATCACAAATTGTAACAGACGAACAAAAAGCTGAAGTTGAAGCCTATATTGAGGCTACAGCAAAGCGTAGTGAACGTGATCGTATGGCAGACGTTAAGACGATTTCAGGTGTCTTTACGGGAGCTTATGCAGAGCATCCATTTACAAAAGAGCCCATTCCTATTTGGATTGGTGATTACGTATTGGCAGGTTACGGAACAGGAGCAGTAATGTCTGTACCTTGTGGTGACCAACGCGATTACGATTTTGCAAAGCACTTTAATATTCCAATTCCGAATATTTTTGAAGGTGTAGATATTTCCGAAGAAGCCTTTTCAGATAAAGAAAATACGATTATCGCTAATAGTGATTTCCTTAACGGAATGAATTATAAAAAAGCAACCAAACGTGCCATTTATGAATTGGAACAATTGGGTCAAGGCGAAGGTAAAACCAATTACAGATTGCGAGATGCTGTGTTTTCGCGCCAACGTTATTGGGGAGAACCGTTTCCGGTGTATTACGTAAAAGGGATGCCTCAAATGATAGATCTTGAACATTTACCAGTACGTTTACCAGAGGTTGAAAAATACCTGCCAACAGAAGAAGGTGAGCCACCATTAGGTCGTGCCGATGTTTGGGCTTGGGATACGAACACTAACACAATAGTATCTAATAATCTTGTCACCCTGAGCGGAGTCGAAGGGTCTCATGACAATGGTATTTATCCATTAGAATTAAACACGATGCCAGGTTGGGCAGGAAGTTCTTGGTATTTCTTTAGATATATGGAAGAAGCTGCCAATAGAGGTGAGCATTTTGCAACCGAGGATGCGCTAAAGTATTGGGAAAATGTAGATTTATATATTGGAGGTAGCGAGCACGCCACAGGACATTTACTCTACTCACGTTTTTGGGTGAAGTTTATGCACGACAGAGGTTTTGTTGGTGTAGATGAACCGTTTAAAAAGTTGATCAACCAAGGGATGATTTTGGGGACGAGTGCGATTGTTTATAGAGTTTCAGGGACTAATACTTATGTGTCCAAGGGGTTAAAAGAAGGTCACGATGTTGAAGAAATAAGAGTAGACGTAAATATCGTAAACGCTTCTGATGAGATAGATATCGAAAAACTTAAACAATGGCAACCACAGTTTGAAAATGCTGAATTTATTCTTGAAGAAGGTAATTATATTGTTGGTCGCGAAGTTGAAAAAATGTCAAAGCGTTGGTTTAATGTCGTTAACCCAGACAGTATTTGTGAACAATATGGAGCCGATAGTTTACGTCTTTATGAAATGTTCTTAGGACCATTAGAGCAAGCCAAACCTTGGAATACTGCTGGTATTACTGGTGTTCACGGATTCTTAAAGAAACTGTGGAAACTGTATGTGGATGACAATGGACTTAAAGTAAACGATGCAGAGGCCACAAAAGACAACTTAAAAACCCTTCATAAAACCATAAAAAAGGTAGAAGACGATATCGAGAACTTTTCATTCAATACATCAGTATCCACCTTTATGATTGCTGTGAACGAATTGACAGCTCAAAAGTGTACAAGTAAGGCCATACTAGAACCGTTACTGGTATTAATATCTCCTTATGCGCCACATATTGCTGAAGAATTATGGAGTAAACTAGGGCATGACCAATCGATCTCGACAGCTCCATTTCCGAAGTTTGAAGAAAAACACTTGGTAGAAAGCAGTAAGAATTATCCTATTTCTTTTAATGGTAAAATGCGATTTACATTGGAGCTACCTTTAGATATGAGTAAGGATGATATTGAGAAAACAGTCATGGCTCATGAAAAAACCATTGCGCAATTACAAGGACGAGAACCTAAAAAAGTAATTGTAGTTCCTGGCAAAATTGTCAATATAGTAGGTTAAAAACATGAGGCTGCAGATTAAAAAATATGATAAGATTATATTGTTCTTCTTCGTAGCCTTTATATCTGCTAGTAGCTTAATTTGGTTATTTGAAGAACGGTTTGACCAATCAAAATGGATTACGAATCCAACCCAACGTTACAAAATGGCCAATGACATTGTTGAAAGTAAATTGCTCATTGGCAAAACAAAAGATGAGGTGATATCACTATTAGGTGAGCCCGAAATGACACTAGAAGCAGGAGGAGACACCTTACTATATAAACTAGGAAATGCGCCAAGTTTTTTTAAATCTGAACAAGACAGATTGGTTGTGTTGCTTTATAATAATGTCGTTGCTCAAGTAGTCCTAACACCCTTTAAAGAATAGAGGTTTAAGAGTGTCTATAAATGACTTTCTGCGTTTTATAAAAGTGAGCAGTATCAAGAACTTTCATTACTTTTACTAAAACAACGATTATGAGAACCGTTTTCTTACTGCTTGGTTTATTTGCCTGTTTTAGTCTTAATGCGCAAGACAAGGTTTTTCCAGATGATTATTTAGGAGTTTATAAAGGCGATTTGGTCATTACAAGTTCTAAAGGCAAACAAAGCCTGCCTATGGAATTTCATTTAAAGGCTACAGATTCTACTGATCTTTACAGCTATAAATTTATTGTGTTGGTGAATAATAAGCCCTCTGAAAAGAACTACACTTTAAAAGTAAAAGATAAATCTAAAGGCGAGTTTTTAATAGATGAAAACAATGGTATTGTACTCAACGCCAATTATATTGATAATACACTTTATAGTGTTTTTGATGTTGAGAGTAGTTTGATAACAACTACCGAAACGTTTTATGAGAATAAAATGGAGTTCAAGATTGTATATTCAGATATGACTGACAAAACGAGCAGTGATAATGGAGGAGATGCAGTGAATGTGACGAATTATCCAGTAACGGTTATACAAAAAGCCATTTTAACAAAACAATAACTGACAAAATTTCCCTAGCTACAAATTGGCTTACTTTTTGTACTAGAATAGTAACAATTTAATTTTTATAATTATGAACGGAATGATGGGATATTACGTATTAATTGGAGCCATAGCATTGGTAAGCTGGTTAGTAAGTAATCAATTAAAACAAAAATTTGCGAAATACTCTAAAGTGCAATTGCGCAATGGTATGAGCGGACGAGAAGTAGCTGAGAAAATGCTTGCAGATAATGGAATTACAGATGTTGAGGTGATTTCTGTGGCAGGTCAGTTAACAGATCATTACAATCCAAAAAATAAAACGGTAAATTTAAGTGAGGCAGTCTACAATCAACGTAATGCAGCAGCAGCGGCTGTAGCAGCACACGAGGTTGGTCATGCAGTACAACACGCGCAAGCATACAGTGCTTTAGGAATGCGTTCGGCACTAGTGCCAATTGTAAGTGTAACTTCTGGCATGTCGCAATGGTTAGTTATTGGCGGATTGGTATTAGGAGCAGCAGCAGGTGTTGGCTTAGGCTATTGGGTTGCGGTTGCAGGATTGGTATTTATGGGATTTGCTACGTTATTTAGCTTTATTACTTTACCTGTAGAATACGATGCGAGTAACAGAGCCTTAGCTTGGTTAAAAAACAAAAATGTAGTTACTCCAGAGGAGTATAAAGGATCTGAGGACGCATTAAAATGGGCAGCAAGAACCTATCTTGTTGCAGCTATTGGAGCTTTGGCGTCTCTTCTGTATTGGGCACTTCAAGTGTTTGGAGGGCGCGATTAATACGACCTTATAAACAAGAGTTCAACCGAATTTCGTTTTTTTACACGGGATTCGGTTTTGTTTTTATTATTTTAGATTTATTAAATCAATTAACCTATGGAAAATTCTAACCAAAGCCCTTTTCACAATACTAATAACAAATTGATGTTGAGCGCTTTATCTGCTACAGATCGTGTAGCTTTTTACAAAAAAACCTATGCTCATGTAGCTGGTGGTGTTCTCGTTTTTATCATGTTTGAATGGCTCTTATTACAAAGTGATGCTATTGTTAGTTTTGCGATGTCTATGACGCAAGGCTGGAGATGGTTAATCATGCTTGGTGGTTTTATGTTTATTACCAATTATGCCGAGGGAATGGCTCTAAAAACTCAAGATAAGAATAAGCAGTATCTCGCTTATGGTTTATATATTTTAGCCGAGGCTTTTATTTTTGTTCCACTGCTGTATATCGCAACAACATTTTTGGCCGATGGTGGAGATGTGTTATATCAGGCTTCCATTGTAACCTTGTCTTTGTTTACAGGGTTGTCTGCCATAGTATTTGTGACTAAAAAGGACTTTTCATTTTTAAGAACAGGATTAACAATTGGCTTTTTTATCGCTATGGGATTAATTGTTGCTGGTTTACTTTTTGGATTTAATCTTGGTCTATGGTTTTCTGTGGCCATGTGTCTATTAGCAGGCGGTTCGATTTTATATCAAACCTCTAATATGGTACACAAATATTCAACCGAGGATTACATTCCTGCGGCTTTAGGATTGTTTGCATCGTTAATGCTACTGTTCTGGTATGTCTTGCAAATTTTTATGTCGAGAGATTAATTATTCTAAATATTATGTATGAAAAAAAGCATTCTGAAAAGGATGCTTTTTTTTTGTTTAATTAGAATTGCTCTTCGAGGTTTACCAATTTATTTTGAATGGCATACACTACCAAACCAGCAAGATTTTTAGCTTCTGTCTTCAGTAATAAATTATTACGATGACCATCAACGGTTCTCGGACTTATAAATAGTTTTTCGGCAATTTCGTTCGTTGTAAACTGCTTACATATTAAATCTAACACCTCTTTTTCTCGTTTGGTAAAATAGGTTGTGTCAAAGTTAGATTTCTTGATTTGGTCATTATTATTTAATAACCCTTCATGAATAAATTTCATCACTTGTTCATCATAATAAAACCCTTTGTCGGCAACTTCTTTAATGGTAGTAAGCATCAATTTTGGAGTACTGTTTTTTGCTAAATAAGCGACAGCTCCAATAGAAATCATATTAATAATGAATGGCTTACTAAAATAACTGGTAAGCGCAATAATTTTAATATCTGGGTATTCTTTACGAATAAGTTTTGTGGTTTCAACACCATTAAGACCAGGCATTTTTAAATCTGTGATCACAATTTCTGGCAACTGCTTTGCCGAGCGTAGTTGTTCCATTAAATGGTTACCATCTTCTGCATCAAATAAAATGTCTAAGTGTTTTTCTTTGCTTAAAATTGAAATAAGCCCTTGTCTAAATAATAGCTCGTCATCGGCTATTGCAATTGTGATTTTAGTATCCATAAGAGTAACAATTAATTGTGAATATACTTCCCGTTTTTTTAGAGCTCTCAACAAAAAGTTGCCCATTCAATATCGCAACTCTACTCTTAATATTTTGTAATCCAATTCCGGATTTCTTTTTATGTTCATTGACGTCGAATCCAATGCCATTATCTTTGAAAACGAGTTCAAAGCCTTGCTTCTGTTTTTTTAAATGCATTTGTAGTAGGTCTGCTTTGCCATGTCTTAAGGCGTTATTAATTAGTTCTTGTGCGATTCTAAACACATGAAGTTCGCTATTTCTATCTAATTGATTTAGGGGTTCAATTTGATGATTTATTTTTATAGATGTGTTTGATGTAAACTCTTCAAACAACTCTTCTAAAGCCACTTTTAAACCAAACTTGTCTAAAATTGGAGGCATTAATTCGTGCGCAATTTTTCTGGAGCTCTCTAGCGTTCTTGTGGTAATATCTAAAATATGATTTAGAGCTTCTTTATGTTCACTAGAAATGGTTTCGTCTTCAATTAAAACGTTGGTCGTTAAACTCACCACATTTAATTTTGAACTAATAGCATCATGTAAGTCTTGAGCAATACGATTGCGTTCTTTTTCTTGAACCTTTATTGTGGTTTGTAATATCTTTTTTTGATGATCGAGTTTAATGTTAATCTTTTCAACCTCTTTCTCGATAATTTTTTTTTTGGTATAATGGAAGAACGAGATTAAAGTAACTGCCATTATAATCAATAAGCAGATACTTATTCCAACGATACTTATGAATGTATTATCTTCCAATTTAAAATTAAGTTTTAGACTTAAGAGATTTATACCATTGTGTAAAAATAAGAATTTGGTAAACAACAAATAATAAGGAGTTGATAAACCAAAGTAACTTATTTAAGCTAGCGTTACTTGAAGTAACAAAATTTCCTGAGCAAAATATAAGTGTGCTTGTTAGGAGATATATGAATATTCCGTAGTTAAGATACATGCATTGCATTTTCTCTGTGAGCGTGTTATAAAAATACATTACAGAAAAGGTAACAATGCTTAGGGAGGTTAATATGATTTCTAATAAGTTGAATTTGTAATACAACATGGGATTATTTATGTATTGTATTGCGAGAATAATAAGTACACAAACAAATACAGTTTCAACAATCCTTTTATGCCTATTTTTTTTAAATAAAGCTCTATAGAATAAACTCAAAAGAGTAAATTGAAAAATGAAATAGAAATGAGATAAAAAGAGATTCGTCTTTCCTATTAAAAACATATAATTAAACAGTAATTGAATTATAAGAGTTACTAAAAGGTAAAGTGTAAATATATTAAGGCTTACACTTTTATTGTAAGCCCTAACATATAATATGGTATTTACCAATAGAAAACCGCTTCCCATAAGTAAAATTACTTTTTCTATCATTTTTTAATAAATAAATGGACTTAATCTATCACATGTGTTTGGACAAGGTGTAGTCAGGTCATAAGCACCACTTCCTGTTAAAACAGAAACTAAATTATCTACTTCTCCATTTGGACAGCCTGGAGATTTTTCACCTTGTACAATATCTCTATGTACACCATTACAATCTATGCTGGTTCCAACTATCACTAATTTTTCACCATAGCCATCTGTTTCTTGCGGGTCTATTGCCATATAAGCTCTTATACCCGATTGTTCGATATTATTAAGCGAATAATTTCCGTCAGCCTCCTTTTTGATGACTAACATTTCTTCAAGGGTGTCAATTAAATCTTTAGCAGGAATTAAAAAAGCTTTACAATTGTTAGGCTGTTTTTGTTGCCAGAGCTTAACATAAGAAATGGCATCGTTGATATCGATGGGGTTCTTTTTAGTTTTGATTACACTTTCTTTCATAATATTTAATTTAAAGTTGATTAATAATCCTTAAAGCTACTCAAATTGTATTAAAAAAACAGAGCTATTTAAAAAAACAGGTATTTCTACGTGATTTGAATATGTAGTGGTTTTGCGCTTAAAAATTAGAGGGTTTTCTGTCAAATTTGTAATCTATTAACAATTAAAAAATTAGACTATTATGGAACAATACATCGGACAAATTATGATGTTTGGAGGAAATTTTGCCCCAAGAAATTGGGCATTATGTGACGGCCAACTATTACCAATTGCAAGTCATACGGCATTATTTTCAATTTTAGGAACCACTTACGGAGGTGACGGGAGAACAACGTTCGCCTTACCAGATTTAAGAGGTAGAGCGGCATTACATGCTGGTAACGGCCCAGGAGTTGACCCTGTAACACTTGGTCAAAAAGGGGGAGAGAATAGAGTGACTTTAAACGTGACTCAAATTCCAGCGCATAGCCATACAGGAACGATTGAAGCTACAAGTCCAGTAGGACGTGGACAAGGAACGACTAATCCAACGAATGCTTATCCAGCCGAAGGTGGATCTTACGCTACTGCCAAAAATGTTAAAATGGCAGGAGATGCTATTCAAACTAATAATACTGGTGGTAACCAGTCTCATGATAATATGCAACCATTTTTAGCGGTGAACTATATTATCGCATTAGAAGGGATTTTCCCTCCAAGAAGTTAATAAAGAATAATGATGCAAAGAATATCTAATCAATAGATATTCTTTGCGTTTCTAAGATGCTTATTGTTGAGAAACATAGCGTTAAACCAAAATATTAATCTGTTTAACGATAAATAGCTGGATATCAGCAATTTATTTGTTTTAAGTAGTATCTTAAAAATATAAAAAGCTATTAATCATTAAATTATTCATTATGAAAACAAACTACACTTATTCAAAGAAATCACTATTTGGCACCATTGTTTGGTGTTTTTCGCTGTTTATAAGCCTTAATAGTGTAGCCCAAAATCTAAATTTTACTATCGATACCGCTGTAGACAATGGTACTAATATTACAGAAACTATTACCCTTGGATCAGATACTTATGTGCTTACAGTCGCTCACTCAGGAAATGAGGAACTCGACAACTTAGGAGGCGGAGATCTGGTGTTCTTTTTGAGCGCTATTGATCCACTTACTCCTCATGTTTTAAAAGTTACCAAAAATGGAGAGCCTGTTAATTTCAAACTTAATAGTATTGATTATGATACTTTAGGTGCAGGAACCATTTCGGTTAGAAATCAAAATGATGAGATTATTTCAGCTCCAACATTTTATCCGTTAGGTGCAGGAACCTTATTTATTTCTGATCCTAGTAATGGTTTTGATATTACTGAAATTAAAATTTTCCCAACGGATACAGACGATTTAAATGATTTTGGATTTCATAATATCGATATTGATATTCTTGATACACTTGGTGTAGACGAAAGCTCTTTGTTAGAAAACAATGTTAGCGTTTTTCCAAATCCATCCAATGGAGACATCACCTTAAAAAATACCACTATCGCTTTAGAAAAAATAGTTGTGTCTGATCTCAATGGAAGAACCGTTTTTACTAAAAATTTAAATGGTGTTATTGGAAATGTTGATGTAAGCATGAGTTCGAAGTTGTCAGCAGGAGTTTACCTAATGACAGTATCGTCTAAAGAAGGCTCTGCGGTAAAGAAAATAATTATTAATTGATTTTTATTTATTGGTAATCAGAAGTTTAAATGTCTTATCTTGTGATTCCAAATCTATTTATTAAATACTTATATTATGAAACAAATTTACATTTTACTTTTTTTAATGTCTTCGGTTCTTACGGCCCAAACTTTAAATTTTACCATCGATACTGCAGTAGATAATGGTACCGTAATTACTGAAACAATTGTAAGTGGACCAGACACCTACGTGTTAACGGTCAATCATTCGGGGAATGAGGAATTAGACAATTTAGGAGGAGGAGATCTTGTGTTTTTTCTAAGCGCCATAGATCCGCTAACACCTCATAGGTTAACTATTACAAAAAATGGAATGCCTACAAACTTTAACTTGAATAGTATTGATTATGACACGCTTGGAGCTGGAACTATTTCTGTAACAAACCAAGATAATGCCTTTATTTCTAACCCTACGGCTTACCCTTTGGGAGCAGGTGCTTTAACAATAACTAATGCTGCAAATGCCTTGAGTATAACGCAGATTAATATTATACCTTCTGATACCGACGATTTGAATGATTTCGGATTCCACAATATTAATGTAGATATTGTTGACACATTGAGTACAGATGAAGTGTCTTCATTAGAACAAAGTATAGACATTTTGCCTAACCCTTCCGATGGAAATATTACAATAAAAAATGCTGGTGTGGCATTAGATAAGGTTGTTGTATCAGATTTAAATGGTCGTACCATTGTAACCTATAATTTAGAAGGTACAACTAGTGATAAAAATTTAGATATGAGTTCGTTACTTTCTACAGGATTGTATTTAGTTACGATTTCTTCTGAAAGTAATGCAATTACCAAGAAGTTATCTGTTAAGTAATAACCAACCAACTCTAAAAAAAAAGCAACCTCATGAGGTTGCTTTTTTTTAGTATGGATTAAGCTAAGATAGCTTATATCTTAATTTGACGTTCAATTTGTTGATTTAAGGAAATAAAAGTTTCAGTTCTTGAAACACCTGTAATGGATTGAATATCATGATTAAGAACATGCATTAAATGCTCATTATCCTTGCAAAGCACCTTAATAAAAATGCTCCAATTTCCAGTGGTATAATGGCATTCTAACACTTCAGGAATCTTTTTCAATTGTTTAACCGCCTCAGGGTTACTTATAGCTTTATCTAAATAAATGCCAATAAATGCCATGGTTGTATACCCTAAAACTTTCGGATTTATAACAAACTTAGAACCAGAAATTAAACCAGATTTCTCGAGTTTTCTTAAGCGTTGATGTATGGCAGCACCCGAAATACCAACCAATCGTGCAATTTCCAAAATAGGAGTTCTGGCATCTGCCATTAATGCACGTAGAATCTTTTTATCGATACCATCAATTTGTATATTCTGATTGACCATTTTCATAAGCAATACGTCTTAAATGTTTAATGGGTTGTACCCTAAATATGGAACTTCTTTTTCAGAAAATTGAATTCCGAAGTCTTCCAACTCCCTTAAAATAGGTTCATAAACCTCTTTGGTGATTGGAATTTGAACACCAGGTGTTGTGATTTTTTCGTTTAAAATAGCTAATGTTGCTATAGCCACTGGTAAACCTACTGTTTTTGCCATTGCGGTATAGGTTTGATCTTCTCCAATAGTAACCATTGTAGAATCTATTTGATGCATGTTTCCGTCAAGTTCATATCCAAACTTGTGGTACATAACAATCATGTCTTTATCATCTTCTTCAAGCGTCCAGCTATCCATTAATATTTTTTGAAGAATTTGTGCTGGCGTTGCTTTTTTGAGTTCTACCATTTTGGTTTTACTGAAAAAATCTAATTCCTCTAGTTTATCCCAAACAATATCATCTTGATCTATTTTAAGGGCGTGTCTAAATTTTAATTCAACAGAATCGGTAGGGCTGTAAGGGAGAAAGGCATTAACAAAATCACGATAGCTCATGTTTTCACTATCGTCAATAGTATAACTATCGTCTGTTAAGCCTAATTGCACAAACATATTCCAAGCACGACTAAAACCAACACGACGCATGGTTCCGCGATATAAAGTTTTAATAGTATCTAATCCATAAACCGATTGATACTTAAGAGAATCTCGGTTAGCATACGCCTCAAAACGCCCGAAACCATCTATTTCTAAAAATTCAGTTCGTCTAAATAATCTATTATAAGGAATATACTTATATGAGTTTTCCTGTAAAAACTTTGCTGCACTTCCTTGTCCGGCAACAACAACATTTCTAGGATTCCAAGTGAATTTATAATTCCAAAGGTTATTATCACTTTCAGGAGCAACTAAACCACCTGTAAATGATTCAAATAATACCATTTTACCACCTTTTTCGCGTATATCATCTATGACTTGCATGGCACTCATATGATCGATTCCTGGGTCTACACCAATCTCGTTCATAAATACCAATCCTTTTTCAGTTACGGCTTTGTTAAGTTTTTGCATGTCCTCACTTACATAGGATGCCGTGACCATGTTTTTTCTATAAGTTATACAATCTTTGGCTACTTCAATATGATATCTGGCAGGCAGCATAGAAACCACAATGTCGGCATTTTCAATAGCAGTTTGTCTAGATGATTTGTCAAAAACATCTAGCATAATAGCATTAGCGTTTTCATGACCACCAATTAATTTTTTGGCATTAAGTATATTAATGTCCCCTACAATAATATGTAGTTCTTCTTCAATAGATTTATCTAATAAATATTTTATAAGGTAAGATGTAGATTTTCCAGAACCTATGACTAAAATCTTTCGCATAATGGGTTGAGTTGAGTAATTTTGTTTATGAAGTTTTTTTGTAAATCAGAAAAACAACAAAGAATTTTAAGCACGAATTTACTAAATAGAAAGGGTTATAAAAACCAAAATTCAATTTATATATGAACAAAAAAATTCTAATAGCAGGGAGTATTTTAGGAGCTCTAGGCATTATTATTGGTGCCTTTGGGGCTCATGGCCTTAAAGCGCTAATCTCTAGTGAGTCACAATTAACCTTCGAAACAGGTGTGCGTTATCAAATGTACCATGCATTGTTTCTTTTGTTTATTGGAAGCTATAACGGACTTAGTAAAAAGGCAAAAAGTATCATCTTTTATTTAGTTGTATTTGGAGTATTTTGCTTTTCTGGTTCAATTTATGGACTGGCAACAAATGAACTTTCAAGTTTCGATTTTAAGCAAATAGGATTCATTACGCCTATTGGTGGTTTACTGTTAATTATAGCTTGGATCATATTGTTGATAAACTTTTTGAAAACCAATGCCGATAAATCTCAAAATTAGCAGGCTACTTTAAAATAATGTTTAATTTTGCACTTTAAACAACACAAACAAATTATGGTAAACCATACACATGCAACGAAATCGATTTCGTTAGATGCTTACGGTATAAAAAATGCTAAAGTAAGATATCAACTATCTCCAAACGAACTTCAAGAACTTACTATTTCTAAAGGTCAAGGGCAGGAAGCCTCTTCAGGTGCTTTGGCTGTTAAGACAGGCGAGTTTACAGGTCGTTCACCTATGGATAGATTTATTGTAAAAGATGATATTACAAAAGATCGAATTTGGTGGGGAAATATTAACATCCCTTTTGATGCTGATAAATTTCAGAGACTATATGATAAAGTCACTAATTATCTTTCTGAAAAGGAAGTTTTTGTAAGAGATAGCTATGCTTGTGCAGATGACAATTATAGACTAAATATTCGTGTTATAAATGAGTATCCATGGAGTAACATGTTTGCATATAACATGTTTTTACGCCCTACAGAGGAAGAATTAAAAGACTTTTCAGCTGAATGGACTATTGTTAATGCACCAGGATTTATGGCCGATCCAGAAATTGATGGGACACGTCAACATAATTTCGCGATTTTAGATTTTACACGCAAAATTGCTTTAATAGGTGGTACTGGATATACTGGAGAAATCAAAAAAGGTATTTTTTCTGCACTCAATTTTGTTCTTCCTGTGTTTAAAAACACATTACCTATGCACTGTAGTGCAAATGTTGGTAAAGATGGAGATACAGCAATCTTTTTTGGCTTGTCAGGTACAGGTAAAACAACGTTGTCTACAGATCCCAATCGTAGTTTAATTGGTGATGACGAACATGGTTGGACCAGTGAAAATACAGTATTCAATTTTGAAGGTGGTTGCTATGCTAAAGTGATTAATTTGTCTAGAGATCAAGAGCCGGAAATTTATGACGCTATTAAAAAAGGAGCTATTCTTGAAAATATTGTTATGGATGATAATGGTAATGTTGATTTTGCCAATACATCAATAACTCAAAATACACGTGTGAGTTATCCAATTCACCATATTGATAATATTAGAGTACCTTCTATTGGTAAAAACCCTAAAAATATATTTTTCTTAACTGCTGATGCATTTGGCGTATTGCCTCCAATTTCTAAGCTTACACCAGGACAGGCGGCTTATCATTTTATTTCTGGATATACAGCTAAAGTTGCAGGAACTGAAGCTGGTATTACAGAACCTGTACCAAGTTTCTCGGCATGTTTTGGCGCTCCATTTATGCCGTTACACCCAACGAAGTATGCTGAAATGTTGAGCAAAAAAATGCAAGAGGCTGGTGTTAATGTATGGCTAGTGAATACAGGTTGGACTGGAGGTCCTTATGGTGTTGGATCGCGCATGAAATTAAAGTTTACACGCGCAATGATTAGCGCTGCAATGGACGGAAGTTTAGAAGCTGCTAATAAAGATAACTATCATGTACATTCTGTTTTTGGTGTAAAACAACCTAGAACATGCCCTAATGTACCTACCGAAGTTTTAAGTCCGAGATCAACATGGAATGATGATGAAGGGTATTACAAAACGGCATTTAAATTATCTCAATCTTTTAGAGACAACTTTAAGCAATTTGAAGAATTTGCTAGTGATGAGATTATGGCTGGTGCACCTTTGAAATAACTAGATTGTATTATAAATCATAAAAAAACGTCCTAATATATATTAGGACGTTTTTTATTTATAGTATTATAAAAAGGGATTTATTTTCCTTTGTTTACCTTATCAATATATTTTTCTAAAGCCATTGTCATTGATGGTGTCTCTGGTGTTGGAGCTGCAATATCAACTCTTAACCCATGAGATTCAACTGCTTTAATTGTCGTGTTTCCAAAAACAGCAATTCGAGTGTCGTTCTGCTTAAACTCAGGGAAATTGTGAAATAAAGATTCTATACCAGAAGGACTAAAGAATACTAAAATATCATAGTATACATTTGCTAAATCAGATAAATCGCTTATTACTGTTTTGTAAAATACCGATTCTTTCCATTTTACATTTAAACCATTTAGTATTTCTGGAACTTCCGGTTTTAATTTGTCCGTAGTAGGTAATAAGAAGCTCTCTTCTTTATACTTTTTAATTAATGGCGATAAATCCTTAAAGGTGCGTTTACCAACATAAATTTTACGTTTTCTGTAAACAACATACTTCTGAAGATAATAAGCAACAGCTTCAGATTGACAAAAATATTTCATCGTATCTGGAACTTTAAAGCGCATTTCATCTGCAACTCTAAAAAAATGATCCACAGAATTTCTACTTGTAAGGATAATAGCTGTATAATTAGAAAGATCAACTTTTTGTTGTCTTATCTCTTTAGCTTCTACTCCTTCAACATGAATGAATGGTCTGAAATCTATCTTTACTTTTTGCTTTTCTTGAAGATCAAAGTAAGGCGAATTTTCTATTTTAGGTTCTGGTTGAGATACTAAAATCGTTTTCACTTTCGTCATATTCCTTAAAGTGTTTTTAAGCGTTGAAATCTTTAATTAACTTATATAAAATTAGATAGGGTCCAATTTCAAGTGCGCAAAGATACAAAATAAAATAGAATATGTTATTTAAAAGTAATTTTTGATGATTCTTAAATGAAGAAATAAATCCAATAAGATTGATTAATACAATAAGTCCGATAATTGAATAAATGATAGGTTTTGAGGGATTTAGCGTATAAATTATAATGGCATTGATTGGGAATAACACTAAGCCAGCATAATTTTTAAACGTCGTTTTTTGAAATAAATACGAATCGATGAGTTCATCTATGTCAAACAAACTTCCTATTAAACGTTCTAATAGAATCTTAATTAGAAATAAAACCCCAATACCAAACAATAGTTTAAAAAATAGATTAAGGTCAAATTCTGAAGGGTTTACCAATGTAGAATAACTAATAAAGGCAAAAATTGAAACAGATATAATCCCATTGAAAAATAGTAAGGCATCAAATCCATCTATAAATTTTTGGTCCCTTGCATAAATTTTTAAATACTTAGAGTTGCCGATAACCACCAAAAAATCTTTAAACCTGTGGGCAAAAATGTATTTTGATAGCGTAATAAAAACCAGCCCTAAAACTAGGAAAACTGTAAACCAATCATTAGAAATAACCTCTCTTAGCATACTACAAAACTATGAAGAATATTTGACGAATGCATACCTTATAATTTGCAACATTAAATCAATTATATAAGATTAACAATGTTTATGATTTTAAGCCTTATTTATAAGTGATAAAACACTTACTTTTGTCTACAACTAACATCAAAAACTATTTAATTCTCGATGCAAGATGCCATTGTCATCATACCAACCTATAACGAAATAGAAAATATAGAAGCCATTATTAGAGCTGTATTTGCTCAAGATAAGGTCTTTTCTATTTTGATAGTTGACGATAATTCTCCAGATGGTACAGGAACTAAAGTTAAGAGCTTACAAAGTGAATTTCCTGAGAAACTATACCTGTTGTCTAGGGCTAATAAAACGGGACTAGGAACCGCTTATATTGAGGGGTTTAAATGGTGTTTGCAACGACATTATAATTATATTTTTGAAATGGATGCCGATTTCTCTCATAACCCAGAGGATCTTATTAAACTCTATAATGCATGTGCGATAAAAGGTGCAGACATGGCTATTGGCTCTCGTTATATTGGCAATAGAGTTAATGTTGTTGATTGGGATATGAAGCGGTTATTGATGTCGTATTTTGCTTCTAAATATGTGAAATTTATCACGAGAATGAGAATTGACGATACTACAGCTGGTTTTATTTGTTATAGTCGAAAAGTTTTGGAAACAATCAACTTAGACAAGATTAAATTTGTAGGTTATGCGTTTCAAATTGAAATGAAATTTAAAGCCCACCTCAAAGCATTTAATATAGTAGAAGTCCCTATTATATTCACAGATCGAGCAAAAGGAAAGTCTAAAATGAGTGGAAGTATTATTTCAGAAGCGATTTTTGGAGTGATTAATATGAAGTTTAAAAGTTTATTTGGTAAATAAGATGCAGAACAAAACGATACTTATCAAGAATGCTAAAATAGTAAATGAAGGTGCCATCACAGAAGGTGATATTTTAATTGAAGGAGAACTTATCAAAGAAGTTTCAGATTCAATTAGTGCTAAATCGGCCGATGTGATTGTAGTTGATGCCGAAGGTAATTATGTTTTTCCTGGTGTTATAGATGATCAAGTTCATTTTAGAGAACCAGGACTAACGCATAAAGGAAATATTGAGTCTGAGTCTAAAGCAGCACTTGCAGGTGGTATTACATCGTTTATAGAAATGCCTAATACAAACCCTCAAACCACAACAGTAGAGAAATTAGAAGCTAAGTTTGACGTGGCTTCTCAAAGCGCATATGCTAATTATTCTTTCATGTTTGGAGGTACAAATGATAATTTAGATGAAATTCTTAAAGTGAACCCTAAAACGGTTGCTGGTTTAAAGTTATTTCTAGGGTCTTCAACAGGAAATATGCTCGTTGATAATCCTAAAGTTATTGAGAAGATATTTAGTAGCACTGATATGGTTATTTCTGTGCACTGCGAGGACGAAGCTACAATTAGAAAAAATATGCAAACGCATATCGATACCTATGGCGAAGATATCCCAATTGAAAAGCATCCTATTATCAGAAGTGAAGAGGCTTGCTACTTGTCATCTTCAAAGGCCATTGAATTGGCTAAGAAAACTGGAGCTCGATTGCATGTGTTTCATTTATCAACAGGAAAAGAAACCAAACTTTTCAGTAATAAAATTCCATTAAAAGATAAGAAAATAACAGCCGAGGTTTGTATTCATCACCTCTGGTTTAGTGATGAGGATTATAAGCAAAAAGGTACACATATTAAATGGAATCCAGCAGTGAAAACCGCAAAGGATCGTGACGAACTATGGAAGGCTTTATTAGATGATAGAATTGATGTCATAGCCACAGATCATGCGCCACATACGCTTGAAGAAAAAGATAATGTATATACAAAAGCACCTTCAGGCGGACCCCTAGTACAGCATGCCTTGGTTGCTATGATTGAAATGTACCATAAAAATAAAATTTCGTTACCAAAGATTGCTCAAAAAATGGCACATAATCCTGCTATATTGTTTCAGGTTGAAAAACGAGGCTATATTAAAGAAGGGTATTATGCCGATTTAGTGATTGTCGATATCAATAACCCTTGGTCTGTTAAAAAAGATAACATTTTATATAAATGTGGATGGTCACCATTTGAAGGAGCTACCTTTAAATCTAGAGTAACTCATACCTTCTTAAACGGAAGCCTTGTCTATAATAATTTTAAAGTATTAGATGTGAAAGCGGCAAAACGACTCACCTTTAATAGATAAGATTATGATCTGATGTCGCGCTTGTAATAGTGTGAAACTTTGGAAATTGATTCGTCAATAGGACGAAACTTAAACTGAAGTGCCAACTTCACCTTAGCGTTGTCATATAAGGTGTCTTCAGAAATAGATTTAGCCATTTGTTTGGATAATTTTCGACGTTTTCCAAACAGTTTATGATGTGTCCAATCTAAGCGCCAAGCTACTCCTAATAACAACGGAGAGGCTTCTTTAGTTGCTGTTTTTACCTCTAAATTTCTGGCCACTTTATCCTGAAAACTCTTAAACGATGCATTTTCTGAAATTACAATATAGCGCTCATTTTTTAAATGACTCGTCATTAATTGTGTCATTATAGAGACAACGTCCCATACATCTACATAAGCCGATGACCCTTTAGGGTAGTAATTTAAACCTTTATAGATTTGTTTAAACAAACTCCCGCTACCTCCGCCATTCCAAATTCCAGGACCTAAAATAATTCCCGGATTAACAATAACAGCGTCAATGCCTTCTTGAGTGCCTCTCCAAACTTCCATTTCGGCTCCATATTTAGTAATCGCATATACGCTATTGTCATGTTCTGGATTCCATTCTGTCGTTTCTGTAATCAATGTGCTTGAATTTGACTCATGCCCAATGGCAGCAATAGAACTTACATAGCATAATTTTTTAACCGAGTTTGAAATGCATAAATTAACAATATTGGCTGTCCCTTTAATATTGACGTTTCGAAGTTCTTTATAACGGTTGGGTTCAAAACTGATGAAAGCCGCACAATGGTAAACGTAGGCGACGTCTTTAAAGGCTATTTCTAAAGCGGGAATGTCATTTATATTTGCCTCTACCCATTCAATTTTATTATAGAGTTCTTCGGCATTATCAGTATAATAACTAAATACTTTTTTTACAGATTCTAGTTTATGAGCCCTGCGATAAATGGCTCGCACAGCGTCATTATTACTTGCCAAATTAAACAATAGATGTGAACCAACAAGTCCTGTGCCTCCTGTAACTAAAATCATAGCATAAAATTACGCTTTTTTCTAATTGTCTTTTGTCTTTTAAGGTATAAATCTATCTTTGCGGAAGATTACTAATAGATACGTTATGATAAAGAATTTTGTAGAAGAATTACAATGGAGAGGAATGGTTCACCAAACCATGCCTGGAGCTGAAGAACATTTAATGGAAACAATGAGATCTGCCTATATAGGTTTTGATCCTACAGCAGATTCTTTACATATTGGTAATTTGGTACCTATAATGCTCTTAGCACATTATCAACGTTGTGGGCATAAGCCTTTCGCCTTGGTTGGAGGTGCAACAGGAATGATTGGTGATCCATCTGGGAAATCTAGTGAACGCAATTTGCTGGATGAAAAAACCCTACGCCATAACCAAGATGCTATTAAAGCACAGTTATCACATTTCTTAGATTTCGAAAGTGATGCTCCTAATGCTGCTGTGCTAGTTAATAACTATGATTGGATGAAAGACTTTTCGTTTTTAGAATTCATACGCGATGTAGGAAAGCACATTACAGTAAATTATATGATGGCTAAAGATTCTGTTAAAAATAGAATTTCTTCAGAGTCTAGTGATGGGATGTCGTTTACAGAGTTTACATACCAACTGGTTCAAGGTTATGACTTTTTGCATTTGTACAGAGCAAATAATTGTACAATCCAAATGGGAGGAAGTGATCAATGGGGAAATATTACAACTGGAACCGAATTGATTAGACGCATTGCTCGAGGTAAGGGATTTGCCATTACATGTCCTCTTATTACTAAAAGTGATGGTTCTAAATTTGGAAAATCTGAAGGTGGAAATGTATGGTTAGATCCAAACAGAACATCACCTTACAAATTTTATCAATACTGGCTCAATTCTAGTGACGAAGATGCCGAGAAGTATATCAAGATTTTTACGTTTTTAACGGAAAATGAAATCTCGAATATTATAGCATCGCATAAAGAAGCACCAGGCCAGCGAAGTCTACAAAAACGTTTAGCTGAGGAAATGACAACGATGGTGCATTCTAAGGCTGACTATGAAAATGCCGAAAAAGCATCTAATATCTTGTTTAGTAAAACCTTTAAGGCAGATATTAAAACTCTTGACGAAAAAACATTTTTAGATGTTTTTGAAGGTGTGCCTCAAGCCGAAATTTCTAAAGAAGAACTCTCTGAACTTAATATGATAGGAGCTTTGGCTGCAAAGACTAATTTCTTATCATCAAATAGTGAAGCACGACGTGCATTAAAAGAAAATGCCGTGTCTGTGAATAAAGAAAAGGTGAAAGAGGATTATCAATTATCTGAAGAAGACCTAATTAATGATACCTATATCATTCTTAATAAAGGAAAAAAGAATACTTATATTATTAAAGTGTACTAAAAGAAAAACGTCCCGAAAGTAGCGGGACGTTTAACATTAACCAATCAACTATTATTCGAAGCTAATCCTTCTTTTTCATAGAACTCTAAACTATTCGTCTAAATTCATAGCTTCCCAGTTTTTGTCGGCTTTTTTTTGTAAACCTTTCACATTATTTTTTTTCCAGCTTTTTAAAGTGTTATTTCCCCAAGAATTATAGAATAAATAGAGCTTTCCATCTCTAATTTCAAAAGTTTTGGGGTTGATATCCACCTTCTTAGAACTTACAGCTACAGCATATGCACAATAGCCTCCATATTGGGGAATATATTTTTTAGGATCGTTTTTAAATGCTTTAAGATTGTCTTCCGAAGAAAATTTAAACTTTACATTATCGTAGATTGTGGTATAAGCCTTATCACCTTCGATAGCTTGGTTATCAAAATAAGCTACAACATCATAACCTTTAGCTATATAATTCTTTTTGGTGTTGTAATTTACAGACTGTGCGAATGTTGTTATCATTCCGAAGAAAAAGATAACACTAAATAATTTTGTTTTCATGGATTTGTAGTCGATAGAAAACTAAAAAGTTTACAAGACCATTAAATTACAACCTCTAATGTCACTCGAATCGAACCTTCCAATAACATCAAAACTATGATTCTTATAAGTACGCCCTAAATCCTGTGTTGCAATGAATGAACACGAATTGATATTTGCTAAATCAATAATATTTATGCCACCAGTTTTTTCGTTGTTTAGGAGTGTAAGTGCGTCCTCAGGATCACGTGTTAGAATACGCATCCAACTAGGACATTTAAAACGACCATCGCCCAACGAATACGCCTGGCTTAATAGTTCGGTCATCCCATATTCACTATGAACTTTAGAAACACCAAAACCCGATTTTAGAATGGTATGGAGTTCATCTCTTACCATTTCTTTTCTACGACCTTTCATGCCTCCAGTTTCCATTATGATTGTGTTTTGGAGTTTGAATTGATGACTTTCCACGAGGTCTAATAAGGCAAAAGACACCCCAATGAGCAATACTTTTTTCCCTTTAGCATCTAATGCTGTTAATTGTTGTTTTAAGTCATTAATAGTATTGAGGTAGAAACCACTTTCGACATGTTTGGAGGCATTGATCATATCATTTACCATATAGATTAATGATGATCCTTCGCGTTCTAAGTAACTTGGTAATAAAGCAAGAATAACATAGTCTTTAATGTTTCCATAGAATTGCTCAAAACCTTTTCTAAAACTTTGCTCATAAATTGAGAGGTCTGTAACGTAATGCTTACTGGTTGTAGTGCCAGTTGTTCCGCTGCTAGAAAATGTTTCTTGAATGGGGGTTTGAGAACTTAATACCTGGTGACTTTTAAAAAACTGAATGGGTAAAAACGGAATATCTCTAATCTGTTTTACATCACTAGGATGCTTATATAGCAAATCGCAAAAAGAACGATACACTGCGTTATTTTCAAACTGAAATTTAAAAACATCTAAAGCTAGTGTTTGAAATTCTTTTTCAGAAGTAATTGAAAAAATGCGAGTTGTATCTATCATTAGTGCAAAAATAAAAAAAAGCGCCTCGATATTTATGGAGACGCTTTTAAATGATTTGTAATTACAATTTATTTAATGGCTAACTTTTTAGTTGTAGACGCATTATTCTGTGTAATTTTTAAGATATACAACCCTGTGTTTAGGTTTGAAACATTTAATTGATTGTTTTCTAAAGTTTCTCTAATAACTTCTTTTCCAGAAACATCAAAAACACTAACCTCAATACTATCATTGGTGTTAGTTGCATTTATGTTAACCACATGAGATGCAGGATTTGGGTACACATCAAAGTTTGTTGTGCTTACATCATTAGTTGATAATGTTTGCATGAAATTACATGTAGGGAGTGTAAGCCCTGGATTGTCGTTCGTTGTCCAATTTCCTGGATTTAAAATCGCAGCTTTAAGTTGTGAAATAGATCCTGTTGTTGTAGAACAATCATAAACAGCATTGTCAACTTCGGGAGCGATTTCTAAAGAAAATCCAACTAAAGATGCTGGCTGTGCCGAAGATGTTCCTCCTGTTGCATTAGCATCCCATGCGCCATTCATTTGAATACCAGCATAAAAACCACTCTCATCGCCAGCTACAGGTGTATTAGCAGGGTCATAAGCAAATAGTTGGTCACCATTAAAACTAAGGCTCACCAAACTGCTTACTGCTGTGAGCGATCCAATGTTTACTGTTAAACTGTTTACATCTGTAATTAAGATTTCGGTACCAAAAGTTACAATGCTATTTGGTGATGTCCAATCTAAAGTACCTTCGTTGTTTCTAAAACCACCAGCGGCAAACCAACCATTGTCGGTAAACCTGATTGTAGTATTAGCTGGGATATCAACCAATGCCACAAACGAAAATTGGTCTGGATTATCGGCAATGTAACCGGTAAAGGCAATGTCACCTTTTTGTAATTGTGCTTGAACTAAAAATGTTGAAATTAATAGTAATGTTGTTAAATAGATCTTTTTCATTTTAAATTAAGGGGATAAAAATTAATAATTTGGTGCAAAAAATAGAGAAACAATCATAGGACCGTTTCTCTATTTGTATGTAAATAAGAGTGTTTAGATTACTTGATCACTAACTTTTTAGTTATCGAAGCATCATTTTGTGTTATTTTTAAGATGTAAACGCCAGTATTTAATGCAGACACGTTTAAACGGTCATTTGTTAAAGACTCACTGATTACTTGTTTTCCTAAGATATCATAAACAACTACTGAAGTTGCATTGTTATTATTACTTATGATATTTACAAACCCAGTTGAAGTTGGGTTAGGGAATACTTTAAAGCTATCTGCAGAAAACTCTTCAGTAGATAAAGTATTAGGTGTAACATCTGCCCAAGACGTACCAATACGTAATTCGTCAAATGTCATAATTGGAGTTTCACCAGCTGAATCTTGTCTTAGAACAAATGTATCAACAGAAGGATTTGGTGATCCATCAGTATCTGTTAATAATGCAGTAGGAGCTGTGCCACCTAAATCTGCACCAGCAGGATTAACCCATCCATTAATAGCACCAGTATCAACATTATAACTCATAACAATAAAAACATCTTCATTTATATTGTATTTAGTTGTAGTAAAGTTCGAACCAGAACTACCATTTGTTAATGCAATGTCGTACGTTGTACCTACAGGATCAGTATCTGGGTGTACCCATAATCTCGCGTCAAAACTACCAAGAACTGCAAAGTAACCACCATCATTTAAATCTGTAATATTTGATAAGTCACTAATGTTGATAATAAAAGAGGCATAAACTTCTCCAGAAGTTACAGGAGTAAAAGTGATTTCTGAATCTATATTAGAATTTTCAGAACCATCTAACTGAATAGATTCTCCAGTTGGAGCAATTAAGCCTGCATAAGTTAAGTTACCAGAAACAACATCAATTGGATTTGCAGAACCACTAAAGTTATTCCAATTAGCTTGTGCGCCAAGGTCTGCACCTACTGTATAGTCAAAACCTTCATATAAAGGTAAACTGTTTGAAGGCTCACAAACAGGAGATGTTACCGTAGACATAAGGTCACATAACCCTCCATCTTGAACAGTAATTACAACATCTGTTCCTTCTGCAACACCTGTCACTGTAATTGTACCAGTTGCATCACTTGAAGGATCGCCATTTGTTAAATCAACAACTCCTGAATCTGCCATTACTGTATATGTAGAAGTTCCTCCTCCAGAAAAATCAACTGTAGCAGTGTATGTGTCACTAGTAGCACCTGGTGTAAAAGTATCACAAACAGCAGAAGTTGAAGATAAACTTAAATCGCAAACAGCTGTATCATTTTCTGCTCTAAACGTTGGAGCTTTAGTTTCATAAGCATCACCAGCCATATTTAGTTGAAGTGATTCTGTATCATTAGTTCCATTTAGGTTTTCGTCATATTGAACAGATTCTCCCAAACCAGCTAATAACCCAGCGTCATCACCATCACTAGTACCATATACAATAGCATCTACTAAATTTGTTGAAGTCACAGGTGTGTTATCTGGAAAATCAGTGTCATTAGCACTGTAAACAGCAACAGCATCTGCTCCGTTTTGTAAGGCATTACTAGCGCCCATGTCTGTATCACCAGGAAGTGTGATTATAGCGGTGTTACCTAAGATAAAGAATCCGTTAGCATCTAAAGTTTTACCATCAAGATCGTAAGCGGCATAACTTTGGTCATTTGAGCCATTATAAAGTACAACTACTAATCCATCAAGAGATGCGTTAGGCGTTCCTTTAAGCTCAATAAACTCAGCCATATCAGTACCTGGAGTAGCTGCGTCAATTTCGTTTATAACCACTTGACCAAAGGACAAAGATGTTGTTAAAACGGTTAAACATAAAAAGTAAAGTTTTTTCATAATTATTTTGTTTGTTAAAAAGTTAAGTATTTTGAAAAAATAGCAAACAAATATAAGGAGAATTTGGTGTTTAAACGAATAAATGAGATGCTATATCTCCATTTAACAATAGAATAACACTAGTTTTAAGTGGTTAATGTACAGTTTGTAAAGGCTATTGTAGACTTTTATAAGGATGTAGGTGTTTAAACCACAGCGATAGCCAGTTTTTACAAATTCGTGCACAATTAATTATGGCATTATGATTGGTTTTTATAAGGTTAACTTAATGTTATCAATTTATCGTGTAGTATAATTTTTTGTTATTAATAGTATCTTTACATCACAAAGTTTTCACTATTACAATGAAAAAAAGAGATATTAAAATCTTGTTGGTTGATGATGAGCCCGATATTTTAGAGATTGTTGGTTATAATTTATCATCTCAAGGCTATCAAATTAGTACTGCCGAAAACGGTATTGAAGCCGTAAAAAAAGCAAAAAAAGAAAAGCCTCAATTAATCATTTTAGATGTTATGATGCCAGAAATGGATGGCATTGAAGCATGTGAGCTTATTAGAAAGGTTCCAGAATTGAGTGATACTATTATTACATTTTTAACAGCTAGAGGTGAAGATTATTCGCAAATGGCTGGTTTTGATGCTGGGGCAGACGATTATATAACTAAGCCAATTAAGCCTAAAGTATTAGTAAGTAAAGTTAAGGCACTTTTAAGACGCCTAAAAGATGAAGAACAAATAGAAGAAGTTCTAAAAATTGGTGATCTTACCATTAATAGAGAAGAATATAAAATATCAATAAAAGACGAAGAATTGGTCTTGCCAAGAAAAGAGTTTGAATTACTATCTTTGTTAGCAACAAAACCCAATAAAGTCTTTAAACGCGAAGAAATTCTTGATAAGGTATGGGGAAATGAAGTGGTTGTAGGAGGTAGAACCATTGATGTTCATATTAGAAAACTTCGAGAAAAAATTGGAGACAAAAAATTTAAAACCATTAAAGGTGTTGGGTATAAGTTTGTAGACTAATGCAAAAAAAATTAAAAAAATCATACAAGTTTGCTTTTAAAACTTCCTTGTACATTACTTTTTTTTTAACGCTCTTATCGAGTGTTTTTTTGTATTTACTGCATTCTATTGATTTACTTTATTTGGCCTCTTTTGCTTTATTTACTTATATATTGTCTTTTATCGTTATCCAATATAGAGTAGAGCGTTTTATATACAGACGTGTAAAAAAAATCTATGACGACTTAACAATTTTAGAATCAGCCTCGCTAAGAAAACAACCTATTACTACTGATATGGCAACCCTTACTCAAGAAATTGATAAGTATGCTCGAGATAAAAAATTGGAGATTGAAACGCTTAAAGTTAGGGAAGAATATCGTAAAGAGTTTTTAGGTAATGTGTCGCATGAGTTAAAAACACCGTTATTTACTGTTCAAGGCTATTTATTGACCTTGTTAGATGGTGCTATGCACGATGAAAATGTTAGTGAAAAATATTTAAATAGAGCCAACAAGGGCTTAGAACGACTTATCTATATTGTTAAAGATTTAGATATGATTACCAAGTTAGAAGTTGGTGACTTAAGGCTAAATATTGATAGGTTCGATATTGTAGAATTGGTAGAGAGTGTGTTTGATCTTTTGGAAATGAAGGCCTCGAAAAAGAAAATATCGTTAATGTTCGATATAGATTATAATCAACCAATACTTGTCTCAGCAGATAAAGAACGCATCCAGCAGGTGCTTACGAATCTAATTGTAAATTCCATTAAATATGGGAAAGAAAAGGGTACCACCGAAATAAGCATAGAAAACCTTATTAAAAATAAGGTTATAGTAAGAGTTACAGATAACGGAGAAGGTATTTCTAAAGTCAATATCCCACGTTTGTTTGAACGTTTCTATAGAGTCGATAAAAGCGGATCTCGAAAAGAAGGAGGGTCGGGATTAGGACTTTCAATTGTTAAACATATCATTGAAGCTCACGAAGAAAAAATCTATGTAGAAAGTGAAGTAGGTGTAGGAAGTGAATTTTCATTCACCCTAGAAAAGGTGAAATAACTTTTTGTAATTCACATCATAGTTCATCGCATTTAAGCCTTTGTATTCTGAAATCACAGTTAACTTTTCTAAATTGAAATCGCCCTGATTGCAGCTAGGAGCATATCCAAGATCGGTTAATCGTTTCGCTAAATATTCTTGCTCAAATTGCCCTGGTGTAGGAATGAAAAAGGCCTTTTTACTAAGTTTAGTCAAATCCATTATTGTCGTATATCCAGAACGCGCTACGATAAGCGCACTTTCATTAATAACTTTTTCAAGCTCTTTACTCGTGAGATAGTTGTAAATTGTAATGTGCTTCTCTTCGGAAATATGCTGTTGTTTTTCAACACGTCCCATAACAAAAACCACCTTTCCATTAAAATTTTTGAAATCATTTAAAAGTTTACCTTCCAGCAACGTACGTTGAGGTTCAGGACCAGATAAGAGCACCAGAACATCAAATTTCATAGGTGTCGTTTTCTTCTCAAATCGACTCAGCGGACCAATATATTTTATGGGCATTTCATGCATATTAACATGACCTAAAACACCACTTAAATTATGATCACCTAAATTATCTGGAACCCAACATTCATTAAAACGTCTAATGATTTTCTGATGCAGTTTTGTGCTCAACCAAGTCGTATTTCCGCTTAATACTTGAAGTTGATGTGTTACAAATACACAAGGCACTTCTTTGCTATGTACACCCAAGCGATTATCAGATATAATTCCATCTATATTGAATGCTTTTATAATAGAAGCTGTTGCCTTTTTCTCGGCAGTAATGGCTTTCATCAATTTAGGAGAGTTTTGAAACAATTTTAACTTAAAATGATGTCCCTTTTTTGGGTAACTTACGCCATAAGAAGGTAACGCAATGGTTTGCAATTCAGGGAATTCTTTCTCTAACAATAATAAAGCGGCACCATCACTTGCAATAATAGGCTCAAAATGATGAGCAATTAAAGCATTAATAAGAGGAATGCATCTTGCAGAATGGCCTAATCCCCAATTTAAAGGTGCTATGAGTATTCGTTTTTTCAAATTCAGTAAAAACAAAGTTAAAGCTTAAAATGTTTCCTTAATTTTACGGCTTGAATAATAAAAATAAGAAATTGTTAATTTTTTAAAGTGGGAAGTAAAAATAAACTTAGACGATTTAAAGAAAATGAAACCTTTGACAATGTGTTTCAGCCAAAACGAGACGAGCTCGTAAACGAAAAGTACGAACTAAAAGGACAATGGAATATGTCTGTTTTTAAAAATGACAATCCTTTGGTTCTTGAATTGGGTTGTGGTCGTGGCGAATACTCGGTAGAATTGGCAAAGAAATTTCCAAACAAAAATTTTATTGGAATAGATATTAAAGGCGCTAGGTTTTGGAGAGGTGCAAAAACCGCTATTGAAGAGAATATACCTAATGTTGCATTTTTACGAACACAAATAGAATTAGTAGATTATGCGTTCGCAAAACATGAAGTAGACGAAATATGGATAACCTTCCCAGACCCACAAATAAAATACAAACGCACAAAGCATAGAATGACTAATTCCGAATTTTTAAAACGTTACAAAACCATTTTAAAACCAGATGGTGTTGTTAACTTAAAAACCGATAGCGAATTTATGCATGGCTATACACTTGGGCTCCTGCATGGAGAAGGACATGAGGTGCTTTATGCTAATCACAATGTCTATAAACAAGAAGGAAGTCCAGAAGAAGTTACGAGTATACAAACCTATTATGAATCCCAATATCTAGAACAAAACAAACCAATTACGTATATTAGGTTTAAAATTAGTTAGATTTGAACATAACCGCCATTTTCTTTCTGGGATTAATTATCGCCCTTGTTGGAGTTATTCCTCCTGGATTATTAAATATGACCGCTGCAAAGGTAAGTCTAAAGGAAGGTTCAAGTCGTGGCGTGGCGTTTTCTATTGGGGTTTGTTTAATAGTGTTTTTACAAACTTACATTGCGGCAATGCTTGCAAGATATCTTAGTAATCACCCCTATGTTGTTGAAGTTTTGCAACGGGTTGCCTTTGTGATTTTTGTGTTAATTACCATTTATTTTTTATTGCTAGCTAAAACCTCTCCCAAACCCGATGTAGAACAGCATACTAAGAGTAACCACAGTCGTTTTTTTCAAGGTATGTTTTTGTCTGCAATTAATGTGTTTCCTATTCCTTATCAAGCCTATATGACCATTACCATCGCAACGTTTGGGTGGTTTACTTTCGCAACTTCAAACATTGTGACCTATTGTTCTGGGGCAGCAACAGGAACTTTTGTTATGTTATATATTTATATATTCTTTTTTGATAAAATCAAGGATAAAAAATTCACATCTCAAAAAAACATGAACTATATCATTGGTGCAATTACTGGTATCGTTGCAGGTGTGACCTTGATTAATATTATAATGGATTTATAACCCCAGTTAAATACAGATTATACCAATTGGCAAACGACAATTTATATGAAACAAGAAACACTTAATTTCTTTGATAAAGTTTACGAAGTTGCACGATTAATACCTTACGGAAGAGTAACAAGCTATGGTGCTATAGCTAATTATTTAGGCGCAAAACGAAGTGCAAGAATGGTAGGTTATGCTATGAATGGCTCTGCAGGTAAAGACGTACCTGCACATCGTGTGGTAAATCGTAAAGGTTTGCTAACAGGAAAGCATCATTTTGACGGCACCAACCTTATGCAACAACTTCTTGAAAGCGAAGGCATAGAAGTTATCGAAAATCAAATCCAAAACTTGGATAAAGTATATTGGGATCCCGCTAAAGAATTATAAGTAAAGTTATTACAGATTTGATACCTTTTTAAAGTTATGATTTATAACGTTTGGCTTTTTGTCAGACAAAGAAATATTATGAACTTTAGCCAGTAAGTCTGTTTCATTCTTAAAAAGTGAACTTTTAAGAGATTGCATCTCAGATTCTATACTTTCTTTGATTAGTTTTTTAAGACCATCAGTAAAGGACAAGCTAAACTGTTTTTTGTATAAAAAAACATGATTAGAAAGCGTAACTTTACCATCTTCAATACATATATAAATCTGGTTCTTCTTGTCTATAATAAAGAACTCTTCAGATATTGGTGAACTCAGTTTTTTTATATGCGGTTTTTCACAATATGAAGTAATAATACGCTTAACATATTGTGCGTCTTCTTTAAGATCTTTTTTTCTAAATGTGAACATAATGTCTGTTTTTAAAATAGCTACAATGAGGTAACTATAGTTATACTATTAGAAACAATTTGAATGCCAAAGTCACAAAACATTATGAATCAAACACTTAGACGGATATTTTTGCATTTAGTGTCTGTTATTTTGTCGTTCATCGAATCCCAGTAATGCAATTTCGAGTGCTGCCAGTTGTTTTTTACATCAATTAATAGGGTTCATGGCGTCTATTGTGTTATAAATCATTTCAATTAAACGGTTTCAAAATGTAAACATTTCGCTGTATCTTTGCATTTTAGAATGATTCTTAATAAAAGGATCTAGTTTTTAAAACACACTATGAAATTAAATAAACAAGATATACTTAAAGCGCTCGAAACCATTTCTGCACCAGGAGAAGGACAAAATATGGTTGAGAGTGGAGCTGTAACCAATGTTGTCACGTTTGCAGATGAGGTTATTGTAGATATTACTATCTCAAACCCGAGCCTTCAAGCCAAAAAGAAAACCGAAGTTGAAATCATGAAGACCATTCATGATATCGTTTATGAAAAGGCTAAGATTACCGTTAACGTAAAAGTTAATGCTCCAGCAAAAGCAGCTCCTAATGTTATTAAAGGGAAGGCCATTCCTGGAATTAAAAATATTATTGCTGTAGCTTCTGGAAAAGGAGGCGTAGGAAAATCTACAGTAACGGCGAACCTTGCTGTGACTTTGGCAAAAATGGGATTTAAAGTTGGAGTTCTTGATGCCGATATTTATGGGCCGTCGATGCCAATTATGTTTGATGTAGAATTAGAACGCCCATTGGCTGTAAACGTTGATGGGAAATCTAAAATGCGACCAGTAGAAAATTATGGTGTTAAAATGTTATCCATTGGATTTTTTACAAAACCAGATCAGGCTGTAGTTTGGAGAGGACCAATGGCGGCAAAAGCATTAAATCAAATGATTTTTGATGCCGCTTGGGGAGAGCTCGATTTTATGCTCCTTGATTTGCCTCCAGGAACAGGAGATATCCATTTAAGTATTATGCAATCCCTCCCAATAACAGGAGCAGTGGTTGTTAGTACACCGCAAAATGTGGCTTTGGCAGATGCAAAAAAAGGTGTAGCCATGTTCCAACAAGATAGTATCAATGTACCTGTATTGGGTATTATAGAAAATATGGCTTATTTTACACCAGATGAGCTTCCAGATCATAAATATTATATTTTCGGAAAAGAAGGTGCTCAAAACCTTGCCGAAGATTTAGAAGTACGCTTTTTAGGAGAACTACCTTTGGTACAAAGTATAAGAGAAGCTGGAGATGTTGGTCGACCAGCAGCATTACAAACAGCTACATCTTTAGAAAAGGCGTTTGAGAAGCTAACTCAAAATGTCGTTGAAGAAGTAGTGAGACGTAATGACGATTTGCCGCCAACAGAAGCAATTAAAATAACGACCATGGCTGGATGTTCAGCAGTAAAGAAATAATAGATGAGTACAGAAGAATTAAGACTTAACGTAGAAAAAGCATTGGATGAGATTCGTCCTTTTTTGCAAAGTGATGGTGGTGATATTTCATTACTATCCATAGAGGATGATAAGTTGGTTAAAGTGCAATTACAAGGTGCTTGTGTTGGATGTAGTGTTAATCAAATGACACTTAAATCTGGCGTTGAGATGACCATTAAGAAGTACGCACCTCAAATAGAAGAAGTCGTTAATATTGAGTCTTAGTATGGCGTGACCACAAGGGTCAGGCTTTCACTACTCGCTCTCTGCGAGGAGCTCAAACAGGCCGTTCAATCCTTCACGCATAGACTGATAAATGTCATAAAAAAGAGACGTTAATTGTAAGAACTTTGCCCAAACAAAGCTGATTAAGAATTACAGAATTTCGAAACACACAAATGATTAAAACAGATATACTCATTATTGGAGCTGGACCAACAGGTTTATTCACCGTTTTTGAAGCAGGTTTGCTTAAATTAAAATGTCATTTAATTGATGCGTTACCGCAACCAGGAGGTCAATGCTCGGAGATATATCCTAAGAAACCTATCTACGATATTCCTGCATACCCAGAAATTTTAGCAGGTGATTTAACAGATAAATTACTCGAGCAGTGCAAGCAATTTGAACCAGGATTTACACTAGGTGAGCGTGCCGAAACCATAGATAAGCAAGACGATGGTACATTTATAGTTACAACAAATAAAGGTACCAAACATCAAGCACCTGTTGTTGCTATTGCAGGAGGTTTAGGAAGTTTTGAGCCGCGTAAACCATTAATTCATAATATTACCGATTTTGAAGATAAAGGTGTAGAGTATATCATCAAGGACCCAGAAATATATAGAGGTAAAAAAGTAGTGATTGCTGGAGGCGGAGATTCTGCATTAGACTGGAGTATCTTTTTGAGTGATATTGCAAGTGAAGTCACATTAATTCATAGACGCAATGAATTTCGTGGTCACTTAGATTCGGTAGAGAAAGTTCAAGAGTTAAAAAATAAAGGAAAAATAAATCTTGTTACACCTGCTGAGGTAATTGGGATTGTTGGAGATAGAAATGTAAAAGCTGTTGTTGTAAAACAGGCACAACATATTGAAAAAGAATTCGAATTGGAGTGTGACCATTTTATTCCACTCTTTGGCTTGTCTCCAAAACTGGGACCAATAGCAAATTGGGGATTGGAGATTGAAAAAAATGCCATTGTTGTTAACAATGCTCTAGATTATCAAACCAATATTCCAGGAATTTTCGCGATTGGTGATGTGAATACCTATCCAGGAAAATTAAAGTTGATATTATGCGGATTCCATGAAGCAACATTAATGTGCCAAGCAGCATATCAAATTATCAATCCTGGCAAACGTTATGTGTTAAAATATACAACAGTAAGTGGTGTAAATGGATTTGATGGGACACGTAAAGAGGCTCCTAAAGCTGTTGTGAAAAAGATAGATTAATCACTTAGTAAATAGTATTAAGTGGTTAGTAATTAGTGATTAATAAAAAGTAAATAGTAGTAAGTGGTATAATGGCTGTAAAACGATTTGAAGACTTATTAGTTTGGCAAAAATCTCAAGATTTGGCAGTTGCTATTTACAGTACTTTTAAGGACAACAAAGATTTTTCTTTTAGAGATCAAATAAAAAGAGCTACTGTTTCTATTTCTAATAATATTGCCGAAGGTTTTGATAGAAATTCTAATGCCGATTTTTCAAGATTTTTGTATTTTTCACTAGCTTCTAATAGTGAAGTTAGATCAATGTTGTATTTGTCTTTAAGACTTGGTTTTATTAATAAACTTGAGGTTGACAAACTAATTGAAAAAACAAATGAAATTTCTAAGATGTTGCATGGTTTGATTAAGTCTATTAGAAATTAAGAACAAGCTATAAGTTACTAACCACTAACCACTAACTACTAACCACTATTATATGGAACAAGACGTCAACATAAAAATAACAGATCGCGATGGTGTAACTCATGAGGTTTTGGCACCTACAGATATGGCAATGAACCTCATGGAAGTTGTTCGTTCTTACGAGTTGGCTCCAGAAGGTACAGTTGGTATCTGTGGAGGTATGGCCATGTGCGCCTCATGTCAATGTTACGTAAATTCTGAGCACGAACTTCCCGAAATGCAAGACGACGAAGAAGCCATGTTAAGCGAAGCTTTTTATGTTAAGGACAATTCGCGTTTGGGTTGTCAAATTCAAATCACGCCTGAGATGGAAGGTTTAGAAGTAGAACTAGCCCCTGAGAGTTAATCTGTTTTATAATCTACTAATTTTCTAGGTCCTTCTAATACAATTCTAACAATTTTAAGTGTACCATCATCTGTGGTAGCAATTTGCCATTTAATAAGAGAGATTTCACCGTTTTCAATTTCTATACCAGTAATACTTCTTGGGTGGACGCAACTTCCGTCATTAAAAAAAGCGATGTCTCCAGGTTCTGGGAATCGAGGTCTGTGTGTATGACCAACAATCGTGATGAGGTTATCGTTATCTGCAATCCATTTTTTAGTGCGACGTTCAACTTTTATAAGTTCTTTGTAGTTTTTTGCCGGACTTGTAGGATCTGCAATACCCATAACATTGAGTGGCTTCCATAGAACGCGAACCATAAAACGGCTCCATTTCCAAAAGAGATAATTCCACCAATCTGCTTGATGCCCATGGGTTAAGAACAACTCCTGTCCTGTTTCAGAATGTTTTAAAACAACTGCTTCATGGTATTTGATGTCGCAAAAAAGTTCAACATTCTCGCCTATTTTTGGATCAAAATAGGTTGATAAATGTTTTTCTACATAGTCTGGATCTCGATATACCATATCATGATTTCCCCAAATCATGTGTAATCGCTCTTGTTCATGAAATAACTTCATCAACATATACACATTTTTGTGTGCATTTAAGATAGATTCAAACGATAAGTTTTCCCAAAGTTCGTCGCCATCACCTAACTCGCAATAGCTGAAACCTTCAGCATAATAGTGTTTTAAGGCATGAAAATAAATATTTCTGTTATTGGCAAAATCGTCGGCAAAGCTATTATCACCTCTATGGCAATCGCTAAATAAAATTAACTTACTGCTATTGTCAAATGGAACAACTTTAGCATTGTTATAAGCACGATCTAATCTGGATTTTGAAGACATGAATAAACTTTCAACTAAAATAAGCAGAAATTAAATAACTGCGCTAAACTTGTTGTGTTTTTCAATTATAAGGACATGTATATCGGTATAATTAAAGGTTTATGCTTTAATATTTAAAGCTATAACCTTTATCCAGACTCATATTTCGTAATTAGCTTTAAGACATTAAAAATGAACATGCAAAATCATCGCAAAGCCCTGTAAAATGGACAATTGGTGATTTGTTTTCAGTTAACTATTAAAGTATTTACGCAATGAAAAATTTTGTAGCACAGATTTTAACTGTCTTTATATTAATGTTGTTTTCCCTGTCTTATGCACAGGAAAATTCTAAAGACTCATTTACACTTCCAGAAATTATAAGGCCTTCTCCTACGGTAGCTCAATTAATGAAGTTTGAAGAGGTAGATTTAAACCATTATACAGGGCAACCTCGTATAGGGATGCCCTTATTTAGTAAATCCATTAATGGATTAAACTATAGTCTGGCCCTACAATACCAAGTTTCGGGCATTCGCGTAAATGAACAGTCGGGCTGGGTAGGCAAAGGTTGGTCGCTAGAAACTGGCGGTGTGATTTCACGTTCGGTAGTTGGACTACCAGATGATTTAAACGTTCCAGGAATGTTTATTGGAATTAATCACAATCAATTTTATGACTATTGGGATTGGAATATTCTAGACACTTTTGATCCTAACAATCCAGATCCTAATAGTGATGCTTATAAGATAAGAGCGTTTTATTTTGATGCGCAACATGCCCAAGACTATCAATTGGATTATCAACGTGATATCTATCAGTTTAATTTTTTTGGTAGGACAGGACGTTTTCTATTTGTGAAAGAAAATGGTGTTATTACGCCTAAAATTATTGGTGATGCCTCAAAACTAAAAATCACTGTAAGTTATGCTGCACAAACAGGATTTTATGATGGCTATGACAACCCTTATCCTGAAGTCATTGATTCCTTTACAATCACTGATGAGAACGGATTTAAATATACTTTTGATCAAGTCGAGGTTACAAAAAACAATAGTTTTTCCATTTCTTACCCACAACCTGGAAGTGGTGGTGGAGCCGTAGCTCCAGTAGCAGGAGATGATATTCCTAAATTTCGCTCGGCATGGAAACTCAGTAAGGTTGAGACTCCTAACGACTTAAACTTACTAAGTATCGTTTATAAAGATGTTGTAGAAGAACCCGAATATCTTGCTACCACCATTGAACATATTGTAGATGTTAATACCAGACCTTATACTGTAGGGATTACTCCAAGTTGTATTTCAGCATTATACGCTCAACTAAAACCTCTTGCTGTAAGCTCTACGCGAACAACGATTATAGATTCTAAAAAGGTTGATTATATCACATTTAGAGATGGTGTTACCATAGAGTTTACCTCTAACGATAATCACCCTGAATATGTTGGTAAAAGACTCAATTCTGTAGTGATTAAAAACAATGGCAGTGTTAATAAAACCTACGATTTTAATTATAACGCGGCAATGGAGAATACTTCTAGTTTGTTGTTTTTAGATGAAGTTGAGGAAAATAATTCATTAGCCTATGTCTTTGAATATAATAATAAAGAGAATTTAAATGCCTTTGGTCAAACGTTGAGTGATGCCTTTGGATATTATAACAGTGGTGATGAGCAAACGTATAAAGATTTAGTGACCTCTGGTGCACTCTCAAGTATTACATATCCTACTGGAGGTAAACGTGAGTTTAATTGGCAAAGTAATACCTATAGTTATAAAGGTGATCGCTTGTTGACCTTTGATGAGATTTTTGAAAACCCAGATAATTATACGGTAACGCCAGATTCTCAAATTCATAATACAACAAATCATTACCAGACAGGAGGAACGCCTCCAACGAGTGCTGTGCAAACAATAACAGTAAATGTAGATCACAATGCTAATGTTAAATATGAAATATTAAGTGGTCAAGATTATATAGACCCATTTAATTTTACGGTGTACTATGTCCCAATCACTGGTAGTGGTACAGCTGGTAGTTTTATTCTGAATGGTAACAATACAACAGGAAATGTAAAAGTAGGATTAAAAACAGGTACTTATGAATTTCACATTGCCCAAGATCCATTTTTACCAGTAGAAGATGCATATGCTCAATCTACACTGCCACATGCCATTAGTGTAAGATTAGTTATTTCCCCAAAATCATTAATCGCCGATGAATTAAATTGGTGGGTTTATGGAGGCGGTCTTCGTATGTCATCTGTAGAAAATGTAGATGCTGGTCAGACCAAATCTAAAACAGCATTTAACTATCAATTAGAATCTTTAGTTCCAAGCCCAATGGGATATCCAGGTAACCCTAATTTTCAGGGACCAACAAACCCTACACATTATTATTCTAGCGGTTCTTTTGATGGATCATCTCATTTACAACGTAAATACACAATAGATAGTAAACCCATTTACAATGCGGCTCAAATTGTTGAAAACCCCGTGCGCTATTTTGTAACCGAAACTAATAATGCATTGGATGCACAGATGACCCAAGGCAACTTTATAGGCTATAGAGATGTGGCTGCTTATAACGTTGATACATCGGTTGCTCCAACGCCACAAACAAGTGGCGAAACTATTAAAGATGAATCTGTTGTAAAATACAGGTTTCATTCCCCTATTGACTTTCCAACATTTACTGCAGGATATACCTATCCATTTCCTCGTATGCCTGATACAGATTATAAAAGAGGAAATGTAAAAACAGTGTCCATATATGATACAGACAATAGACTTCTTAAGCAAACTACTAATACGTATAATTATGAAAGCGGTGCTATAGAACAAGTAGTGACAGAGTCCTTAGCTTTCGATACTAACGAAAATGATTTTATCAATGGAAGTGATGGAACTGGGCCACATTGTGCAAGAGTCATGTTTGATAACTTTTATTTGTATGGTCAAAATAGCCCTTTACTAACAAAGTATAATACAGATATTTGTACAGGACTACCTTTATCAAGAGCAGGTTTATTCATCGCGTTTGGCTCACCTTTCATACATGTAAATGAGCTAACGGTAGGACCATCTAGACGTTATGACGAGGTGACCTACAAAGTACAGCTTACGTCTACAGAGACTAAGGATTACGTTTATGACGGCACCGAGCAGGTTGTTTTAAACGTTCCTATTCCTGATAAAATGGTGACAACCAATCAAACCTTTAGTTATAGTTCTGATAATTATCAAATTGCAGAACAAAATACATTCCTTAAAGAAAAAGGTGTTGACCAACATTGGCAAACCAAATATTACTATCCAGTAGGACCGAGTTTAAATAGTAATTCAACAGTTATAAAAGACAAGTTAGAGGATTTAAACAAGATTAATGAGGTTTTAGAGACGGAGAGTTTTAAGAATGGTGTTAAGCTAAGTGAGACACAAAATATTTATCATGAATTTGTAAGCAATCAAGTATTACCTCAATCTGTTAAATCGGGTAAGAGTTCAACAACCCCAGAGTCTCGAATAGAATTTATAAAGTATGATGGCTATGGGAATCCACTAGAGCTTAGAAAGTCTGATGGTGTTCCAATAAGTTACATATGGGGATACGACAATACATTTCCCGTAGCAAAACTTCTAAATGTCACTTTTGCTCAGATAGAGACTGTTTTAGGCAGTAATTTCAATGCAGGTTCGGGAGGTTTAACTGCGACCCAGATAAATACATTAAAAACTAATTTTTCAGATGCTCAGGTATCAACTTACGAGTATAATGCTATGGTTGGTATCACAAAGGTGACAGATGCTAGAGGCTATTCTATGACCTATAATTACGATAGTATGAATAGGCTTTTATATGTCAAAGATCAAGATGGTAATATCTTAAGTGAAAATGAATATAACTACAAAAACCAATACTAATACCTATAACAATGAAAAGATCAATAATCACATTAGCTTTTGTAGTTGTGTCATCTATAGTATTGGCACAAACCACAACAGAGAATTACGTAAAGTCAACCACATATAAGAAAGCGGTTAAGACGCAATCAGAAATAGACGCACTTATCGATGATGATAAGATAGAGTCTGTGACGTACTTAGATGGTCTAGGGCGTCCAAAACAATCTATTGCCAAGCAAGCAGGAGGACATAAACAACATGTTGTTGTGCCTGTGTTTTATGATGGCTACGGAAGGCAGGTAGAAGACTATTTACCAATGGAAAGTCTAGTAACAGGAATTACGGCATTAGATTATATCGATAATGCTGTATTAAAAGCCAATCAGAAAACACATTATTATAACAAGTATTCAGGAGAATGGGCAAGTGTTTCTGATGTAAACGCGTATTCTGAAAAGCAATTTGAGAATTCCCCATTAAATAGAGTATTACAACAAGGTGCTCCAGGAACAGATTGGAAGATTGGCTCTACTATGGGTACCAATCACAGCATTAGATTCGATTACCAAAGCAATGTTGCTAGCGAGGTACGGCTGTTTGATGTGAATTTTTTAAATTCAAATACCGAAACACCAGAGCTGATTTACAATGGTTATTATTCGGCAAACGAGTTATTTAAAAGCATTACCAAGGATGAGAATTGGCAAACTGGACAAACCCATGGCAAATCTCATACTACAGAAGAGTTTACCAATTCGCAAGGTCAAGTGGTTTTAAAACGTACCTATAATAGTGGTATCGCTCATGATACCTATTATGTATATGATGATTTTGGTAACCTAACGTATGTGCTTTCACCAGAAGGCTCAAAAGCAATTTTAAATGGCAGCAATACAGTTGATCAAGCTGTGTTAGACAAGTTTTGTTACCAATACCACTATGATTATAGAAATAGACTGGTAGAGAAGAAGATTCCACAAAAGGGATGGGAGTACATCGTCTATGATACTTTAGATCGTCCAGTGCTTACCCAAGATGCCAATTTACGCGCAAGTAAGAAGTGGTTATTTACTAAGTATGATGCATTTGATCGTGTGGCTTATACAGGTATTTTTATAGCCAATGAGACGCGACTTTACATTCAAGGCGTTTTAAATGGACAAACAGGCAATTTATATGAAACCCAACAAAGTACGACAACGGCTATTTCAAATGATCCCACTACGGTTTTACACTATTCTAATAGTGTGTATCCTCAGGCAATAGATGAAGTGCTTACGATAAACTATTATGACAACTACAATTGGGATACCGAGAATGCGTATCAGGCGTCTTATGATTTGGACTTGTCTTCAGGTATGGATCTTTCTGATAATGAGGTAAAGAAGACCAATCCGATAACAGCATGGAATGCAGGTTTTACAACAGATGAAACCATAATTGATGATGGTTATATCGAATGGACCGTTAAGGATGCCGATAAAGGTGTTGTTATCGGACTCACAAATTCAGCAATCACATCACCTACCTATCATAGAGACGAGATCGATTATGGAATTTATGCAGCAGGCGTAGGAAACAGTTATAGAGTTTATGTTTTTGAACAAGGCGTTAATACGACCATCCCACCAACCTATTATGTGGCAGGAGACGTATTTAGAGTGTTGCGATCAGGGAGCCAGATTTATTATTACCATAATGGCGAGGTTATTTATGCCTCTGCAACAAGTACTACAGGCGAACTCATGGGATATGGATCGTTCTTACATGAAAATGCCATTGTAGAAGATGTCTTTATAGGCTATTCGGCATTAAGTCAACCATTTGCACAGGATGTAACAGGTCTAGCAACAGGTTCTAAGGTAAGGACCTTAGATACCAATACGTGGACCACAACCGAGAGTTACTATGATGCTAAAGGACGACCTATCCAAAACACATCAACAAACAGTTATTTAGAGTATACAGACCGTATGAGTTCTAAACTAGATTTTGTAGGTAAGGTCACTAAAACACACAGCACGCATGATGTAGAAAAACAAAAACCTAAGGTTGTTGTAGATGAATTTACCTATGATCATGCCGATAGGTTATCCAGACACGAGCAGAGCATTAACAACCATCCTAAGGAACTTATTGTAAAGAACCATTATGATGAGTTTGGGCAGTTGGAGATGAAACAGGTTGGTGGTGAACTGGCTATAGACCTAACTTATGCCAATACAGTAGGTGTATCTATAGTCAATAATATCATCACCAAAACTGCGAGCGGCTCTTGGGGCACAGCAGGGCTTTCTACTCAGAATGGTATTTTGGAAGATGGGTATGTACGTTTTACTACTGTAGATATTAATAAGGCTTTTATGGCAGGACTATCCTATACCGATCCAAATGTAGGTTATCCATCGATAAAGTATGCCATTAATATTACCTCTGCAGGTAATGTAGGTGTTCTTGAGAGTGGTTCAAATAAAGGATTTAAAACCACGCATGTACCGGGGGACACTTTTACGGTAGAACGTCGCGGGACTACGATATACTATTACAAAAACGGAGAACAGTTCTACACTTCAGAAACACCAGCAACTACAGCCACGATGTATGGCGATGTTGCTATTGCTAGCACAGGCACCAGAATTAAGGACTTGAGTGTTTATAATTTAAATGGCGGGTTACAAGAGGTAGATTACAGCTATAATGTACGAGGCTGGCTTACCGATATCAATAATGTAGATAATCTTTATGCTACAGGAAACGATTTGTTTGGCTTAAAGCTAAACTACAACAGCAAAGATAATACGAACTCTACCTCGTTGTATAATGGTAACATAAGTGAGATTTTCTGGAATACCAGAACTTATGACGCCTCAACGAGCGAGAGTCAGATAAAGCGAGGCTATAGTTTTAGTTATGATGCGCTAAATAGGATTACGGGAGCAGATTTTGAGAAGGCCTCAGGCGTTAATCACAATGATTATTTTAATCTTAGCAATATGGATTATGACAGAAATGGTAATATCATGACATTAAAACGTAGTGGTGTTAACAGCTCGGGCGTACTAGTAACCAATATGGACGAACTCGCCTATAGTTATGATGGTAACCAACTTACTGATGTTGTAGAAACGGGAGATAATACTATTGGATTTAAGCAGGTTACTGTACAAAATGATGATTATAGTTATGATACTAACGGAAATATGATTATTGATAAAAATAAGGATATCACGTCCATTACATATAACCATTTAAATTTACCAACACAAGTGACATTTGGTACAGGAGGAAAGAAGAAAATTAACTATATTTACGACGCAACAGGTCTAAAATTAAAGAAAGTGGTTACAGACGAAACCAATGTCACAAATACACAATATAGAGGGAATTACATCTATGAGGATGATAACCTAAAGTTCTTCTCGCACCCAGAAGGTTATATAGAACCAGAGGGTAAGAGTTTTAATTATATTTATCAATACAAAGATCATTTAGGGAATATACGACTTACCTATGCAGACAGTGATGGCAATGGTTCTATTAACCCTAACCTAGAAATCATAGAAGAAAACAACTACTATCCCTTTGGCTTAAAACATAAAGGGTATAATGACGTGGTTAACTCTACTAACATTGCTCAGAAGTACAAATACAATGGAAAAGAGCTTCAAGATGAATTAGGATTAGATTGGTATGATTATGGAGCAAGAAATTATGATGCCTCTTTAGGACGTTGGATGAATATAGATCCTTTGGCTGATGTTCCAGAAAACTATGAGTTCTCACCATATAATTATGCAATCAATAACCCTATTTTGTTTATTGATCCAGACGGCATGATTTGGGAGCGTAGTGTAGACAAGGAGACAGGTACAGTAACTTATACAGCTGGAGAAGGAGATAGTGCTTGGTCTTTATATGAACAATTTGGTGAACAAGATGGACTTACAGCAGAAATGGCTGATGAAATAATTCAAGGTGTTTTTGGTGAAAATAGGGTTGAAGATGGAGTAGAATACTCTAATATCGATCCAGGTAATGAATTGAAAATTTACACAGAACAAAAAAGGTCTGTAACAATACAAGTTAATATCCCTACTGATGAAGAACAAACTCAAGAATTAACTGAATTGGAAAAGCTTGATAATAGACTTAACAGCATGAACGCAGTATCAAGAACTGCTTATAAATTATGCTGTTATAGAGACGCAAAAAATGCAGCAGTTATTTTAGATAGATTTAAGTCTAACCCAGAAACAGCTATGCAACAGACTATGCTGGAAGGTATAGCTAATTCATATATATATGCGGCAACTCCGGGTCTTGGTGGTAGTAGTAATGTTGGTAGTTCAAGAGCAAGTAGTGCAAGAGCAAGTAGTGCAAGAACAAGAAGTACAAGAAGTACAGGAACACGAAGTTCTGGAGGTTCTAGTTCACCAAGTTCAAGAGCTACAGTTACTGTTTCTGGACAGGTTAGGACTGTACAAACTGGTCCTCAAGGTGGGAAATATTATATTAACAGTAATGGAAATAAAACCTACTTGAATAGAGATGGTACTAAGCGAAACTAAAAATAATTGACTTTGTATTTAAAAATGCAGTCTTATTAGAGAGACTGCATTTTTGTTTATATTTATCTCAAATAGTACTTTTCAAAATGGTTAATAGAAAAATGGGATTAGCAATAATAATCTTTACAGTATTCTGTTTATTAGGAGTGTTTATATTTTTAAAAACTACTAGAGTCGATTATAATCTTTCTAAATATGAAAATGACGTAATAGACTATTTTAAAGATATAGCTTTAAATGGAGAGGTTGATTATAAGACTCAAGAGGTAACTAAATGGAGAGAGCCTATGAAACTATTTATCCTTAAGAGTGAGGATTCAAAATTAAAAACTGAATCTGTTGAAAGAGTAATTGACATGATAAATAAGCTAGCTTCTGATGGGTTTAAAATTGAACTTACAGAAGAGAAGTCAAAAAGTAATTCAATTCTTTATTTGTTTAATAGAGACAAACTTGAAGTATTAGACCCATTTTTTATTGCAGGGATTAACGAAGATTTTGCCGGACTCTCTGAAGCAAGGTATAACTTGAGGAATAAGATCATTACAAACGCAAAAATTTTTGTAGACTCAGATGAATCAATGGATATACAAGAATCTATTCTTTTAGAAGAGATAACTCAAAGTATTGGATTGCTTAATGATTCTGAAAAATATCCTGAAAGCATTTTTTATCAACATCAAATGGAATCAGATAATGTAAACATAGAATACTCTGGAATGGACAAAGATATCATAAAACTTTTGTATCACCCCAGAATGAAGCCTGGTCTAAATAGTAAACAAGTGGTAAGAGTGATTAAGAAAATTTTAAAAAATAAAGAAATTGAGCTTTCAAAAAGTTAGGTACAACTAGATAAAGATTTAATTAGTAGATATGATTTATATATTAATAATTGTAACATTTATATTGATTGTTCAATCTCAAAATATTATAAGATATTTTAGGAACGAAAAACGAGGTTGGAAGTTTTATAAAAAAAACCATAAAAAAATAATATATTCTGAGAAAATTAAGGGCACTTGGAAACATATAGAAATAGACGCTGAAATTGATTATGGAACTTTTGTTCCTTGTTTTAAAAATGAAGAAAATTGGACAGATTATCCTGATTGGGCTCAGAATAGAAATGTTATAATGGATAGAATAAAAGAGAAATTCCCTTTAAAAGATTAATGAAAGTTATAACTTATGTTAAGAAAAATTATAGGGTATGTATTAATTTTAATCGGTTTCTTGTGTTTTTTAGTTGTTGGTGGAGGCTCTATGAGATATAGAAACCGAAGTGTTAATATGCATAATTCTCTAAGTGAGGATGTTGTGCTTATTGTTCTTCTTATACTAACCCCAGTAATAGGCTTTTTTTTAATAAAAATTGGTTTTAGAATTCTTGGGAATGACAAAAAATAATTAAAACGCTCATCAAATGATGAGCGTTTTGCTTTTCAATTATATAAGCCAAATCTTTTCAGCTTTTTCAAACCCCACCCAAAGATGGTTTTCATCATGACCACGACAGGCCAGTTCATATCGAATAAATCTCTCAAGTGGAATTTTATGAGATAAAATTGAGCTTAATATCTCTCCGTGCATGACAAAAAATACACCTTTGATGTCTTCGAAATGTAAAAGCACACTCTCGTCCATATAAATATGACGAATATGGTTATAAGTCATATTAGAATAATCTTTAGGTAAGACTTCAAAATCTTCATTTTTTAAAGAACGGTGATTGATGTTAGGTATAAGATAATCATCTCAATAGAAAAACGCGATATATACTTTTAGACGACTTGAACAGGAATAATAATTTCAAGGTTATCATTATTTGGAGAAACAGAGTGTCGTTGAAATGAAACTAAATCACCTTGAGTTAAAGTACCATTATCACTAACATTAATTTGAACTCTAAAAGAATATTCTTTACCTGCAGGAGGCATGGGGATTGTAATATTAAAAGGTATTTTAGAATTTGGAGATAATTTTACATTTCCGATTTTAAATATACTAATACAAACTGAAGCCGCATCAATTAATGATGTATCTCTAATTTCAATAATTGTTTCTTTAGCAGTTATGTCTCCACAGTTTGGTGGCAACAGAATAGCTCCTGAAACGATTTTATGTCCTAATCCTATATTCATCATCCTTTCCCATTAATAATTGAGCAACATTTTCGGCAATAGGGTATCCAGTGTTATCTTCTATAAAAAGCCATTGACCAGCAGGATTAACTTCGAAAAAAATGTAATCTCCTTTTTCTGTTTTGCGCATATCAATAGCTCCATATTGTAACCCTAATATGTTTTGCAATTTAAGAAGTTTTTTTTCTAAAGTTTTAGGAAGTTGTATTTTTTCAATAGATGTTTCACCAATAGCCATGCGCATATCAACAGGATATGAGGTCTTGGATGCATCAATAGATGCAGCAAAAATTTTATCTCCCACGATAGTTATTCGCAGATCAATACCAGATATATACTCTTGAAAAATTACTGGAGCGTATTTAACATGGTCAAGAAGATTTAGATCTTCTTTTCTCACTAATCTTGTTTCTCTCCATGCTTGTGTAGAGGCAAGAAAAGCTTTATAAACTACGTTTCCTATACCAAGCTCTTCAATGAATTGTTTTGCGCTATGCGGATTATTAGTCACCAGTGTTCGTGGCAATTTTAAGCCTATTGACCTAGCTACAGACCATTGATAAGGCTTATTATGGGCTATTTCATCCTCCTTTCTAGGGTTCACCCATTCACAGGGGAGGATGTTTAGTAATCCATTTACAGCCTGAGAAGTCTCACTGTTTCTAAATCCGGGAAAAGAAGATTGAGAGTCGTTCATTCCAATTGAAAAAGGTCTAACTCTTCTCCACCATCCAACACCAACATTGGTTAGAGAAGAGGATTTGCCTTCGAATAAATTTATGGAGTAACTTTCCTCTAAATCACTCCAAATAATATCTAGTGCAGCATTTAGTGGAAAATTTGCTAAATCAAGTAACAAAAAATCGCGGTTGTGTTTTTTGAAATAGTCATGTACTCTTACAGAGTGATCTTCACCTTCAAATGATACTGTTAAAATCATAAGCCTCTATGAATTAGATTGAAACGATTCAAACTTTTTCTTTACTTCTTGTTGTAACATCATAGATTGTGCAATATTGTTTTCCAAGGATTGCATTAAAATGATAATTTCATCATACTTCGAGTTAGCGGAGGGTTGGCCATGCGTTTTGTTTTGAGCATTATAATGATGTGGTGTAGCCATTACAAATGGAGTACCTGCAAAATGAGGATTAAAATGCCCACCAGGAAAATTAGTATGTTCTACCCATGTTGGATCACTAGTACCCGGTTTCCCAGGATCCATGGTTGGATCTTTTCCAACTTCCTTAATTGTTGGCCCAGGGTCAAAAATAGGATCTTTTCTAACTTCCTTATATGTTGGTGCAGGATCAAAAATAGGATCTTTTCCCACTTCTTTAAATGTTGGGGTAGGATCAAAAACAGGATCTTTACCTACCTCTTTAATTGTATGTACAGGATCTGAAATAGGATCTTTCGGTACTTCTTTAATCGTAGTAGTTGGTGGACCAATAATTAATGGGTACATTGCATGTACACCATCAATATCTCCTTGCGATAATCCATTTCTTTGTCCCATTACAATTCCAGGCGGCAAAGGTGACAATGGAACGATAGTAGGGTCTCCATTAATAGAAAATGCTGTTCCTGGGTAGTGCATAATCGAACCAAAATCATATGGTCCAAGATCATCACCATCTGTTATATGTTGATCAAAATTATGCGCTCTTCCTGGATCAATATTAACCCATTGAATTCTTACGTGAGAATCCCTGTCTTCACGACTGTGTTCATGCCATAGACCTATTGCATGACCTATTTCATGAATAGCATTACCAGTACTACAGCGACTGGAAAGGGTGATGTTTTGACGTCCACCTTGCATACCAACGTGTGATGAGCATCCCGAACCTGATCGAAACCTTATATAATTTGGATAGACCGAAGCATTTGACGAATTTCTTAACACAAACGAAATTCTAGTATTATTTTCCCAATGATCAATTGCATCTGTTATACGCGATTGATTAGGAATACTAGATTCTATTTCGTAAGGAATCACTCCGTTTGGCCATCTAAATTGTTGACCAGTTATTCCTATTGAATGTAGTACAGGATTATCTGAATTCTCATTAGCTTTTATCTCTTCAACTGTTCCAAGGATAATATCACCTTCGAAGATAGCCAATCCGTCTACATTGGCATACTTTACTCTTTTGTTTTCAAAATTAACACCCGAGATTAATGCAGTTCCTGCTATAGGTCCTGATCTAAATTCACCTTTTTCTACAGGTTTTTTTGAGTTTGATTGCTTTCCCATTTTTTAATATTTTAAGAATGTTATACTTCATTTTTTAGTTCAATAGAAATCAAAATGTAATGATTCTATATTCTCAATTTGATTAGGATAATTGACCTTTTATTAGTGCAAATACCTTTATCATATTAGAACCGTTATTCTAAATAAAAGATGGATTCAAACCGTTTGGGATATCTTCTTCAATATCTAGCGAATAGTTTTGTGCATAAAGACACAAATCTATTTAACGTTTCTTAAAAGAATCATGATTCCAATTAATAACATCTATTAATTAATATCTTATAGGGAGTGATAACAAATATAATGAAAAAAACATAAAATACTGATTGTTAAGTATTTAAAATATTATTTTTTCAATGAAATTATATTTTACACACCCGAAAGGGTAATGTCCTAAACTGGCTCTTTCGAAAAACAGCTAAAGTTGAATACTGATAATCAGTAAATTATAAAGTAAACAAGCCTCTTAATTGAGGCTTGTTTTGGTTCTTTGAAGTATTAAAAACTCTTTAGAGGTGCTTATTCTTGGGTTTGTTAAAGCTTCGTGTCCTAAATTGGTGCTTAAAAAAATATGAATTGTACAAAGTGTAATTTGTCGAATTTTATTAAGAAGGAATACGGAATAATAAACAACGCTTTTACTGTAAAGATTGTAGAATCTATTTTCAATCATCATACAATTATCAAGCATATAAATCTGATACAAATGACTTTATTAAAAGTTTACTTAAAGAAGGATGTAGTATTAGAGGAATTTCAAGAATATTGAAAATTTCTAAAGACACAGTTTTATCAAGACTACTCAAAATAAGTAAAGAGATTAAACCTCCATATTTTCAAAAGTTAGGTTGCAAATTTGAAGTTGATGAGCTTTGGAGTTTTATAGGCAATAAAGACAATGTCACTTGGATTACTTATGCCATAGAGCGACAAACCAAAACGGTAATTGATTTTATTGTTGGAAGAAAAACTTCAGAAAACATAAAACCATTAATCAACAAATTACTACTACTCAATCCAAAACGAATCTATACAGATCGTTTGAATATTTATCCGAGTATCATTCCAAAAGCGATACATAAACGATTTCAATATTGTACAAATAAAATTGAAAGACATAATCTAACACTCAGAACTCATATTAAAAGATTAAGTCGAAAAACAATTTGCTTTTCGAGAAACAAGATTTATCTTGAAGCTCATTTAAGAATTTATTTTTGGGGATAGAGGAGTGTAACATATATGCTTAATTTAACTACAATTTAATTACATTTTAACTACAATTTATTTGCACTTTAAATACAATAATGTTATATTAGATATATGAAGTTTGATCCAAATTATACTATTACTCTAAGTCTTACTAAACAATTATTGGAGATAGAAAGGCATAAAGAAGCTATAGATATATTACCTGTAACTGCACCACTTATTGCTTCGCTTAGAGAAACGGCACGTCTTATGTCTACACATTATTCTACACAGATAGAGGGGAATGCACTTACCAAAGAAGAAGTTAGAAAAGTAGCTGAAGGTAAAAAAGGAGGTTTTCCTGGTCGAGAACGTGATGAGCGCGAAGTAAGAAACTATTTTAGAGCACTGGAATATGTAGAACAAGAGCTGAAATCAGGATCTAAACTTACTGAGAAACTAATAAAAACAACTCACAGTTTCGTTTTATTAGGCTCAAAGAAAGCAACGCCATATCGAGAGGGACAAAATGTAATTAAAGATGCTCAATCTGGAGGCATTGTGTATATGCCACCCGAAGCTCATGATGTTGCTCCCTTAATGAAAGGTTTAGCGGATTGGATAAATGAATCAATTCAGCAACAAGAATTACCAGCTCCAATCATTGCAGGATTGGCACACTATCAATTTGCGACTATTCACCCCTACTATGATGGTAATGGACGAACGGCTCGATTGCTTACCACATTTATTTTACATAAAACAGGTTATGGTATGAAAGGGATCTATTCATTGGAAGAATACTATGCTAAGAATAAAAATGAATATTATAAAGCACTAACCATTGGTAAGAGCCATAACTATTATGGAGGAAGAGCAGAAGCAGACGTAACACCCTTTTTAGATTATTTTCTAAGCGGAATGGCAGTTTCATTTCGAAGTGTAAGAGAAAAGGCTCAAGAGTTAAAAGATCATAATAAGGAGCAAAAGATAATGTCTTATCAAACAGAAACCTTAAGGGAACTTAAGCCACAACAACGACAAGTATTTTCTTTGTTTGAAAAGAGCAAGGAAGTTACAACTAATGATGTCGCAGAGCATTTAGGGTTGAGTACAAGAAGTGCTCATGGCTTAGTAAAGAAATGGTTAGAAGGTGGTTTTGTGGAAATAGTTGAGCAATCAAGAAAATCCAGAACCTATTCATTAAGTAAAGAATGGGAACAATTGATTTCTGTAAAACAAAGAAGTAGACTTGAGGGTTTAGAAAATCTAAGAGACAAGGGAAAGGATCAATCAAGAGATATGGAACGATAAGGATAGAAGTTCTCTATTGAAGATTCTTAATAAAATAAAACGTTCTTTAAAAATACTGTAACAGAAGGAAGAAATAGGTTGTAAAAATTATTAAAAGGTCAAAAAAATGACCTTAGGCTACTATCCCTTTGGCTTAAAACATAAAGGGTATAATAACGTAATAAATGGTACAGACCATCCGTATGGTTTTGGAGGAAAGGAGGAACAAGATGAATTAGGATTGGGCTGGTTAGATATTACAGCACGTAACTACGACCCAGCTCTTGGTAGATGGATGAATTTAGACCCATTAGCAGAAATGATGCGTAGACACTCGCCATATAACTATGCTTTTGATAATCCTATTTATTTTATTGACCCTGACGGGATGGCTCCTTATGATGTGATTATAAGCGGTAGTGAAAAATTGCTAGCGTTTCAAGAGCTTCAAGCTTCTGTTGCTGGGGAGTTAGAGTTGAAAATGGATGATGATGGAAATGTTACATATACCTCTGTTTCACCCGGAAGCATGTCCGACGAAGCACAGCAATTAGCAACATCTATGGATGATTTTTCTGAAATAGCAAAAACAATTATACAGCATGAAGAAAAATAACAAAATTGTATTATTCCTATTTATTATAGTAATAGCATCATGTAACAACGTAAAATCAAAAATGATTAATCAAAACACCAAAGAAATCTCTTTTAACCAACTCGATAAAGAAGTTTTATCTAGTATCGAAAAAATGAAAAAAAACTATAACTTTGATAGAAATGAAAAGGTTATATTATTAAAATTATATAATACTCTCCACGATTCGAAAGTGATGTCAAATGAAAATAATAAGTTCTTCTTAAGAGTTTTTAAAGATGAATATATGCCGTTAATAATTTCAGAATTTGATTTTAAAATAGGAAAGGGAATGGCACTTTATTCTAAAACTTTGGACATGCATGTTTTTCCGTCTAATGAAGTCACAGAAAATGATATTTATAATTTAATAGAAAATACTGATAGTCGCTAGTCCATGCTAACACGAGCGTTCATACTTGTGCTAAAAGCTAAATAATACAAAAGTCATGATGAGAGTCATGGCTTTTGTTTTTAATAGTTTATAGATTATTTTCTGTATTTTTAACTTTGTAATATTGAGCGACAGGTGTTGCTTCGCGTTAAGGGTTGTAGCGGCATCCTTTTTACGTCAGGTCTCGATACAATGTTCCCTTTAGTCACATCACTCGATCTGACGTAAAAAGATACAGCGGAAGACCTGACGATTTTTGAGGGTCTCAAAAATGGGAACGCCCCAAAAAAAGAAACATATATTATTTACGATGCAACAGGTCTAAAATTAAAGAAAGTAGTTACAGAACCAAAAAATGTAACAAATACACAATATAGAGGGAGCTTTATCTACGAGGATGATAACTTAAAGTTCTTCTCACACCCAGAGGGTTATATAGAACCAGAGGGTAAGAGTTTTAACTACATCTATCAATATAAAGACCATTTAGGGAATATACGACTTACCTATGCAGATAGTGATGGCAATGGTTCTATAAATCCTAACCTAGAGATCATAGAAGAAAACAACTACTATCCCTTTGGCTTAAAACATAAAGGGTATAATGGCACAGTTTCTGCTAATAGTAATAGTCAAGCTTCTAAAATTAAGTATCAAGGACAAGAGTTTGAAGAAAGTTTAGGTAAAAACACTTATGAATTTCAGTGGCGTGATTATGACCCTGCACTAGGTAGATTTAATAAAATTGATAGATTCTCAGAAAAATATCACCCTGTTTCTCCATATGCATTTACAGCTAATAACCCTATTTTATTTAGAGAGATTAAGGGAGATACGATAGTAGCTTCTGGATCTGATGAATTTTTAGAACAATATAATAGAGATATTGAAATTCTTAAAAAAGATGAAAAGTTTAGTGAGATGATAGCTTTCTTGGAGAGTCATGAGTTAACTGTAGAAATAACAGAGGCCTTTAGTTTAATTGGAGCGTTACAGAATGCCTGGAGTGAGGGATCAGGAGATGATAACCATGTTCTCGCATCGAAAACTAAAATATCAGCCGGGGGTGTTTATGTTGAATATTCTCAAATAGAAGGGGTTGAGATTGATGGTGTTCAATCCGAATCTTCTGAAGTTTTAATACATGAATTAACACATGCCTTTGATTATTTTGGTTCAGGAGGATATGCAGAAATGAGAAATGATGAAAAGGTTGCTGAGGAAAAGGGAATGAGAGGTGGTGAAAAAGCCAAATATATTAGAATGAGAGCAGAAAGTAGGGCAATGAATAATGCTAATAGATTGAGAAAAAGACGGGGAAAAAGATTAAGATTAACATATGATGGATCTCCTATTCTAGAAAATGTAGAATCGGCAGTATATAAAAAAGCGATGGAACAAAGTAGACAAATAAATGGACACAACTAAAAACAACAGCAGTAATTCAAAGATTATATTATTGAATTCATTAATGGTTCTTGTTTTAATCGGAATCTTATTAATTAAATTAATATTAAAACTATATAATTACCAATTATATGAGGGCTATTTACCTAATGAATTAGGTTACCCTATCAGCAATATTGAAATTTTGATTGAGTTCATTTATTTTTTAATCTTTTTTTTATCAGTCATATTATTTCTATTAAAAAAGAAAATAGCAGTTTTATTGATAAGGGTATTTGTCATAACATCTGTTATTCTATTATTGATAAAATTAGGAATAGTTTCATTTCACTATGTAGGTTATATCAGTTATTTAGATATAGTATTTTGTTTATACTCAATGTTTTACCTGTATCTAATTTCAAATGAAAACAAATTAAATGATTATTACGGAAATAAAAATCTGGCCATATATAATAAATGGCCTTTGACAATACTTATTTCAATAATTTTGATTGTTTTAATTATGGTTTTAATTAATTTTATTTAGATATTTACAGTGTCCCATGCTGGCGCAAGCGTCCACGCTTGTGTCCAATAGATAAATAATATAAAAGCCATGATGTAAGTTGTGGCTTTTGTTATTAATATAATATAGATTATTTTCTGTACTTTTAATTTTATAATATTGGGCGACAGGTGTGGCTTCGCGTTAAGGGTTGTAGCGGCATCCTTTTTACGTCAGGTCTCGATACAATGTTCCCTTTAGTCACATCACTCGATCTGACGTAAAAAGATACAGCGTAAAACCTGACCCACTGTAGCTTAAGCGAAAGAGGGGAACGCCCAAAAAAAGAAACATATTTACGACGTAACAGGTGGAGTTTGTTATCACACTAGCGCCAGCGTGGGGGATATTTTGAGGATTAGTATAATAACTATTGGAGATTTAATGACTGCACTATAACTTCTGCAGCAAATCTACTTCCTTCAAAGGAAGGATGAAACCCATCAGGATCATAATACGAAAAATCGTTTGTTTGATCAAAATGTTCTTTCCAACGCCTACCTACAGGGCATAATATAGCATTGTTCGCCTCTGCAGCTGCAGTATAGTTAGCTATTACATTATCGAAAGTATGATAATAAACTAATGCTGGCCATACCATATAATAAGCCAATCTTGTATTATTTGCTTGGCATAGATTTGCATAATCAGCACCACTATTTACCAGCATATTGAAACCAAACTCTAGCGATGATGGCCCTTGTTGAATAACGACAAAATCATATATACCTGAACTAATAAGTGTTTGAACTTCACCTTCTGCCCAATGATCAACGATAGCATAATTACTACTGGCAAGCATTCGCGTGTTTATAATAATTCCTCTGGTAGCTGCCTCTTCTTTCACTAATCCAGGTAAATTATTATAATAAGTAAGACTATTGCCAACGAAAAGAATATTATAGCTTGCATTTGGGTCAAAAGAATCATCAGGCTGCTCTGAACTATCCGTTGAAAGTGAATATTCAAAAGAAGAATTCGGAGTACATGAAATCACTAATAAAATAAATATACTAGAAATTAATCTTATTGTCTTCATTAGAAAGATTTACATATCATCAATTCAACTAATATAAGTTATATTTTGTTCTTTTCTCCTTTTTATCAACAAAATTATATGCGCTTTCGTATTCAAATATAAGTAACTCCCCTTGCTAGCGCAAGCGTCCACGTTTGTGCTAAAAGATAAATAATACAAAAGTCATGATATGAGTCATGGCTTTTGTTTTTTTAGTATTTAAAATGTAATAGCGTATATTTACTATAAGGGTTGTTGTGGCACTAGCGAGACGCTAGCGCCAGCGTGGGTAATTAATAGACTTAAAAAAAATGCAAAAAACTAATATTAGATTTAAAATTTTTTTTCCTTCGGGATATATAATAGAAGATTATAATAATGATAATATTGATATAAATGTCATATTTGAAGATGAAAGTGTTTTTCACGGAACATTATTCACATTAGAAAATATTAATCAGTTAATGATTAAAAATAATGACGATTTTTTTTGGGCAGATGATATGGTTATAGTACATAATCTTAAGAAAACTTCGATTAGGAAAGCTGTTAGTATGATAATCGAAGATTCAGTTGAGTTAATATTGACGAAAATAGGAACGACAAGTGAAGTGTATGATGATATGAATTTTGAGAATATAAAAGACATGGCCCATTGAGTATTTATAAATGAAATTGAATGGAGATATATAATAATCAGAATTTTAAATAATCGAAAAGCAGTAATTATTAATTACTGCTTTTCTTCATAGAGAGTCTTTTTAAGGATAGAAGATCTAAATTGAAGATTCTTAGTAAAGAGAAACGTTCTTTAAAAACACTGTAATAGAAGCAACAAACAGCTTGTAAAAAATGACCCATGAGGGGAGTGGATTTTCCCTCGCTAGCGCAAGCGTTCACGCTTGTGCTAAAGGATAAATAGTAATGAGAACCATGATGTAATTTGTGGTACTCGTAATGAACTAATTTTTGAATTGTCTCATAAATTCAAAGGTTATCTTTTGATCTTGCCCTCTTAGAGGTATTTGTGATAAGGTTTTTTCTATGTTGTAAATACTATTATTTTCTTGTATAGGGTTTTTAAGTGTCTTAATAATTAACCCTTTGGTCTTATCATCTAATCTCAATATTTGCTGAATTGTAATTAGAGGTCTTATTTCCATCGTTCTGAATAAGGTTTCATTAAAGTATTGTACAAACTCAATATTTGTGGCACACTTCGATTTATAAATACAAAGCAAATTTTTTATATAATCAGTATCTCTTTTAATATTAAAACTTCTTCTTGCTGGTTGAGTAATAGGTTTTATAGTTGAATTTATATTACTCAAAAATAGAATATCACAGGGTTGGCAATTAAGTTTTCCTCCTGTAAGCGGTATTTTCTTATTTTCAAATTTATCATATAAGTTATCAGATTTTTCTCTAATATTATCGATCGTTATTTGAGCCTCAGATTGTTTTGCATCTGTATTACAAGCAAAAAACAAATGGCATAGAAGTATCGTTATCGTTAGTTGATGTTTCATTGGTATAAATCTTTTACGGCTTTTGCTAGCTTTTTTAGTGTTGATTCATCCGATTTAATGACTATAATAACGCCTTCAGAAGATCCTGTAGTTCCATTTTCAAAATTGAAATTCTTCATAAATTTATTATTATCATTGGGATGAATAGTAATACAGCCAGCCGAACCTCTACTATTATAATTTCCTTTATCACTATAACCTGAGTGCACATTCACATAAGTCATAGTCTTATTTTTTCCATAAGGATTAAACCCTTTAGCTTCTCGTTCGCCATTGCTTGCAACAATGTTTAACCCTCTTTGAGTTGATTCTTTATGACCATATAAATTATTAAAAAGATGATATTGAACGTCTATTCTCTTAGGCAATATGGTATTGTACGGGGTTTCTATTTCTTGGGGATTAGAAATATAAGGGCTAACAGAATTTGGATACGGACTACAGCGATAAGGTCCATTAACTTTTTTATTTACATGATCCACAACATAAGTTACACCTCTGTATGTTTTGCCAGGAATGCTTTTGTCCTCTGGTTGCCCATGCTCATCTAAAACAAATACTTCAATAGGAGCTGTATTGGCTATGATGCTTTCGTTTATAGCCTTTTCACGACATCCATTACAACTCAGAAAATAAGTTGATAATACCATGAGTATGAAATAACCTAAATGTCTAAATCTTTTCATAATAAAAATCATATCTAGAAACGTGAGTTTAAATGTTAACAGCATAAACTCCAGTTCGATTAATTAAGATTAACAGTGTCCAAAGTACGATATCTTAATGTGATTTTTACAAGGCTTTTTCACTGAAAATCAAGGGGTTATTTCCTGTTTTGAAAGGAATGTAAGTCTGTTGTGTTCCTACGCGTTAAGGGTTGCAGCGGCATCCTTTTTACGTCAGGTCTCGATACAATGTTCTCTTTGGTCACATCACTCGATCTGACGTTAAAAGATACAGCGAAAAACCTGACCCTCTGTAGCTTAAGCGAAAGAGGGGAACGCCCAAAAAAAAGAGACATATTTATGATGTTGATGTAGGTACTGGTTATGGCACTAGTGTAGGACTTTTAAGTAGCTTAGGTCATTGTTATTCCATAAACCTCATATCACATCCAGACCATTAAAAAAGGAAGGGATTATTCATTACGTTTCAGAATAAAGGTTAAGTACTTTAAAAAGATGATTTAGAAGTCATGGATTTTTTTGGGAGTATTTAAACGTATACTAAAGTAATGTCAGAAATAATTATTTCACTTTTACTATTTCAACTTCAGAATCTAAAGTGTTACTTTTTACGTGACAGATGTAAGATGAATTTTTGGTTTCTATGATTTTGACATTAAAACTCTTCCCTATAACGTTATCTTTTTGAGGATAATTAAGAATGTCTTTATACGTTAATATATATTCACAATCAGAAGCCCATTCTATCTTTGAAATTATCTTAATATCATCTGTATCATTATATTCAATTTGTATTGAATCATTTCTTTCTATAACATGTCCACTATAATCTTTGTGTTTATATTTAAAAATCCCTGTCCTGAAATTAGAACAATCTGTTGGTTTAGAAGAACAGCTAAAAGTTGTTATCAAGACTAGCAGAATTAATTTTTTCATTATATAACATGATTTAAGTTCTATCCGAAGATAAAAAACAAAAGCCATGATTTGAAAATCATGACTTTTAGTATTCTATAGATTCAACCTGACTAAGCTCTATTTAAAGGCATTTAAACCTGTAATATCTAAACCTGTAATTAATAAATGGATGTCATGAGTCCCTTCATAAGTGATTACACTTTCAAGGTTCATAGAGTGGCGCATAATACTATACTCACCAGAAATCCCCATACCACCAAGCATTTGTCTAGCTTCGCGGGCAATGGTAATAGCCATCTCAACATTGTTACGCTTAGCCATAGAAATTTGAGCCGAAGTTGCTCGATCTTCATTACGTAATACACCTAAACGCCAAGTTAACATTTGAGCTTTCGTAATTTCTGTAATCATTTCTGCTAATTTCTTTTGTTGTAGTTGAAATTGCCCAATAGGCTTTCCAAACTGGATACGTTCTTTACTATAGCGTAAAGCAGTGTCGTAACAGTCCATTGCAGCACCAATAGCGCCCCAAGCAATACCATATCGTGCAGAATCTAAGCATCCTAATGGTGCACCAAGACCTGATTTATTGGGTAATAAATTCTCTTTTGGAACTTTCACATTGTCAAAAATGAGTTCGCCTGTTGCACTCGCACGAAGCGACCATTTATTGTGAGTTTCTGGTGTAGAAAACCCTTCCATACCACGCTCTACGATAAGTCCGTGAATACGACCTTCTTCATTTTTAGCCCAAACAACTGCGACTTGGCAAAATGGAGCGTTTGAAATCCACATTTTAGCACCATTTAAAAGATAATGATCCCCCATATCTTTGAAATTAGTGGTCATACCTCCAGGGTTACTTCCATGATCAGGTTCAGTTAAACCAAATGATCCTATCCATTCTCCAGAGGCTAATTTTGGCAAATATTTCTGGCGTTGTTCTTCGTTTCCATATTTCCAAATTGGGTACATAACGAGAGACGATTGTACAGAAGCCGTACTACGTACTCCAGAATCACCTCGTTCTATTTCTTGCATAATTAAACCATAAGAAATTTGATCTAATCCTGCGCCACCATACTCTGCAGGGATATAGGGTCCAAAAGCACCTATTTCAGCTAAACCTCCAATAATAGAAGTAGGGAATTCGGCCTTTTGTGCTGCATCTTCAATGATTGGAGAAACATCACGTTTTACCCAATCTCTTGCGGCATCACGTACAAGTTTGTGTTCTTCAGAAAGTAAATCGTCAAGATTATAATAATCTGGCGCTTCGAATAAATCTGGTTTCATTTGTTTGGTTTTATTGATTTTGTTTGGGTAACAAAAATAGCGAAAACGTTTGCAGTTGACAATTTTAAAACTACATTTTCAAATAAAAATCCTTGGTTAAATTGATATAGTCATTTGTGTATTGATGACGAGAAGTCTCTATAACCAATTCACTAATTTCAACATTGGTATTAACAAATGAAAATTCCATTAAACTCCGTTTGATATCTGATGACAAGGTTCCTCTAACATGAGTGATTCGTTTTGGAAACAATTGGAAAGTCGCAGCTAGAGTTTTAAAACGCTCTTCTTCTGAAAAAGGAATGATTACAGAAAACTGCCCAGTTTTAGAAAGTAAAGTCGCAACACTTTCAATTAAGTGCTCAAATGGCATGGCATCCTGAAATCGCGCTAAATCGCGCTGTGTGCTTTTTGTTTTATAGTCCTCCGAATAGAACGGAGGGTTACATATAATTAAGTCATAAGTATCTTCTATCTCTTCTGCAAATTCTTTGAGCGACGCATGAAAACAAAATAGGCGATCATTCCATGGAGACTGTTCAAAGTTATCTACACATTGTTCATAGGCCTTACTGTCAATTTCTAAAGCCTCTATAACTTCGGCATGACTTCTCTGAGCCAACATCAATCCTAAGACACCAGTTCCTGCTCCTATATCTAAAATAGAAAAAGGCTTGTGATTAATGGAAGCCCAGGCTCCCAATAGAACGCCGTCTGTACCAATTTTCATGGCACATTGATCCTGATTTACTGTGAACTGTTTAAATTGAAAAGGGCTATTCATCAAGATATAAATCAATAAGTCCGTCTGGTGTGTTGACGAAAATCGTCTTATTCTTTTTATCTACTTTAGTAATGAATTCGTCATTCATTGGTATCAATATTTCAATACCATTGCGGTCTATTTCAAAAAGAGATTGAGCTGTAGAGTCATTAACCGATTTTATAGTGCCCACATAACCAAAGTTGCTATCCTCAACTTTAAATCCTATGATTTCATGGAAATAAAACTTGTCATCGTCTAACTTTGGTAAGAATTCAAGAGGCAAGAAAAGGTCGCTTTTAATAAGTGCATCAGCATCCTCTTCTGTATTTACATCTTCAAATTTTACTCTCAATAATTCCGATTTATGAAGTTGAGAAGATTCGATGAAAAACGGAACCAAATTATTACGTAAATCAACAAAAACAGATTCCAAATGTTCATAAAGCTCTGGTTCGTCAGTATCTAATTTAACCAACAATTCACCTTTAAAGCTGTATTTTTTTACAATTTTACCTAGGAAGAAACAGTCTTTTTTTTGCATTTCAAATGTAATTTATAAGATGTTGTAGTACCTATCTATTTTCAAATAAAAAACCCAGACTCAAGTGGTCTGGGTTTAAAAGTATAAAAAATAATTTTCTATTCTTCTTCGTTAGAAGCAGTTGCTTCTCCTTCAGCTTGCGCTTCTTCTGTAGCTTCTTCAACAACAGGAGCTGCAGCCGCTATTCTTGCTTCATTAACTGCTTTTTCAGCGGCTAATGCGTCAGCTTTAGCTTTAGCATCGGCTTGAGATAAACCATCAGCTTTAGCTTGTACTTTTGCTGCTTTCTCTTCTAACCAAGCATTGAATTTTACTTCTGCTTGCTCTTCAGTTAAAGCACCTTTTTTAACACCACCAGCTAAGTGGTTTTTAAGCATTGCACCTTTATAAGATAAAATTGCTCTGGCTGTATCAGTTGGTTGTGCACCATTCTGCAACCATGTCACTGCTCCATCAACATTTAATTCTACTGTTGCAGGATTCGTGTTTGGATTGTAAGCACCTAATTTTTCTAAGTATTTACCATCTCTTTTAGATCGTGCATCTGCTGCAACGATCCAATAATAAGGTTTCCCTTTTTTACCGTGTCTTTGTAATCTAATTTTTACAGGCATAAATTTAATTAATTTGTGAGGTTCGCGACCTCGATTATTAATGAGGCGCAAAGATAATACAATAATTTAATTTTCAACATTTTATTTGAAATTAAGTAATATTGAAATTTTATTATACTTTTGGGTGTTCTAAAACGTTATGTTTAACCTAAATACACCTTGTTTTTAGCACGAGGTGAAAAAAAAAGCAATGAAAAGATTAGCATTACTTCTCGTAACCGTATTAACCTTAGTAAGTTGTGGAGATGAAGTCGAGTTTAACTCACCCGGATTTCAAGGGAATAGAGAGTATGGACTTTGGAGAGCAGAATTTACTAATGCCGTAATAGACGCGAATGGTTTTTTAACCATAACCGCTAGTAATAACTCAGAAACCGTTGTTCTTAAGATACCTAATGTAACAGTTGGGACTTATGTACTCGGAAATGTCAATTCTAGAGAAGCACGTTATATTGATGGAAACGGCACTGTGTTTTCTACAAATAACACACCAGACCCAAGCGTCTCTATTTATCCCGAATTAGGTTTTGTAAGATTAGATGAGATTAGCAATAATACATTTTCAGGAACCTTTGAGTTTTTAGCCTTTGACGAATCTGGTTTAAATTCCATTGGATATAATGAAGGAGTATTTTTTAGAGTTCCTTTAATTTCTGGAAGTATTGGTTCGGGCGGACCAACGTGTGCAGAGACTGAAGCAGCATCTGCCAATGCACTTGCGGCTTTTGAATCTACATTTGATGCAGCACTAGAATATATAGATAGCGATGCTTATGTTGCCGCTTGTAATACCTATGAAGAAGCCTTACAGAGTCAGAAAAATATTTGCGGAGATGCAGATGGTAGTATCCAACTCTTAATAGATAATTTAGACGGTTGTGCATTCCCATGTACACTAGCTACCCAAAATAAAGATACAGCCCAAACTAATTTTGAGGCGGCTACAATCGCAAATTATATTGATGCTTGCGAAAACTATAGAACGTATTTAGAAGAACAAATTCTGTTTTGCGGAGATACAGACGGAAGTATTCAAGCTATTATTGATGGTTTAGACTGTAATGACGATGATAGTGATGGAATCCCAAATAACTTCGAAGATTTTGATGGTGATGGGGATTTAACAAATGATGATACAGATGGCGATGGAACACCAAATTATATGGATAATGACGATGATGGTGATGGGATTTTAACTGCAGATGAAGCTAAAGATGCCGACGGAAACCCGGCCGATACAGATGGCGATACAGATGTAGATTATTTAGATAATGATGATGATGGCGATGGTATATTAACACAGTTTGAAACAGGAGATACAGATGGCGATGGTACTAACGATTATTTAGATAACGACGATGATGGTGATGGTACCTTAACAGCAGACGAAAATGCCGATCCAAATATGGATGGTGATCCTGCCGATGCCGTAGATACAGATGCAGATACCATTCCTGATTATTTAGATGATATGTAACAATATGTCTTTTATAAGTAACAAAAAAAAGCGACCTATAGGTCGCTTTTTTTGTTAAAAACTGTTCATAACTTTCGCTTTAAAAAAGACCAGTTTCTTCGTAATTTTATGGACTTGCTTTTGAAGTGCACTTCGAAAGGTAACGCCTTAATAAGTTTTTAGCTACATGTATTTAATTTTTGACACCGAAACCACCGGATTACCTAAGCGATGGGATGCACCTATTACAGATGTTGACAACTGGCCTAGATGTATTCAGATTGCATGGCAGTTGCACGACGATATGGGACGTTGCATCGATCATCAAGATTATTTAGTGCAACCTGAAGGCTTTAATATCCCTTATGATGCCGAAAAAATCCATGGTATTTCTACGGAGTTAGCGCAGGAGCAAGGTGTGCCACTTCAAGAGGTCTTAGGTAAATTCAATGAAGCCTTGTCAAAGACAAAATTTGTTGTTGGTCAAAACGTCACCTTTGATCTTAATATTATGGGTGCCGAATTTGTAAGAGCAGAACTGGCAAACAGACTTCAAGAATTACCTGTTTTAGATACATGTACAGAACACACTGCAGGTTTATGTAAAATACCTGGAGGACGAGGTGGCCGATTTAAACTGCCTACCTTAACAGAATTACATCAGTTTTTATTTAATGCACCATTTGCAGAAGCTCATAACGCAACGGCAGATGTTGAGGCAACAACACGTTGCTTTTTTGAACTAGTTCGGTTAGGAGAATACACCCAAGAGCAGTTAGATGTACAGCCCGATTATTTTCAACACTTTGGTGAAGCCAACCCACAAACTATCCAGCTTATAGGATTAAAACATATTAATCTTAAAAAGGAAAGTGCTCGAATAAATGAACGGCTTCAAAAACTGCAAACCGATGATATTTCAGAAGCTGAAATTAGAGAGAATATTTCTGATTTAGCCGATATCGATTTTGTGCATTTGCATAATCATTCTCAATTTTCGGTATTACAATCAACCATTAGTGTTTCAGATTTAGTTTCGGTCGCAGCAGAACATAATATGCCTGCGGTAGCCTTAACAGATCATGCCAATATGATGGGGGCTTTTCATTTTGTAAAAGCTGTTAATAATCATAACAAATCTGTAAAAGCCAAAAACAATGAAGCTCGAGAAAAAGGTGAAGATGCGAACTTAAATGAAATTAAACCGATTATAGGTTGTGAGTTTTTTGTTTGTGAAAATCATGCCGATAAGACCAGAAAAGATAATGGTTATCAAATTGTATTGATTGCTAAAAATAAAAATGGATACCATAACCTGGCTAAGTTGTCATCGCATGCGTTTGTTGATGGATTTTATTATTTACCAAGAATTGATAAAGGACTTATAAAACAGTACAAAGAGGATTTAATTTGTCTTACCGGAAATCTCTATGGAGAGGTGCCAAGTAAGGTGTTGAATGTCGGAGAAAATCAGGCTGAAGAGGCTTTAATCTGGTGGAAACAAGAGTTTGGAGAAGATCTTTACGTAGAATTAATGCGTCATAATCAAGAAGATGAAAATAGAGTCAATCCTGTATTAATTAAACTTGCTCAAAAATATGAGGTTAAAATTGTAGCCACAAACAACACCTATTATAGTAAGCAAGAAGATGCTAACGCACATGATATCTTATTGTGTGTAAAAGATGGTGAAAAGCAATCTACGCCAATTGGTCGCGGCCGAGGTTACCGATACGGTTTACCTAATCAAGAATATTATTTTAAATCTTCTGAAGAGATGAAAGCGCTCTTTAAAGATATTCCACAGGCAGTTACAAATATTCAGGACGTTGTAGATAAGGTAGAAGCGTTTCAATTAGCTCGAGATGTTCTATTACCTGCATTTGATATTCCGAATGAGTTTCGAGATGATGCCGATTTAGCCGATGGCGGAAAACGTGGTGAGAATGCCTATCTCAGGCATTTAACCTATGAAGGTGCAAAAAAACGTTACGATGAATTAACCGATGAAATAAAGGAACGCCTAGATTTTGAGTTGAGTGTAATTGAAAACACAGGATATCCTGGTTACTTTTTAATTGTAGAAGATTTCATTAGGGAAGCAAGAAACATGGATGTGTCTGTTGGTCCTGGTCGTGGTTCGGCGGCGGGATCAGTGGTTGCCTATTGTTTGTGGATTACCAATATTGATCCGTTAAAATACGATTTACTTTTTGAGCGTTTCTTAAATCCTGATCGTATTAGTATGCCAGATATTGATATTGATTTTGATGATGAAGGCAGAAGTCGTGTCATGGATTATGTAATCGAAAAATATGGAGCCAATCAAGTGGCTCAGATTATTACTTATGGTACTATGGCTGCTAAGTCTTCTATTCGAGATACGGCTAGAGTGTTAGACCTGCCATTATTTGATGCCGATAGGATAGCGAAATTAATCCCAACCATGTCGAAACTGAATAAAATATTTGGTCTCGATGAAAAAGAACTAGGTAAGAAGTTTAGAGCCGAAGATTTAGAAAAGGTAAATCAACTCCTTAATATAGCCGATGGTGACGATTTAGAATCTGAAACTGTCAATCTTGCTCGAACCTTAGAGGGCTCGGTACGTAATACAGGAATTCATGCTTGTGGAGTTATTATTACGCCAGATGATATCACAAAGTTTGTTCCCGTGTCTACGGCAAAGGATTCCGATTTATATGTTACACAATTTGACAACTCCGTTGTTGAAGATGCAGGGCTACTTAAAATGGATTTCCTTGGACTCAAAACCCTAACGCTTATCAAAGACACGGTTAAAATTGTCAAAGCGAAGCATGACGTTCTATTGGATCCTGAAAGTTTTCCTTTAGATGATGAAAAGACATATCAATTATTTCAAAGGGGAGAAACTGTTGGAGTTTTCCAATATGAATCGCCAGGAATGCAAAAACATCTTCGCGATTTAAAGCCTACAGTTTTTGAAGATCTCATTGCCATGAATGCCTTGTATCGTCCAGGACCTATGGAGTATATTCCTAGTTTTGTTAGACGTAAGCATGGAGATGAAGAGATTGACTATGATCTTCCAGCGATGGAAGAGTACCTAAAAGAAACTTATGGTATAACGGTTTACCAAGAGCAAGTGATGTTGCTGTCTCAAAAGCTAGCCGATTTCACCAAAGGTGAAGCCGATGTTTTAAGAAAGGCCATGGGAAAAAAGCAAATTGCCGTTCTTGATAAAATGAAGCCTAAGTTTATTGATCAAGCAAGTGCTAAAGGTCATGATGCTAAGGTACTTGAAAAAGTATGGAAAGATTGGGAAGCCTTTGCCAGTTATGCTTTTAATAAATCGCATTCTACTTGTTATGCATGGATTGCCTATCAGACGGCTTATTTAAAAGCACATTACCCAGCCGAATATATGGCAGCAGTGCTCTCTAATAACATGAACGACATCAAGCAAGTCACTTTTTTTATGGAAGAGTGTAAACGCATGAGATTGGAAGTTTTAGGACCAGATGTGAATGAGTCCTATTATAAATTCTCTGTAAATCAACGTGGTGCTGTTCGTTTTGGAATGGGAGCCATTAAAGGTGTTGGTCATGGTGCAGTAAAAACAATTGTAAAAAACCGTAAAGAAGATGGGCCATACAAATCTATTTTTGATATGGCAAAACGTATTGACTTACGAGCAGCTAATAAGAAGGCCTTTGAGAATTTAGCTTTGGCTGGAGGTTTTGACGGATTTGGAGATACACATCGTGCGCAATATTTTCATGATGAAGGCGATGGGATTACATTTTTAGAAAAAGCCATTAAATATGGTGCTAAGCATCAGGAGAATGAGAATTCAGCTCAAGTTAGTTTGTTTGGTGCTGCGAGTGATGTTCAAATTGCAGAGCCCATTGTTCCGCCATCTGAAGAATGGGGAACCATGGAGAAGTTAGCACAAGAAAAAGAAGTGGTAGGTGTTTATATCTCTGGACATCCATTGGATGATTTTAAGGTAGAAATGAAAACGTTTTGCAATGCCACTTTAGCACTTTTTAATGAACTGGAGACTTATGTTAATAGAGAGTTGACTTTTGGAGGCGTTGTTACCGATGTGCAGCATCGTGTAAGTAAACAAGGTAAAGGTTGGGCTATTTTTATGGTTGAAGACTACACCGATAGTTTTGAATTTCGAATTTTCGGAGAGGAGTATTTAAAATACCGTCACTTTTTGGTGAAGAATAGTTTTGTGTATGTAAAAACTTTTGTTAGGGAAGGTTGGGTGAATCGCGATACTGGAAAAAAGAGTGACCCGCGACTTCAATTTAATAGTTTTCAATTGTTGCATGATGTCATGGATACTTACGCTAAAAAGTTGTCGATTCAGCTAAATATTAAAGACTTACAAGAACAACGTATTACGATACTACAGGATTTGTTTAGGCTTCATCAAGGTGAGAAAGCACTAAATTTTATTGTGTATGATAATGAAGAGAAAATCAAACTTAATATGCCGAGTCGCAAGCAAAAAGTGAAAATTTCTCAAGAGTTGTTAAATGAGCTAGAATCTAATGAGGTCATGTATAAGTTGAATTAGATTGTAGACTTTTCTAAATGATCTTTTAATCGCTCTGTAATAAACATATCCCAAGTGGTTGAACAAATATCATAACATTCAATTTGAGGTGTTAATCCTACCTGATGAAATTGGATAGTAGTTTTTGACTCTGTTTCTTTAATTAACCAATGTAAAACATGACCTATCCATTCTTTGTTGAAATCGGGTTCGCCATCAATACATTTCCAAATGATTTCATGATCTGGTCTGAATTCAAGGATTTTAAAGGTCCACCAGTGCCCATTTTCAAAATGAACAGTAAATTGACCTCCTTCGTTTTGAGAAGACGCGCTCGTTTTTGACCACCATAAATGAATATCTTCGGTTAGTGCTTTAAAGATAGTTTTGGCTGTTGCAGCTACTGTTATTTGTTTTTGGTAATTTAAATCTGTAGCATTAATAGGTGTGCTATTAACCATGCTTTGATGTATTTAAGTAGTTGTCTAAATTATCTAATGAATCATCCCAGAATTGATCATAGAACTGAATCCATTTATTAAGTTCTTTGAGAGGTTTTGCATTAGCATTACAAAAACGCTCTCGACCTTTAGTATCTAAATGTACAAGTCCGGCATCTTCTAAAGTTTTAATATGTTTAGTTACGCCTTGTCTGCTCATATCAAACTGATTTGATATTTGTGTAATTGATAATGCTGAGGTTGCAATCACCAAGGCATGAAAAATGTCACGCCTTGTTGGATCTGCAACGGCTTTAAATAATTTGGTGATTTTATCCTGCATTAACTTCGTCTTTAAGATAAGTTAATAAACCATCTATACAGTTGTCCCAACCACCATTGAAACTCTCAAACATGGCGACAGCGGTTTCGCCACCATAGTTGGAAATCCCAGAATGTTCTAGATGAAGTTTAGTGCCTTCTGTAGTAGATTCTAAGGTCCATGTTACTGTGGTTTCTACTTTCGTATCTGCCACAATCCAAGTGTAAGCTAACACATAAGGATGTGCTTCTTTAACGGTTCCGCTAATGGTAGTACATCCTTTGTCATTAGGTTCTGATGTAAAGGTGTACTGGTATCCTTCTTCGGCTTTAAAATCGGCTTTAATGAACCAAGTTGAAATTTCTTCGGCTTTTGAAATAGCATCCCACACTTTCTCTATAGGATGACTGAATAGTTTTTCTTTAGTGATACTGTCTTTCATAATATTCGTTTTATTTGATTAATATGCAACTTTGTGGTTGCTAATTTAGATTAAATTATTTTAATACGCAACTTTTGGGTTGCATATCGCTAATTTCTCTTCTGCGCAAAGGATGGAGCAATTGTTGGAGCTCCTCAAAGAGAGCGACTTGCGAGAGCCTGGTTTATGCGCCCAAGACTTTATTATATAACCAATCTATAACCATATAATCAAAACAAATACTGCCATTGTAAGGTTTGGCAAAATTTTTGACTAATTTTGTGTATTAAATTAAAACGAAGTTAAACACATAGAGAATATAATTATGGCATTAGAAATAACAGATGCAACGTTTGAAGAAACAGTATTAAATAGTGATAAACCAGTAATGGTTGATTTTTGGGCTGCTTGGTGCGGACCTTGTAGAATGGTTGGACCAATCATTGATGAAATTAGTACAGAATACGATGGTAAAGCTGTTGTAGGTAAAGTAGATGTAGACGCTAATCAAGAGTTTGCTGCGAAGTATGGTGTACGTAACATCCCAACTGTTTTGGTATTTAAAAACGGTGAGGTTGTAGGACGTCAGGTTGGAGTTGCTCCAAAAAATGCATACACAGAAGCTATCGATTCTTTATTATAAGATATAATCTAAAAGAAATGATAAAAGGTTTGCCAGTATGGTGAACCTTTTTTTATTTTTAGCTAATAAATAAGATATCAAATAAAACATATATGAGCAAGCAAGGAAAAACGCAAGACTTAATAGCTAATAAATTATTAGAAGAACGCAAGGTGTTTCTATGGGGAATGGTAGATGACAAATCGGCAAAACATGTGATTGATCGTTTGATGTATTTAGATTCGTTGGAAACTAAAGACATCCACTTATACATAAACAGTCCTGGAGGTTATGTGACTTCTGGTTTTGCGATGTACGATTGTATCAAGTCGTTAAATAGTGATGTTTCTACTATTTGTACAGGTTTAGCAGCTTCTATGGGCTCAATTTTATTATCTGTAGGAACCAAAGGCAAACGTTTTATCCAACCACATGCCAGAGTGATGATTCATCAACCTAGTGGTGGCGCTCGTGGTCAAGCCAGTGATATTGAAATTACGGCACAAGAAATTTTAAAGACGAAAGAGCTAAGCGCACAAATTTTGGCAGATAATTGCGGACAATCATTTGACAAGGTGATGAAAGATTTTAATCGTGACCATTGGATGGGAGCAGATGAATCTGTGGCTTATGGTATTGTTGATGGGATTTTAAAATAACAGATGAATTTACAGGCAGAACTTAATAAAGCTGGAGGCTTTAAAAACTTAGAACTACTCGCAAAACAAGTGGTAGAAGGGTTTATTGCTGGGATGCATAAGAGTCCGTTTCATGGCTTTTCTGCGGAGTTCGCCGAACATAAAATATATAATCAAGGCGAAAGCACGAGACACATAGATTGGAAACTCTATGCTAAAACAGATAAGCTCTATACGAAGCGTTACGACGATGAAACCAACTTACGTTGCCACCTCATTGTAGATAATAGCAGCTCAATGCATTATCCTGAAATGAAAGATTTTAGTATAGCACATCTCAATAAGATTGCATTTTCGGCCTTAGCATCTGCCTCCCTAATGCATATTTTAAAGAAGCAGCGCGATGCAGTTGGCTTAAGTATCTATAGTGATGCTTATGATTATTATGCTCCTGAAAAGGGAAGTGAACGTCATCATCAGATGTTGCTAAGTCAATTAAGTAAGATGGTGGTTTCAAAGCAGCTTAATAAGCAAACCGAAACCTATACCTATTTGCATCAAATTGCTGAGAATATTCACAGACGCTCGTTGATTTTTTTCTTTACTGATATGTTTCAAACCTCGACAGACGAGGTGAAACTATTTGAAGCCTTGAGACATTTAAAGTATAACAAGCACGAAGTGGTTTTGTTTCATGTGATAGATAGAGAGAAGGAGTTGAAGTTCGATTTTGATAATACACCGAAACGCTTTATAGATGTTGAAACCAATGAGTACATCAATTTATATCCAGATACAGTAAAAGAAGGATATGAAAGTGCTGTTGATGAGTACTTTAAAAGTATTCGTTTAAAATGTGGTCAATATCAAATTAAATATGTCGAAGCAGATATCAATAAACCCTTTGATAAGATATTAACGACCTATATGGTAGAGCGACAAAAATTTATTTAATTTTTTGATAAAAAATTGTCCTAAAATATTTGTGATATTAAAAATCGAATGTATATTTGCCCTCGCAATAAAGCAACGGTCTGGTAGTTCAGTTGGTTAGAATGTCGCCCTGTCACGGCGAAGGTCGCGGGTTCGAGTCCCGTCCAGACCGCTAAAATTGCAAGAGCCTTAAGAGATTAGGGCTTTTTTTTGCAATAAAGATTAGTTGTGTTGTTCTAGGAGAGATCCTAGAGTTGTGAGAACCTCAATGTTGTTGAGTTCTTACCGATGAGAAGCTTTCCTTTTCCGATATATCGGAATCGGGATGCTTTTTTGTTTTATGATAATACCATTCAATCTTCAGTAACCATTTGCGCTTTACGCTCAAAATCTGAATCGGTTAAGGTATTTATTTTAATATCTGTAAAGACATATTCAAAAATCTCATCACCTTGTGTAAAGGTGGCTTTTTTAAACATATTGATACCATCTAAGGTATCCCAATCTTCAAATAAAATGACCGCCTTGTCTTGCCCTTCTCCTGGGAAAATCTCAAAGCCAAGGGGTTGATAATTTTCAAAAGCATAATAGAAGTTTACGGGAGAATTAGTGAGATTTGTAAAGGTAATTTTAAAAGCATCCTGATCTTTAAATTTAGTAATCCCGTCAAAGGACGGATTAGAGAAACGATCCCCTGGAAATAAACTTAACCAATGCAACTCATGACCTTGTACAAAAGTTTTAGTGCTAGCACTAAGACTATCTGTTAGCGTTTTGGTATTTACATTATAGCTCCAAGAGTTAGATTCACCTTGTTTCAAAATATAATGGCTGTTACCAGACTGCTGTTCCATCTTACTCTTTTTATGAGACGATAAAATGAGTGTTTTAAAAGGTCTGAGATCTGGAGCTATGCAATTAGCCATAGCATATAATGACTGTAAACTATCCGTTACCTTTGTATAATCTTTTGAATTATCTATGATAACGTTGGCGCTAATGGTTTTTGTAGCTTCGGTATTGGTGGTGCTTATTATGTTCCACTCGTTATTAATTTTTTTTAAAGTGCTTTGCCAAGCCACCACCCAAAAAATGGGTTCTTTATTCAAAAACCCTCTTATCACTCCCGAATTAGTATATGTTGCTAAAGTGGCATCATCTGAAATTTCTATAATAGGTTCGTCACGCATGATCATATCTTTAAATTCCATATGATCTAAATAATTTTGAGTGCCGGGAATAGCATCTTCTTTATGTCTGATTTTTATTTGCCCAGATCGTACATCATACCATTGCTCTGCATTAGGTTGATAAAATAAATTGGCATCTCCTTTATAGTGGGCTTGCGTCACTTTATCAAGCTGTGCTTTTATTTGTTCTTTTTCGAAGTCTAAATCTACAGGTTGCTGGCATGAGCTGAGAAAAGCTACAAGTAAAACAATAAGAAAGCGTCTCATTTTGATTGGTATTATAGGATAACAGTAATCTCAAATGTAAAGAACTATAATTCAAATTTGTTTAAACTTATGTTAAGTGATATCATTTTATTTTAAGATTTTAAGCTGAAATGGAACAAGTTATTAACAGTTAATGAACAATAAAAAATTGCGATTAGTGTATTTCATCGATATTAAAATACATTTAGTCGGATATTTTTTTGTTTATCTCCTAAAAAGTGGTATGTTTGAAGTCCTTCATAAGCCCCTAAAATCACTTATCAAGGTATTTTATTAATCCATTTCATGTTTAGATGCGTTTGTGCGTTTAAATTTCCCTCAATTTTTGTAGGCATTTTTATGCTTAAAAGTTAATAATCCATTCTTCCCTCGATTGGCATTTTTTGATGCTGTTTTGTTATTAACATAAATTAAAATTGAATAGATAATCCCTAAAAACGAAAAACATGAAAACCCTGAAAATTACTTTTCTACTACTTGCAGTATTAGTATTGACCGTTTCTGGAGTAAGACCAGAAAATGCTAATCTTACTGATGAACAGCCTACTCAAAAAGAATATACTCCTAAAGATCAACTTGCATTGGAGAAGAAGAAGTTGAAACTTAAGTCTCAAGTTTAAGAATAGAGACAAAGTAAAATAAATTTAAGCCTTTACAATAATCTGTAAGGGCTTAAATTTTTGCATTACTTCATTGTTGTCAATATTTAGTCTATTTTTGATAACAAATGAAAAAAATATTGAAACATTCGCTACTAATAATTTCGTTTTTGATAGCTATATTTTTTAACACTTCTTTTGCTCAAACACAGAAGTCATTAGATTCTATTAATAAATATATTGCTCTTTCTAAAAACTCTAGCTTAGATTTAAAGCAGCGACTAAACTATTCTTTAAAATCTCTAGAATTTGCTAAAATTTTGAATGTGGATTCTGTACGGTTAAGAGTACAGCGTAACTTATCATTGATGTATTTTTTTAATGAAAAGTATGATGAATATATTCCAATTAATAAAGAGAATTTAGATTTAGGACTGAAATTAAAAGATACTTCAGCGATAACTGTGGCTGCAACCAATTTAGGTTCATATTATCGGTATACGCAGCAAAACGACAGTTCATACTTTTTTTATTCCAAGGCCTTAGAATATTATGGATCTAAAGAAATATCAGAAAATAAAGCTGAGGCACTGTTATATGTTGCCGATATTCAACAATTAGAAAGGGCCTATGTTGGCGCGGAAGAAGATGCTATAAAAGCGATAACAATCCTAAATAGGTTGGAAGTTAATGAGGACAGGTTGCAGCTGTATTGGAATTTATATAATCTATTAGCTATAATTTCTGAAAGATTAACTAATTATGAAGAATCTCTAGAAAATTATGACAAGTCTATTTCATATGCGAAACAAATGGATGATGGTTTTATATATGAAGTGTTTTCAATAAATAATAAAGCCAATGTATATAGGAAATCTGAAAAATATGATCAGGCCTTAGAACTGTATCAAGGTTTATTACCCTTGCGCCCTAAATATGAAGAAGAAGAGCCCACGTTTTATCCAACTATAGTCATAAACATTGGGAAAACAAAAGTTGAATCTGGCAAGTATGATTTTTATGATGTTGAAAACAGCTTTAAAGAAGGCTATCGAATATCAGAAAATTTAGAAGATGACTTTACCTTAATGGCCGCAGCTATTGAACTTTCAAAATTGTATTTGAAACATGGTTTCAAAGACTTGACTATAAAATTTGGAAATGAGGCTTTAGAAATTGCAAACAAGGTGTCTTCAAATGAATATAAAATGGAAGCTTTATTAATTTTATCCGAAGTGTATGAAGGAGAGAAAGGAAAATCTGTATTAAGAGAGCATATACGTTTAAATGACAGTTTACTTAACGAAGAACGGAAAGTAAGAGATAAGTTTGCCCGTATAAAGTACGACACCGATACTGTAGAAAAAGAAAATGCACGCATGTCCGAACAACTCATGTGGCTGCTCGCTATTTCTGGAGGCTTACTAGTGACCTTCTTTTTATTGTATATCATCATAACGCAACGGGCTAGAAACAAAGAGTTAAGGTTTGAACAAGACCAGCAGAAGGCCAACGAAGAAATTTATAACCTCATGTTATCACAACAAGATAAAGTTGATGAGGCTAGAGCTGGAGAAAAGAAACGAATTTCCGAAGAGCTGCACGATGGCATTTTAGGGCGATTGTTTGGCACCAGACTCAGTTTAGATAGTTTAAATTTTTCAGAAGGACAGGAGGCCATAAAAAATAGAGCAACCTATATTAAAGAGCTGATGACTATTGAAAATGACATTAGAAAAGTCTCCCACGATTTAAATACCGATTTCGTATCGGGATCTGGATTTATGGATATTGTCTCCGAACTCATCGAAAAACAAACCGTGGCTTATCAATTAGATTCCTCGTTTGATTATACAGATGATATCAACTGGGAAAGTGTACCTAATAAGACTAAAATCAACATTTACAGGATCATACAAGAATCACTTCAAAATATTTATAAACATGCCAACGCAAATAGCGTAAAAATTAGTATTCAATTAAAAAATAATGTAATTTGCTTATCCATTATAGATGATGGAGATGGTTTTGATGTCAATAAAAGTAAAAAGGGTATTGGCCTTAAAAACATAAATTCTAGAGTAAATGAGGTCGAAGGGAAAGCCGAGTTTAACTCTATTTTAAAAGAAGGGACCGAGGTTAGTATTACTATTCCTTACAAAAATTAAAACAATGCAACATATTCACATATTAATGGTGGATGATCACCCAATCATTATTGAAGGGTATCAAAACACATTGATGGCTACTAAAAAAGATGATCAAACCTTGGTTATCGATACTGCAAATACATGTGATGCTGCAAACCTACTTATGCAGAAAGCAGCTAATGAACGACCATACGATGTGTGTTTTTTCGACATTAGTTTACCAGCTTCTTCAGACGGAAAAATAACTTCAGGTGAAGATTTGGCAAAAATTTCACGCAATATTATGCCAAATGCTAAAGTCATAATTCTAACGATGTTCAACGAATCGTATAGAATACATAGTATTGTAAAAGAAATCAACCCAGACGGTTTTTTAATAAAAAGTGATCTTACATCTAGTGAATTGGCCGAGGCATTTCACCATATTTTAACAGATCCTCCATATTACAGTAGTACAGTAAGTAATTTTCTTAATAAATCTGTAGTCAACGAAATTTATGTGGATGAGATTAACCGTAAAATTCTACATTTATTATCTCAAGGAATAAAAACTCGGAGCTTAACAGAATATATTGATCTGTCTATGAGCGCAATAGAAAAACGTAAAAAACAGCTTAAAATATTATTCTCAATTAACGACGGAAAAGACGAATCTTTGATAATTGAAGCCAGAAAAAAAGGTTTTCTCTAAAAAATACTGTTAAAATTACGCTTTTTTACGTTTCGAGACCCTCTTGAAAGCACTGCTATACTTGAAAACTACGGTTTTTCCACACCAAGTTTACGGTTTTTCCGTAACAAAAAGTGAATTACATTAAATATATTTGAAGTGTCAACAAAATTAATTAATCCCTCTAAGTAATTTGTTGAATTAATAGCAAAGAACTAAAACCTAACGCTTCTCAACAGGCGTTAGGTTTTTCTTTTATAATAATAGGTCTTTATATTCGAAAAACTTCACAATAAAGAAACCTAGAAATACCATAGCCACCACAAACTTGATAAAAGTGGAAGCAATAAATCCTAAAAAGGAACCAAATGCTGCTTTTAACGCTTTGTCAAATTCAGCTTTATTTAAAAGTTCGCCAATTAAAGCTCCAAAAAAAGGACCTAGGATAATACCTCCAGGAATAGGAGAGAGTAGTCCAACAATTAAACCTACAGATGTGCCAATCATTCCGGCTTTGGTACCACCAAAACGTTTAGTGCCCATGGCAGGTATAATATAATCAAGGACCCATATGCCCAGAGCAAAAATAAATGTGATGATTAAAAAAGTCCAATTCATTGGTACTACATCTGCCAAATGAAAAATGAGTAAACCAAGCCAACTGGTTAAAGGCCCTGGTAATACAGGGAGAAAACTGCCTATGATTCCTAAAATCATAAAAAAAGCAGCCAAAATAACTAAAAATATATCCATTAAATAGGTTTAAAATTCTACTAGTAAGACGTACAAAATTGTGAAATGTTACATTTTGTAACTAAAAGTTTAGTTTAAACTAAACTTTTAGTTATATTAGCAATCCAAAACGATTAAAATTATGGAACCAAAAAAAAATTCGAAAGCAGAAATAGGTAGAAACAGTTCTCTTTATTTTTCCGTAGGTCTATTGTTAGTAATGAGTTTGACATATATGACACTTAATTTTAAAACTTACGATAAGGAGGTCATAGATATTGGACGATTGGATTTAGAGGCTTTGGATGATGAAGAGATTCCAATCACAAATCAAGATGTTATTCCACCACCTCCGCCGCCACCGCCACCTGTAGTGCCTGAGGAGATTGAAATCGTGGAAGATGAAAAGGAAATAGAAGAGACCGTTATAGAATCTACTGAAACAGATCAGGAAGAAGAAATCGTTGAGGTGGAAGAAGTTGAGGTAGAGGAGGTAGAGGAGGATATTGAGGTACCTTTTCACATTATTGAAAACGTACCAGTGTTTCCTGGTTGTGAAAAGAAAAAAACCAATGAAAAGAAAAGACAATGTATGTCTGATAAAATCAATAGGTTCATTAAGAAAAAATTTAACTTGGATTTGGCAAATGAACTTGGACTACAAGCTGGAAAGTATAGAATTTCCATGATGTTTATCGTCGATGAAAAAGGAAATATTACGAACATTCAGGCCAGAGGACCAGATACCAGGCTTGATAAAGAGGCGAAGCGCGTTCTGAGATTGTTACCAAAAATGGAACCAGGTAAGCAGCGTGGTAGGGCTGTACGAGTACCTTATGCTTTTCCACTAACATTTCAAGTCGATAACTGATATTCAATACATGTATGAGGCACATCGTTTTACCCGAAATTTAATGCCTCTAAGCTCATTTGATAATTTTTTAAACTAAAACCATAGTTTAAACTAATCTTTTAGTTATATTTGATTCGTTAAACATGTGGTTTATGCTTTCGCTTAACTTAAAAAGACTAATTCTAGTTTGTACTTTGTGCACCTCGTTTGTATGCGTGTCTCAACAGAGTGCAGATACTACTATGGTACCTAAACTAGAACGTCCTTATTATAAAATAAATGAAGGCCCCACCGTTCATATCGATGAAATGCACAATAATTTTCATACGAAAAATGGGCGTTTTAAACCATTTAGTGATTTATTGAAACGCGATGGCTATCAAGTAAAAGCATTAATAAATTATGACGACCTTAAAACACAAGATATTCTAGTAATTTCTAATGCCATAGAACCTAGAAACATTGGTAATTGGCAACAACCTATTTATGATGCCTTTAAAACAAAAGAGATAGAACAGATCAAACAATGGGTATCTAATGGTGGGCGTTTATTACTTATAGCAGATCATATGCCTTTTTCTGGAGCATCTAATACATTGGCGAATGCTTTTGGATTTGATTTTTGTGATGGATTTGCCCGATTGTCGAAACCTCGAAATCAGCCTGATGTTTTTTCTAAAAACAACCAAAGATTAATTGCATCTAAACTAACCGATGGAACTTATGGAAAATCGTTGGATAGTATAACAACATTTACAGGTTCTTCTTTTCAAATACCTTCAAAAGCTATTGGTATTTTAAAATTTAAAAAGGGCGACACTTGCTTACAACCTGAAATTGCTTGGCAATTTAATGACGATACAAAAACTAAAGACCTAGAAGATAATTACCAAGGAGCCATAATGGATTTTGGGAAGGGTAAATTGGCTGTATTTGGTGAAGCAGCACAGTTTACCGCTCAAACAATTACAAATGCCTCTGGAACATTCAAAGTAGGATTTAATTCTAAAAATGCACCAAATAATATAGATTTTATACGAAACCTGATGCTTTGGTTAGGTTCCAACAATACTATAAAACAATAAAAATAAAAGGGATAAAATGAAACAACTCACAAAGGCCGAAGAAGAGATTATGCAGATCTTATGGCAACTAGAAAAAGCCAATGTCAAAGACGTTATTAATGAGCTTCCCACACCCAAACCAGCATATAATACAGTTTCTACTATTATTAGAATTTTAGAAAACAAAGGGTTTGTAGATTATGAGAAACAAGGTAAAGGACACTTGTACTTTCCTATAGTTAAAAAACAAGATTATAGTAATCAATCTATTAATACCCTTGTAGATAATTATTTTCAGGGTTCTTTTAAAAGTATGGTGTCTTTTTTTGTTAAGAAAAATGACGTTGATTTAAAAGATATGGAAGCCATATTAAAGGATATTAATAAAACAAAGCAATAAGATGTTACATTATATTTTACAGGTCGTATCCTTTCAATTGTTGTTTTTAATCATTTATGATATTTTTCTTAGGAAAGAAACATTTTTTAATTTGAATAGGGCATATTTATTAGGTACAGCTTTACTCTCTGTAGTGATCCCATTTATAAAAATAGACCAAATAAAAACCGTCGTTTCTGATGATTTTGTAATTCATTTACCTGAAATTATAATAGGAGATGTTACGAAAACAGTAAGTACTCTAGATCCTCAAATAGCCATGCAAGCAGGCATTAATTTAGAACAAGAGTCCCTGTCAATATGGACGATCATTTTATTTGTAGGAATGGGTTTAGCTACCTTAATATTACTCATTAAGTTGTCTAAGTTATTATGGTTAGCTCATAAGTATCCAAAACGATGGAACGGAAATTTGCTCATAGTCAATTTACTTAATAGTACTAGAGCATTTTCTTTTTTTCATTACATATTTCTAGGTGAAAAATTAAATCCTCAAGAAAGAACTAGCATTCTAGAACATGAAATTGTACATGTAAAACAAAGACATACGCTAGATTTGATGTTTTTTGAAATATTTCGCATCATATTTTGGTTCAATCCACTGGTTTATATGTATCAAAATAGAATTGCCACGCTGCATGAATATATTGCAGATGCCAATGCTGTTAAACAGCATAATAAATCAGATTATTATGATAGCTTGTTATCTCAGGTTTTTGAGACCCAGCAGTTTTCATTTGTCAACCCATTTTTTAAGCACTCATTAATAAAAAAACGAATCCTGATGTTAAGTAAATCAAAATCTAAACGTATCAATATTATTAAGTACGCACTGTTAATTCCATTGGTGTTTACAATGTTAATTTATACATCATCTTATGCCCAAGAACAACAAGATTTAGTGCAAGATGCCAATACTACTGAATTAAATCAAGAATTATCAGATGAAGATTTATTTAATAAATATTATGACGAAATAGTGAAATTGTATGAAGTTACAGGAGTAAAAGGTGAGGATTTCGGTAGGTATATTCTTAATAGAGAAAATTATATTGCAGCTAGAGATCAGTTTATGAAAAATAAGGCTTTTGTAACCTATCTTAAAGACCTCGGTAATAGTCAAAGTAACGGAAAAATAACTAGAACTCCATTTCAAAACACAGCATCCCCAATAACTTATAAGCAATATTTAGAGTATAAAAAAACGAACGAAGCCAAATTAGAATGGGAAGGTATTATTAAAGATGGTATTCTAAGACTTGTTGTTGATAAGGTTGGTAGTATGACAGATGAAGAACAGCAGAAATATGAAGAAAAACTCAAATTGATCCAACAGGATGATTTTTTTAAAGGCTTACTCATCGTTTCGGTAGATGGTAAAACAAAAATGCAGGTCAATGAAGGTGCAGTAGCAGACATGTCGATTGAAGTTAAGGAAGATCTTTCAGCAGAAGAAAAAGATTCAAATATCGAAGTACCTTTTGCCATTATTGACCAAGCACCAACGTTTTCATTCTGTGATTCTTTTGAGAGTCAAGAAGAACGAAAAAAATGCATGAGTGAAAATGTAGCCAAACATGTTAATAAAAAGTTCAATACAGATTTAGCCAAAGAGCTCGGTTTAGTTGGAAGGCAGCGCATTAATGTCATCTTTAAAATAAATAAAGAAGGTTTTGTAACAGGTGTTAGGGCAAGAGCGCCACATCCTAAATTAGAAGAAGAAGCTATACGAGTGATAAATGAATTGCCTCAATTTATAGCAGGAAAACATAAAGGGAAAGCTGTTATCGTGCCATATAGTTTACCAATTATTTTTCAAGTAAACGCAGATCCAAAAGAAGAAACAACTACAGACAATCAAGAGGTACCGTTAAAAGAAGCGCTAGAAGAAGCTGTTAATGAGCAAGAATTAAAAGAGGTCCCTTTTGGAGTTGTTGATGAGGTGCCAATGTACGATTCTTGTGTTGGCCTTTCAGACAATGAAGCGAGAAAAAAATGTGTTAGTAGAGAAGTATCTTCTTATGTAAGTAGAAATTTCAATATGGATTTGGCAACAAATTTAGGACTTAAAGGTAGACAACAGATTATAGCGATGTTTAGAATAGATGAATTGGGTTATGTAACCAATGTAGTGGCTCGAGCGAGCCATCCAGATTTAGAAAAAGAGACGATAAGAGTACTCAAGAGTTTGCCGCGATTTACTCCAGGTAAACATAAAGGGAAACCAGTGATCGTACCTTATAGTTTACCAATTATTTTTCAAATAGCTCCAAAAACTAATAAAGACAAGAAAAATTAATGCGTATACTATTTATTCTATTTTTTATAGTCATTAATGTAAATAAAACCGAGGCTCAGTCTTCGGTTTTAAATCTTGCCGATAGCTTATATGTAAATGGTAATTATACCAAAGCTATTGCTGCCTATAAAACCTATAACAACCCTAATGAAGTTTATGACAAAATAGCCAAATCCTATGTCGCTATTGGTAACTATGACCTAGCACTAGAACATTATAAATTAAGTGTTGATGCTTATCCTAAAAAAGCGCTAACTCTTTATGAGTATGCAAAGTTGTTATCAAAAACGAAAAAATTTGAATTGTCAATTGAAATGTTTAATCGATTAATGAATATCGATTATCGCAATCCTAATTATCATTATGAAATGGGCCTCGCTTTAGAGAAAATGAAAGATTCTACAGCAATTAATAGGTTTAGATCTGCCTATGATTTAGATCAAACACACCAAAAGTCGATTTATAAAATAGCGAGACATTATCTTAAAAAACGCCGACATACACTTGCCGAAAAATATATTGATAAAGGTCTAGAGACTTACTCCAACAATGTAGAACTCATTAGTTTAAAGGCTCAAAGTTTTTATTTGCAAGAATACTATACCAAGGCGCGCGATAACTTTCAGAAACTAATAGATTTAGGAGAGTCTTCAGAATTTATACATGAAAAATTGAGCTTATGTCATGCTCAAAATTCAGATTACGAATTGGCCATTGAACAACGTAACAAGGCACTAAAATACAATCCGTATAATTCTACTGCTATATTTGTTATTGGCACCTATTATGAGCGTTTACGAGATTTTGAGAAGGCCGAAAAGTATATCAAACAGGCCTTGTCTTTAATGGATGTTCCGCTCGACCAAGAATACCAAAAATTGGGTACGGTTTACAATTGGCAAAACAAACGTAAAGAAGCACTTGAGGCATTTCAAAAATCACTTAAAGAAAACCCTCAGAATGTTAGGACAGAATTCTTTATAATCACTACCAAAGATGCTTATTATGAAGACATCGATGCTAAAATCAAATTGTATAAAGACTTTAAAGAGAAGTATAGTGATAGCTTTTACGCAAAGTATGCTTCACAACGTATCTCACAGCTTAAAGAGGAGAAATTTTTAAAGGAAAAGGAGTAAATTATATTATATCCAAAAAAATTGTACTTTTCCGTTTCAGTTTATACCATGAAACGTTTATTTTATTTTTTGGCTATTATTACCTTAATATCTTGTGATTATTTCGACAAGAAGAAGGTATATACTGAAGATATTCTTGAGGAAGAATGGCAAACATTCAACTGGAAAGATGTTGACGAGTATCCATCGTTTGATTCTTGCCAAGCGTTGTCTGGAAAAGCGAATAAAAAAGCCTGTTTTGAAAATACATTACGACGTATTCTTAACCAGAATTTGGCTAAAGCACATATTATTGTTTCAGAAGAAATTACAGATACAGTTCAACTTCAAATCACTATTGATAACAAGGGTAAACTTATGATTAACGATATTGTAAGTGCTCCCACTACAAAGAATGAGATTCCGCAATTAGATAGTCTACTAAGACACAGCTTGAGTACACTGCCTAAAATTTATCCAGCCATAAAACGAAGTCAACAAGTAAAAACACAATTTGTTTTACCTGTAATCATTAAACTTGAATAGAATTTCTTGAAGTTAAAAACGTATCGCTAGCTTTTGCATGAGACGTAAAGTCTCTACATAAAGCCAAATGAGCGTTGCCAGAAGTCCCCATGTGGCCAGCCATTCTTTCCATTTAGGAGCACGATTTTTATAGCGCTCTATGTAATCAAAATCGAGCAATAATGAAAACGATGCCACAATAGCCCCAATGCAGTTAAATACTATGGCAAACCAAGATGTTCCCCAAAGATAAGTTTCAATTTTAAAAAAGCTCAAAATCCATGATATTAAATAGACAACCATTATACTCACTGCCGACGTAATAATAACACTACGCAGTTTTTTTGTGACCACAATAATTCGAGTCTGATAAAGTAAGAGCATAACAAAAAAAGTGATGATTGTAACGCCAATAGCTTGATATGGTAATTCTGGAAAGTTTTTGTGAGCAAATGCTGAAAAACCGCCCAAAAAGAACCCTTTAGCAATTGTATATAAAGGCACTAAAGATGGTGCCCAATGGCGTCTAACTGAAATCATTATACTTATAACTATGGCACCTAACATTCCACCCAAGGTAAACCACTTTACAGACATTCCTTGTTCATTGAGTTTCCAGATATAAGCGGTGATACCTGCAATTACAAGAATACAAAACAGTGATTTAAAGAAAATACCCAAAACCGTCATTTTTTTTGTAGACTTCTTTTGGTCATCCCAAAAAAATCCTGAAAATACGGGGTTGTTCGTTTTGTAATTTGATAATCGCATTAGAGATTGAACTTATAACCGATTGAAAAGTCTTGAGAAAAATTACCTTGATTATCTAAAAGTATGGCAAATAACTCGTTGTATGCGAGGGTAATAAAACTGTTTTCAGTAATTCTAATATCTGCTCCTACACCAAAAATAAATGGCACGTCAAAGGCGGTTTCATTAAACTCTTCGGTAGTTATTGTGCCATTATTGTCTGTAACAACAACAGCTTTTGAGAAGTTTAAAGTCGCAAATTTCACATTTCCATAGAGGCTAAACTTTGCCTTATTAATAAATCTAAAACGATAACCTAACGCTAATTCTGTGGTAGAATATTGTAATTCATCTTGCTCTAAAACATGTTTTAATTGTAAAAAAACCGCATGCCTAGAAATTTGATTTACATCTAATACTTCTAATTCACCTCCAAAAAAAGGTGTGGTCAAATTATCTGGATTAGTCACAAAAGGGCTGTTGGTTATACCTCCAAAGAGACCTAACCGAAAAAGCAATTTGTTCCGTACTACTGTAGATTGATAGGAAGAATCTACAGAACCGTTATACTCGTCTATGAATTCTTTAAGACTAAAAAGCGTTAAATTTAAACGCTTCGTATCCATGGAAGCGTCGGTTAATTCATTAAGAAGCGCTTTGTATTCTTGCTGAAATTTGCCGTCTTTTTTCGTGTTTTTTAGCTCAATAATTTTATTGCCTTCGGTTCTAACAAAATAACGGTATTTACCATCTATAATATTCCAGAGTAAATCAAGTTTACCATCAACTTCGTTTTTTAATACTAATTGTTCATCATTAACGATAAAGGTTTCTTGCGCTTCGGCAAAAGAGAAGCTAAACAAGAGACATACTAAACAAACAAATTTTTTCATTTCGATTATGGGTTACGATTTAGGTAAATCTAACAAAAATAAATGATAGTATCACTATTTAGTATAAGCTCTATCTTTCCATTTATAACCTTTAAATACAGAAAGAAATGCAACATAAACACTAAAGAATGGATACAAAATACTTGAAAGAAAATAAGAAACTAAATACTGTTCTTGTTCTAAAAAACGTGCTGTTTTAAACAGTAATAGAAAATCAATCATTAACTTAATAGCAATCGTATAAACTAAGGTTTTTAAACTTACGATTTCCACGAAGAATAATAGCGGGAGGCATACTAAAAGTGCATTCATAACTAATACTAAAAACCCAGTTAGTTTACCAAATGCATTTTTATAACGAGATGTTTTTGCTGCCCAACGTACACGCTGAGACTTTAGAGATTTAAACGATGACTGAGGAGTTGTAGTTACTGTAATTTGATTGCTTTTAATATAACGAATGTTGTTTTTGTCGTGTTTGAACGCTTTTTCTAGTAAGAATATATCATCACCACTAGCAATGTTAGTGTTGCCTTCAAACCCTTTAACTTCGTTAAAAAAACTCTTTTTGTAAGCGAAATTAGCGCCATTGCAAAGAAATGGTTTTTTGATACCAAAGCCACCAATCGTGGCTCCTTGTAAACTCATCATATCTAAAAGCTGAAAACGTTCTAAAAAGGAGGTTGCTTTTTTAAACGTCACTGGTGCTGCTAGTACTTTTGAGCTTGTATTTTTAATAAAATGATCATAGCAATCTAACCAGTATGTTGGTAATTGGCAATCGGCATCTGTCGTCACTATCCAGTCATATTTGGCATGAAGTATCCCTTTAGAGATGGCGTCCTTTTTAGGTGCTTTTGTAAGTCTCTCATTAATTAGTATAGCAGTATCTAAGGAGGTGTTAAGCATAAGTTCTTGCTTAATCCTTTCTACCGAATCATCTGTTGAATCGTCATTTATTAATAGGATTTCAAACATAGATTTAGGGTAATTTAAATGCGATATTGATTGGATTAACGCTTGTAAATTCTTCGCTTCATTTCTAAAAGGAATGATAACTGAAAACTTAGTTTGAGGTTGAGATTCTTCTAACTTGAAATCGTTAACCTTGTCAAAGCCGTAGATAAAACTCCCAATTAATAAAAGGTAAAGGACTGTAATTGAAAAGATAATGATTATCATGAGTCGTCGTCTTTTGGGAAGTTAAAATTAAGCACATAGTAACTTCCAAATACACTTGGGAGTACAAAATTTAGTAACCACATAATCGTAACTACACTAAGTGATGTGAATTCGTTTACGCCAATAATGGAAAACAAATATACGGCGACGCTACCTTTTATAATGACATCAAAAATAAAAATTGATGGAATGACAGATGATAGTAAGTACATACTGGTAATGACAATCATCGCATTATAATAACTCAATTCTATTCCAAATAGTAGCAGTAAAAAGTAAAACTGAAACGAAAAAACAGCGTACCTTAAAAATGAAAGTCCAAAGGCAATAAAGTGAATGCGCTTTGGCAGTTTTTTGAGGAATGTCTTGAGCCGATCAATGGCAAAACCTTTGATTTTATATTTGTTTTGTTTTAGTCCAATGAATGCAAATAAACCTATAAGTAGAACGAGTACAAGAAATCTTGAGGCTTTAAAATAATTAATATTTAGATCGTATACTATACGCATAAACCCTAACCCAATTAAACCTAAGATTACAGTAACCGACATTTGCATCATATTACTTATTAAATTGAGAAGCATCACCTGTTTACGTTTTGAACTCTTAAAGTAAATGGCTTTAGCGCCATATTCTCCGATACGGTTTGGAGTGAATAGCGAAGCTGTTAAAGCGCCTAAACTTTGTTCTAAGGCATTTTTAAATGATATTTTTCTAATATAGGCGACTAAGGTTTTCCATTTAAGAATTTCAAAAAACCAATTCAAAAACGTCAAAAACAACAAAAAAGTGACGTTTTTTGGCGAAAAAGCATCGTTTTTAGATAAAACCTCTAAAAATTGATAAAAATCTAAATCTTCATTCTTGAGTAATTTCTGATAGATAAAATAAAAAGCACCAACTACAATACTTAATTTAATAAGTACAAAAAAGAATTGTTTAGTTTTGTAAGGAAGGCTGCTAAAATGCATGTCCGAAAATAACCAATATATTAATATGACCTCAAATTATAGACTTCAAAAGTTAAGTATTTTTATTGTGATCCTTATGTGGTGTACAAACCTAAATGCTCAAAGGGATACTAATAAATGGAAAGCACAAATTGCTATAGGTTTAAATAGCCCATCCCAATCTGGTTTTGTAGATGGTTTTCAGGCAAAATCGGTAAATTTTCCAACCGTAAATTTAGGGATTCAACGTATGTTTAAACCACAATTAGGAGCTAAGTTAGATTTTGGATTTAATCGGTTTTCTAATGATGATAATTCTATTGAATTCAAAACTAATTATACAAGATTAAATGTACAGGCTGTGTATGATCCTACAGAGTCAATGTCGTTTTTACCCCAAAGGATGGGGCTTGTTGCCCATGCAGGACCTGGCTATTCATTTGTAAAACCCCTAGGGAATTTTGGAGGAAATAAAATCTCATTTTTTAATGTTATGGCTGGTTTAGAATTTCATTATGGATTAACAAAGCGCATGTCGCTTTATGCTGACACGTCTTATATCTTAGGCTTCGGAAAAGACTTTGACCCTGTAACCGATGGCTTTGGATCATTTAATGGTAATCTTTTTACGGTTACTTTTGGAGTGACATTTTCAATTAGTGGATGCCAATATTGCGATTAATGAACAACGAAAAAATCATATTAGGGATTGATCCAGGAACTACAATTATGGGTTTCGGACTCATAAAAGTGGTAGGCAAAAAGATGTCTTTTCTTCAACTCAATGAGTTAGACTTAAAAAAGTATAGTGATCACTACCTCAAACTCAAACTTATTTTTGAGCGCACAATAGAATTAATTGATACGCATCATCCAGATGAAATCGCTATTGAAGCACCATTTTTTGGTAAAAATGTACAGAGTATGCTCAAACTTGGTCGCGCACAAGGAGTAGCTATGGCAGCTGGTTTATCTCGAGAAGTCCCAATTACAGAGTATTCACCAAAAAAAATAAAAATGGCTATTACAGGCAATGGTAATGCTAGTAAAGAGCAAGTAGCCAAAATGCTTCAAAGTCTATTAGACCTCAAAACTTTGCCTAAAAATTTAGATGCAACTGATGGTTTGGCAGCTGCTGTTTGTCATTTTTATAATCAAGGTCGTGTTCAGATAGGTAAAAGTTATTCTGGTTGGGCAAGTTTCGTGAAACAAAATGAAGATAGAGTTAAGAAGTAAAATGAATTTAAAATCTAAGCATTTAGCGCGCGCACTGAAATGTATTGCAGTCTTTTTTTTGACTTTTATAGTTATAGGATGTTCTTCGAGCTTAAGTGATGAAGAACTAAAAGAGCGTTATGATAAGGCGTTAGAAGCTAAAAATTGGAAAGCGGTTATCGAGTTACTTGACGAAATTATTGAACGCGAACCTAATGATAAAAATACGTATTATACAAGAGCACTGGCTAAGTCTAACTTAGAGATACCAGATCCAAAAGGTGTTGCCGAAGATTTAACAACGTATTTGTCTTTTGACCCCAACTCTTATCAAGCCTTATATGTTAGATTTCAAGCCTATTCTGTATTGGGGGAGTATGATAAAGCTCTAGAAGACATTGATAAGATTATAAAACTTAAAGGCAAGACAGCCTTTTTATTGGCATGGAAAGGTAATTGTGCTTTTGCTGCGAAGAAATTTGATGTTGCCGAGAAAACTTATGAAGAACGATTACGACTTCCAGGAGGTATAGAAGATCTTAAAAACACGTATTATTATTGGGTTTTTTCAAAATATTTTGGAGGAAACAAAGAAAGTGCACTTTGGGATGTTGCTTTTTTGGAAGATAGAGGGCTGAAAGCAGATCACGATTTAATGCGGCTTATTGAAGAAGATAAATTAGTCTTTGAAGAACTCGCTCAATTTGAATTAACACAGATGTCATTAGAGCAGCTCGAGGAGGTTTTGAATAACTACTGTGCTTCGTTCGATATTTTTGAAGGGGAGAGCTACTTTAGGTCAGGACTTTTAAATCGTTTTGCTCGACTTGAAAAAACAGAAGATTTAAATGCATTGTTAGACCAGAAAGAAGAGGTCTATGCTTTAAATTTAAGTTATTCAGATTTTTCAGAATTACCTAAGACGCTTACTCAGTTTATCAATCTTCAGTATTTAAATATTTCTGGAACTAGATTTAAAGATAAGGAACAACTTTTTGAAGATTTAAGTAAACTCCCAAACCTAAGAATTCTAATCGCATATAGATGTAATTTAAGAAAATTACCAGACAATATTAAACTGCTTCAAAATGTTGAAATGCTTGATATTGGCACCAATGGATTAAGAGAGCTCAATGAGAATATTGGGGCACTCACTAAACTTAAATATTTAAGTGTAAGAAGTAATAGTTATTTAAAAGATTTACCAAAATCTATTGAAAACTTAAGGTGTTTACAGTTCTTAAATGTCTCCGGAAGTGGTATGACTAGACTAAGGGATGAACTGTCAAATTGCAGTGAGTTAGTTAGCATCGTTGCTAATGCAAGTAAAATTAAAACCATCCCAGAACAAATAGGTAATTTAATTAATCTAAAGCATATTAATCTAGGGCATAACAAGATTGAATCTATTCCAGAATCAATTGGGAAACTATCAGATTTAGAACATTTGGGTTTAGGTTCTAATGACATTAGAAAGCTACCTAAAGAATTCTCTAATTTAGAGAATCTTGGGTTCTTAAGTTTGGCTTACAATCGATTTGATGAATTCCCAAAAGAAGTCCTAGGCTTAAATAATGTGTATAACCTTTGGGTTCATAATAGCAGTTTTAAAATTATTCCATCTGAAGTTGGTAAAATGGAATCCTTAACACATTTGCTTGTTGATCATCAAGTGATATCAAACGAAAATATTGAAGCTATAAAGACTGTGAATCCAGCGTTACGCGTTATTCGCGAAGACAATCAGAAGTATGTCAAAACACAAAAAAGAAAAAACTAATGAGCGGCATTTACATTCATATCCCATTTTGTAAACAAGCCTGCCATTATTGTGATTTTCATTTTTCGACTTCGTTGAAAAAGAAAGATAACCTTATCAATGCTTTAGAAAAAGAACTAGAGTTAAGAAAAGGAGAGTTTAAAGGGACAACAGTAGAAACCATTTATTTCGGAGGAGGAACACCATCACTACTAACAATAGAAGAATTACAAAGCCTTATAAATACAGTATATAAATATTATAAAGTATCTAAAACACCAGAGATCACCTTAGAGGCTAATCCAGATGATTTATCAGAGCAACAGGTTTTGAAATTGTCTAAAAGTCCTATAAACAGATTAAGTATTGGTATACAGTCTTTTTTTGAGGACGATTTAAAACTCATGAATCGTGCTCACAATGCCAAAGAAGCTAGACAATGTATAGAAGAAACTGTACGTTATTTTGATAATGTCTCTATTGACCTTATCTACGGAATTCCAGGTTTAAGTAATGAACGCTGGAAAGAAAATATTGATATTGCTTTAAGTTATGGTGTCCCGCATATTTCGAGTTATGCACTAACAGTAGAACCTAGAACAGCTTTAGAGAGTTTGATAAAAAAAGGTCTTATTAAAAATGTAAATGACGATCAAGCCCAAGAGCAATTTCACCTATTAATTGAGAGATTAGAAGCTCATGATTTTCAACATTATGAACTCTCTAACTTTGGAAAACTCGATTATTTTAGTAAAAATAATTCGGCGTACTGGCAAGGAAAAGCCTATATAGGCATTGGGCCTTCGGCACATTCGTTTGATGGAGATAATCGTAGCTGGAATGTGTCAAATAACACGAAGTATATTAAATCTATTGAGAAAGGCTTATTACCAATGGAAACCGAAACACTTAGTGTAACCGATAAATACAATGAATATGTTATGACTGGTTTACGAACCATTTGGGGTGTTTCGTTGAATAAAGTAGCCGAAAACTTTGGCGAAAATTTTAGAGACTATCTTTTACTACAATCACAGCCTTTTATAAAGCAACAATTATTGTATATTGATGATGAAAAGTTATTGGTTACAAAAAAAGGTAAATTTTTAAGTGATGGAATAGCTTCAGACTTGTTTAAAATTAATGTATCGTGATTGCAACCATTCAATACAATTCTAGAAAACTTCAAGTAGATTTATCTCAACCTTTAGATATTTCAATTCCAATGCGTGCTTCAAAATCTAATGTTAATGCGTGGTATATTGATGAGCCAACTGTGGAAGCCGTAAAATTTGATGATGACATTATAAGTGTCGAAGAAGGTGCTGCTGTAAATTTTAATACAATTCAGTTTAATCCGCATGCACATGGCACGCATACAGAGTGCGTGGGTCATATCACAAAAAAAGTACATTCAATAAATCAAAACTTAAAACAATTTTTCTTTTTAGCAGAAGTCATCACTGTAGCACCCGAAGAACTTGGAGAAGATACCATTATATCAAAATCCCAATTACAGTTTGCTTTGGGTAATAAAAAAAGAGATGCGATAGTAATTCGTACGATTCCAAATACCAACGAAAAATTATCACAACATTATTCGCATACAAATTGGACCTACCTTAAAGAAGACGCCGTTGCCTTCTTAGTAAAAAAAGGTATAAAACATTTACTAATAGATTTGCCAAGTGTAGATAGGGAAGAAGATGGAGGTGAATTAAGAGCACACAAAGCATTTTGGAATTTCAACGGAAAACTGCGTAAAGATTGTACGATTACAGAATTTATTTTTGTGCCTAATACGGTAAGCGATGGCGAGTATTTCTTGAATTTACAAATTGCACCTTTTGAAAATGACGCAACACCAAGCAAACCTATTTTATATAAGGTTTTAGATAAAATTTGAGATGCAGAAACTAGTATCATGTTAATTTTGGCGCGACATTTGAAAGCAGTTATTAAAAACTAACTATGGAAACATTTTTTATAATCATCTTAAGTATTTTGGTCACTTTAGGGATTGTGACTATTGTAAAACAATTTAGACAACGACAACAAACCAACTCCCAGTCGGTAATTTTATTAGATAAGATTAAGAAAGTATGTAAGTTCATTACAGTAGAAGGAGATTTTGCTGAAATTTATCATTATGAAGATGTTAAAGAACGTTTCTTAAAATTAATTACAAGTAAAAAAAAGGCACTCGTGGTCATTAATGCAAAGGCTCATGTCGGTTTTGATTTGTCTAAAATTCAAATGGATTCCGACGTAAAAACAAAAACAGTCAGATTGTTTCATTTCCCACAACCAGAAGTATTGAGTATCGAAACCGATTTAAATTACTACGACAAATCAGACGGTATGTTTAATAAATTTGAAGCTTCAGACTTAACCGAACTTCATAATGAAGCCAAACTGCATATCATGAATAAAGTTCCAGAAAGCGGTCTTTATGAGATTGCTAAAAAAGAGGCCTTAGATTCTGTTTTACTTATAGAAAGTATCGTAGAGACTATTGGTTGGACCTTAGATTTTTCTGCATTAAAAATTGAAGATAATACGCCTAAAAAATTAAAAGAGTGATTGTTATATCAACAGATAAAGAACGTCTTGATATTCATATGATTCATGAATTTTTAACCAAAAGTTATTGGGCTAAAGGACGTTCTATCGAACAGGTAAAATCATCTATAGAACATTGTTTGTGTTTCGGAGTTTATAGTGAAAACAAACAAATTGGCTTTGCTCGAATCGCTACAGATTATACAGTTTTTGCTTATCTTATGGATGTGTTTATTCTTCCTGAATATAGAGGCAATGGATACGCTAAAGAACTTATGTTAGCCATACATAATGAACCAAAATTAAAACCTTGCCGTACATGGATGCTTAAAACATCAGACGCTCATAAACTCTATAATCAATTTGGTTATACTGAACTGAAACATCCAGAAAAGGTTATGGAACGCTTATTAAAATGAATATAGAAGACTACAGAAATTATTGCATGAATAAAAAGGCTGTGACCGAGCATTTTCCATTTGATAATGACACGCTTGTATTTAAAGTGCTTGGTAAAATGTTTGCTTTGGCATCGTTAAAAAGGTGGGAAAACGGAGAAGGGTTTATCAACCTTAAATGCGATCCAGAATATGCAATACAATTACGAGAAACGCATAGCTGGATTAAACCAGGATATCACATGCATAAACAACAATGGAATAGTGTTTATATCCATACTGGTGAACTTTCACCAAAACTCCTTATAGAATTGATAGATCATTCCTATGACATGGTAGTTAAAGGAATGACAAAAAAGCAACGTCAAGAGCTAGAGTAGACATTTTCAGTTATCTCAAGACCTTTTCTCAGCATTACACTATTTAACCCAGCTAAATTCTAAAAGTCAATGTCTAGAATCCTAATTTTTAGAGTTGAATGTCCTTAATATCCAAGCGCATATTAATTAAATGTTTTTTAAAGCCAGCCTTTTCATAAGCTCTTATGGCTGGTAGATTAGTGTCATAAACATCTAGCCTAATCTCATATATGTGTCTAGATTTGCACCACTTCAACAGAGCATTCAAAATTAGTTTGTTATACCCATTTCCACGATGCTTTTCTGGGACATACATAAAACCTAAATACCCTTGGAAATCATGTTTTAAGTAAGGCCTGTCTGGAATGATTTGTGCATAGCCAGAAGCAATAAGTTCTCCATCAATTTCTACAACTAGTAATTCAGAATTATCGTCAGTAATTAATGCCTCTAAATCATAATAACTAGTCGTATCTTCCTTAATGGTTTCATCCATAGGAAGTTCTGCCTGTATTAATCCAAGTTTAAACTGTTTTAAGGTTTGTAAATCTGCCAAAGTGGCCTTTCTAACTTTCGGTGTTTGCATACTTAAAAATAAGTAGATAAAATTAAAACAATACATTTGTGACTACAAAAAATTTGAAGGTTATGAGTTTAGAAAAAGAATTAAAAGAACGCAGCAATAATACTTGCGAACTATGTGCCTCAACCCAAGATTTAAAGCAATATACAATTCCGCCTTCCCTAAACGAAAATGTTGCTAATGATATATTGGTTTGTAGCACATGCTTGAATCAAATTGAAGGTACAACAGATATGGACCCTAACCACTGGAGGTGCCTTAATGATAGCATGTGGAGTGAGCACGTTGCTGTGCAAATTATGGCTTGGAGAATGTTACAGCGATTACGCCAAGAAGGTTGGCCTCAAGATTTATTAGATATGATGTATCTCGATGATGATGCTCTGGCTCTGGCACGAGCAACTGGCGAACATGAAGATGAAGAAAGCAAAATTATTCATAGAGATTCAAATGGTGTTATTTTAGCGTCTGGAGATTCGGTTGTTTTAATCAAAGATTTAAAAGTAAAAGGGTCAAGTATGGTTGCAAAGCAAGGAACTGCTGTTAGGAATATTCGTTTGGATCATGAAAATGCCGAGTATATCGAGGGCAAAGTAGATGGACAACAGATTGTTATTATAACACAATACGTTAAAAAACTTTAGGTGCTTTTAATATTTTAAATGCCGTAGGGCTCATTTGTTTTACAGTTTTAAATTGTCTGTTGAAATTAGAGATATTGTGAAAACCAGTCATTTCCGCAATTTCAACGATTGCTAAATCTTTGTTCGTCAATAACAACTTACAGGCATGTTCTATTCGTAATTCATTGAGAAAAGTAATATAGGTTTTATTTGTTCTTTTTTTAAAATATTTACAAAACGCATTTTTGGTCATATTGGCCACTTCTGAAATCGTACCTAAAGAGATATTATCACTGTAATTATTCATCGTATACTCAAATACATTACGCATACGATTGCCTTCAATATCTGTAAATGCTTTATCGTAGATGAAAGAGGATAAACTTGTATAACTGGATTTAGATAATAACTGAAGTAACTCTAGCAATATCATAAACCGTTGGAATTTAGATGCTATTGCTAATTGATCAAATAGACCCGAAATCATTTTTTTATGAGAGGCCACTTTAAATCCATGTCTCGAACGTTTAAAGAAGGGTTTTAACTCTTTCAATTCTTCCAAATTAAAAAAATGTGATCCAAAAGATATTTCAGTAAAAAATAAAGTAAGCATGTGTGATTTTAAATGTGAAGTTTGGTCACTTTTAAAAACATGTGGGATATCACTCCCTATAACTAAAATATCTCCAGTTTTATAATAATTTATAGTGTCTCCAACGATTAAAGTACCTTCTCCTTCAACAATTAAGCTTACCTGAATTTCTTTATGCTGGTGTAACTTGTCAAAAAACACAATGTCTTTATCCTCCTGAAAAACAAGAGCATCAAAATCTGGTTTTGGGATTTTAAATGGTAGGACTTTCATTAATATAGTACATAATTCTATGGCTAAGATACGCAAATACTATTCTTATATGTTGACATTATGTCCTTTTTAAGATAATATAGTATTAGTATTGGATAAATAGACATTATTGAGTTTAGAACTTGTATACTAGTTTTACACTACAAAAAAAACACAAGTTATGAGCATACAATGGAATGGCGTTATGCCAGCTGTAACCACAAAATTTACAGATTCCGATACCTTAGATTTACATATGTTTGAGCACAACATTGATGCTCAATTAGAAGCTGGCGTTCACGGCATTGTTTTAGGAGGAACACTGGGTGAAGCCAGTACTCTAAGCGATGATGAAAAAAGAATTTTAACACGAACAACGGTCGACATTGTTAACGAGAAAGTCCCGGTTTTAATTAATATCGCAGAGCAAACCACGAAAGGGGCTATTGCAGCGGCACAGAAAGCGGAAGAAGATGGAGCTAAAGGGCTTATGATGTTACCTCCTATGCGCTACAAATCTGGTGATAGAGAAACGGTAGAGTATTTTAAAGCTGTAGCCAATAGCACGTCATTGCCAATAATGGTATATAACAATCCAGTTGATTACAAAGTTGAAGTCTCCTTAGATATGTTCGATGAATTACTGAAATGTGACAATATTGAAGCAGTAAAAGAATCTACAAGAGATATTTCTAATGTGACAAGAATAAAAAATAGATTTGGTGACCGACTAAAAATCTTGACAGGTGTTGATACCTTGGCTCTAGAGAGCTTGCTTATGGGAGCAGATGGATGGGTTGCAGGATTGGTTTGCGCATTTCCGAAAGAAACCGTTGCTATTTATGAACTTCAGAAAGCAGGGAGGATTCAAGAAGCTATCGAAATATATAGATGGTTTTTGCCATTGTTAGAGTTGGATATAAACCCTAAATTAGTACAAAATATAAAATTGGCTGAAGTTGCAACTGGCATTGGAACAGAAAATGTAAGAGCTCCGCGTTTACCGCTGCATGGAGAAGAGCGACAACATGTTTTAAAAGTTATTGAAGAAGGTTTAAAAAATAGACCAACACTTCCAGACTATAAGAACTTATAATATGCTAGAGATTAGGCCTACATGTGAACATTGTAATAAGCCACTCGCTTATGATGCAAAGGATGCTATGATTTGCACTTTTGAGTGTACATTCTGTAAGCAATGTGTAGAGGATATATTAGAACATGAGTGTCCTAACTGTAGCGGTGGTTTTGAAAAACGACCTATACGACCTAAAGCATTATTGGAAAAATATCCAGTGTCTAATGTGGTAATTCATAAACCAGTGGATATTGTGGCCCATTTAAAACGAATTAAAAAAAGATGATTACAGGAAAAAACTATATAGGAAACGCCCTATCGGCTAAAGGTAATATTGAATATAAAACCTTTAATCCAAGATTAAATATTGAAAACCAAAACACGTTTATAGAGGCTACGTCTTCCGAAATTGAAATGGCTTGCACACTTGCAGAAAGAGCATTTCAAAGATTCAAAACCTATTCAGGGAAGGATAAAGCTGAGTTTTTAAATGCTATTGCTGATGAAATTCTAGCTTTAGATGATGAACTCATAAAGACGTATTGTTCTGAAACCGGACTACCTGAAGGTAGAGCAAAAGGGGAACGCGGAAGAACAGTTGGTCAATTGCGATCTTTTGCAGAATTGGTTGCCGAGGGATCTTGGGTAGAGGCTACAATAGACACAGCACAACCTGAAAGAGAGCCAATGCCAAAATCTGACATTCGTAAAATGATGACACCTTTAGGAACCGTTGTTGTTTTTGGGGCGAGTAACTTTCCGTTGGCATATTCTACCGCTGGCGGAGATACGGCCGCAGCATTTGCTGCTGGCTGCCCAGTAATTGTCAAATCACATCCTATGCATGCTGGAACAGGAGAATTAGTAGCTTCGGCCATTATAAAAGCAGCAGAAAAAACAGGAATGCCAAATGGTGTGTTTTCTAATTTAAATAGTAGCGGTATAGAAGTTGGCGCACAGTTGGTGAAACGTCCAGAAGTTAAAGCAGTGGGTTTTACAGGAAGTATTAAAGGTGGACGTGCTTTGTACGATTTAGCGGCACAACGCAAAGAACCTATTCCAGTATTTGCTGAAATGGGAAGTATAAATCCTGTTGTGATTCTTCCAGAAGCCTTAAGTAATAGAGGCAATACATTGGCTAAAACTTATGCCAATTCTATAACCCTAGGAACAGGACAATTTTGTACAAATCCTGGTTTGATTTTAGGGTTGAAAAGTGAGGACTTGTCCAATTTTATTACAAAACTTTCTGAAGAAATTGTAGCTATAGAACCGTCTTGTATGTTGCATCCAAATATCCTTGGAGCGTATGAAGCTAATAAGGAAAAAACGCTATCACAACCAAACTTGAATGTTAGCGCTGACTATACATCTGAGGTACTTCCAAATTATGCGAAACAAGCTATTACTACAGTTTCTGGAGTAACTTTCATCGAGAATCCAACGCTACATCAAGAAGTATTTGGCCCATTTTCAATGGTGGTGCAATGTGAAAATGTTACCGAGTTAGAGGAGGTAATTTCAAATCTAGAAGGACAACTCACAGGAACAGTTATAGCAAATGATAAAGAAGCGAACAACTATACAGGTGTAATTTCAGCATTGCAAAATAGAGTAGGACGGATTATTTATAATGGGGTTCCAACAGGTGTTGAAGTATGCCCTTCTATGGTTCATGGTGGGCCATATCCGTCATCAACAGATAGTAGGTTTACTGCTGTAGGGATTCATTCAATAAAGCGTTGGGTTAGACCTTTTAGTTATCAAGACTGGCCAAACCACTTGCTTCCAGATGAACTTAAAAATGAAAACCCTTTGGGTATTTCCAGACTTATAAATAATAAGCAAACAACATCAACGATATGAACTATTTTAAAGGCATTTCGATACTAATTTTACTATTAACTTTTGGGTGTGAAAAAGAAAAATCGACGACTAATTCAAAAGATTTGACCCAAATAATTGATAGCTATCAAGACAATAAAGGATATGATGAAAACGCATATCCTTTGGGTCTTTTTACTAAAGAATATTTCGAATCTGAAGCCGAGTTTGCAAAGACAAAATTAGACGAGTTATCACATATTAATTTGTCTGATTTAAGCGAAACAGATCAAATTTCAGTGGCACTTCTAAAGTTCATCCTTGAAGATAAGATTAACTATTTTGAATTCGAACAATATTTGAATCCAATTCTTTCTGATGCTGGGTTTCATAGTAGTCTAACCTATGAAGTTAGACCCTTAAATGACTATGCTCAAGTTAGAACATATCTCAATAAATTGAATGCTATTCCTACTTATGTAGATCAACACCTTGTAAACCTAAGAGAAGGTCTTGAAAAGGGAGTTTCTCAACCATTAATCATTTTTAAAGGTTACGAATCTACTTATGACGATCATATTGTTGACAATGTAGAAGACAGTTATTATTATTCCCCTTTTAAAAACTTGCCAGCCGATTTAACCCAAGCACAAAAGGATTCTGTGCTCATAGCAGCCAAGACTGTGATAGAATCCAAAGTAACACCACAATTTAAACGTATTAAATCCTTTTTTGAAACAGAATACCTCCCTAAAACTAGAACAACTATCGGTGTTTCAGAAACTCCAAATGGTAATGGATACTATCAAGATCGTATAAATTTTTATACGACCAGCACCCAATACACTGCAGACGATATTCATCAAATTGGATTAAAGGAAGTGGCACGAATAAAGGCTGAAATGGAACAGATTATTTCAGATTTAAACTTTGAAGGTAGCTTTGCAGACTTCCTTAATTTTTTAAGAACCGATGAACAATTTTACGCTAAAACTCCAGAAGAATTATTAATGATTGCTCGCGATATGTCTAAAAGGGCAGATGAGCAATTACCTAGATTTTTTAGAACATTACCTAGAAAACCGTATGGCGTAGCTCCTGTACCAGATGCTATTGCGCCTAAATATACTGGCGGACGCTATGTTGGAACATCTAAAGAGAGTACAGATCCTGGGTATTATTGGGTAAACACCTATGATTTGCCGAGTAGAACATTATATACATTGCCAGCACTTACTGTTCATGAAGCGGTTCCTGGTCATCATTTGCAAGGTAGTTTAAATAACGAATTAGGAGATAGTATTCCACAATTTCGAAAAGATCTTTACCTCTCAGCATATGGCGAAGGTTGGGGCTTGTATTCTGAGTTTCTCGCAGATGAAATGGGTATGTATACAACACCTTACGAACAGTTTGGTCAGCTTACTTATGAAATGTGGCGAGCTTGCAGATTGGTAGTAGATACAGGAATACATGCCAAAGGTTGGACAAGAGATCAAGTAGTAGATTATATGTCATCTAATACCGCACTATCGCTTCACGAAATTAATACAGAAACAGATCGCTATATTTCATGGCCTGGACAAGCGTTATCGTATAAAATTGGAGAACTCAAAATAAGAGAGCTAAGAAAAAAAGCTAAAAAAGAACTGGGTGCCAAATTTGATATTAGAGCATTTCATGAGGTGATTTTAGAGCAGGGAACTGTGACCCTAGCCATTCTCGAAAAAAGAGTCAACGATTATATCGAAAAACAAAAAAATGAGTAAATCAACGTTTGTTTGTATAGATGCTCATACATGTGGCAACCCGGTTCGAGTCATCAAAGAAGGAGGTCCCAATTTGGTGGGAGACTCTATGAGTGAAAAGCGCCAGCATTTTTTACAACAATACGATTGGATTAGAAAAGGACTCATGTTTGAACCTCGAGGACATGACATGATGAGTGGAAGTATTTTATATCCTCCACATGACCCAGATAATGATTTTGCAATTTTATTTATTGAAACTTCCGGATGTTTACCAATGTGTGGTCATGGCACTATTGGTACTATTACAATTGCAATAGAAGAAGGATTAGTGATACCAAAAACACCAGGCAAAATTAGAATGGAAGCTCCAGCCGGACTTGTAGATATTGAATATCAACAAACGGGATCTAAAGTAGATTGGGTGAAACTTACCAATGTGAAAAGTTACCTGGCAGCCGAAGGTTTATCTATTGAATGTCCAGAGTTAGGTGACATCTCTTTTGATGTTGCATATGGCGGAAATTTTTATGCCATTGTTGATCCACAACAGAATTTTTCTGGAGTACATAATTTTACAGCAAGCCAGATAATTCAGTATTCTCAGATTGTTAGAGATCGCATTAATGCAAAATATCCAAACATGTTTGTGCATCCTGAAAATGATACTATTCGAGATGTATCGCACATGCTTTGGACAGGAGATCCAATTCATACATCGTCATCGGGAAGAAATGCCGTGTTTTATGGAGATAAAGCCATTGACAGAAGTCCATGCGGTACAGGGACTTCTGCACGTTTAGCACAACTACATGCGAAGGGATTACTGAAAAAAGACGAGCCTTTTATTCATGAAAGTTATATAGGCTCCACATTTATTGGTCGTGTTGAAGAAGAAACAGAATTAAATGGACATAAAGCTATTATCCCAAGTATTCAGGGATGGGCAAAAGTATTTGGACATAACACAATAACAATTGATCCTGATGATGACCCGTATGCTTATGGTTTTCAGGTAATATAAAATAAAAACAGATGAAATTATTGTATTGTTTTCTAATTGGAATTGGTATTTCATTAGGTAGCGTTCAGGCGCAAAATATCTCGCAAGAAGATTATAAAAGAGCCGTTAGTTTTATGTTTGATAATTACAATAACAAAACAGCTTTTAACCTTTATACACCAGTTAACTGGTTTGAAGATGGTAACGGGCTTTGGTTTATTGATTATAGCGAAAAAGGAAAATCATATAAAACAGTGAATTTTGAAGACTATAAAGTCACGCCATTGTTTGATCATATGGCTTTGGCAAAAGCCCTAAGCGGAGTATCGAAAAACCCAGTAGATGCTAGCCAATTACCTATAAGGGATATAGCAAGACTATCGAAAAAAGAACTTTCGTTTTCCTTTGAAGGTAAGGACTATACATATCATCTAAAAAACGACAAACTAAGCCTGAAAACAAAAGAGTTAGAAGAAGTCAGAAATTTGTTCGAAACTAAATCTCCAGATGGTAAATGGACGGCTTACGTGAGAGATTATAATGTGTATGTAAAATCTGTAGCTTCTGAAAAAGAATATCAGCTAAGTGTAAGTGGTCAAAGAAATTATGAATATGGATCATGGTATGGTTGGTATGACAAGATGGAAGGTGAAAATGGAGAACGTCCAAAACGATTTTATGTAGATTGGTCTCAAGACTCAAAGTGGATTGCAACGTCATTGGTTGATTTGAGAACTGCTGAAAAGATGTATCTATTAGATTATAGTATAGACTCACTATATAAACCTAAACTTTTATCCTATTATCGAGGATCTCCAGGTGATACAACAATGGTTTATGTAGAACCTGTGTTTTTTAATGTAGAGACAAAGACTGAAATAAAGACAGACCTTCCTAAAGGAACACATATTAATTCTGTATCTACACAATGGACAGACAAATCTGGTGTGTTATTAGCAAGATATCCTGAACGAGGTTATCAAAAAGAATATGTAAAGTTGGTTGATTTAAATTCAAATACAATAAAAACCATAATTGAAGAAACTAGCGAAACTAATATTGATAACTTTGAATATCGCTTTTTAGAACAACAACAAAAAGTCCTGTTTCTTTCAGAACGAAGTGGTTGGAGGCAACTCTACCTATACGATTTAAAAACAAATGAAACTAAGGCATTAACCCAAGGAGAATATTATGTTGCTAACATAGAATATGTAGATGAAAAAAAAGGACTCGTCTATCTTCTAATTAATGGAAAAGAAACAGGTAATAATCCATATCATCATCAATTATATAAAGCCGATTTTAAAGGTAATATTACTTGCCTAACCCCAAAACTGGTAAACCATCAAATTACATTTTCAGAAGATGGCACCTATTTTACAGACAATTATTCTACTATAAATTTGCCTACCACAACAGTTTTGAGAGATTCAGAATCTGGGGAAGTTTTAACAGAGCTAACAAAGGCAGATGTCAGTGAGGCTTTAGCAATGGGTTGGCAGTCACCCGAAGTTTTTGAATTAACGGCTAAGGACGGTAAAACGACAATCTATGGCGCATTATGGAAACCAACGACTTTCGATCCGTCAAAAAAATATCCAATAATAGATCATACGTATACAGGTCCGCATACAAAAATGTTTCCTGAATCTTTTTCTCGAGGTTTTATGAATCAATCTTTAGCCGAACTTGGCTTTATTGTTATCATGGTGGATGGTCTAGGAACGTCTAAGCGCTCTAAATCATTTCATAACTATTCGTATAAGAATATGGGGAATAATTTAGAAGACCATGTCTTAGCTATTGAATTTTTAGGTAAAAAGCACCCTTGGATTGATACAAATCGTGTTGGTGTTTTTGGTCACTCGGCAGGAGGATTTGACACGGGAAGAGCAATGCTGGCCTTTCCAGAAGTCTATAAAGTTGGTGTTGCCAGTTCTGCCGATCACGATTTCCGAATGGAAAAAGCATGGTGGCCCGAAATGTATCAGGGTTGGCCAGTAGATGAATCTTACCAAGAGGTGTCAAATATTACTAATGCTTCTAACTTAAAAGGAAAATTGTTATTAGTTCATGGTGGATTAGATGATAACGTAAATCCTTCGGCGACATTTAAATTGGCAGACGCCTTAGTTAAAGCCGATAAAGAATTTGATCTATTGATTTTACCTAGTCAACGTCATGGCTATAGAGGAAAACAACGTTTGTATTTTATAAAAAAAAGGTGGAATTATTTTATAGAGCATTTGAGAGGAGATACGCCACTATGGGATTTTAAATGGGAGTAAATGAGTAAACAGGTTGTTATTATAGGCGGTGGAATTATTGGGTTATGTTCGGCATACTATCTTCAAAAGGAAGGGCATCAAGTTTCGATTGTAGATCAATCAAACCTAGATGCTGGAGCGTCCTATGTTAATGCTGGTTATTTATCACCAAGTCATATTGTCCCTTTATCTGCGCCAGGTGTTATGAAAAAAGGGTTGAAGTGGATGTTCGATTCTTCGAGTCCATTATATATTAAACCTAGATTAGAGCGTGATTTTTTAAAATGGACATGGGCTTTTAATAAATCATGTAATGCCAATCATGTTTCTAAAGCGATTCCTGCAATTAAGTCGATTACATTGTTGAGTCAAGATTTGTATGATGATATTAAGCAAGAGGAAGGGTTTTCATTTCATTATGAAAAGAAAGGTCTTTTAATGCTGTGTCAAACTGAAAAAATGTTAGATGAAGAAATTAAAATGGCAGACCTTGCTAGGCAGGAAGGTTTAGAGGCTAGAGCCATCGGCTTGGACGAATTAAGTAGGATAGAGCCTAATGCTACTATGAGTGTTAAGGGAGCAACATATTACCAATGTGATTCTCATACAACACCTTCCGAATTTATGGAAGAAATGAAAGCACATTTACGCACTGTGGGAGTTCAATTTTATAAAAATGAAACCGTTAAAGATTTAGAAATTTTAGATGGTGAAATTGTATCAATTATCACAGATAAACAAAATTTGAAAGCCGATGAATTTGTATTGGCAGCAGGTTCATGGTCATATCTATTAAGCAAGAAACTAGGCTTGAAATTATTATTGCAGGCAGGTAAAGGCTATAGGATTAATACAACTAGAGTTACCAATATATCTGTTCCCGCTATTTTGGCAGAAGCTAAAGTTGCTGTGACTCCAATGAATGGATTTACACGATTTGCGGGTACTATGGAAATCGCAGGAATTAATCATGATATTAATACAGCAAGAGTAGAGGCTATTGCTAAAGCTGCCACACAATATTATCCTGAAATTATTTTGAGTTCAGAAGAGAAACGTAAGGCCGCGTCTGGATTACGACCTGTATCTCCAGATGGGTTACCTTATATTGGAAAATCTTCCAAGTGTAAAAATATTACAATTGCAACTGGCCATGCCATGATGGGGTGGAGTATGGCAACAGCCACGGGAAAACTGGTTCAAGAAATAATTGATAGCAAGAAAACATCACTTCCGATAGATGTATTTAGCCCTGACAGAACTTTTTAACCACTCCTAAGTCTGTTATCTTAGAATGAATCCATCTTTCATTGGGTCGTTTGGGTCAATCACAAACGTTTGCATTCCGGTAATATGCGCTGTTCCTTCTACTTCAGGAATAATGGCTTTAAAAGCGCCATAATTTTCTTCAGACACTATGGATCCATTAAACATTGAGCCTGTAATGCTTTCAATTGTCATTTGTTCTTCGAAATTTATTTCTTTCCGAGCCCAATGAATCGCCATTCGACCAGAAACACCTGATCCTGTTGGGCAACGATCTACTTCTCCTTCTGCAAAAATGCAAACATTTTTACTGTCACTCCCAGAACTCTGTTTAGTGTTATCAATAAAAATGGTACCATATAAAAAGCTGAGATCCTGTTCAAAAGGATGAACAATGTGTTTGTCGTTTGTCATAACAGCCTGTTTGATTTCCATTCCTGTTGAAATGAGTTGACGATAGGAACTAGGATTTAAATCAAAATTAAAAGTGTTTTTTGCTAAATCAACATAAGCATAGAACGCACCACCATATGCTAGATCGTAAGTTATGGTGCCCAACCCTTTTACGTTCACTGTTCTGTCTAGACCAACAACAAAACTTGGAACACAATGAAAACGAACACCAGTAACCTTTCCGTTTTTTACATGTGCATACGAGGTAATTCTACCACATGGCGCATCTATTTTTAAGATATTGTCACCTTCTTTCATATCGATCCAATTCATTTCTATAGCTAAGGTTGAGATGGCAATGATGGCATGACCACACATTGTAGAATATCCTTCATTATGTAAAAAAATGACACCAAAATCACCATCACTATCATTAGGCGGAAGTAATATGCAACCATACATATCGGCGTGCCCTCTGGGCTCGAACATGAGTGCTGTTCTTAAAAAATCGAAATGTTCTTGACAGTACCTCCTGTATTCTAAAACAGAATTCCCTTTTAATTCGGGAAAACCATCAATAATAACACGAAGAGGTTCTCCTCCAGTATGCATATCGATGGTTTTTATTTTTAGCCAATGTTCTGGTGGCGTAAATTGTGTGTTGTTTAGTATCTTTTGATAAGTCGAATTAGGCATTGGTATATGTATTGTAGTAATAGTTTGCGGCGATTAAGTCTTCTAAGGCATGACCTACAGATTTAAATACGGTTATGTCGTTGGAATGTTCACGCCCGTAATGTGCTTGAGAACAAAGATGGAAGAGATCGGCTTTAATATCTGACGCGTTAATAACCCCTTCTTTTATTGGGATAACAATATCTCCGCTTTCTTTGAGTCCGCCTTGAAAAGTGTCAACAAAAATAGACGCTTTAGATATTGTTTCGTTGTCTGCTTCCCTCATATCCTTTTTATAAGCACCAACCAAATCTATATGTTGACCTGGGCGCAGGTATTTTCCAAAAACTAAAGGTGTTTTAGATAACGTAGCGCAAGAAATAATTGAGACTTCAGATATTTTTTCCTCTATAGTCTCAATAGGAGTGCTTTTGAATTTTTCGTTGTTTAGCTGATCGCATACGGCTTGAGCTTTTTTTAAACTTCGGCCCCAAACGTATACATCTGAAATAGGTCTAACGGAGGCATGCGCTTTTATTAAATTAGTAGAAAGGGCTCCAGTTCCAATCATTAGTAAAGAAGACGCGTCTTTATTTGACAAAAATGAAGATGCTAAAGCCGAGGCTGCGGCAGTGCGTTTTACCGTTAAACTTTTGGCATTTAGTATAGCTTTTAATACACCAGTCGTAGCATCGAGGTAAATATAAGCCCCGTTGATAGAAGGTAAATTATATTGTCCGTTTTTTGGACTTACTGTGACAATTTTAACACCAGCGTTTTTATTAGGATTCCAAGAAGGCATTAATAACATTGTAGAATCTGAATTCGTTTTTGGGTTGGGGAAATCATGATGATGACGTAAAGGCACAATAATATCTTTAGATAAGAATCCATGCTTTAGTGCAGCAATTAGATTTACGAAATCCGTATTGTTTTCAATAAACTTACCATCAATGAGTTTAATGTTTTCCATAGCGAAAAAATTACAAGACTATTGCTGTAGCCATGCATCTATAATATCGTAAATAGATTGTTTTGTTTCCGAAGAAAAATTTCTTATTCGTGTTCTGTGATCTCCTTTAGGCTTAACAAACTTATAGAGTTCTCTTTCTGCTGCCGAATCACTTAACTCTACAGCTGTAGCACTCCATGCATCATATTCTCCATAAATAAAAAGTATTTTTTCGGCAGACTCATCCAAATAAGATTTTATGTCTTGCATTGGTTTTAAATTATATGGCTTTGAAACTCCATCTGGAAATGCCCAATCAAATTTATAAATAGCCTCCGTATTTAGATACTCCTTAAAAGGTGCTGTTTCATAGCCATAGATACCTTGCTCGGTCAAGGCAGCCCAAAAATAGGGTTGGAGATCGTCAACAGCTTTTTCTTCAAAAAAGCCATAACCAACAACATCAATGAGATGCTTATATATTTGTTCTGTGGAAACCCCTTTAGGAGGAATACTACTTACAGGAACGCCCCATTGCCAGAAGGCAAAAGAATATTCGAGAATGGTATAATCTAAAGCCTTTTCGACGCCAAACTCCCAATTCATGTTTTTACTTTGTGCTTCATTTTTCATAAGTTGTAAAAGCGCATCTCGGTTTTCAAAACATAAGTTCTGAAATGCTTTCACTTTGTCTCGATCTTCTTTGGTTGCTACCGTTTTTAAAAACTGATATACTCTAGGGTCTTCACGTTTGTAATTAAGAGGGCCAACATAACACACGCTAGCATCAACATTATTTGGGAAAAACCTACGATGTGCCATTGTAGTTTGACACCCTTTTGAAATACCAGTGGAGATGAATTTTGAATTAGGATATAGGGCGTTTCTAATCGCATTAATAATACGAGCCTGATCTTTAGCGGCATTTTCAACAGTTAAAGTATTCCAATCGATTGTACTAGGGCGTGAGTTATTAAAATAACGATGTTCTATAGTGAGTTGGTTAGCTTTATAATGAGCTGCGAGTTCTCCAGCCCTCTCTGATCCAATGCCATAACCCCTTAGTTCGACAATGACAGGTAAATTACCGTTTTCAAAGCCGAGAAATACACGTTGTTTGAATGTGCCCTTAGTAGCATCGTTATGATCTATTGGTTGCTCAAACCAAAGTTCATAGTTTTCATCAAAGTGACTTGTAGTTTGCTTTTTTTCAATACTAACAATATTTGGTATTCCTGCCAGTTTTTCGAAATTAGAAAGCTCTTTTTCAACTGTTGGAGCAACCACATTTTGTGTGGTTTTACAGCTTAAAACAGTTATTGAAAAAAGAATAGCGTAAAAAACATGAGATAATTTCATAGGTATTTAATTTTTAAGTAATAACATAATAATATGTGCCGCGCTCCAGCTAAAATTTTGAGCGTGCAGTCCTTTTCCAGTTAATGGATGGTAATTTTCTCTTATAGATGGTCCTTGATCTAACAAGCCCTCTGCACCTTCTAGGATTTGAATGGTAGCGTTATTGGCTTCCTCATTAAAACCATAATTTCGCAAAGCTTTAACGCCAAAATAGGCTTGGTCTAACCAATTAGGACCTCTCCAATACCCATTTAGGGGGTCAAATTTTTGATGATCGGCACTCATGGTTTGGAATGGAACTTTAGTGAAGAATTTTTTAGGATTCATCATTTTGTTTTTTACAGCACTGGCTTGTTTGTTTGTGGCTGCATTTGCCCAGAGCATCGTCCATCCTTCGCTTCCTTCACCTTTTATGAATGCAGTTCCTTCTAAATTAGTATCGTAGAACCAGCCATCTTTCTCATCATAGAATTGGCTCTGAATTTTACCTTTTAATTGTTTGGCTTCTAATTGAAATTGTGTAGCGTCTTCTGGCATCTTTAATGCTGAAGCTAATTGAGCCAAATAATGTTTTTCAGCATAGAGATAAGCATTTAAATCGACGCTTTCTTGGTTAAGGGAATACGCGTTTTCTGAATTTTTTAAAATTTCAGAATGATCAAATCGTATAGCATTATCCATTCCACTTTCCCATTTGGCAGCTATTAAACTTCCATCTGTTGAGCCATATTCGCATAAGCCATCATTGTCATGATCTCGTTTTTGATACCACCAATAATGATACTTTTTCAGTTTAGGATATAATACTTTTATAAAAGAGAGATCCTTATCTTTTTCGAATATTTTAGAAACTGCCCAGGCCGAAAGAGGTGGTTTGGTGTCGCGATAATTGTGTTTCTCAATGAGGGTATCTCTAAACACACAATCGGCAACAAAACCATCATCATCTTGAAACTCAAACATGAGTCTTATTTGTTTTTTTGCTAAATCGGGATTGAAATAAGACAAGCCAACAGCATGCTTCCATGAATCCCAAGACCAAAAGCCGTTAAACCATTTGTAGTGGTAACTCGGGAATAACCCTTCATGTTTAATTGCTCCTGCTGGAATTCTCCAATTATTTTGTAATGTAAGATGAGCTTTTGCTAAAACTCTAGCGTATTTTTCTTTTTTAAATTGTGGTCTTCTATTCGCAAGGAGAGATTTTATTTGAGCTTTCTTTTCGACTTTTTTTGAATTTAGGACCGTATCAAAATTGGTGTTTAGAATTTTGTTTTTCTCATTATTCCAAGAATACTCTGGAAATATAAAAGAGTGAGAAATAATAATTTCGTTTGAGGTGTTAGGCTGAAGGTTTATTGTTTTTAGTTGTATGCTGTAAAGAGAATTTTCATCGAGAATATCAATATGCTCAATATTGTTTTTAACCAGAATATGACCTATAGCTTTAGATTTTTCAGAATGTAGAGAAACAGTATTGTTCTTTTTGGATAATCTAATTCCGATGTCAGAAAGACTTCCTTTGATATTAGTGTTTATTACTAATTGGGTATTTGATATGTTGGTTATTTTGACGCGTTGTAATGCCGTGTGACCGGACATAAAGACGAGGTCTTGCTTAACTACGACATTCTTATTTTCGAAAAGTTGTTCTAAATGACTGGCATAGCTATTTTGTGATTTGAGATCTTCGTTAAAATCTAACAGAGGTTGCTCATGATTATCAATAGTAAAATTAAAAACTGATAGATTTGGGCTACTCCAGATACCATTTTGTTGTGTCATTAAAAATGGCCCAGAAAAGCCAATTTTATGGGATTCTTTTTTAGGTAAACTATATGCGAACCAAGCGCCTTGGTCTGAAAACATTAGACCAGATTTATCTAGAGAGTCTTTAGGTGAAATATGATAATCCAGGATATTATGGCTAAACTCGAGCGGATCTTTTTTTATGGATTCCTTTTTTTGCGTACAACTTAAAATAGAGACGCAAGATACTAGACTCAAGACAAGTGTTCTTTGTTTTAAAATTAGAAGAGATGTAAAAATCTTTCGACTCATTTATGTGGTTCTAAATAGAAAGTAAATGTAACCAATATTACAGACTATTTGATTGATATTATTTTCTAATTTAATACATCTATAGACGTTTTTAACAGCTATAAATCAGGAAAAACACTACAAAAACCTTCAGAATGTATTATGTAATTCATTTATAATGTGTTGTTTATCGAATAAACAAGTCCGTTTATAATCTAAAACCAACCAATTATACATTTAATCGAAAATATAGTTATACGCGTATTTAATTTTAGATATTTATATCATAATAATATTGATTGATAGCAAATAAGAGTAACAACCTTAAATCGTATTATTATGAACTTAGAAATTACAAACGCGAATAACTTTTTTAAAGTTAAAGGAGCCTTAGATAGACACAATATTCATGTATTTAAGAAGCAATTCAGAAACGTTTTTGAACGTGCTAATGCCATTACGGTAAGCATAGAAAATTTGACAAGTATAGATCGTTATGGGGTAAGTGCTATCGCCCAATTACATAATGAAGCTTTGGTCAAAAACAAACGTTTATCAATTATTGGATTAGGACACAGTAACTTATATAATCATTTTAAGTCTGAAGAGGCAGCATAATTAGCAAGACATATCTGCGATAATTTTCCAGTGACCGTCTATCTTTTTAAAGATGATCATAAAGACACCGTTAGCATCTCCGACAGGTCGTGTTAAGTGATATTCTCCCATAACCCAATAGTTGCCATTTTCAATTTTTGATATATCATTAATAACAAATCTTAATGTACCGCTTTCAGCAGGTGTAGGGTAGCCTTTTTTATAATTTGCAAGCGTGTTATCCCAGCCTTTGGTGAGACCACTACTGCCATAAAATTTTAAAGAACTACTTTTCCAGTATCCATCCATAAAACCTTCAAGATCATGGTTGTTCCATGCAATTTCTTGTGCAGACATTACCGCTTTGATAGCAGCTTTATCTGCTTGATTTGTATCTTCAGAATGTGTTGCAACGTCAACTTGTTTTGTTTCAGTTTGACAAGACAATAGGAGAATGGTTAGAAACGCATATATAAATTTTCGCATAGTAAGTACCTTTAGAAACTAAATATACTTAAAATTATAATGCATTTTTCTGATGTTTAAAAAAGGCATCGGCTTGTAATTGCATTAACTCACGAGCTTTTTTACGCTTATACGTATATAATTCGTCTTCTTCTGCAATGTCATTGTAAATTCTATTATTTAGGGTTTGATCTGTTTGTAATAAAATTTTTCGTTCACCTACCTTTTGCTCAACCCATGTTTTTACTGCTGTTTCTGCATCTTCTAACTTATAGTCATACTCACCTTTAGGCGATAATAGCTTTGCAAATATGGGAGATGTTTCAACTGCTAAAAACAGAAGTAAAATGAAAAGAGATGGTAGCCAAGGTAATTCGCCAAGAGCGCTCACACGCGCCATTAGACCATCAAAACCATCAATGATAGGTTGGGTTGTGGTAACTTGCGTGTCATAATCTGTTTTGAGTTGTGCAATTTGGGCTTCGGTTGTGGCAATTTTAGCCTTATTGTCTGCTTTTAACTGCTGTAATTCGGCAAGTGCCGCATCATGCTTTTCACGTTTTTCTTTATAAACTGGGCCTTTACCTAAAAGTTGAGTTCCTGCAGTTCCTTCGGCTTCAGAAATATAAGTGTCGTATAAAGCATTAACTTCGGCTTCTTTTGTTTCTATTTGAGATTGAAGTGTAGTAATATTATTTTCTAGAGCATTGATATTTGGCGTAAACTGCTCAGCAATTTGTGTCTGATTAGCTAATGTAAGTTCATTCTTTTGTTCCAGTAGAACTTGATTAATTTCTTTTTCAAAAATTTTAAGTTCCAAAGGTTTCGAAATAACAACAGCAATAATAACAGCTAGTATTAATCTAGGAGACGCTTGGATAATCTCGTCCATTATATTGTTTCGTTTTTTTATGGTTGATACAATAAAACGATCCAAATTAAAAATTAATAATCCCCATACAAAACCAAAACCAATAGCTGTGATTAGATTATCAAAAACGGTATAGAGTGCATAACTACAAGCAATAAATGCCATTACTGCGGTAAAGAAAACTGTGGCTCCAATGCCAGCATATTTATTTTGTTCACCTATAGCACAGCTATCTAGAATATCTGTATCAGCACCAGAACAAATGATGAAGAATTTTTTTAACATGATGATTGTTTTTTGATTGATTGTCTATTAGAACGCAAAACCTTTGGCTTTGTTACATAATTTAACAGAAAAGAAGGTTTTAAAATGACTTTTCATGATTTATTTTAAACCATTGGGTAACATCTTATGGTTTTTCTGAACACTATTATTATTAACCATAAATTTTTAATTATGTTAAAGAATATCTTAAAACTTGAAGGTGTTAAGCCTCTTCAGAAGTCTGACTTATTAGCTATTGAAGGAGGATCTGTTGGTCCAACCTTTGAATTGGAATATGTGCATTCATGTGGTATGGAAACGGAAGGAAATTATGCGCACTTTTCTGAATGTTTAAATTTAGGATTAATCCCAGTATCTGCTTCATATTAACTCATTAAAAGCAGGGTTTTTCATAAATAGCCCTGCTTAAATTTTAATTTATTTGGAAGCACAATATACACGATTGGGATATTCACCATGTACAAACATATCGGTATGTTCTCTAATAACAAATTCTGACAAACCTATATGTGTTGGATTATCTGGACTCCAATCGTAGGTATATCCTAATTGTGTCCATGGATAACCATATTGATTAAATAAGGTGTCCTTGCAGTCATTATATTGTGTGGCTCTTGTAGTATTAAACCATTTTCTATATTCTGGACTTACATTGTTTGGAAGATTTAAACCACAAGTGTTATCATTAATTTCATTGTCTGGACCTGGTCTAAACATGTCAGAAGGTTTTACCCATAGTTCTAGAAAGAAGGTTTCTGGCGTGAATGGTTGTAGTCCTAACAATTGTCTTAAGCGCATATTAGGATCTTTGTGGTTTTTATAAAAACTTTTGCAGCTGTCTTGTATAATTGGTGCTGCTGTAACCCAAATAACTCTATTTCCGTTGTTGAATTTTCCTGTTTTTGGATACCAGTCTGGATTTAATTTCCAGGATACCATTTTAATATAGCGCTCTCCATTAATTATAGAGTCTATAAGGTTTTTATTTGTTTCTAGATTAATGAGGTTATGACTTATTTCGCTTGGTTCAGGATTTTGAGCGTCCAGCATAGCCAGTGTAAAAAGGGAATCTAATTCTTTAATTGGTATTGAGGTAATTGGAACAATTCCCGATATTTTTTCTTCCTTTTGTGTTGAATCTTGAGTTTTTGTACTAGCTTTTTTTTCTTGAAATTGGTCGGAGTTGTCCGCTTTTTTACACATTGTAAGATTTAAGGTTAAACATGTAAAAAACAATAAGGATAAACAGATATTCACTTTGGGGTTATAAGACGATTTCATAACGAATGAGTTTTCTATTTCTATATTTTGAAAACTAGCTATTCTCTAATGAATTTTTGTGATTCTATTTACCCGAAATCCAAACCGCGTAAAAACACCTATAAGAAAAAAACCCCATTAATGGGGCTTTTAAGGGTGATTTTATCAGTCGATAATAGTAACAACTATTGGTTTGAGCTTTAAACCATTTTTGCTTTTAATATCAAAAAATTGAACAGCACTACCTTTTTGTAGTGGTTTTATATAAGATTTAGACGTTTTATTTAACGTATTTCCAGAAATTGATTCTGTTCGTTTTCCAGGAACTTTAAATTTGAAACTTTTTATTTCAAGTTTTTCCATTGTTAGTTTTAAGTTATTGAATTCGTCTTTTGATAATGAGATTTGCCCATTTACTGGAGTTTTGCCATTAACAAACACAACTAATTCATTTGTAGCGAGCGTCCCAACCAAGGCTCCTTTTTTAGAAAGATATATAGATGGTTGTTTGCTATCGACATTTTTACTTTTAATTTCTAAAAGACCACCTTTTCTTTTAACAAGAGAAATGGCTTTGTTTGATGTTATTTCTTCGCCTTCAAAAAAGAACTTGGCGTTTCTTTTAGACATGGCAATTACAAATACTAACGGCGATTCTAATGTTTGATCTTTTGGAGAAATCTTAACAACATTTGCCTCCATAGATGTGTCAACAATAGCATCTTTATGTTTTCTTACATAACTTAAAGCATCCTTATAGGTTAATTCTTTATTACCGAGATAAAAACGAGCGCCATGCCTATTCATTACCTTGATATGATTAACAATATTCGAAGCTGTTGGTTTTGGAAGGCCTACTTTATTATTAACTATTGGTTGTTGCGCTATTCTTAGAATAGGCTTTTCATCACGTTCATTTATTGTTTGGATATGTTTGTAGTTTCCGTGTTTAACAATTTCTATGGCTTTATCAGAAGTTATGATTTTATCATCAAGATAAAAGGTAGCATCTTTTTTAGCCATGTCAATTATATTATCAAGAGGTGATTTAGGTGGAGGAGGAGGAATATTTAACTCTCCTTTTAAATTAGGTTTGTCATCTTTAAATTCTGCAACAACAATGTCGTTAGTATATACTTTGGTCACATATTGATTTGGAATAACATCAGAAGCATTGACTTGAGATGAACTTAGAATTTTACCTTCTTTTGAAACTTGAAACCCTTGTCTGTTGTAATATTTAGTTTGCCCATCTATGGATACAAAATAATGAGGGATTCCATTGATTTTTTTGAACCCTGTTTTTACAGTTTCATTTAGAGTCTCATCATATTCATTTGCATTAGGCCCATTATTTGTTTTAGATTTTACTGGATACGAAGTTAGTCTTGACAAGTTCTCGTTGCTAGAATCATATTTGCTAAATACGATGGAATAAACAGATTGTAATTCGATCGGACTCATTTTTTTACTATCTGAATTAGAGAAGGACAAAGTTAAACTTCCATTTGAATTTTCTCTAGCCTTAACGGAAGCTCTTGGGAAATTGCTTAGGTATTTATTAATTTTATTAAGAGATACTGGCTTTCCGTCGATTTTATAAATTGATTTTTTGTTCGTTTTTTCAGCGACATGTATGATCATCTTTCTATAATCTAACTCCCTTTTTATAGCCTCACTTTGCTCAGGCAAACCTTTTGGTGTGTTTTGCTGAGTCATATTTACACTTGTAAAATTGTACGATAAAGAATCATTTAATTTATGAGTAAATGAAGATGGTAATGAGGAGCTAGCCATGTTTTTGGGCTTTGAAGGCCGAGGCGGAGGTGGTGGTAACTTTGGAAATGGTTCTGCATTTGCTCTTTGTGTTTTACTCATGAGTTTATAAATGCGTTCTAACCTTTTATAATCCTTAAGTTTTATAAGCCTGTTTTCTATGCTCTTATCATTTAGGACCTTCGCCATTTTATTATATTCAGCTACTTGCTCTGGCGTAGCACCAACCGATAATTTAATTGGCGCAGGCGGTGGCGGTGGCGGTAAAATCTTATGTTTCTTTAACTCTTCGTCAGTAAATGATTTGTAAAGCCTATAGCAACGTTCGTTTAAAAGTACTAATTCGGAGATGTCCTTACGATCACCTTTTAAAAACGTCTCAATGGCCACCTTATACTTTTTTGTTAGTACTCTGTATTCTTTAATTTTAGATTCCTGATAGGTGTTTTTGAATCCTTTTTTGGTATATAAACTAAATTGATGAGGTTGCGGGAATTTTTTGCTTCTTGCATTTTTATGAACGAAGCTACCAGTATAGTGCGCTATGTCATGTACACTGTATGAATTTAGTCTAGCATTTGGAACGTGAACACCATCAATCCAAATGGCGAATTCCTTGCCGTTTTTCCACGATTCGAACTGAGTTTTGGTTGGTGTTTTTGCTTTAGTTTTTGATAAATCAACATTAGGAATCTTAGGATATGGTTCGACCGAATTACGTTGCTTTTCAGACATTAAGTTGTAAATAGATACAATTCTTTCGTATTTAGAATAGTCTATGATATGTGTTGTGTTAAACTGAATAATGAAATCATTATATTCTTTCATTTGAGCATCTGTAACACCTTCAGAAATGATACCACTATCGTCAGAAATAGCTCTTACCACTTGCTCTTTGTTCGTGAAACTATACAAGGAAAGGGCCAATAATGGTATAAGTAATAGACTCTTGAACCAAATGGATGTTTTTGATGTTTTTGTTTTCATAACTGTAAATCGTTTTTTAATTGATGAGTAATTGATGGCATTTGCCAAGTGTTGATCTGATGCTTTTGATGAGAAAGCTAGGATGATATTTTGGTATGTTGATGGTTGAACTCCATTGCTTAAAACAGCATGGTCTGCTAAAAATTCGTGATTCATTTTTACATCACGCTTTAGAAAATAAATAAGTGGATTAAACCAAAACACAATTTGCAAACATTCAAGAAAGAGGATGTCTATGCTATGTTTTTGTTTTGCATGTGTTTGCTCATGGAGTATAACTTCATTTGGTATTTCTTCATGTTCAAATTTGTATTTGTTCAAGAAGATATAACTGAAGAACGTATGAGGAACCATTAAATTAGTCACAAGAACATTGATGAAGTTTTCAGATTTGTATTTAGGATTGTTTTTAATTCTTGAAAAAATGCTACGCAGGTTAAGGCAAAATTTAAGAAAGAAAACAACAACTCCAAGAATATAAATACTCCAAAGAATATATGGGGTATAGTTGATAGTTGGTTCTACAGGTAGCATTTCCAAAGTATCAAAAGAAACTGTAGATTCAAATATTTCTACATTTGAAATCACTGGTTCTATATATTCTGTAATTGTTATCGATGGAATAATTAATGCACAAATTATGATACCTATTAGGTAGATACGTTTAAAAACATGAATGCTTAATTGTTCTAGAAACAACTTATAAAATACCATAAAAATGGCTAGACAGACGCTAAATTTTAAAAGATAAATGAGCATGACTATTTGTTTTTTATTTCATTATCTATTAATGCTTTTAAATCTTCGAGCTCTTCTTTTGTTAAATCGGTCTCCTTTGTGAAAAACGAAGCGAACTGGGATGCACTGTCATTAAAAAATGTTTTAATTAAAGTGTTTACGTGTTTTGAGAAATAATCTTTCTTTTTAACTAAAGGGTAATATTCCCGCGATTTTCCATAAAGCTTATAAGCGACAAAACCTTTACCAATCATTCGTTTTAAAAGAGTGGCAACAGTTGTGGTAGCAGGTTTTGGATCAGGATAGGCTTCTAACAAATCTTTCATAAAAGCGGTCTCTAGTTTCCAGAGATATTGCATAAGTTGTTCTTCTGTTTTGGATAATTGCATTGCTCTACGTTTTTAGAATTAACTCTACAAATGTAGAATAAAAATTTGATTTTACAAATGTGTTTTGGTCTTATTTTGTTAAAATCCACTATATTTGGTAAAAAATTAGAAGAAAAAGAGCCCACAATGAAAGCAATTAACACCACCTTAATCTGCCTGTTTTGTTGTTCCATGTTATCTTATGGACAAAACATACAAGACATTATAAATCAGGTTGATATCGCCAGACTAACACAAACACTTAGTGAGTTTACTGGAGAACAAACTACTACTGTTGACGGTAATACAGTAACCATTTTAAATAGACAACAAGCTAACAATGGTCTTGCAGGCGATTATTTGGTAGAACAATTTGAAGCCTTAGATAATATAACCATTACAGATCAATCATTTAATACTAATGGACGCAATATTATTGCTACACAATTGGGAAAAACCAATCCAAATAATATCTATATCGTTTGTGCGCATTATGATACAGTAGATGATTATTGTGCAGATGATAATGCTTCTGGTACTGCTGCGGTACTGGAAATAGCAAGAATTTTATCGAAACAATGCCTTGATAATACAATTGTTTATGCACTCTGGGATGAGGAAGAAATTGGATTACGCGGTTCTGCATTTTATGCTAATCAGGCGGCTGCCAATGGAGATAATATTTTAGGTGTTTTAAACATGGATATGATGGGATATGATGGTGATGACCCTGGACAACCAGGTGATAATCAATTTGATATTGATTATAGAAACATAGCAGGTTCTGAGGCCATGAAAGACGATATCGTTGCGGTTTTGAATACTTATACTTTTGATCTTAGTGTTGTTGAGGTTAATCCAGGGACAACAGCAAGTGATCATGCTAGTTTTTGGTTTGCAGGAACGTTTCCAGATGATGCATTTTCGGCTGTTTTGGTTGGTGAGTCTTGGGAAACAAATGACGAAACACCTTTTTATCACACATCTGGAGATAGACTTGCTACTCTAGACATACCTTATTATCACGAAATGGTGAAATTGGTAACGGGTTATATGGTAACTAAAGCCAATCTTGTTGCTGTAGACAATACCGTAACACAATCAATGACAATGTTAACATCTAATCAGTCATCTGCATCTTATCAATGGTATGACTGTGATACTGATATGCCTATTTCGGGAGAAACTAATCAATCATTTACGCCATCATCAAATGGAAATTATGCCGTTGAAGTGATCTCAGGCGCTTGTACTGAGCGCAGTGAATGTCTTTCTTTTAATACACTTGGATTAGACGCTTTCTCGGAAGATGAAATTAATGTGTTTCCCAACCCAGTAAAATCTAACCTTAATATTGATGCTACTCTTGGAGTTCAAGATTTAAACATTAAGTTATATGATTTGTCAGGGAAACTAGTTTTAAATACAGTGTCTTCGGAAGCGTTAACCACGTTAAATGTTAAAGACCTGCCACAAGGTATTTATTTCTTGAATGTGTCGTCTTCTGATAAAACAGGAACTTATAAAATTGTAAAAGAGTAATTTTATTTATTATAAGGGGTTTCATTTATCCATCTAAACCCTCTAGATTTTAGGTTGAAATCATTTAAGTCTTTTCGCTTTAAAATGATTTTAAGAGTATCTCTTAAAAAGATCCCTTTTAATTTAAGGTCATCAGGATTTGAATGCTCATAGGTGAAGTTAAAGTCGTCATACTCTGAAAGTCCTCTGTATAATTTTATCTGCTGAGATGTGGAGTCTACGACAAAATCATAATGATACTTTTTGTCATTCATGGCTTTAACGGTCACTTTATCCTTATACTCTACAATTATATATTTCCAGCGGTTACGATCTGTAATTAATGGAGCAATGGTATCTCCGTTTTTTATAAAGTGCGATGTTTCCCAAATTCCATATAAAAATGGTTTTTCTCGGTTAGGACCTTGTTTTTGTTCGGCTTCATGTCCATAAATACCTACACCTATGATAATGATGCTAAGGACAATAGTCTTTATCCAAAAGATAGCTTTATGGTAGGTTTTATCCTTAACTGGATGGTAATAATTTAAGACTGTCGTACCTCTATTCTTAAAAAACACATTAACAAAACGTTGGCTATCAGTCATGAAAATAACTGTAGCCATAGCTAATAAATGGGAAGAAAGAAGTTTAACAGGAATGTCAAACATAAAGTTCATCATGGCAACATGGGTCATGACTCCCATAATTATGAATGCACCAAGCGTTTGTGTTCGTCGCGGAATAAGGAGAAGAGCCCCTAATACTTCCATGAATCCCGTAAACATATTAAATCCTTCAGAATATCCCATATAGGTCCATGCCAGTCCCATTGGAGAAAAATTACCTAATGGTTCTAATAACCTAATTAAACTGGGTTGCGGAAACTGAAGCTGAAAAATTTTTACCGACCCATACAGAAACATTGAAAGTATAAGTATGATTCTCAAAAGCGCCAGAAACCAATAGAGCAAAGTATTATAGCTATTTCGTTTTCTGTCCATAAAAGTCCAGAAAACAACAATGAATACAGTTAATATAGCATTCATAAAAAGCGTGATATACGCGTAAGTATTATCACCACTACCTTCACCATTTACGTGATAATTGTAAGTGATATCGAGTATTGATTTCCCAATATATTTAAAGGGAGTCTCAAAAAAAGAACCCGTAAACCTAAAGAAAATATAAAGAGAGAAGTAAGTAAAAATAAGCCTGAAGACAAGTTTACTCGAAAGACTCCAATATTCTTTATATTCTTGGGTTAACAGCATTTTACTGACTTAACTCTGTAAAATATTTATAAAATAGAGGAATAGTTTCAATACCCTTAAAATAATTCCAAACACCAAAATGCTCGTTAGGAGAATGAATAGCATCACTGTTTAAACCAAAGCCCATTAATATGGTTTTACTTTTTAGTTCTTGTTCAAATAGAGAAACAATAGGAATGCTTCCGCCACTACGTTGTGGGATAGGCGTTTTTCCGAAAGTATCGTTATAAGCCTTTGAAGCCGCTTGATATCCAATACTGTCAATTGGTGTTACATAGCCTTGTCCGCCATGATGAGGTGTTACCTTTACCTTTACGCCATGAGGTGCAATATTTTCAAAATGAGCTTTAAAGAGATTCGTGATGTTTTCCCAGTCTTGATTTGGTACTAATCGCATGGATATTTTAGCGAAAGCCTGACTGGCAATAACCGTTTTTGCTCCTTCTCCAATATAACCTCCCCAAATACCATTTACATCTAAGGTTGGTCTAATAGAGTTGCGTTCATTTGTAGAATATCCCTTTTCACCATAAACAGCATCTATATCTAAGGCCTTTTTATAGGCTTCCAATGAGAAAGGCGCTTTGGCCATTTCTGCTCTTTCTTCTTCTGAAAGTTCTTCTACATTATCATAGAAGCCAGGAATGGTAATATGATTATTTTCATCATGCAAGGAGGCAATCATTTTGGTTAATATATTTATTGGATTGGCAACTGCTCCTCCATATAAACCAGAATGTAAATCTCTATTAGGACCTGTAACTTCAACTTCTACATAACTCAAACCACGTAGTCCAGTTGTAATTGATGGTACATCTTGAGCAATCATTCCTGTATCGGAAATCAAAATGACATCATTTTTTAATTTCTCTTGATTGTTTTTTACAAATTTTGAAAGATTAACACTACCAACTTCTTCCTCACCTTCTATCATGAATTTCACATTACACGGCAACTGGTTTGTTGTCGTCATGAATTCCATAGCTTTAACATGCATATACATTTGGCCTTTGTCATCACAAGCGCCACGAGCAAAAATAGCACCATCGGGATGAATATCTGTTTTTTTGATAACAGGTTCGTAAGGTGGAGAGTGCCATAATTCTAAAGGGTCGGCAGGCTGCACATCGTAGTGACCATATACTAAAACCGTAGGTAAATTTTTATCTATTATTTTTTCACCATATACAATAGGAAACCCTTCAGTTTCACAAATTTCAACATGATCACAACCAGCCTTCTCTAGACTTGTTTTTACGGCTTCTGCTGTTTTTATAACATCATCTGCATAGGCAGAATCTGCACTTACAGATGGGATTTTTAGTAGATCAATTAGTTCATTTAAAAACCGATCTTTGTGTTCTTCAATGTAAGATTGAATATGTTGCATTTGTGTCTGTTTTTTGAATTCATCCAAAAGTACAAAAATGAAGACTATTTTTTCCTAATTAAAGTTATTTGAATATTGAAAGTATTGTTTATATTTGCATCCCAATATTTATTGGAAAGTTGCAGGCGTGGTGGAATTGGTAGACACGCTAGACTTAGGATCTAGTGCCGCGAGGTGTGTGAGTTCGAGTCTCACCGCCTGTACATAGTAAAAAAGCCAACTCATTTGAGTTGGCTTTTTTTATTAAGGTAAAAAACATTACTCTAAACATCAAGTTTTTTCATAACTCCAACAATTTTAATGAACTCGCTGTAACCAGACTTTTCCTTTATAATTTGACAGTTTACCAATTCCCATCCGTTTTTACCTAATCGATTGAGGTAGCTATCAAGTTGAGAGCTATACTGATATGTGCCTTCGATAATCTCATATTTAAATGTTGTCATGTTGTTTGAATTTAATTTAAATAGCTAATAATGAAATACTTATCAATAAATATAGTAAAAATCAGCTACCCTTTTTCTCATTAATGAAATAAAAAAACCTCCAAACTTAATCGGAGGTTTTCTAGTCTAATTCAAATTGCTACTAATCTGTATTAAAGTTTAATAAGTTTAGATGTTAACGTTTCACCATTATTATTTTCAATTTTAACAAGATAAATACTCTGTGTTAAATCTGAAATATCATAGGTATCATTTTCGGTGAAATCACCATTAAATGATTTAACCAATTTTCCAGTGATATCAAATATTTGTAAACGACTTAGCGTTTTATTCGTTTTAAATGATGTATTTACTGGGTTAGGATAAATGCTAAATGTATTGATGTTAAAATCATTTGTACCTAAAGTAACGGGAGGATTGTTTCCAAAAATTCTAAATTGCCCAGGCGCTATGGTTACTGTTGAAGCACTATAGGTCGTTGTCCCGTTAACATCCATTAAATCATACCAAGCTCCAGCCGTAGGGAAACTTGTATTTACGGTCTGAGGGACCACATCGAAATTGGCGAGTATCACCACATTTCTTAAGTTAATGGTTGGAATGGTTGTATCAAAAATGTCTATTCTAGGAGTTAAATTACCAGATGTTATAGTATAATCACCTTCAAAGACAGGTTCATTAATTTTTAGATCGATGAGTCTTGCCCAATCATTATAAATTTGATTTCTATTGGTATTGCTCAACCAGTTTTCTGCCCATTGAGGTTGCGGTTTTGTATCTAGTTTACAGTTAGGATTATTAACACTACCATCTGGACAAGTAAATATAGAATTGTCCATACCTAATGCTCCAAAATGCCAAATCATTTTAGGACCAGGAACAGTTAAACTCATAGCACCCAATGCAGACATCCTAGACAAGGCCGTATTTAAATCTCTAACGTTATGTGACCCTGTAGAGATATTTCCAAAGGTCAAGTTTTTATACATCAATCGTTCTTCATCATGACTTTCAGGATATCCCATAACACGAGGTCCATTAAATTGCGAACGAGATTTATGACCAATACCAGCGATATTATTATTAGAGTTAAAGCCCATAGTTAATTGATTATATGGGTCGGTCATTTTTCCCCACATCATAACCCCTTTGCCTTCACCTAAGCGATAATTAGCCCATTCTTTTTCTTCATTTTCTTGCCCTAAGTGCTCAAAAATAACATAATGATCAGCGTCTAATGCCCACGAATAATCTGCGTATTCTTTTAACACATCAACACGGTCTTGCTGGTAACTGTTAGTACAGCCTTCGTTGTTTTCGCAGTTTTGAGTGAACCCTTTGGTTAAATCCCATCGTAAACCATCAATTTTAAATTCTTCAATCCAATGTTTAACGACGCGTTTCGTATAGTCTCTCGTAAGATCGCTTTGGTGATTAAAATCTGAACCAACATTATAACTGTGTTTAGGAACTTCATTAAAATAAGGGTTTTCACTACTTGGTTCTCCCCAACCATCATCATCTGGATCATCCATCCACATACGAACCATTGGATTTCTTCCGAAGGCGTGATTTAAAGCAACATCTAAAATCACAGCAATTCCTCTTTGATGACATAGATCGATAAATTCTTTGAGTTTGTTTTCTGTACCATAATATTTATCTAAGGCCATATGAAATGAGGTGTTGTATCCCCAACTTTCATTACCTTCAAATTCCATAACTGGCATTAGCTGAATGGCATTGATATTTAAATTATCAAAATAGTCTATTCTGTCTATTAAATCTTGGTAATTTCTGTCGATATCAAAATCTCTAACTAAAACCTCATACACTATTAGATCTTCCTCTTTCGGTTTGTTGAAGTTTGTTATTTGCCAGTTATAAGGTGTTTGGCCAGTTTGTAGTACAGTAACCTCTCGTTCCTGTCCAACAGGATATGTTGGTAGGTTGGGATACGTTGATGCTGGAATAAAAGGATCGTCAAAAGGCGAAAGCACCAAAGTAGAGTATGGATCGGCAGTTTTCACTAAAGCGGGAGAATCTGCGATAGGGTTTGTATCAAAAACCCAATATTGATAGGTTTCAATTTGGCCAGGAGTTAAGCCTGTAAGCTCTAACCAGTACTTTCCAGTTCCTGGATCACGTTTCATAACATGAGCGTTGGTTGGTGTGTAGTTATTAAAGCTACCCGCAACTTGTATGAATTCTTTGCCTGGTGCTGTTAAAACCAGTGTGGCTTTTGTTGCATCTGCTCCATAATTTATACCATCTTCAACATTGGCAGGGAGTGCTTGTTCAACAACTGTAGGAACAACAATAACATCAAACTCAGCCGAACTTGATTCTGAAGAAGATAAAGGAGATCCTTCAATTCTAACTGTGCCACTTGTGGTTATATTATTGATAACTCCTTGGTAGGTTGTGAACCCATTTCCTCCTGTTTGAAATACATTGTTATAGTATAATTCGAAAGCGCCCGGTGTTAAATTTCCTTGAAAGTTTAAACTGCTTCTTACGGTTAAGTTGTCGCCAGAATTTACAACAACTATTGAGCTTGTTGGCTGAATAATATTGATGTTTACAATTCCAACTCTTAAAATAAAGTCGTTACAGCCATTATCTTTTAATTCCTGAGAACCATCTTCATTTCTAAAAACAATACCCAGTTGTGTGGCATTGGCCGCTTGTGTAGCATCTAAGCCATAATATGTTTCGGGTGTTATTGTAATACTGTATGTGCCGTCACCGTTATTTGTCATTTGTCCAACCCCATCATCTTGACCCCAGTTTCCGATAACACTAAAGCCGAAGGCATTTGTATCATCTCCAATACCAGAATGCATATAAACTTTGGTAGGATTGCTAAAACCGTTACAGTCGCTATCTGTACTATTAATATCGACTGTGATTGTTATTTCTTGATTGACTTCAAAAGCTCCTGGGTTTAGGGTTATTTGAGCATTAATAGTCAATGAGAATAACACTAAAAACGCACATGTAATTTTTTTCATAGCAAATGATTTTTTTAAAAAAAGGCCATGTTATAACGACACAGCCTTTTTTAATTAACACCTATCTAAGATAGATATATTATTCTAAAGTTATAGTCTTAAGATTAGTATCTATAGTTAATAGATATGTCCCTGTGGTTCCAATAAAAGCAAAGTTAGAATCACCGTCCATAGCATTAACCAAGTTAGAATCAATTGTATATCCATCGTCTTCGTAGAATGGATAGTTACGACCAGATCCCCAATCTGTATTCACAGTAAAGAATCTAAAGTTGTTATTGTCTGCAGTATTTTGCAATGCTACATTACCAGAGTATACGCCATCACTTGAGCATAAAAGTTGAACAGGAGTGTCCCAAGACCAGCCTGCGTCAACTAAACCAGCACCAACACCGTATAATACATCAAATTCACATGTTCCAGTTGCCTGAGGAGCACCTAAAGTAATAGTTTTAGCATTAGTATCAACTTCTAGGTAATATAAACCTGTAGTTCCAATAAATCCGAAATTAGAATCACCATCCATAGCGTTTTCAAAGTCCGAGTCAATTGTATATCCATCATCTTCGTAGAATGGATAGTTACGACCAGATCCCCAATCTGTATTTACAGTAAAGAATCTAAAATTGTTATTATCCATTGTACTCTGGAAAGCAACATTTCCGCCGTAAACACCATTTTCAACACATGGTAATACTACAGGAGTATCCCAAGACCAACCAGCATCTACAACACCAGCTCCTACAAGATATAATTGTTCAAATTCGCAAACTGCAGCCGCTGCTTCTCCTTCTGGAAGTACCATTGTTAAAGATTGTACTGCTGAGAATGTTTCTAAACCACCTGTACCAGCAAATGCTCTTAATCTAAAAGCCACTTGCCCTGTGTTTGGAGCTTCTGTGTCTGGATCATTATCAAGACCAGCCTGAGCTGCATATCCTAACATATCACCAACAGTAATTCCAATTTCGTTTGATGTAGTAGATCCCACCGCAGAAGCATCTGTAAAATCACCTGTAATTGATCTCTGTAATTCGTATGTAAAATTTGTTGGTACACCTGCATCTGCAGATTCCCAAGTAAAACGTTCTGCTAAGTTACCTGCTGTAGCTGGTGTTAATACATATTCTGCTTGAAATGTATTTGAGAACGCAAGTTCAGATTCTTCTGCAATGAAGACAACATCATCTTCAGTTTCACAAGAGTTAAAGCCTAGTAAGGCAATAAATAATAAGGTTAAAAATTTAATATTTTTCATTTTAATTATGTTTTAGTATCCTTCGTTTTGTTGTAAATTAGTGTTAACTCCTAAGTCTGATGCAGGAAGAGGCATAATATCTCTAAAGGCTTCTGTTGTAACGCCTTGTTGTACATTACCTTTCCATTGCCAGATACCTTGATCAGAGAATTGTCCGAAACGGATTAAGTCTGTTCTTCTATGTGCTTCCCAGAATAACTCGCGAGATCTTTCGTCAAGAATAAAGTCTAACGATAGGTCTCCTTCTGAAATATTACCACTAGTATCTCCGTAAGCTCTTTCTCTTAATTGGTTAATATAACCTGTTGCAGTAGACATACTACCACCTCCACCTCTTAGAGCTGCTTCGGCATACATTAAGTAGGCATCTGCTAATCTAAACATTGGAAAATCAGTGTCTGGGTGATCACCAGTTGAATCTGAACCAGCAACACCGTTTACATCTACATTTCTGAATTTTTCTACGGCAAAACCATTATTGAAAGGAGAGGTATCTAAAATGTCTTTTTCTTGACCATCTGTATAGAATAAAGCTCTACCATCGGCAGAATTTTCTTCTCCTGGAAACTGCTCTACAAAAGTAGGCGTTGTTCTAATACCGAACCATCCACCATTAATTCCGAAATCTGCAGGATTCATAGATCCGCCAACAGGAGCATGCACTAAGAACGTCATTCCACCAAACGATTGTGTGTTCAATCCATCAAAAGTAATAGGGAATATAACTTCTTCTTGAGCTCCATTTGTATTATTATCGGCTAAAAACAACTGATAGTATTCATTACCAGGAATTGAATAACCAGCTCCAATGATGTTGTTTGTATACGTGATTACATCTGTATATCTTGGTGTTCCGGTGTATACTTCTGAGTTAAGATATATTTTAGCTAAAAGCATCCAAACTGCAGCTTGATCGGCACGACCATATTCGTTTTGTCTAGCACCTACAATAGCACCTTCAATGTCTAGTAGTTCCGATTCGATATAATCAAATAAATCTGCACGTTGAATTTGTTCTGGCAAGAACGCACCAATAGGATCTTGTTCTGTAACAAAAGGTACGTTAGCAAATAAGTCCATGGCATGCCAATAACTTAATGCTCTCATAAAACGAGCTTCCGCTCTAAACTCTTGGATGTCTGCTCTTAGTTCGGCATCAACACCTCTAGCATCTAATTTATCATTAGTAGTTTGACGTAAAAACTCGTTAGTCAAGGCTACCTGATAAAAAATTCTGCTATACATAGTTCTGATAAATTCGTTACCAGAAGTCCAAGTTTGAGCATGTAAATCTTTAATTGTTCCGTCATTCCAACCAATAATGGCTTCATCAGTTGTAAGCTCTTGCATTTTCCAATAGAGTCTTAAGTAATTGGAAAAACCTTCATCCAAACCAGCTAAGTCGGGATTTCCGGCAGGTCCATCCTGTCCACTCAATGAAATTCCAGCATACAATTTCGCTAAAAATTGTTTGTAAGCTTCTGGATTTTCGAAAGCGGCATCTCCAGTAAGACGACCATCTTCTGGTTGTAAGTCTAAGTCACTTTCACAAGATTGCATAAAGAGTACAATTGTAAAAGCTGCAAAGACAAATTTTAATGTTCTCATCATAGCTTTGATATATTTATTAGTGTTCATCTTTCTTAAAATGTTAAATTAAGTCCTAATACATATTGTTGTGGTCTTGGATAAAAATTATTATCGATACCATTACCAATTTCAGGATCAAGCCCATCATACTCTGTAATTGTCAACACGTTTGTTGCAGTGAATGAAGCTCTTAGTTTTATCTTTTCAAAAGGAATTAAATATCCAATTGATATGTTGTCTAATTTTACGAAATCTGCTCTCTGGATATATAGATCAGAGAATAAGTTTTGGTTTTGGAAGTTGGTGTCCAATACACTTACATGAGCATTAGGGTAGTAATTACCTGGTGCATTTGTAACCGTTGATGTATTACCTCTATCTGAAGCAACATTATTGTACATGTAGTTTCCAAAACTTCCTCTAAATGTAAAGCTGAAATCAAAGTTTTTATAACTCATGTTACTTGTAAAACCAGCATAGGCATCTGGAGTTGCCTTTTTGTATGCTTGTCTATCAGATTCTGTAATTTGATTGTCACCATTCACATCTACATAAGCGCCTTCAATTGGGTTCCCTTGGTTGTCGTATACTTGTCTAAATACGAAGAACGTTGTAGGATCAAAACCAGGTCTCCATAACTGAATGTTGTTACCAACACCACCTGAGATACCTCCTTGAGGAATAAAGAAATCTGGGTCTCCACTAAGGTTAAGATTTGTAATTTCATAATCTTGGAAGGTGATATTGAAACCTAAATCCCAGTTAAAGTTATCAGATTGTGCAACTTTACCGTTTAAACTAAATTCAATACCTCTACTGGTTGTATTACCAACATTAGTAAGTAACAAATCTGAAAGGTTAGAACCTGCGGCTGTAGGGATGGTTGCTAATAAATCTTCAGTTTCTTTGTAATAAGCATCAACAGTACCTGTTAATCTATCGTCAAAGAATCCAAAGTCTAAAGCGACATTATATTGTGTTGTTTCTTCCCATTTCAAGTTTTCGTCAAATTCTTCTGGACGTAATGTCGCTAAGAATTCATCTCCAATTTGAACAGCAGCATCACCGGTTCCAGGAGTATAGAGTCCTAAAAATGCGTAGTTAAGACCAATTTCTTGCTGACCCGTAACTCCCCAACCAGCTCTAAGTTTTAAGTTTGAAAAGAATGAATTTTCCATAAAATCTTCGTTAGAAATTTTCCATCCTACCGAAGCTCCTGGAAAACTACTCCAACGGTTATCTTCGCTAAACCTTGAAGAACCATCTCGTCTATAACTTAATGATAATAAGTATTTATCTGAAACATCAAAACTTGCTCTTGCAAAATATGATTCTAAAGAATTTCTATTGATACTTTCCATGCGCTCTACAAATATTCCAGTGTTTCCAGTATCTCTACCTCCAGATCGTCTGTAAAATTCTTGGTAAGCATGTCCAACGGTTAAATCTAAGTTTGTATCTATAGATTCTACATCTTTTTTGTAGTTGAAATAGAAATCTAATGCTGTATTTCTATCTAAACCATTATAGAGATTCCTAAACGGAAAGGCATTTGGATTTGTTGGACTTGCAGCGCTAAATTGTCGACCATCATTTTCAGAATAATCAAGACCAGCGTTTAAGTTAAATCTTAAACCTTCTAAAAACCAGAGTTTGTAATCTACATTGAAATTAGAAATGAATCTTTTATTCTGTGATCTGTTATCATTATTCTCTAATAAAAATAATGGGTTAGTAGGCGCAAGTGTTTCACCAAAGTATTGAAAGAAACTTCCGTCAGGATTGTAAACAGGTTGCGTAGGATCAAATGCAATTGCAGAACCTATCGCACCACCATCGGCAAAATCATATTCATCAATAACACCTTTAGCCGTTAAGGTTAATTTTAAATCGTTATCTAAGAAACGCTTAACGAATGAGGTGTTAAGTGCATTACGTTCATATAAGCCTCCAGTTAATACACCTTCTTGAGAAGCGTGATTAAAGTTAACTCTGAAATTGAACGTTTCATATCCTTTAGATACTGTTAAATTATGAATGGCTCCAACAGCAGTGGAATAGATTTCATCTTGCCAATTAGTGTTAGAGTTTCCAATGAGGCTAGGGTCAAATCCGTTAGCGGTTTGAGCAATTGCCGTAAATTGATCTGCATTTAGTACATCTACAAAATCGCTAACATCTTGAATGGATGCCTTAAGATCATATTCAAATGTTAGTGGACTATTAGTTCTTCCTTTTTTGGTCGTAATTAAAATCACACCATTTGAAGCTCTAGATCCATAAATAGCCGTTGCTGATGCATCTTTTAAGATAACAAAATCTTCAATATCGTTAGGGTTGATGGCATTTAATTGCCCTCTAACACCTTGAACACCTCTTTGGTCTAAAGGAAGACCATCTACAACAATTAAGGGCGCATTTGTCGCAGAAAGAGAAGCTCCTCCACGAATTCTAATATCTGCACCTTCACCAGGAGCTCCACTATTAGAAGTGACTCTTACACCCGCAGATTTACCTGCAAGTAATTGTTCTGGTGCAACGATTGCTCCTTTGTTAAATTCTTCATCACCTACTTTTTCTACAGCTCCAGTAGCATCTTGCTTCGTTGTAGAACCATAACCAATAAGCACGACTTCATCTAATTGACCTGCGTCTTGAACTAAGGTTGCATTAAGTGGTGATTGTCCTGTATAAGTGATTTCTTTTGTCGTGTATCCCAAGTATGAAAATACTAAGATATCTCCTTGACTGACTGTTATTGAATAATTTCCATCAAAATCAGTCGATGCTCCAGTGGTTGTTCCTTTAACAAGAATGTTAACCCCTGGAAGCGGTAATGCGTTAGCTTCATCAGTTACTGTACCTGTTACCTTGGTTTGGCCAAAGCCAATTATAGGTAGTATAAAAAACAGTACTAATAAGCTATTTAAAAATGTCTTCATAAAATATTTTTAAAGTTAGTTGCTTTAGTTAATTGATTTATATTTTCACTTCTAGGGTTAAATCTATGTAAAATTTGGGTGTTTTTTTTGTTACGCCTTTGTTTTTGGGGTACGCAAACGTTTTCGTGTTGAAAACTTTTCAGATTTTAACAGTAACTAACTTAAAATGGCTAAAAATTATTGAATTTGTAATAAAATAATATCTTTATTGTCAACTTCGGAATTTAAAATAGACAATTTTAATAAGAAACACAAATATTTGTTTAATTTTAAAACTAATTTATTAAACAAAATAGACTAGTTGTAAACAGCTCTAATGAAACGAAAAATAACCCTAAAACAAATAGCAAAAGAATTGGATGTATCTATTTCAACGGTTTCAAAAGCATTAAGAAACAGTATAGAAATAAGCGAAGATACACGACAAAAAGTTCAGGCATTTGCTAAACTCTATAATTATAGACCCAATAATATTGCGTTAAGTTTAAAGAATAGAAAAACAAAAACGATTGGCATTATTATTCCTGAAATTGTCCATTATTTTTTCTCAACCGTAATTACAGGAATTGAGTTGGTTGCCAACAAGAGAGGTTATAACGTTATTGTTGGATTGTCTAATGAATCTTTTGATAAGGAAGTGATTAATATGCAAATGCTCGCCAACGGAAGCATAGATGGTTTTATCTTATCTATTGCCAAAGAAACATTGCAACAACAAGATTATCATCATTTCACTGAAACTATAAATCAAGGAATGCCTATTGTCATGTTTGATCGTGTTGTAAATGAAATTCCCTGCGACAAGGTTATTGTAGATGATATAAAAGGCGCCAAGAAGGCTGTTGAGAAATTGGTGTCTGGCGGTTGTAAAAACATTGCGATTATTACTACTAAAGATTATGTTAGTGTTGGTAAGTTAAGAACGCAAGGATATCTTGAAGCCTTAGAGGATTATAAAATGGAGGCGAAAGCATCTCTAATTTTAAAAATTGAAGATAAATTATTGTCTAATCATCATTTAGATGAATTGGAGTCAGAAATAGAGCAATTATTTAAATCCAACAAATCTATAGATGGCATTTTTGCAGTCAACGAGCTTTATGCCGTTACCGCAATTAAAGTAGCAAGAAAACTTGGTTTGGAAATTCCAAAATCGCTTCAAGTTGTTAGTTTTACTGATGGTGTGCTCTCAAAACATTCAACACCAAGTTTGACAACTGTGAGTCAGCACGGACAAGAAATTGGCGAGAAAGCAGCCGATTTGTTGATTAATAGATTAGAGATCGAAGAGGAAGATGAAGAGGCCGAAGAGATCTACGAAACTGTCGTTATTGAGACGAATCTTATTGAAAGAGAATCGACCAAATGAGAGATTTATCATGGATTAAATAAAAACTTTATTATATTTACACCCTAATCAAAACTTATATTTTCACTTCTACATTTAAGTTTTGATAAGTTTTATCGCTTGTCAATAGTATTAATTTAAACATACTATTATGAAAAAGCGCACGCTAGGTTTCTGGGAAATCTGGAACATGAGTTTCGGTTTCTTAGGGATACAATTCGGCTTTGCATTACAGGGAGGCTTTATGTCTCGAATTTTTCAAACTTTAGGAGCAGAAAAAGATGCGATCCCTTTACTTTGGATTGCAGCACCTCTTACAGGTTTACTCGTTCAGCCAATTATTGGTTATTTAAGTGACCGCACTTGGCATCCTAAACTAGGACGTCGAAGACCTTATTTTCTTATTGGTGCAATACTAAGTTCATTGGCACTATTTTTCGTGCCACATTCGCCAGCATTATGGATGGCAGCCGGATTTTTATGGATACTTGATGCGTCCATAAATATTTCCATGGAACCTTTTAGAGCACTAGTAGCAGATAAACTGCCTAAGTCGCAGCGTTCCTATGGTTTTGTTGTGCAAACATTAATAATTGGAATAGGAACATGGGTGGCCAGTAATTTACCTTGGATGGTTTCTAAATTGGGAGTAAGTAATTCTGCAGATTCTGGAGTAGTACCTATGTCTGTGAAAGTGGCTTTTGCAATTGGTGCGTTTGTGTTTTTAGTGAGTATACTTTATACCATTTTTACAACTTCAGAGTACCCACCTGAAGATATGGAAGAATTCAAACGCGAAAAAGCGAGGAAAAATCAATTCATTCCAGACATCTTAAATAATATTGGAAGCATGCCTTTAACAATGAAAAAACTCGGACTTATCCAGTTTTTTTCGTGGTTTGCATTTTTTACAATGTGGAGTTTGGCCAACCCCGCACTAACAGAACATGTATTTAAGACACCAGCGCCAGTGAAGAGTGAATATAATATGGATATACCAGCGCAAGTTGAGGCATTCAATGTTGTAAATACTGCTTTTCAAGAATCTTCAAATGCTGTAGGATCAGCAATGGGAGTGTATGGCCTGTCATCAATGGCATTTGCTCTTATTTTAACATTCTATACATCTAAACGACGCATTAATAGAAAGTATGTTCATATGGGCTCTTTAATGCTAGGCGGATTGGGATTCCTTTTAATGAATTACACGTCGCCAGAAAATTTGAAATGGTGCTTTGCATTGATTGGCTTTGCTTGGGGAAGTATTTTGTCCATGCCTTATGCTATGTTATCAAGCTCTGTTGACCCTAAAAAAATGGGAGTTATTATGGGTATTTTCAACATGTTTATTGTAATACCTCAAATTATTGCAGCGCTTGGAGGTATTAATTTTGTTTCTGGATTACTAGGAAAAGAGGCTATTAATGCCATGACTGTTGCCGGGATTAGTCTGGTAATAGCAGGATTGTGCAACTTATTGATTACAAATAAAAACGCTATTACGTATCAAGCCGAAGATATATAAAATGAATAAAAAAGGATTCATATTTGACCTCGATGGGGTTATCGTTGATACTGCAAAGTATCACTTCTTAGCTTGGAAACAATTAGCCAATAGTATTGGTATTGATTTTTCCGAAGCACAAAATGAACAACTTAAAGGTGTAAGCCGGGTACGTTCATTAGAAAAAATATTAGAATGGGGAAATACATCTCTTTCAGAAGATGAATTCATGAGACTCATGGGTTTAAAAAATGATAATTATTTGAATTATATCAATGGTATGGATGAGTCTGAAATCTTACCAGATGTGACAAAAATATTAAATACGCTTATTGAAAAGGAGCAAGGCATTGCTTTAGGTTCGGCAAGTAAAAATGCCAGATCGATATTAACCAAGGTAAATCTGCTTGAAAAATTTCAATCTATTGTTGATGGAAATGATGTGTCTAAAGCAAAACCAGATCCCGAGGTATTTTTAATAGGAGCACAATTATTACAAATTAAACCAGAAGATTGTATTGTGTTTGAAGATTCTGTTGCAGGCATTCAAGCGGCAAATGCTGCTCATATGATTGCCATAGGAATTGGAGAAAATGATGTGCTTCATGAGGCAGATTTTGTATTTAAAAATTTTACCGAAATATCGATAACGTTTATTGAGGATATCATTTCAGGTAAGATTAAAAAAGAACCAAAAAATTTATCAATTGACAACTGATTTATAAACTAAAATGAATAATAATTATATACAACCAGATAACTGGTCAATTATAGAAGAAGGTTTTGATGCCGAGCGCGTAAAATCTTCTGAGAGCTTAATGAGTTTAGGGAATGGAGCCATGGGACAACGTGCTAATTTTGAAGAGCACTACTCTGGCGCTACATTTCAAGGGAGTTATGTTGCAGGTGTTTACTATCCTGATAAAACGAGAGTAGGCTGGTGGAAAAATGGGTATCCAGAATACTTTGCAAAAGTATTGAATGCCCCAAACTGGATTGGTATTAATGTAACCATTAATGGTGAGATTTTAGATTTGGCCAATTGCAATAAAATTGATGATTTCCGTAGAGAACTTAATATGAAAGAAGGATGGTTGTCGCGGAGCTTTAGAGCAACACTGCAAAATTTTGTTGAAATAAAAGTTGAAACCAAACGGTTTTTGAGCTTAGATATTGATGAGGTAGGAGCGATTGAGTATCATGTAACTCCTTTAAATAATGACGCTCAAATTGATTTTTCTCCCTATCTAGATAACGGAATTACTAATGAAGACTCTAATTGGGATGATACATTTTGGGATGTATTAAGCGTGAACCATGACAATGAGCAGGCGTTTATTGTATCTAAAACAATGAAAACACATTTTTATGTGTGTACTGCAATGAAAACACAAGTGGCATTGAATGGTAATGTGCTAAAACAAAATAAAACCATTAGCGATACCATTGATAGAATAGAGTTTACCTACCAAAATCAAGTTACGAAAGGAGATACCATAACACTTACAAAATTTGGAGGTTATTCTACCGATAGAAATCATGATAAAAATGAGCTAATTTCAATAGCTAAAAACACGCTTAATAAAGTTTCTGAAATGGGATTTGATGCTCTCCTAGAACAACAAAAATTAGCTTGGGCTAAAATTTGGGATATGGCAGATATTACCATTGAAGGCGATGTAGCAGCACAACAGGGTATTAGATTTAATATCTTTCAATTAAATCAAACTTATCTTGGAAAAGATGCTCGATTAAATATTGGTCCTAAAGGTTTTACCGGAGAAAAATATGGTGGAAGTACCTATTGGGATACCGAGGCCTATTGCATTCCTTTTTACATGGCAACCAAAGATCAAAATGTTGCCAAAAGTTTATTAGAATATCGTTACAATCATTTAGGAAAAGCAGTTGAGAATGCCGAAAAATTAGGCTTTGTTAATGGTGCTGCTTTGTATCCAATGGTAACCATGAATGGCGAAGAATGTCACAATGAGTGGGAAATTACGTTCGAGGAAATTCATAGAAATGGAGCAATTGCCTTTGCAATTTATAATTATCATCGTTTTACAGACGACTATAGTTACATTCCTCAAAAAGGGTTGGAAGTTTTGATAGGTATAGCCAGATTTTGGCACCAGCGCGCAACTTTTTCTGAGGCAAAACAAAGCTATGTTATTCTAGGTGTTACTGGTCCAAATGAATATGAAAATAATGTCAATAATAACTGGTACACAAATTATATCGCAAAATGGTGTATAGATTATGCTATTGAAAACATTGATAAAATTGAAGCCGATTATAATTCTGATTTTACCAGAATTATGAATAAAACTAAGCTGTCTAAAGCCGAAATATCTCAATGGGGAAAAGTAGCAAGTAACATGTACTTTCCGTTTTCCGAAGATAAAAACGTCTATCTGCAGCAAGATGGATTCTTAGATAAAGAATTAATTACGGTCGCCGATTTAGATCGCTCACAACGTCCTATTAATCAGAAATGGTCTTGGGATAGAATTTTACGTTCACCATACATCAAACAAGCTGATATTTTGCAAGGATTCTACTTTTTTGAAGATCATTTTTCGATAGAAGAGTTAGAACGTCATTTTGATTTTTATGAACCTTTTACAGTACATGAAAGTTCATTGTCACCATGTGTGCACAGTATTCAAGCAGCAAAATTAGGTCGTATGGAACAAGCATATGAATTTTATTTACGAACTTCAAGATTGGATTTAGACGACTATAATAAAGAAGTAGAAGAAGGACTTCATATTACATCTATGGCAGGAACGTGGATGAGTATTGTTGAAGGTTTTGGCGGGATGCGTATTGTAGATAACACCTTGTCTTTCGAACCTAAAATACCTGAACAATGGGATGCGTATTCTTTTAAAGTGAACTTTAGAAACCAGATTATAAAAGTCAATGTTTGTAAAGGTCATACCTACTTTGAACTTGAAGGTTATAATGACTTAAATATTCTTGTTAATGGTGAATTGGTAACGATAAGTCCAAATAATATGGTTACTGTGTAAACAAAACGTAACACTTAAACTTTTTAATTATGAAAAAACACATCTATTTATTTTTCTTAGGTATCATTGTTTTAAGTGTGTCTTGTAAAGATTCAACCAAATCAAATAGTGTTGAAAGCGGTACCAAATCAGAGCTTATTAATCAAAATGATATTGATCGGATCGAGCCACCAAACTGGTGGGTAGGTTTTGAGAATGAGCAACTTCAATTATTGGTGAAACATGACAATATTGGAGGATATACACCTAGCATTTCTTATGAAGGTGTGACGATTGAAAAAGTAACTAAAGGAGATATTAGTAACAATTATTTGTTTATTGATTTGCTCATTTCAGAAGATACTAAAGCAGGAACCTTTAATATTAGATTTAACGACGATAAAGGCAATGAGCTTATACACACATATCAACTGAAAACACGTTTAAAACCTGCCGAAGATTTTATTGGTTTTGATAGCAGTGACGCTATTTATCTCATAACACCAGACCGTTTTGCTAATGCGAACCCAAATAATGATACACCAATAGCCAAGGAAGGGCAAGTTGCTTTGTTAGAAAATACCATTGATAGAAGTGATAGTTATGCACGTCATGGAGGTGATATTGAAGGTATAATAACGAACTTAGACTATATTTCAGATTTGGGCTTTACCGCTATTTGGCCACAGCCAATGTTAATCAATGATATGAAAGAAGGCTCATACCATGGTTATGCCATTACAGATTTGTACAAAATAGACCCTAGATTTGGAACCTTAGATGACTATCAAGAGCTATCTAAAAAGCTCAAAGATAAAGGCATGAAATTTATTATGGATCAAATTGCCAATCATTGCGGATTAGAACATTGGTGGATGAAAGACTTACCATTTAAGGATTGGATAAATCTTCAAGAAAATTACGAAAAAAACAAAGATAATTGGGATTGGAGAACAACAACACATTCTAATCATAGACGTACATCTAATCAAGATATCTATGCGGCTCAGCATGACAAAGATGGAAATTCTAAAGGATGGTTTGTGTCGGCAATGCCAGATTTAAATCAGCGTAATCCATTTATGGCAAAGTATATCATTCAAAATAGTATTTGGTGGATAGAAACAGCTCAATTAGATGGTATTCGCCAAGATACATATCCGTATCCCGATAAGGACTTTATGAGTGATTGGGCTGGAGCCATTATGACCGAGTACCCAAATTTTAATATTGTTGGAGAAGAGTGGAGTTATAACCCGTTGCTTATTGGTTACTGGCAAGAAGGTGCGAATAACAGAGATGGCTATGATTCTAATTTAAAATCTACAATGGATTTTGCTATGCAAGCCAAAGTTGTTGAAGCCTTAAATGAGGATGAATCTTGGGATAAAGGTTTGGTGAAAATCTATGAAGGCTTAGCAAACGATTTTCATTATGCCAATCCAAAGAGTATCATGATATTCCCAGGAAACCATGATATGAGTCGTATTTTTACACAACTGAAAGGTGATGTTAACAATACAAAAATGGCTGTTGCAACCTATGCCATGATGCCTAGAATTTTACAAATGTATTACGGTACCGAAATTCTTATGGATGATTTTGAGAAGCCAGGAGATCATGGATTAATACGAACAGATTATCCTGGAGGATGGCAAGGTGATTCTGTGAATGCGTTCACAGGAGAAGGCTTGTCTTCACAGCAAAAAGACATGCAGGCCTTCGTTAAAAACCTACTTCATTATAGAAAAAACAGCAAGGCTATTCACGATGGAAAAACGGTTCATTTTTCACCATTTATGGGCACGTACTTTTTATTTCGAACTTTAGGAGATGAAACGGTTGTCTTGATTATCAACAAAAATGAAGAGCCTATAACTATAGATTTAAAGCGTTATGCTGAAATAGGGCTTCAAGGGAAAACACTAAAAAATATCATATCTGGAGATACTTTTGTTTGGGGAGATAATATCGAATTAAGATCCAAGGGTCCACTTTTATTAACTACTAAATTAAAATAGATATGAAAACATTTGTTTTAGCATTTTTATCGGTAGTAATGTGCAACTTAAGCTGCCAATCTCAAAGTAAGAGCCCATCCAAAACAAAGGACGTCTCGTTTGAACAACTTAAAGACGCTGTACTTTATGAAGGTAGTTTATACAGGGCTGAGGCTTTTCCTTCTCAATATATTAAGGCAAGACCTGTTGATGTTTGGCTACCAAAAGATTACTCACCCAAGAAAAAATATGCAGTACTTTATATGCACGATGGTCAAAATTTATTTGATTCTACAACCACTTGGAATAAGCAAGAATGGAAAGTAGACGATTGGGCATCTAAATTAATGAATAGTAAAAAGACTAGAGATTTTATCGTGGTTGGCGTTCATAATATTCCACAAATAAGATGGATGGATTTATTTCCACAAAAGGCTTTTGAAAGTTTAGATAAAGAAACCATTCAAAAATTGTTTGAAAGAGCAGCTAATGCAAATAAGGATACTAAACTCAGTGGAGATAACTATCTCAAATTTATTGTAGAAGAATTAAAACCTATTATTGATAAAACTTACGCAACTATACCTACACAAGAGCATACGTTTGTAGCGGGTTCCAGTATGGGCGGTCTAATGTCTATGTACGCTATTTCGGAATATCCAGATATTTTTGGAGGTGCTGCTTGTATCTCAACGCATTGGGTTGGAGGTGCACCAGCAGAGTTTAACCCCTTACCTGAAGCTATATTCCAATATATGGAGGCAAATTTACCTTCGTCTAAAAATCACAAGTTATATTTTGATTATGGAAACAAGACTTTAGACCAGTTTTATCCGCAATATGCGCCAAGAGTAGACAAGATTTTAAAGCAAAAAGGATATACCAAAACGAATGCTGTTAACCTATTTTTTGATGGTACAGACCACTCAGAAAATTCATGGAACAAACGATTTGATCAACCATTACTATTTTTATTAGGACACTAAATGAAGACATTTTTATTTACATTAATTTCCATTTTCTGTGTTGCTATAGGGTTTAGCCAAAACCCTAATCGTCTATTTAAAAGTGCCGAAACACAAGGAACAAGTTTAAAAGTTAATGTGAGTGATGGGTACTATATAATCAAACCTTTTTCTTCTGAAATTATAGAAACCACATTTGTTCCTATTGAAGAATCTTTAAACGAAAATTCACATGCTGTAGTATTAAAACCTGAAACCTCCAATGTTCAAATTACTGAACGAGGTGCCGATGTTTTGCTTAAAACTAATGGACTCTATGTCGTTGTTAAAAAATCACCATTTCAGATTGCATACTATTTCAAGGACAAACATATTATTTCTGAAAAGGCAGGTTATATTAAAAATGACAGCCTAGAAACCATACAATTTGAACTAACTAAAGATGAGGTCTTATATGGTGGAGGCGCACGTGCTCTTGGTATGAATCGTCGTGGTAACCGATTGCAATTGTACAATCGCGCTCATTATGGATATGAGACACATTCAGAATTAATGAATTATACATTGCCAATTGTGATATCGTCCAACAAGTATTTAATCCATTTTGATAATGCTCCAATTGGGTTTTTAGACTTAGATAGTAAAAGTGACAATACCCTGACCTATGAAACCATTTCTGGTCGTAAAACCTATCAAGTTGTTGTTGGTGAAACCTGGTATGATATCGTCGATAATTATACAGATTTAACAGGAAAACAACCAATGTTACCTCGTTGGGCTTTAGGTAATTTCTCAAGCAGATTTGGGTATCATTCTCAAAATGAAGTTATTGAAACCATCGATAAATTTAAAGCTGATAATATTCCTGTAGATGCTATTATTCTTGATTTATATTGGTTTGGGAAAGACATTAAAGGCACCATGGGAAACTTGGCATTTGATCGCGATTCATTTCCAAACCCAAAGCAAATGATTGCCGATTTAAAGGCTAGAAATGTGGAAACCATTCTTATTACAGAGCCTTTTGTATTAACAACATCTAATCGTTGGGATGAAGCGGTTAGAAAAGATATTCTGGCTAAAGATTCTTTAGGACAACCATTTACCTATGATTTTTACTTTGGTAATACAGGTCTAATTGATATCTATAGCAATAAAGGAAAGGAATGGTTTGATGCTATTTATAAAGACTTGTCTCAATTAGGTGTTAGTGGTTTTTGGGGAGATTTAGGAGAACCCGAAGTACACCCATCTGCTTTAATTCATGCTAATGGCACAGCCGACGAAGTTCATAATATCTATGGTCATGATTGGGCAAAATTGGTTTATGAATCTAGCTTAAAAGCCAATCCGAGTTTACGACCATTTGTTTTAATGCGCGCTGGGTATTCAGGCTCACAACGCTATGGTATGATCCCTTGGTCTGGTGATGTGAATAGAACTTGGGGAGGTCTACAATCTCAACCCGAAATAGCACTTCAAATGGGAATGCAAGGGCTAGCATATATGCACAGTGATTTAGGTGGATTTGCAGGTGCTAACCTAGATGATGAATTGTATGTGCGATGGCTTCAATACGGCGTATTTCAACCTATCTATCGCCCGCATGCGCAAGAAGATGTCCCAAGTGAACCGGTATTTAGAAGTGATAAAGTAAAAGCCTTAGCGAAACAGGCCATTGAATTACGGTATAAATTATTACCATACAATTACAATTTGATGTATGAGAATAATCAAACAGGAGCACCTTTGATGCGCCCTTTGTTTTTTGATGAACTGGATAATTTAGATTTATTTACGTATTCAGATGCATACTTATGGGGAAAGGACATCCTTGTGGCTCCAATCTTGAAAGCGGGGCAAAAAGAAAAAGAAGTTTATTTTCCGAATGACAATATATGGTTTGATTTTTATACAGATGAGCGAATTGAAGGCGGACAAACAAGAACTGTAGCAACTAAGGAGAATTCTATTCCAACTTATGTGAGAGCAGGAGCTTTTGTTCCGATGACAGAAGCCATGAATAGTACAAAAAATTTAGACTCTAATAAAATTCAGTTGCATTATTTTCATGATGATTCGGTCACACAAAGTAAACGTAAAATGTATTCTGATGATGGTAAATCAACAGATAACATTCAAACAAAAGAGTATGAAATTTTAGAATTTCAGTCTAAAAGAAAAGGGAATAAATTAAGATTTGAACTAAGACATAAAATAAATATCAATTATAAATCTTCAAAACTAATTGTTCTGACAATTCATAATATTATAAAGAAACCCAAAAAAATTAAAATTAATGGGGAAACTGTATTGGTTGGTTGGAATGATGAAACCAAAATGATCACACAACCATTTATTTGGAATACTTCTGAAGAAGAAATAAAAATTGAAATAAAACTAAATAACTAATTCAATGAAAAACGTATTAACTATAGCTCTAATTGCACTATTGGTCTGGTCTTGTAAAACAGATAAAAAAGATGGGCCTGTACTCATTGAAGACAAATCATCAGAGGATATTTTAGCACCAATTTCCGAAGATATTTTAGAAAGCGCAATAATTTATGAAGCCAATATTCGTCAATATTCACCCGAAGGCACGTTTCAAGAATTCACAAAAGATATCCCAGAGCTTAAAAAATTGGGTGTTAAGATTATTTGGTTAATGCCTGTGTTTCCAATTTCGGAAACGAAACGAAAGGCAACTGGAGGTCCAGATAGTAAATTTGCTTCAGATTTCCCTGAAGATGAACAAAGCAAATATTTAGGAAGTTATTATGCTGTAACAGATTTCACAAAGATAAATCCAGAATTCGGGACGATAGAAGATTTTAGAGAACTCGTTAATATGGCTCACAAAAATAGTATGTATGTTATCTTAGACTGGGTTCCTAATCATACAGGATGGGATCACGAATGGCTAAAAACCAATCCTGATTATTATACACAAAATGAAGATGGAGAAGTGATTCATCCAGAAGGGACAGATTGGACAGATGTTGCCGATTTAAACTATGATAATAAATCGATGCGTAAAGACATGCTAGACGATATGAGTTATTGGATTACCAAAGAAGGTGTAGATGGGTTTAGATGTGATGTCGCAGGATCGGTACCATTAGATTTTTGGCAAGAAACAATTCCTGAATTACGTAAGCAAAAAGATATTTTTATGCTTGCTGAAGCCTGGGAACCAGAATTAATGAAAGGAAACGACTTGTTTGATATGGCATACGCATGGGATGGTCACCATTTATTGAATAGCTTGGCAAAAGGAGAAAAAAACCTCAAAGATTTTGAGGCCTATACCACCAAGATATTTAAAGACTATGAAACCAATGATATCCTCATGAATTTTGTAACTAATCATGACGAGAATTCCTGGAACGGAACAATTAAAGAGCGCATGGGAGACGCCTCAGAACTCATGACCGTTTTTAGTTATATGCAAAAAGGAATGCCATTAATTTACACAGGCCAAGAGTATGATTTGGCTCACCGACTTAAATTTTTCGAAAAAGATTCTATACCAAAAGTCAAAGGTAAGACATGGCAATTATTAGAAAAGTTAGCCGTACTAAAACAAGAAAATGAGGCGCTACATGGAGGTCGAAATGGAGCTGCCTTTGTGAGTTTAGTGAGTAATAATGAGCATGTGCTAGATATGGTAAGAAAAAAAGGAAAGTCAAAAATTAGATTTATTGGCAACTTTTCTAACAACGAACAAATGTTTAATAGCACAACATCAGGCACATTTGTAGATTTTATGACCGATAGCAACATAGAATTGAAAGCTGGAGAAGCGCTAACACTTCAACCTTGGGAGTATAAAATATTAATACAATAACCTATGAAGCATTTATTTTTGATAGTATGCAGTTTTACGATGATAATTTCTTGTCAAAAAACACCAAAAGAAGCGACAGATGTGAAACCTAAATCGCCTTTTGTTTGGGAAGCTGCGAATTTGTATTTTTTGTTGACAGATCGATTTAATAACGGCGATACAGCTAATGATATTAACTTCGAAAGAACTAAAGAAACAGGAAAACTTCGTGGTTTTAAGGGTGGAGATCTTAAAGGGATAACCCAAAAAATAGAGGAAGGTTATTTTACAGATTTAGGTGTTAACGCTATATGGATGACACCAATTGTAGAGCAAATTCATGGAGGGACAGATGAAGGTACAGGTGTAACATATGGTTTTCATGGGTATTGGACAAAAGATTGGACTGCTATTGACCCTAACTACGGGACAAAAGAAGACTTAAAACAACTAGTGAAAGTGGCTCATGATAAAGGCATAAGAATTCTTTTAGATGCTGTAATTAATCATACTGGGCCAGTGACCGAACAAGATCCAGTTTGGCCAAGCGAATGGGTGAGAACCGAACCTCAATGTCAATACACTAATTACGAGAATACAATTACCTGTACTTTGGTAAAGAATTTACCAGACATTAAAACCGAAAGCAACGAAGCCGTTGAATTACCACCTCAGTTAGTAGAAAAATGGAAAGCAGAAGGACGTTACGAAGAGGAAATCGCAGAACTTAACGCGTTTTTCGAAAGAACGGGTTACCCTAGAGCGCCACGCTTTTATATCATGAAATGGCTAACAGATTATATTACCGAATTTGGAATTGATGGTTATAGAGTTGATACTGTAAAACATACCGAAGAATATGTATGGCAAGAGTTTAAAAATGAATGCGATTACGCTTTTAAAACGTGGAAACAAAATCATAAAAACGAGGTACTCGATAGCAACGATTTTTATTTGGTTGGCGAAGTCTATGGCTATGGAATATCTTCTGGAAAAGCTTATGATTTTGGAGATAGAAAAGTGAATTATTTTGATGACGCTTTTACGAGTCTGATTAATTTTGAACTAAAATGGAATGTTGCTCAGCAATCTAAGGAAGAGGTGTTTAAACGTTACTCAGATGAGTTACATACGAATTTAAAAGGCTACGGTATATTAAATTACTTGAGCTCACATGATGACGGACAACCTTTTGACCCAGAGCGAACAAAGGCATACGAAACAGGAACAATGCTCTTGCTTACTCCAGGAACATCTCAAATATATTATGGAGACGAATCGGCTAGAAGTTTGGTTGTAGATGGTACAATTGGAGATGCGACCTTGCGCTCAATGATGAATTGGGCTGACGTTAAAGGAAATAAAGTGCTAGAACATTGGCAAAAACTAGGACAGTTTAGAGTTAATCATCCTGCTGTTGGTGCAGGAGTGCACCAAATGATTACACAAGAACCTTATGTGTTTTACAGAAGTTTTTCTGACGGAAACTTTAAGGACTTAGTAGTTGTTGGATTAGATTTGCCAAAAGGAAATAAAACAATAAATGTTTCTGAAATATATAAAGATGATGATCTGCTTCATGATGCGTACTCTAATCAAGACGTGACCGTGAAGAACGGAACAGTAACTATAGATTCAGAATTTGATATGGTTCTTTTAGAACAGAAATAATAAAGATATGCGAATAATTATCCCTTTAATCTTAACCTGTTTATTATTTTCTTGTAATGCTTTCGACGAGAAAAAAACCTTTGAAGCAGTGTCTTCAAATGGTCAACTTAAATTGAGTTTTAATCTTTCAGAAGAGGGTCAGCCGTATTATTTAGTAATGCGAGATGGTAATGTCATAATTGACACGTCGTATTTAGGTTTTGAGTTTAAAGATGCACCTGCATTTGATAAGAACTTTATTATTAAAAATTCTGAAACAAAAACGAATATAGAAACTTGGCAGATGCCTTGGGGAGAGCAGAAAGATGTTGTTAATAATTACAGGGAATTAAAAATAATGTTGCAAGAAAAAGTGTCTCCCGAGCGATTTCTTAATGTAGTGTTTAGAGTTTATGACGATGGTGTTGGATTTAGATACGAATTTCCAGAACAGGCTAGACTTAAGGCTGTTGAGATTTTAGAAGAACGCACACAATTTAATTTAACTCAAGATTATAAGACGTTTTGGATACCAGGAGATTGGGATATTTATGAGCACTTATACAGTACAACAAAACTTTCTGAAATTGATGCTTTAAAATATGTTGGTCATGTTAACTTGGCGCAGACTTATATTCCAGAAAACGCTGTCAACACACCTGTGACTATGGTTGGTGACGACGGTACACATTTGAGTTTTCATGAAGCAGCTTTAGTCGATTATTCTGGAATGACTTTGAAAGTTGATACAGACAATCTTAGCCTTGAAAGTCATTTGGTCGGTACAGAGAATAAGCCTTATAAAGTGAAGCGTACATTACCTTTTCACACGCCTTGGAGAACCATTCAAATTACAAATAATGCTCCAGATTTAATTGCATCTAATCTTATCGTAAACCTTAATGAACCAAATAAATTAGGAGATGTATCTTGGATTAAACCTATGAAATATACTGGTGTTTGGTGGGAAATGCATTTAGGAAAATCGTCATGGGATTATGGAATGGAAATGATTGATGGTCAATGGGTAGATACAGGGAAGGCTCATGGCAGACATGGAGCAACAACAGAAAATGTAAAACGATTAATAGACTTTTCCGCTCAAAATAACATTAAGGGTGTTTTGGTAGAAGGATGGAATACTGGCTGGGAGCGTTGGATTGGTTTTGAAGATAGAGAAGGTGTTTTTGATTTTGTAACGACTTATCCCGATTATGATATAGATGAAGTGGTGCGCTATGGAAAAGAAAAAGGTGTCTCCATTATTATGCATCATGAATCTTCTGCAGCAACAGAAACCTATACAAAACAGCAGGATGCAGCCTTTGCATTGATGAAAAAATATGGAATGCATGCCGTAAAAACAGGTTATGTAGGTAAAATTCTTCCGAAAGGAGAATATCATCATGGACAATATATGGTCAACCATTATAACAATACTGTTGAAAAAGCTGCTAAGTACGAAGTTGCGATTAATGCTCACGAGCCTATTAAAGCAACAGGTTTAAGACGAACATATCCTAATACCATTTCGCGAGAAGGGCTTCGCGGACAAGAATTTAATGCTTGGGCTCAAGATGGAGGAAATCCTCCTGAACATTTACCAATTGTGGCATTTACAAGGATGCTGGCTGGACCAATAGATTTTACACCAGGAATTTTCAATATAAAATTTGATGAATATAAATCTGAAAACCAAGTTAACACCACTTTAGCGCAACAATTAGCATTGTATGTTGTCATTTATAGTCCCATACAGATGGCAGCAGATTTAGTAGAGCATTATGAAGCCAATCCAGAGCCTATGCAATTTATAAAAGATGTTGGCGTAGATTGGGACGAAACAAGAGTTTTAAATGGAGAAGTTGGTGACTATGTCACAATTGCACGTAAAGAACGTGAGACAGGTAACTGGTTTTTAGGAAGCATAACCGATGAAAACGCTCGAGACATAGACTTGAGTTTTGACTTTTTGGAGCCTAACCAAGAGTATACTGCTACAATTTATAAAGATGGAAAAGATGCACATTGGGATAAAAACCCGCTTGCGATTACTATTGAAACCATTACAGTTAACCAAAATTCTAAATTAAAATTGAAATTGGCGCAAGGAGGTGGTGTAGCGATTAGTATCATGAAAAAGTAACAACCTTGGATCGTCAGTTTGATTTATTTTTTTGGGATATTTAGTCCTAAATGACCATGATAATTTTTACGAATCTAACTTTATAGAGAATAAATCTTACATTTTTAACATAAATTCTTGTAACATTCTGCCACGAGTGAAGTCTTAATTAATAACGATTTAACTATTAATTCGTAACTTTGCATGCAAGAAACAGTTGGTATGAGTGATATAAATGAGAATATAGAATCTCCATTTAAACTTAAGGTTAGTTTTAATAAACTACTTGAGCACTATGAAGAATTGGCAAAAAGTGAAGATGAATTCATTGCTGCTAAGGCTAGACGTGTCCTTAAAACAGCTGAAGGTTACCCTGAATTAAGTGAAGGGTTTAGCGATCCTTCTATCCTAAAAGAAAGAGAAAAAGAAATTAGTATTATTTTACAAGATTCTTTTAGCCCTGTATTGACAAAAAATGAAATCAAAACAGCGTCAGTTCCTTTCCATAACCTTATTTTTAATTCTTCTGAACGTTTTAAAACCATTATAGAAACGGCAGGTGATGATTTTGAATTAGAAATCAAAAACATGCCTAAGGATGATAAGTATATTATTGCATGTACTATTATCTTAGCATTTTGCTATGGTCACAATATTAATTTCAAAAGACCTTTTTATTATGAAATTCCAGATGCCAATGGTATTATGCAATTTTATAAAATATTATATAATGCAGATTTTACAGAAATTATTCCTGCAAAGAACGCACCAAAAATCACACAAGAAGATGTAGATGAATTATTAGATAATTTCGAGAACATGGCCTTGTGGAAGGAGAAGTTTCCACCTAACAGTTATACCTTTAAAGGATTTGTTATCTCTAATATTTTTAATGTTACAGACGATCAATCTATTTCCAATATCAAAACAACATTAATTGGTGAAGATAAAAGGAAAGACGAAGGATTTATGGAAGACTTTCAAGAAGTTTTTCGATCACTATTAGGCCTTAAAGATATTAAGGTTGGATTTTCAATTTATAATGATGAAGAAGATGCATTTGAACGTGTTTATGGCGTTGCTATGAATAGCTTCTTACTTAATAACTTAGAAGTTAATTCATGTAAAAATGCGCTATGTAGTATGTCTTATGAGACCTTACTTAGAGAAAAGAATTTCTATGCGATTTCTGATGTTGATAGGTATTATGAGCTTTCAAAAGGTAAAGCACCTCAGTATAAAACATTGAAGGACCAAAATATTAAAAGCGCCATATTAGCTCCAATAGCTAATGATGAAGGTTTAATGGGAATTTTAGAAATAGTATCTGAACAACCTAAAGTTCTGAACAGTATAAATGCTAATAAATTGGTAGATGTTATGCCATTTATTGTATCTGCTGTTGAACGTTCAAAAAATGAAGAACAGAACCTAATTGAAGCTATTATTCAGCAAGAATGTACGTCTATACATCCTAGTGTAAATTGGCGTTTTGAAAAGGAAGCAAGACGATTTATTAAGGATCAACTTAATGGAAATGAACCTAGTTTTAATAAAATTGCTTTTGATAATATCTACCCATTATATGGTCAAATTGATATTAAAGGGTCGTCCAATGCAAGAAATTGGGCTACACAACAGGATTTAACTATTCAGTTGAATGCTATTAAAGCAATAATTGAAAATGCACTAAAAATTGAAAACTTACCAATTTACGAGCAATACTTATATCAAATAAATGATTATTTAGATGGGCTCAATACCCATTTTCAGGTGGATAGTGAGCAGCAAATTTCGGCATTTATACGAAAAGATATTGATCCATTATTAGAGCATTTTAAAAATGATAATGAGTTAAGAGGTCAAGTAAAATCTTACTTTGACAGCATAGACGATAAGGTCAATGTGTTGTATCAACATAGAAAGGATTACGATGATACCATTACTTTAGTAAATAAGGAAATGGCAGCACTTTTAGATAAAAAGCAAATAGATGCTCAGGCTATGTATCCTCATTATTTTGAGCGTTTTAAAACCGATGGCGTTGAGCATAACATGTATATTGGAGAGTCTATTACCAAAGAGGATAGTTTCAACCCAATCTATTTGTATAATTTGAGATTGTGGCAATTGCAGGTGATGTGTGAAATGGAGAATGCCTTTTATCTTATGCAATCTGATTTTCCTGTAAAGTTGGATGTAGCATCGATGGTTTTAGTGTTTAATCAACCTTTGTCTATTAGTTTTAGAATGGATGAAAAACAATTTGATGTAGATGGTACTTATAATGCCAGATATGAAATTGTAAAAAAACGTGTTGATAAGGCTTATATTAAAGGAACTACAGAACGGGTTACCCAAAAAGGAAAGATAAGTATTGTATATTCTCAAAAGCAAGACGAAAGAGAATATTTAAGATATGTGAAATTCTTACAATCTAAAAAGTATTTGGATGACGATGTGGAAATTGTAGAATTACAAGATTTACAGGCGGTTACAGGTTTAAAAGCAATACGTGTAAGTGTACTGTACCACACAGATCAAGACGATAAGTCCTTTTATACTTATGACGATTTAATGAAAGAAATTAAGGCCTAATAACCACTATGTTACTTAGGTTCAGATTATTGTCCAGGATGAATTCCTGCGGTCTGAAAAGCAATACCAAAAGCAATTACACTCACAACAATACCTATCATAAAGACTGTGTACGTTGTGCGTAGTAAACTATACTTTCTATTTAAAACGAGACCTAAGAAATATAAATCTTTAGTGAGCGAACTGTAAAGATAATCTCTGTCTTGCATCATTTCGTTCATGGCCCATTCAAACTCATCAAGCTTCATTTTATGAAAGTTTCCGAAGAATAATAAATTAACTTTTTTATCGGCAACATCTTGTTTGTTAAACTTTCCTTGAGTAACGTTTGGTCTTGTGGCTAATACAGATAATACAATAGATGCAACGGTAAACCCAGCAAAAATTACTGTTGGCCAAATGAGGTAGTCGTTTGAAGGGTTATCAAGTTTAGATACTAAATTTGACAATACTAAAGAGATAATAATAGCATTTACAGAAAGCAAAATATTGGCTTTAGTATCGGCAATATCACTTAGAGTGATATGATTTCTAAGTGCTACTCTAAACATGGTTTCAATACCACGTTCCGGCAAATCTAACTTATGCTTTTTAAAACTTAGTTCTGCTTTTTTCTGTTTTAATTTTTCGGTATTTTCTTTAATTTTATTCTGACTTTGTAAAAGGTTAGCTAAGTTTTTTCCTTTACGTTTTTCCCATTTACTTGCAGCTATGTCTGTATAAAATGTGTGATTGGTTAAAAATGAAATGTTATCATTAACCCAATTAGGTTTGGAAATAAACTTGTCTTGAGTTAATTCCCATTCTTTACGTAATAAAGAGGCAAATTCATCGTAGTTTTTACTAGATACATGAGCACAATCAGCATCTCTTATAATGCTTTCCAATTGGTTTTTTGGCTCATAACCCATTTGTGTAGCTAAGATAATATTAGAAATAAGCTCAATAGTAGTTGCTTCAACCTCTTTAGATTTTAAAAAGTGATCCGCAATTTGTACACTTTCTTTTTCATGACCTTCAATCGTTTTTGTAAATCCAGTATCATGAAACCAAGCTGCAATTACTAGAATGTGTTTTTCATCTTCTGAAAGATTGCTACTTTCAGTAAGCTCTTTTACCTTGGAAACTACACGTTGTGTATGTGCAAGATTATGATAAACAAATTTTGGATCTAAATTTTCATTTAAAAATCCTACAACATACTTTTCAGCTTCGAGAACTAAGGTTTCCATAAAGAGTATTGGTTTATTTAGTAAAAATACTAAACTTTAATTAATGCGCGTTTTGCAATCTAATTTGTCGAAAATTAATGGATTACTTTCATCAATGGAAATAGACATATCTGCAATTTTTCATGGAATAACGTCGGTTGTTAAAATATATTACAATTGTATTCAATTTTTTATCACATAGATGTTTTTAAAAAATATAATGTAAGTTTACGGACGCTAGCTCTTTAATTTTCCAATTTAACCTCCACCAAATTTAGTGCACAATGAATTTTAGATACTCTAAACATCCCGAACAAGGAAACTTGGTCTTAACAGACTTTAATTGTGCTTCTTTTGAAAAGAGGCTCGGGGTAGGCGATTATTATAAAATTATATGGGCAAAGGATACAGCAATAAATATGGGTATCGATGGTTATTCAATTACACTTGAAAAAAATCAGGTGTTATTTTGCACGCCTTTTAATATGATTCAAATAGAGCCGTTTTCAAAAGGGGCTATTTCAATAATTTTTGACAGGGAATTTTATTGTATTAGAGATCATGACCATGAAGTGTCCTGTAACGGTTTTTTGTTTTTGGGATCTTCTGCTCCAGCCATTGTAGATTTAACCGAAAAGGAACGAAAGAGTTTTGAACTACATTTTATGTTCTTCGAAGAAGAGTTTGAAACCAAAGATCACGTTCAAGGAGAAATGTTACGAGTTTTACTTAAAAGATTACTTATTAAATCGGTAAGACTTTTAAAGAAGACAATTATCGATCCGTCAATGGAACAGTCTAAGGTTGATATAATAAGACAATTTAATTTACTGGTAGAAGCCAACTTTAAAGAAAAACATAAGGTGTCTGATTATGCCAATTTGCTAAATAAATCACCTAAAACAATCTCTAATCTTTTTACAAAATATAATAACAAAACACCTCTACAAGTCATCAATGATCGGATTATACTTGAGGCAAAGAAATTATTATTGCTTTCTGAAAAATCATCTAAAGAGATTGGATACGAATTAGGTTTTTCTGAAGCATCTCATTTTTCAAAATTCTTTAAAAATCAGGTAGGAACATCTCCTATCTACTTCAAGAAAAATACGTTAAACATCTACTAATTATGTTCTATTTGAGGAAAATCGCCATCTATTCAGGTAGAATGTTTAACGTTTAAGGAGGTCCTTATATCTAGTTTTGTGTATCTAAAAAGAGATACATAAATGCCATCAAAAATTGGATCGTTACATGATTACCCTTATATAGGCTTAAGAGCGTATAAAACAGAAGCGTTTACTATTGAAACTAGAGTAGCTTCAGTTTTGATATGGAATATTAACTGTAGTATAAGTTGCTGTATAAATGATCTGGATATGGTTATTCCGGCTAACACTGTTGTTCTCTTAGATGAAGGCTGTACATTTAGCTGTCAAAGCAATGCCATATCTAAACTAAAGTTAATAGAGTTTAATACCGATATTTTTTCACAATCGATATTACTTTCCTGTGGTTATATTAATAAACTAACACGTAAGGACTTTAGAAATCACACACTTCTATTTCTAGAAAACCGAGAAACGAGATTAATAGAAACTATGTTTTCACTCGTAGAACGTGAAATAACAAACCCTTGTATAGACATAGATAAATTGAAGACATCAATATGTTCTACTTTAAAGACATCGTTGCTCGAGAAATTCGAGGATGATGACAATTACATAAATTATTTTGGAGAATTATTGGGCGCGCAGTTTAATATATTTCATAATGTTTCAGATTACGCTTCGCAATTGGATATTGAACCTAAAACCTTACTCAGGTTGTTTCAAAAAAACAAACTCAAAAATCCAAGTGACATTATTAAGGAAAAACTCTTACTCGAAAGTAAAAAACTAATTGTTTATACAAATAAGAGTATAAGGGAAATTTGTTTTGAAGTAGGGTTTTATGACCCAGCCTATTTCTCTCGGTTTTTTAAAAAACATCTAGGTGTTACAGCAAAAAAATTCAGACAACAATATGCAAAGTGTTAAGTCATAGTGTAATATGGAAAAAAGTGCAACATAATAGGATTTCAATAGGTTAATTTTAACATATTTTATTTATGGATTTAGTAAACGACAATACGATTAAAACATATGAAAATGACAATCAGGATTTGTTCTTTATGCTTCTTAAGAATCAAAAAATAGAAGAAGCTATTAATCGCTATATCGATGACTATCTAGAAGTAAATTATAATAACAAGCAACGTTTCATTCCAAAACAAACTTGGGTTAAATACATAAAGAAAACCATTTTAAATAATGCCACCGAGGTTGTTCAATTTAAAATTGAAAAAGCTAAAACTAAAAATGAAATGTACATGTTTAAGATTTTTATGATTTGCAAAAAAATGAAAGGAACATTCGATTTGACCGAAATTCAAATTGGTAACCTCTGGAATAATAATTACATCAATAAATTACATTTTAAACTTACTAATTACTAACCAAAAACAAATAAAATTATGCTTACAAAAACCTATAAAATATGTTTGCTCATTACCATGATAGCTGTAGTTACATGGTCATGTAAAAACGAAGGTGAAGGATATCAAGACATCTCCTATTTTACTATGAATAGTGCTGGAGATCTAGAACGACCACAAGATTACAGGTCTTGGGTGTATGTTGGGACTCCAGTTACTCCAAATGACATGAATGGAGGGAAAGCAGCTTTTCCAGAATTTCATAATGTCTATATTGATCCCATGAGCTATGACCATTGGAAAGAACATGGAACATGGAGAGAAGGAACAATTTTAGTAAAAGAACTGATAAGTGTTGGAGGCAAGTCTGCTGCAAGTGGTAGTGGTTATTTTATGGGAGAATTCATTGGGTTAGAAGCCACTATTAAAAGCAAAAAACATTTTCCTAACGAACCTGGAAATTGGGCATATTTCAGTTTTACAAATCCCGAGGGAGGAGATTTAGCCAATACAGGTAAAGCCTTTGAGACAAAAATGTGTAATTCGTGCCATAATACAAGTGCTGCAGACGATTTCGTATTTACACAGCACTATCCAATTTTGTCGGCAGCAAAGGCCGTTGGAGCAACAATTACTCCAGAGAATGCATCGGCTCGAATGGCGTCGGCTGAGGCAAAACCTAAAGTTGGAAAATGGGAAGCATCTGCTCCAACACCCGAAAACTTAACATTAGAAATTCCTTTAGGGAAAGCACAATTATTTGCCTATCTGAAATCGGGTAAATATAAAAGCTATACGAACCAAGAAAAAGAACTACATCCATCTTTAGGTCCACATCAAAAATTGGGATTACCAGTTAAAGTGTTTATAAATAACATCCTTGCTGAATCATTAGAAAATGGAAATGAAGAACACCCATTGGGTTCTGTTGTTATAAAGGAAATGTATGATGCCGATGAAAACCCTGCTGGCTGGGCAGTAATGGCTAAAACAAACGATAAATCTGATGATGGAAATGGATGGTTTTGGTATGAAGTAACTGATTCCTCAGATGCCGATAAAATTGCCGCTATAGGTAACGGTGTTGAAGGTTGTGTAAGCTGTCATACTATTGGAAAAGATATGGTTAGAACAGCATTTCCATTACAATAATAATTAAAAACTAATTTCAAAAATGACTAAATTAAAGCACATACTAGTAGTAATGATGGTTATGATAATTATAACATCATGCAAAGACAATGACGCCTACGTAAAGGCCACATATTTCACAATGGATTCTAATGGTGAGTTAGTACGCCCTGTAGATTACAGAACTTGGATATATGTAGGAACACCATTAACTCCTAATGATATGAACAATGGCAAGGCGGCCTTCCCAGAGTTCCATAATGTTTACATTGATCCCATGAGTTATAAACATTATAAAAAGACAGGTGTTTGGAGAGAGGGCACGATTCTTATAAAAGAACTGGTTAGTGTAGGTGGTAAATCGGCTGTCAGTGGTAGTGGTTATTTTATGGGTGACTTTATTGGGTTAGAAGCCACTATTAAAAGTAAAGAGCATTTTCCTGATGAGCCTGGGAATTGGGCTTATTTCAGTTTTACCAACCCAACCGAAGGTACTTTAGCAGCCACAGGTAAACCTTTCAAAACAGCGCAATGTAATTCGTGTCATAATACGAGTGCTGCAGATGATTTTGTGTTTACACAACATTATCCAGTGTTAAGAGCAGCGAAAAATGTTGGCGAAGAGGTTACACCAGAAAACACGGCAAAACGTTAATAGCATACATTGGTTTATTGAACTATTTTCATAAATAGTTTTAGTGTCGCCCAAAAGCAGATAATGTGTATGCTTTTGGGCTTTTTTTAAGAGTTGATATATGGTAAAAAAAACAATCGTCCTGGTTTGTATAATGTTTATATGGCATTCAACAAAAGCCCAGGATCATAATATTAAAGAGCCTGGATTAGAATTGGTGCTTTCCGGATTATCTATTTACAATACCGAGACGGACTTAAGTGATTTTGCAACTGAAATTCATCTTACACATTGGACTACCCATAAATGGGCTTTTGGTGTTGGATATACTTTTGTGTTTGAAGATAATCAAAGAGTTGGTCATGAGATTGCCGCATTGGTAAGTCATAAACCGTGGCCATTTTTAACTGTTAATACTGGGCCAAGTATATCATTGCCAAACTCTCATAAAGACACCGAATTATCGGGCTATTTAGAATCTGAATTTGCATTTACACTTGGAAAAATTCACTTAGGACCAACAGCTGGAGTATTAGTTGGGCAAGACTTTAGGGTTTTTGGTGGTTGGCACTTCAGTTATGAATTTTAAGGAAAAAAATACAATTTGTTAGGAAAAATAGATACGCCAATTCGCCAAGTCGTACCTTAAATTTGTAGTATTAATAATTTAAAATAAAATCAAATGGAAAATCAAATTGAAAATAATCTAAAACATATTCATTCATTATTAGCTAAAGGTGAGTTTATAGAAGCTATGGAAGCGTATTTACACGACGACGTACAATTGCGCGAAGGAAATGGAGAGCCAAAAATTGGAAAAGCATATTGTGTAAAGTTTGAAGATGACTTTATTAATAATGATTTAGAAGAGTTTATAGGTTATGAAGTTGGAAATTATGCTGTAAAAGGAGATCATTCATTCTATGACGCGATAATGACACTAAAACTTAAAGATGGAACGACAATGGTGTCTGAGCAAATTGTAGCTACCGAATGGAAAGATGGTAAAATATATAGAGAAAGATATTACCATTCATAAGGCAAGTTAACAACCATAACATTTACATAAACTTATACACAATGAATGACATTATACTTTATGGAGCAGATTGGTGTCCAGACTGTCGACGAGCCAAATCATATTTAAAAGAAAACAATATTGATTACACCTTTATAGATGTCGATTTGGATAAAGATGCGACGGCCAAAGTAGAGGCAATAAATAATGGAAAACGCATTATTCCAACACTAATCATTAATGAAAAATCGTATACCAATCCTGAAAATGTAGAATTGGCAGCAGTGTTAGGACTAAATGATCAAGGTCATGTACAATTATTTGGAGCAGATTGGTGCCCAGATTGTAGACGTGCTAAACGTTTTTTAAGAGATAATGGTGTTAATTTTCAATTTATAGATGTAGATGTACATGATTGGGCTACTCAAAAAGTTGAAGAGATTAATAATGGAAAACGTATTATTCCAACCATATTAATCGATAATCAACCTTATACAAACCCAGATAATGCAGAGCTCACAAAACTACTTTCCATAAATATGGAAAAGGAACATAAGGTTTTTGATACAATCATTATTGGAGGTGGAGCCGCAGGTCTAACAACTTCAATCTATGGACAACGAGATCGATTTGATACGTTGATTTTAGAAAAATCTACAATTGGAGGGAATGCTTTTTTAACAGAAAAAATTGAAAACTATCCTGGCTTTCAGTCTATATCTGGACCTAAATTAATGGAGAAAATGGAAGAGCAAGCCCAAACGTACGGAGCAGTTATTAAAACAGGGGAAGAAGTTATTGGCATTGAAAAACAAGACAATGTGTTTGAAGTCCAAACAAAAAGCACAACGTACTTAGGGAAAACAGTTGTTTTGTCGACAGGATCTACATATCGAAAGTTAGAAATACCTAATGAAGAGGAATTGATTGGATCTGGAATTCATTTTTGCGCAACATGCGATGGTGCCTTTTATCGAGATAAAGATATCATAGTTATTGGAGGAGGAAATTCGGCACTTGAAGAAGGTATATTTTTGGCTGGATTTTGTAAAAGCGTTAAAATTATTCATAGGTCGGAAGCGTTTAGTGCATCTGAAACCTATATAGAAAAGTTGAAATCAATGGATAATATATCAACTTTTATGAATAAAACAGCGCTCGAATTCACATCAAACGGAAATGATCTTTTTGAAGGTCTAAAGGTGAAGGATAATCTCACCAATGAAATATCAACTATCAAGGCAGATGGTGCGTTTATTTTTATTGGCTTAATCCCAAATACCCAATCGTTTAAAGATGTCGTTGAGTTGGATGAGCGTGGCTTTATAAAAACAACAAATTTAGCTGAAACATCTGTTGAGGGTATTTTTGCTGCCGGAGATTGTAGAGAAGGCGCAATAGCGCAGGTTGCAGCAGCAACAGGAGAAGGTGTGTTAGCCAGTTATGGTATTAGAAACTATTTGAAATAAAAAAGAATGGTGGTCTCAGTCAAAAGGAAAATTCTAATCATTTTAGCTCTTGGTTTTATTGGAATACAATTGTATAGACCTCATAAAAATGATCAATTAGCTGAAACTTTGGATGATTTCTTAATTAAAGAGAAGGCACCAGAAAACGTAAAGAAGCTCATCAAAAATTCGTGTTATAATTGTCATTCTAATGCTACTAATTATTTCTGGTATGATCATATTGCTCCCATAAGTTGGATTGTAGATAATCATATAAAAGAAGGTAAAGAACAGCTTAATTTTTCGACTTGGGCAACATTAGATAGCAGAGATAAACTTGGGGTTATTTCAGAAATTGCCGTGAACATAACAGAGGATAAAATGCCATTGCCATCTTATATTAAAATCCATAGCGATGCCAAATTGTCGGAAAATGAAAAGCAACAAATTTTAGAGTGGCTTTATACTATAGAATAGAACATTTTTATGCACTAAATTATGAACTGGTATTTACCAATTACGATTATTCCAGGATTAGGAATGTTAATCTTGTCTACAACCTCTCAAATGATGACTTTGAGTTCTGAGATTGGCAGCTTGCTGTCTAATAAGTGCTCCTCATATCAACATAAAATTTCTGAACGAAAAATTAAACAACTTGGATTGCTTACAAGAGCTAGTGCCTTGTTGTATCTTGCAACCGGTTGTTATGTGTTGTCTGGTATATTGGGAGTTGTTTTTGAAACCGAAGCGATATTGAGTGTCCCGAGTATAGCACTTTATGTAGGTACAGTATTGGTTTTTGTTGCCATCAGCTTGCTTATTATTTACGCCTTCAAAGCGGTTAAAATAAGAAGAGATCAATTTGAGAATAATCATAACTTAGAGTCTTAATTATTAAGATTAAAGTAACGTAACTTTGTTAAAGAAGAATTATGTAACTTATATGTGCATTGAATTAACATAAAATCATATCGCACAAGACGATGTGCTATACTATGAAACTAAATCTAAAACAGTCATTTATTCAAGAATTACCAGCCGATCCTATTCTAGAAAATTCTAGACGTCAGGTTAAAAATGCTTGTTTTTCGTATGTAACACCAAAGCAGACGAGCGCTCCCAAAATCCTTCATGTTTCAGATGAAATGTCTCAGGCTTTGGGAATTTCTGAGGCAGATATACAGAGCGAAACTTTTGCTAATATATTTACAGGGAATAAAGTGCTAACCAATACACAGCCATATGCTATGTGTTATGGTGGTCACCAGTTTGGTAATTGGGCAGGGCAATTGGGAGATGGACGAGCGATTAACTTATTCCAAGTAGAGCATCATAACAAATTATGGACAGTACAGCTTAAAGGCGCAGGTGAAACGCCATATTCTAGATCTGCAGATGGGCTCGCAGTATTGCGGTCTTCTATTAGAGAGTATTTATGTAGCGAGGCCATGCATCATTTGGGAGTGCCTACAACTCGGGCTTTGTCACTAGCATTGTCTGGAGATGAGGTATTACGCGATATGCTATATGATGGCAATTCGGCCTACGAAAAAGGCGCCATAGTATCTCGTATTGCTCCGTCGTTTTTACGTTTCGGAAGTTTCGAAATCTTTGCTGCAAGACAAGATCACGAAACACTTAAAACCTTAACCAATTATACCATAAAACAGCACTTTCCAAACTTAGGAGATCCTTCTAAAGAAACTTATATTCAGTTTTTTTCGGAAGTAGCACAACGTACTCTAGATATGATTATACATTGGCAACGTGTTGGTTTTGTGCATGGTGTAATGAATACAGATAACATGTCTATTCTTGGTTTAACCATAGATTATGGACCTTATGGATGGTTAGAAGGTTTCGATTTTGGATGGACGCCAAATACAACAGATAAACAGCATAAACGATATCGTTATGGTAATCAACCTAATATTGGGCTTTGGAATTTATACCAATTGGCTAATGCATTATTTCCATTAATTGAAGAAGTTGAACCTCTTGAAGCTATTTTAGAACAGTATAAATCCGATTTTGAAAAAAAATCGTTGGCAATGATGAAGACTAAATTAGGTTTAGAGAAACAAGACGACAAAGATGATATATTAGTCCAAGATTTAGAAGATGCTTTAGTATTAAGCGAAACCGATATGACCCTGTTTTTTAGACTTCTAAGCCAATTTAAAAAAGGAGATGCTAAAGGAGGTTTGGACTTGGTAAAGGAGTCATTTTATGTGCCAAATGAAATATCTGATGCTGTGGCTCAGCAATGGCGTGATTGGTTTGAGCGCTACAATTCTAGGTTAATCAAGGAGGCGCTTTCTGACGCCGAAAGGCAGTCTAAAATGAATACCGTAAATCCTAAATACGTGCTCAGAAATTATATGGCGCAATTGGCGATAGATGACGCAAATAAAGGAGATTATGAACAAATTAACGAACTGTTTCAACTTTTAAAACGACCATATGATGAGCAGCCAAAATACGAGAAATGGTTTGCCAAAAGACCAGATTGGGCGAGACATAAAGTAGGATGTTCTATGTTATCATGTAGTTCGTAATGAGTATTCTAAATCGTATAAAGTTGTTGCCAAAAGGTTATGTAGAGGTTCTTTTTCAAAAGAAAAAATATGGAGTTACAAGAGACGATTTTAATGAAGGGAAAAGTATAAAAGTATATGCTAAAGAGTTGGCTGGTAATGATGTAATCAGCTTAAATTATTATATAACATCGGAGAAAGAATTACTGAAGCCATGCGAAATGCCAAACCAGAAAGTAATTCAGTTTTTAAACAATTTTAAATTAATAGAAGATGAAAGCCATTTGGAATGATCAAATTATAGCAGAGAGTGACGATACTATCGTGATAGAAAACAATCATTATTTTCCACCCGAAAGTATTAAGAAAGAATTTTTTAAATCAAGTGAAACCCATACTACATGTGCTTGGAAAGGAGAAGCATCCTACTATACTTTGGATGTAAACGGAAAAGAAAATAGAGATGCGGCGTGGTATTACCCTGAGGTATCTCAGTTAGCTAAATCTATTAAAGGGTACGTAGCGTTCTGGCGAGGTGTCGAGGTTATTAAGTAATGATTGCAGATGAGAAAATAGGTTTAGGAGGCGGTTGTCATTGGTGTACTGAAGCTGTATTTCAGTCATTGAAAGGTGTTATTTCTGTAGATCAAGGTTATTTGGCCTCAACTGATGAATTTTCGAGTTTTTCTGAAGGCATAATTGTCACTTACGATCCAGATACGATTAACATTAGCTTGTTGATTGAAATACATTTATTAACGCATAAGAGTACCAAAAATCACTCAATGAGGTCGAAATATCGCTCAGCAATTTATACGTTTTCCGAACAGCAAAACACCGAAGTAAATCAGATTTTAACAACATTGAACAAAGAAAGAGATGGTGCGTTAATAACGCTGGTTTTAGAGTTTCTAAAGTTTAAACCATCTAGAGAAGAGATTACCAATTACTATTTTAATAACCCTAAAAAACCATTTTGTGAATCCTTTATAAACCCTAAGTTGATACTGTTGCTTAGGAATTATGCTAATGCCATTAAACAAGACAAATTAGACCATTTAAAAAAGGAGATAACAGCATAAAAAATAATAAATATGAGTAACGAGCGATTAAAAATAGAAAACAAAAAAGGCCATAAGTTACAGGCATATTTGGAGTTGCCAGCCAATCAAAAACCACATTATTTTGCCATTTTTGCACACTGCTTTACATGTAGTAGCGCATTAAACGCAGTAAAAAATATTAGCAGATCTCTTACTAATCATGGCTTTGGAGTTGTAAGATTCGATTTTACCGGTTTAGGACGAAGTGAAGGAGAATTTGCTGAAAGTCATTTTTCTGCCAACGTTGATGATCTCATTGCGGTTAATGATTATCTCGCTAAAAATTATAAAGCGCCTTCATTACTTGTTGGGCATTCACTAGGTGGAGCTGCAGTTTTAGTGGCGGCTTCAAAATTAGATAATATAAAAGCCGTAGCTACTATTGGAGCGCCTTCAACAGTGAGTCATGTAAAACATTTATTTTCTCATGGTATCGAGGAGGTAAAAGAAAAAGGTAAAGTTGAAATTAACATTGGAGGAAGGCCCTTTAAAATTGACGATGAATTTGTCTCTGACTTCGATAAAACCGATCTGCCTTCGATTGTAAAGTCTTTGAGAAAACCACTACTAATCATGCATTCACCTACAGACACCATTGTTGGTATTAAAAATGCAGAACAGTTATATCATAATGCACATCACCCTAAAAGTTTTATAACTTTAGATCATGCAGACCACTTGCTGTCTAACACAAGAGATAGCCTGTATGCTGGTAATCTAATAGGGAGTTGGGTGCAACGTTATTTTGAGCCTGAAGAAAACCTTATGTTAGATACTGATGGAGAACAATTGGTTGCTCATTTGAATCTAAAAGAAAATAATTTTACAACAACAATTCAAACAGCAAAGCACAATTTCATTGCAGATGAACCCGAAAGTGTTGGTGGTGATGATTTTGGACCTTCACCTTATGATTTTCTGAGTGCTGGACTTGCAGCTTGTACTGTAATGACTTTAAAATTATATGCAGAACGTAAGCAATGGGATTTACAAGAAGTGTATGCTCACATAACATATTCTAAGAAGCACAGTGACGATTTAATGTTAGATTTAGAAAAGCCTACAAGAATTGATCATTTATCTAAAAAGTTGACTTTTATTGGTAACTTAGACGATAAGCAAAAACAACGTTTAAAAGAGATTGCTTCAAAATGCCCTGTACATAAAACACTACAAAATGAAGTGATTATTGACACAGAACTTATTTAATTTAAAACTTTCATCATCAATCAATGACATTAAAACATTCGTATATAGAAACACGACAGCGATTTATAACGTTATGCAGAACACTTAAAACTGAAGATTATTCTGTACAACCAGCTGTTTTTGTTTCACCTCCTAAATGGCATTTGGCCCACAGTACTTGGTTTTTTGAGCAGTTTGTGTTGTCGGCACATAAACCAAATTATAAAGTTTTCGATATAGATTTTGCCTATTTATTTAATAGCTATTATAACAATGCCGGAGAACGCGTATTGAGACCTAATAGAGGTTTAATGACACGACCAACGGTTGATGAAGTGTATCAGTATAGAGCCTATGTTGACCAACAAATGCTTGAGTTTTTGTCTGAAACTATTTCAGAAGATATCAAAGCAATTATTGAACTAGGCTTACAACATGAACAACAGCATCAGGAGTTGTTTTATTATGATATCAAATATATTTTAGGAAATCAACCAACCTTTCCAACTATTGAGAATGCTATCCGACTTTCAGAAATTGACCAACCAGAAGAATGGCATAAAATAGATGAAGGTATTTATAGCATTGGACATGACGAAGATTCATTTTGCTATGACAATGAGCTTGGTAGACATAAAGTATATCTAAATGAGTTTGAAATCTCTAATCGATTAGTAACTAATGAAGATTATATCAACTTTATAGATGACCAAGGTTATACTAATTTTAATCTATGGCATGCCGAAGGGTGGGATTTTATACAACAACATGGAATTCAAGCACCAGAATATTGGCATAAAGTAGATGGTAAATGGCATCAATACACCTTAGAGGGTTTTCAAGAAGTTAATCTTAAAAACCCAGTAAGCCATTTGAGTTTTTATGAAGCATATGCTTTTGCCGAATGGAAACAGATGCGTTTACCAACAGAATTTGAATGGGAAGTGGCATCAAAACAGTTCAACTATGGCGAACTTTGGGAATGGACTAATAGTGCCTACTTACCTTATCCTAATTACTCAAAAGCTCCTGGAGCAATTGGAGAGTATAATGGCAAATTTATGATTAATCAAATGGTGCTTAGAGGTGCTTCGGTAGCAACCGTAAATGGTCATAGCAGACCTACGTATCGCAATTTTTTTCACCCTGAAATGAGATGGCAATTTTCAGGAATAAGACTGGTAAAATAATATGAACAATACCTTTGCAAAAGACATAATAGAAGGACTAACCGCAGAACAAAAACATTTGTCTTCTAAATATTTTTATGATGACAATGGAAGTCGCATATTTCAAGAAATTATGCAGATGCCTGAGTATTATCTGACTGATGCTGAATTTGAAATTTTGTCGCTTCAAGCGCAACAAATAGTTGAAAATTTAGACTTTAATGAGCCTTTTAATATTATCGAATTAGGTGCTGGTGACGGATTTAAAACATTTAAGCTTTTAGAATATTTAGTAAATGAAAACGTCGATTTTAATTATGTCCCTATTGATATATCTCAAGAAGCTATTACGATTTTAACCCAAAAATTAAAGTCGCGATTACCACAACTGTCTATAACACCTAAAATTGGTGATTACTTTGAAATCCTTGATGAAACCTCAAAAACTAATACGCCAAGTTTGCTTTTGTTTTTAGGAAGTAATATTGGTAATTATACCCCAAGTGATACCATTAATTTGCTTAAACTTTTTAATCAAAATATGAGTATTAATGATAAATTACTCATTGGTATGGATTTGAAAAAAAATCCAATTACAATACACAATGCATATTATGACAAAACTGGTGTGACCAAACGTTTTAACCTAAACCTTTTACTTCGAATTAACCGCGAATTTGACGCCGATTTTAAGATCGATGATTTCGATTTTTATTGTCACTATAATCCTTTAAATGGCGAGGTTAGAAGTTATATTGTAAGCTTAAAAACGCAGACAATAGAGATCAAAAAATTGAATACAACTATCGCCTTTGAGCAAAATGAACTTATATGGACAGAGCTTTCAAAAAAATATGCTATTTCAGAAATAGAACAATTGGCTCAAAACACAGACTTTAGTGTTAAAAAACACTTTTTAGATTGCAAGCACTATTTTACCGATAGTCTATGGGAGAAATTATCGTAAGAATCAATATCTTTAAAAATGAAAACCATCCAAATGAAAATCTTCAAGAAATTAATAACATTAGTTGTTGTAGGGGCGCTTTTAAACGCCTGCGCAACATATAAGGCACAATATGATTTCACAAAGACACAGGAGACTGAGATCAGTGAAGACGTAAAAAAGTACTTTAATACCTATCCAGAGGGTAAAGAGATTGATCATACGTTTTACCTAATTGGAGATGCAGGGAACTCTCCAGAGGGAGAATTGTCAGAAGGTTTAAGTGCTTTTAAAAAGGAATTAGAAGGCGCATCGAAAAATAGTACAGCCATTTTCTTAGGCGATAATATTTATCCTAAAGGATTACCTAAAAAAGGAGAAGAATCTAGAGCATTTGCAGAATATCAACTTAATGCACAAACAAGTGTTGTTAAAGATTTTAAAGGAAAAACTATTTTTTTACCAGGGAACCATGATTGGTATAGTGACGGCGTTAAAGGTTTGAAACGCCAAGAGAGATATATTGAAGATAAGTTAGGAAAGAATACATTTTTACCAGAAAACGGATGCCCATTAGAAAAGGTTAATATCTCTGAAGATATTGTTATGATTTTGGTAGATTCTGAATGGTATTTAACCAATTGGGATGACCATCCTACAATTAATGATGATTGCGATATCAAGACACGAAATAAGTTCTTTGATGAATTCGAAAGTTTAATAAAGAAAGCTCGGGGTAAAACTACTATTGTTGCCTTACATCATCCTATATTTACTAATGGTTCACATGGAGGACAATTTTCATTTGGAAGTCATATGAAGCCAATTCCAATTTTAGGAACCCTTAAAAATATCATTAGAAAAACAGGAGGGGTTACTACTGTAGATGTACAGAATAAATTGTATAACCAACTTAGAAAGCGCATTATCACTTTATCACAAGAAAATGATAAGACTATTTTTGTTTCAGGACATGAACATAGTTTACAGTATATAGTTCAAGATAATTTACCTCAAATTGTGAGTGGGTCTGGTTCTAAAGTGTCAGCAACTCGAAATGTACAAGGAGGTCAGTTTTCTTATGGAACTCAAGGATATGCTGTGCTCGATGTATTTAAAGATGGTTCTTCTTTTGTCCGTTTTATTAAAGCATCAAATGACGAAACTGTTTTTCAAAAGGAAGTACACGCTCCTGAAATAGAAGTAGCAAGTGTTAATTATAATGATAACATTGCTAAACAAGCAATAGCATCAATCTACACTAAAGAGGAAACCACAAAAGGAGGACTCTATAGAGCGCTTTGGGGAAAGCGATATAGAGACGAGTTTAGTCAAAATATTTCTGCACCAACAGTAAACCTTGATACACTTTTTGGAGGTTTAAGACCTACTCGAAAAGGAGGAGGACATCAATCAAAATCTGTTAGACTAGAAGATAAACAAGGTAGGGAATATGTAATGAGAGCACTGCGTAAAAACGCTGTTCAATACTTACAAGCCGTTGCCTTTAAAGATCAATATATTGAAGGACAATTTGATGATACATACACTGAAGGTTTACTGCTAGATGTTTTTACAGGATCTCACCCTTATGCACCTTTTACAATAGGAACATTGTCTAAAGCAGTAGGTGTATATCACACAAACCCTGTGTTATACTATATTCCTAAACAAGAAGCATTAGGGATATATAACGAGGAGTTTGGAGATGAACTATATATGATTGAAGAACGGGCTTCTGATGGTCATGGAGACAAAGCAAGCTTTGGGTTTTCAAACGAATTGATAAGTACAGATGATCTATTAAAAGAACTACATGAAGATGAAGATCATATTTTGGATGAAGCCGCCTATATTAGAGCACGCTTATTCGATATGCTTATTGGAGATTGGGATAGACATGAAGATCAATGGCGTTGGGCCAAATTTAAAGAAAATGGGAAAACAATTTATCGACCAGTACCAAGAGATCGGGATCAGGCCTTTTCAATTATGGCCGATGGAACATTGCTAAGTTTTGCAACAACTGTTGTACCCGCTTTGCGCTTAATGAAGAGTTATGACGAAGAATTAAAAAGCCCTAAATGGTTTAATTTAGAACCCTATCCATTAGATATGGCCTTGATAAATGAATCTGATAGGGAGGTTTGGAATGCTCAAGTGCAACATATTGTTGCCAATCTTACAGATGATGTCATAGATGAGGCGTTTACATATTTTCCTTCGGAAGTTAATCAAGAAACTATTCAGACCATAAAACGGAAATTACAAGGAAGACGATCAAATCTGCAAAAAATATCGGATGAGTATTATGAGCACATTAACATGTTTGGACTCATAAAAGGAACAGACAAAGATGATTGGTTTGATATTGAAAGATTACCAAATGGAAATACAAGAGTAACGGCTTATAGAATTAAAAAAGGTGAAAAATCGGATGTTTTTCACGAGCGAACCTATACCTGTGAAGACACCAAAGAGATTTGGATTTATGGTTTGGACGACGACGATGTGTTTAAGGTTTATGGTGAAGGAAATAAACTTATAAATATTAGGCTCATTGGTGGGCAGAATAAGGATAGCTATGATGTTCAAAATGGGAAGCGTGTAAAAATTTACGATTATAAGTCAAAAGAAAGCGAGTTTATTACCAAAAATGGCCGCATTAAATTAACCGACGACTACGAAACCAATGTATACGATTATAAAAAATTAAAAAATAGTAGTAATCAATTTATACCAACATTGGGAGCAAACCCTGATGACGGTTTTAAAATTGGATTTTCAAATACGCTTACTAATTATGGATTTGAACGTAATCCATTTACATCTCAACATACGTTTTCGGCGGCTTACTATTTTGCAACAGAAGGATTTGATTTGGGTTATAATGGTGAGTTTGCTAATGTGGTAGGCGATATGAATTTAGGTATACAAGCACATTTTACAAGTCCTAATTATGCGGTTAACTTCTTTGGTCTTGGAAATGAATCTGTAAACCCTGAGGCTGATGAAGATGATGGCTTAGATGTGGATCTTGATTATAACCGTGTCAAAATAAGAACGTTTAAAATTGCGCCTTCATTAATTTGGAGAGGGAGACTAGGTGCTAGTTTTAAAGTTGGTATTAGTTACGAATCTAACGAGGTAGAGCGAACAGAAAACCGCTTTATAGCCTTATTACCTGCTAATAATGCCGTATTTGATAAACAAGATTTTTATGGTATAGAAGCAAAGTACCAATATGCAAATACAGATAATGCCGCTTTTCCAACGTTGGGAATGATGATTGCACTGGAAACGGGATATAAAAATAATGTAAGCACATCAAGTGGTTTTGGTTACATTATTCCGGAGTTAAGTTTCGATTATAAATTGGTGCCAAGTGGTCAACTGGTGTTGGCTACTAAACTTAAAGGACAAATCAACTTAGGTGATGATTTTGAGTTTTATCAAGGTGCCAACTTAGGAGCAAATGAAGGTCTTAGAGGCTACAGAAATGAACGTTTTATAGGAAATAGTACTTTTGTGCAAAGTACAGATTTAAGACTCAACCTACGTAAGGTCAAAACAGGATTACTTCCATTAAATATTGGGTTTTATGGAGGTGTAGATTATGGTCGCGTATGGCTAGATGGAGAAGATTCAGATCGCTGGAACAATTCTTTTGGAGGCGGTATTTTTGCAAATGCAGCAGATATGATTACAGCTAATCTTTCAGCATTTAATAGTGATGATGGTTTACGTATTGCCTTTAAATTAGGCTTTGGGTTTTAACCATATAGACGTGAAGCCAAAAATTAGATGATAAAAACTTACATGACTTTAAAAGATAAAAACTGATGAAATAGAATTAAAAATAACAAACCTTTAAGAAATTGCTTATACTAAATTGGATAAAATGTAGTTTGCTCTAATGCAAAATCAAACTCTAACAAACCAATGCAATTTCATCAATTTTTAAATCTACCGTTTCATCATTTTCAATGCAAAAAAGAAAAATGGCTTTATATTATAAGCTGTAGTGTGTTCTTTATGCTATTCTTATTAGTGTATCAACCTTTTGGATTAAGCGCAGAAATAGAAAGTGGAGAACACTCACTTCTCCAAATTTTAGCCTTAATTATCTTTTTAAGTACTGTGGTTTTTATTGTGTTATATGTAAGTCAGTTTGTATTGCGAAAACGCTTTCCTAATACCAAGAACAATTTAAAGAGCTTTTTAAAATGGTTTTTAATAGACATTGCTTTAATTGTTCTATTAAGTGCTGCTGTAGAAATTACCTTTGATAATGAAGAGCTAAATTCGGTCAATGCTATATTAGATGAATTGGTTTTTGATGTCTTAATAACGTACCTGGCTTTAGTATTTGTGCTTTTATACCCTGTTTTGGGCTGTTCAATGTATGTCCATTTAAAACAATTGAAAAATGATAAGCAACAATTAAAAACCGATTTAGATGTGGTGACCACACATTATAAAATTGCTTCTGGCAATGAAGAACTCATTAAGATTTTGGACGAGAAGGGCGAATGTAAATTAACAATTCCCTTAAATAACCTCTATGCTATAGAATCTAAAAACCAATATGTGTCTATTAAGTATAAGCGCAATGATGCATTGATAGAACAAAATATAAGAACGAGGTTTTCAAAACTATTGAACGAACTTCAAGATATTCCGTCTATCTTCAAATGCCATCGTTCATTCGCTATAAACTTGATTAATGTTCAAGAGTTAAAATGCATCAATCAAAAGCCTAACGTAATTTTAGATGAAGCAAGTGTGTTAAAAGTTCCAGTATCTAAAACCTATATTAAAGATGTAAAATCTCTGCTCTCTAAGTATTAATTACATAAGAAATAAAGCGCATTAAAAAACAAACAAAATACGTGATGATTAGGTCTTAAATAGTTTTGCACTAGACCTTGTCTTAATCATCAAAATCTTCATGTCTTCGATATCACAAACAGGAAATTTAGAACATAAATTGATAAAATGTCTGACATTATATTTAGTTGAACTCACGATAAATTCCTAAGAAAACGTTAAACTAAAATCATTTCGCACCTAAAAAAGACATTCTACACCTAACTCAATAATACTCTGCACTTCGAGAGTATTTCCACCGTTATATTTGGCGAATCTTAATCAAAAAACAACATTTATTTATGAACAAAACACTGATTTTTGGTACGCTACTTATCTCTTGGCTTGGCTTTGCTCAAGAAACATTTACGGTGAGTGGAACGCTTAAAGACCAAGCAAATGGAGAAACTCTTTTGGGAGCTACCATTTTATTAAAAAACACTTCAATAGGCGCTACAACAAACGAATATGGTTTTTATTCGCTAACAGCGCCTAAAGGGAACTATACTTTGGTGATTTCGTATTTAGGATACAAAACTATAGAAAGGCCAATTGTACTAGATCAAAGCACTAAATTTAACATCGAACTTGCAGAAGATGCTGGGCAATTAGATGAGATTGTTATTACAGCAGAAGAGTCTAAAAAAGTAAATCTACGAACACCACAGATGAGTGTGGCTAAACTTTCTAGTCAAACCATTAAGCAAATGCCCGCAGTTATGGGCGAAGTAGATGTGATAAAATCCTTACAGATGTTACCTGGTGTTACCAATGCAGGTGAAGGCGCATCTGGATTTAATGTTCGTGGTGGTGCAGAAGACCAAAACTTAGTATTGTTAGACGAAGCCATTATCTACAATGCATCCCATTTATTTGGCTTCTTTTCGGTGTTTAATGCAGATGCTATTAAAGATATTAAATTATATAAAGGCGGTATTCCTGCACGTTTTGGAGGACGCGCTTCCTCTGTTTTGGATATCAGACAGAAGGATGGTAATAGTAAAAACTTCAAACTTTCTGGTGGTATTGGTGCTATTTCTAGTAGACTTACAGTTGAAGGACCAACGTTTAAAGACAAGGGGTCATTTTTACTGGCAGGTCGTGCATCATATGCCAACTTGTTTCTGGCTTTAGCAAACAATAACAATCGCGCTGGGTTCTACGACCTTAATTTAAAAACCAATTATCAGGTTAACGATAAAAACAAATTGTACCTGTCTGGTTACCTCGGAAATGATAGTTTTAAGTTATCTAATTTCTTTACCAATTCTTATGGGAATCTCACAGGGAATTTACGTTGGAACCACATTTTTAACGATAAATTATTTTCGAACTTGTCTTTAATTTATAGTAGGTATAATTATAACCTCGAAATCAATTCAGAAGGCATCGATTGGAAGTCTGATATCAACAATTATAATGTGCGTTATGATTTTGGATATTATATGAACGACAAACTGAAATTTGATTTTGGTGTCAGTGGTATTTACTATAATTTCAATCCAGGACAATTAAATCCATTAAATGAAAGCTCTGGGATTAACCCAATGAAATTGGATGATAAATTTGCTCTAGAAGCTGGAGCTTATGTTAGTTTAGAACATAAAATTTCTGATAAACTTACGGCTCAATATGGATTGCGTTACAGCTACTTTAATCGTATAGGAAAACAAACGTTAAATGAATATACCAACGGACTACCAGTAGTTTACAATTCGCAGTTAGATATTTATGAGCAAGCCGATCCAATTGGAGAGACCGAATATGGTAGAGGAAAGAGTATTGAAACCTTCGGTAATTTTGAACCACGCTTCGCCGTCTCTTATCAACTCAATGAAAATTCATCTATTAAGGCAAGCTATAATCGTATAGCACAATACTTACACCTAATCTCAAATACAACATCGGCGACGCCTCTAGATGTTTGGGCACCAAGTGGAAAATTTTTAAAACCACAAATTGCAGATCAATTCGCTATTGGATATTTTAGAAATTTTAAAGACAATATGTTTTCTATAGAGGCAGAAGCGTATTATAAAACTATTGATAATCGCGTAGATTATATTGATGGTGCCGATTTGATAGCACAAAATACCATTGAAACGGAAATACTTATTGGTGAATCTAGAGCTTATGGATTAGAATTATTGCTTCGCAAGAATAAAGGTAATTTCACAGGATGGTTGGCCTATACACTTTCAAAATCAGAACAACGTACACCAGGAGGTGCGGCAGGAGGCTTAGGTATTAATAACGGTAACTGGTACAGTACACCTTATGATCGAACACATGATGTGTCGTTTACAGGAAGTTATAAGTTAAATGATAAATGGCGTTTTGGAACTAATTTCGCCTTTCAGACAGGACGACCTGTAACCTACCCAAACGGGCAATTTCAGTATAATGGCTTGTCGGTTGCAACCTATTCTGAACGAAATGCAGATAGACTTCCTGCTTATCATAGGTTGGATATTTCTGCTACGCTTACACCGCGAAAAAATAAAGATAGAAAATGGCAAGGTGAATGGGTGTTTAGTATTTATAATCTCTACAATAGAAGAAATGCTGCTTCCATTTCATTTGGACAAAACACAGATACTGGTGTCAATGAGGCTACACGTACTGCAATTTTTGGCATAATTCCTTCAATATCTTACAACTTTAAATTTTAGAACTATGAACTTTTTTAATGAAAATATCGAACATAGAAATACAAATAGTAATACAAGACATAAAGGCATAGCCTTGATTTTGATAATGATTGGTTTTTTTAATTCGTGTACAGACACGGTGGATGTGAATGTCCCAGATGGCGGTCCAAGATTAGTGGTGGAGGCTTCCATTAACTGGGAAAAGGGAACTTCGGGACAGACACAGACCATTACATTAAGTGAATCTACAACGTATTTTAGTAATAATCCAGATGTTCCTGTTACTGGTGCTTCTGTTGTTGTTACAAAAGATAATGATGGGATGCAGTTTGTTTTTGAAGATCAAAATAATGGTAATTACATCACTACTAATTTTGTGCCTGTAGTTGATCAGTCCTATACTTTAGAAATTCTGTATAATGAACAAACTTATACAGCAACAGAAACCCTGATGTCTGTAACAGATATTAATGATGTAGAACAAACAATTGAAGGTGATGGTGATGAGGAAGAAATTCAACTTAAAGTATTTTTTGACGACCCAATCAATATTGATAACTATTATCTGGGTGAATTTAATTCATCTGTAAACCCTTTACTCACATTAACAGCATTAAGCGACCAATTTACTGATGGTAATGAGAACTTTATAGAATTTGATAATGAAGATTTAGTTGCAGGGGCAACCGTTGACATTAGTATTTATGGTACGTCGGAGAGATATTATAATTACATCAATATACTCATTGAGCAATCTGAAGGTGAAGGCGGTGGACCTTTTCAAACAACACCAGTGCAGTTAAAAGGAAATTGTATCAATATTAATAGTCCAGATGAGGAAGTACTAGGGTATTTTAGACTAGGGGAAGTTGTAAAAACGACTTATACTATTCTGTAACCGCAAAAAGAAAAAGTGTTGTAGACTGTCAACTTACCTAATGCATTAGAATAAAAGTTGGCAGTCTAACAACCACAACCAGTAATGGCGAAAAGAAACTAAGCATCTTTAAATACACAAAACTCGAAGTTTTTTTCGCAATAATGTGGTTTGTGTTGCTTTTTAATTAGGTTTAATCTTTAGAAATTCAACAATAAATTATTGTTTAGGTTGTGATGTATCGAAAAAGAATGTAAATTTAGATACTAACCTAGTCAACAAATGAAAAAGCAATTTATTTTATATTCATTTCTATTTTTAACCATTTGTTTATTTGCACAAAAAAAAGATTACAATATTGGTGTTCTTTTAGATAATAGAACAGAAGAAATGGAACCCTTACTCAAAACAATGCAAGATCAAATCATTGCTGTTGTTGGAGAGGATGCAAACATTATATTTTCAAAAGAAAACACTTTAGTCAACGATTATAATTTAAAAACTGCAGAGCAAAATTATAATACACTATTATCTAATAATACAGATATTATTTTAGCTTTTGGCGTTGTTAATAATGAAATTATAAGTAAACAATCTATTCATAAGAAACCAACTATTTTGTTTGGAGCCGTTAATAGAGATTTTAGTCAAATAGATTTAAATAAAACAACATCCGGAATTAATAATTTCACATATTTAATTGAGTCTGAGTCTTATCAAGAAGACTTTGTGAAGTTTAAAGAACTTACCAACTTTAAAAGATTAGGAATCCTTGTAGAAAATCATATGGTAGATCTTTTACCTTTAAAAGAAACGTTCGATGAATCTTTCAAATCCTTAGATGCTACCTATGAGTTGATACCTTATGAAACGATATCAGATATTACAACAAACCTTGGTGATGTTGATGCTGTATATTTAGCGAGTGGGTTTTTCCTAAAGGATGATGAAGTAAAATTACTGGCTCAAAACTTTATAACAAATCAACTACCATCTTTTACTTCTAGCGGAATTAAGCAAGTAAAACTAGGTTTAATGGCCACCAATCAATCTGATGATAATTTGGATCAATTTATTAGACGAATAGCACTCTCAGTAGAGGGTTATATAAACGGAACCAATTTGTCTGACATGCCTGTTTTTATAGACTATAATGGTAGGCTAACTTTAAACTTTAATACTGCAGATTTAATTGGAGTTCCTATTAAATATAGCCTCATTAATGATACTGATTTTGTAGGTGAGTTTAGAAATGTTATGTCTGAAAAACAGTATAACTTGGTTGATGTTATTAATACTGTACTTAATGAGAATTTATCGTTACAGTCTATTCAAAAAGATGTCGAGTTGAGTCAACAAGATGTGAAAACGGCTAAGAGTAATTACCTACCAAGTTTAACAGCTGCCGCTAATGGAACTTATACAGATCCTAATCTTGCAGAAATCAGTAATGGACAAAACCCTGAATTTCAAACCGCTGGAAATGTTACTCTACAACAGACTGTGTTCTCCGAAGCAGCTAATGCTTCCATTGCAATTCAAAAAAGCCTAAAGAACGCCCAGCAAGAAAATTTAAATGCAGAACAATTAAATTTAGTATTTGATGCATCTAATGCTTATTTCAATGCTTTAATACTGAAAGCTAACCTGCAAATTCAAGTTAGTAATTTAGAATTGACACGTCGGAATTTACAAATTGCCGAACAAAATTATGAAGTTGGAGAATCTGGAAAATCAGATTTACTGCGTTTTCGCAGTCAAATGGCTCAAAACACTCAAACCATGGTTGAGGCCATCAATCAATTAGAACAAAGTTTTGTGAGTCTAAATCAATTGCTGAATAATCCAGTAAATACTGAAATAGAAATTACAGATGTAGATTTAGATCAGGGATTTTTACAAAATTATAATTATGATAATTTTATAGATGTATTAGATAATCCAAAATTACGGGAGCCATTTATTGATTTTTTAATTCAAGAATCTAAAAACAACGCACCCGAATTAAAGGCTTTAGGTTATAACCTTGATGCTACTGAGCGTAACATACAATTAAATGGCCGAGGTCGTTTTCTGCCTACTATAGGTATTCAGGGGCAATACAATAGAGTCTTTGATAGAAGCGGAGTAGGTAGCACAGCTCCTCCAGGCACTTCTTTTTTAGATGATAACTATAATATTGCTCTTAACGTATCAATTCCAATATTAAATAGCAATCAAACTAATATTAATAGACAAACTGCTATCATTCAAAAAGATCAGTTAATGATTAATAAAGCAAATACAGAGCTGGCCTTGTCTGCGAATATTAGGAACGCCGTTTTAAATGTGATTAATCAAATCTCCAATATAGAGTTATCTAAAGTTTCAGAAGAGACAGCAAAGGAAGCGCTCGATTTAACACAGGCATCTTACTCAAATGGCGCTGTAAACATTGTACAATTAATAGATGCACAAAATAACTATATAGGCGCAAGATTAGCACGAGTTAGTGCAGTGTATAATTATTTAATTAATGCTTTACAAATGGAACGCTTTTTAGGGTACTACTTTTTGCTGAATAGCCAAGCCAAGAATGATGAATTTAACCAACGCTTTTTAGAATATTTAAACGCAAGAAATTAGTATTATGATGAAAAATAGAATTAGTATTTACCTCCTTTTATTAACGGTGTTTCTTTCATGTTCTGAAGAAAAAAAGACTGTAGAAAAGTTTGTTCGCCCAGTTAAGTATCAAACTGTAGGTTATTTAGGTGGTGAAAAAATAAGAACTTTTAGTGGAACAGCACAAACGGATAAAATTATTAACCTAAGTTTTAGGAATTCGGGAATTATTACACAATATGATATAAAGCTGGGAAAAAAAGTAAAAAAAGGTGAGTTGTTAGCAAAGCTTGATAATGTGCAATCTCGATTATCATACGAACAAGCATTGACCGACTTAAATAGTGCAGCATCTCAAATGAATACAGCTAAGCTGAGTTTAAATCGCGTACGCTCTTTATACGAAAAAGGAAGTTCTTCATTAAGCGATTTTGAAGCGGCAAAAAATGCTTATAAAACAGCCCAGGAGAGTCACGAATCGGCTAAACGTGGGGTGGCAATACAACAGGAACAGGTTCGTTATGGATATCTCTACGCTCCTGAAGTAGGCGTCATTGCGGCTGTGATGTCTGAAATTGATGAAAATGTAAGTGCAGGCCAAGCCGTTGCAACACTTAATGCAGGGAATGAGATGGAGATTACTTTAGGGATACCAGAAAGTGTTATTAACGGAGTTACAACAGATATGATTGTAGACGTTAGTTTTACATCATTATCAGATAAGAATTTTAAGGCCAAAGTAACCGAAGTTTCACCTGCTGTAGACTCTAATACATCAACATATCCTATTCGCGTTACTGTGACCAACCCAAGTGATGAGATAAAAAGTGGAATGGCCGCTAATGTCACTTTTGATTTTGGAGACCATGAAGCTGACAATACAGTTTTAGTCGTTCCGGCCAATGCTGTAGGGGAAGATAGTAATGGGCGATTTGTGTTTCTTGTGGAAGACGAAGGCGGTGTTACCAAAGTAAAAAAACAACAGGTCACTATAGGTAGTTTAACTGGCGAAGGGTTTGAAATACAGTCTGGATTGAAAGAAGGACAAAAAATCGCTACTGCTGGTTTACAAACATTATTGGATGGACAAGAAGTAAGGCTTCAGTAATTCGAAATAACCAATCAAATGAATTTAGCAAAATTTTCAATAGATAAGAATAGAATTACGTTTATGGTGCTTGGTACCATATTAATTATGGGACTATCAATGTACTCAGGACTGTCTCGAGATAGTATGCCTCCATATACTGTAAGAGTAGCTACAGTAGTATCGCAATTTCCAGGCGCAGGACCAGAACGTGTTGAGCAACTCGTTACAGACAAAATAGAAAAATTAGCACAAGAATTGCCAGAATTAAAAGAGGTAAGTAGTACCTCGCGTTCAGGATTATCTGTGGTTAATGTGACACTTAAGGATGAAGTTACTCCTCAAAAAATGCAATCGGTTTGGGACAGACTCAGACGAAAATTGAATGCCCTACAAGGTTTGCCTCAAGGTGTTAATCCTTCTTTGAACGATGATGGTGTTGGCGATGTATATGGTATTGTAGTAGGAATAACATCAGATGGCTATTCTTATGCAGAAATGAAAACATACGCAGACGATATTAAAGATGCACTCATTAAAATTCCTGATGCTGCTAAAGTTGAAATGGGAGGTGAACAGGAAGAACGCATTTTTGTTGAGTTTGATAATTCTAGATTAAAAGAGTATGGATTATCCGCATCAAAGCTCCAACAATCAATAGCGTCTACAAATATTTTAAACTCTGGAGGGCAGATTAATTTAGGAGATGAACGCATTATTTTAGAACCTACAGGAAATTTTAATTCGGTAGACGACATTAAAAACATGCTCATTTCAGTTGGAAATGATAACGGCTCGCAGTTGGTTAAACTTGGAGATATTACAGCAATTAGTAAAGGGTATATAGATCCGCCAACCCAAAAAATACGTATCAATGGTAAGGACGCTATTTCACTACATATAAACCTAAAAGAGAATGCAAATGTTATTGCTTTAGGGGAAGAGGTTAATAAAGTGGTCAACGAATGGCAACAAAAATTACCAATTGGTCTGGAGTTGACTAGAGTCTCTTCTTTAGATTCATATATAGACGTTAAGGTAAGTGATTTTATTGTTAATTTAATGCAGTCTATCGCTATTGTATTATTGGTAATGCTCATTTTCTTAGGCGTTAGAACAGGGCTTGTTATTGCCAGCCTTATTCCTATTGTAACCATAATGACATTGATGATTATGGGTGTTATTAAGATGGGATTAAATCAGGTTACGCTCGCTGCTCTAATTATGGCTCTTGGAATGTTGGTTGATAACGCCATTGTAGTGGCAGAAACCATAATGGTGAAAATGGAGCAAGGCGTGGATAGAAAAAAAGCGGCTATTGAAGCGTTTTCAGAACTTTGGATGCCACTGCTTATTTCTACCTTAACAACATCTGCGGCCTTTTTAGCATTCTACTTGTCCCCAACAACAATGGGAGATATTGTGGGGCCAATTTTTGTAGTAATTACAATAGCTTTAATGTCTTCTTGGATTATTGCTTTAACCGTAATTACGTTGTTTTGTTATCTCTTTTTGAAAGTGAAGCCAAAAGGAGAACGAAAGCCTAGTATTATTGATCGTGTTATTAATAAGCTAAAAACCTATTATAAGGATTTGATATTAATGGCACTTACCAACAAATGGAAAGTGATTATTGGAATCTTTCTAATCTTTTTTGCGTCCTTATACGGATTTACTAAAATACCATTCATTTTCTTCCCTGATAGTGATCGTAATCTTATTACTATAGATATTAATCTACCCGAAGGGAATAAAATTGAGAGAACTACCGAAGTTGTGAAACGTATTGAAGGTTTTATGTTTGATTCTTTGCGAGTTAATGACTCTAAAACCAAAGGCATTTTAGACTGGTCATCCTATATTGGAGAAGGACCAGAATCTTATGACTTAGGATATTCTCCTGATGAATCGAATTCGAATTATGCACATATTTTAGTTAATACATCTTCGTTTAATGAAAACAATGATGTGGTCGCAAAACTAGACGATTTCACTTTTAATAATTTCCCAAACGCAGATATTAAGGTTGGAGCTCTTGGCGCTGGAGGAGGAGGAACGCCTATAGAAATTAAAATTTCGGGAAGTAACCCAGACGAATTATCTCGAATTGCAGAATCGGTTAAATTAAAACTTTCCAATATTGCAGGGACTAAGAATGTTAAGGATGACTGGGGACCAAAAAGTAAAAAATTCTTGATTGAAATCGATCAAAATCGTGCGCAAACTGCAGGTGTTACAAGCGAAGATATTGCTACGTCTTTACAAACTGTATTGGATGGTTTTCAAACTGGAGAATATCGTGAAGATGATAAATCTATTCCAATTTTGATGCGAAGCGATGAAAGTCAGCAACAGTCTTTGGCCTCATTAGAAACGTTAAATGTATATGCGCAGAATTCAGGAAGAAGTGTTCCTCTGTTACAAGTCGCTTCTATTGTTCCACAATGGCAATACTCTAAAATAAAGCGCTTTGATTTAAGACGAACAATTAATGTAACGAGTGAGCTTCGCGCTGATGGAAATGCTTCGGCAATTACAAATGAAATTACACCATGGCTTGATGAGCAAAAACAAAACTGGGCACAAGATTACGAATATGAATTTGGGGGAGATGCAGAGCAAACAGCCGAAAGTATGGGTTCTATTATAAGTTATTTGCCTATTGCAGGATTTATAATTATTCTTCTTTTGGTTATTCAATTTAATTCTTTCAGAAAAATGAGTATGGTGGTTTTAACCATACCTTTAGGAGTTATTGGGGTTGTAGTAGGCTTGCTAGTTTTTAGAGAGGCGTTCGGGTTTATGCCATTTTTAGGCTTGATTTCGTTAGCAGGAATTGTAATCAATAATGCCATTGTTCTTATAGATCGTATGGAAATAGAACAACGTGATTTAGGGAGAACAGAACACGATGCCGTAATTGCCGCTTGTCTCCAGAGGTTTCGTCCTATTCTGTTAGCTACATTTACAACTGTGCTTGGCTTAATTCCATTGTATATTTCAGGAGGAGAAATGTGGGAAGGAATGGCTATTGGGATTATGGTTGGTTTGTTGTTTGGAACAATAATTACATTACTGTTTATCCCATCTCTATATAGTGCATTATTTAAAGTGGATTACAAAAACTACAAATTCAATGAAACCTTGCTAGATGATTAAAGATTTATATAAGCATAGATTTGAAATTTTCTTCGGAACCCAGTTGTGCATATTATTTGGGTCATTACTGTTTCCTGGTGAGTTTTTTGAAAACATATTAACACCAATATTGTTTTTAGTAAATACAATAGCTGGAATTTTTTTGGTATCCAAAAAGAGAAAACTAATGTGGTTTTTAATTATTCTTTTTGGAATATCATTGGTTGTCTTTGGAAGCAGCATGATGAGCAGGCAGGCCGATTTTGAAGATAATTTTTTAATTAGATTAAGCGTTTATTTTGTTTTTTATATCCTTGTAACCCACCAAATAATACTACAAATTTGGAAAGCTAAACGCGTTAATAATCTTGTTGTTATCGGACTTATGTGCGGCTATATTTCTTTAGGTTTTATTGCTTTTTTCTTATTTACAACCATAGAATTGGTTGAGCCAAATTCTTTTCGGGGCATCGTTATTGATACAACCGACACATCTATGGGACTGGATTCTATCATGTATTTTGCTTATATCACGCTAATGACCATTGGTTATGGTGAAATTGTTCCAGTGACGCCCTTAGCGCAAAAGGCGGCAATCATAACAGGACTTATGGGGCAGTTTTATTTAGTGATTGTTACGGCAATAGTTGTTGGTAAATACATACAACATAATGCCAAATTTGATGATTAGTTAAGGTTGAAACGATAGATGTTTCCTCCCTCGTTTTTAGTTTTTTCATCTGTAATATAGAGCGTATTAGAATCTAGAAAATTTACACCTTCTTTTTGTGAGTCGTGATCAAATTTAATAACTTCAATTGTCCCATTGAAAAAATTATCTAATGTGTAATTTGTCAATTTCCATAGCTTATCATGAGTAAGTAAGACCACAGTTTTGCCATCTTCACTGATATCGGCTGAGGTTACTCTTCGGTGTTTTCCTTTAAGTTTATACTCCGAAATGAATTCGGCTACATGATCTCCAATTGTATTTGGAACTTTTATAAGTTTACATTTTTTATGTCCTTTACTAAATATATAGAACGCATTGTTATAGAGGAAGAAAGATTCAAAATCTTCAGATTCCATATCCTTCGGAAGTGAAAAACTAATCACTTCAGCTTTGGCAGATGTAGACGCGTCCTTGGGGTTTATGACTTTGTAGATTGCAAAGTTCTTTCGCTTTTTCGCATTGTTACCAAAATCACCAATGTAGATATTTCCCTGGCTGTCAGAAGTTAAATCTTCCCAATCAATGTTTTGAATATTCTCAAGATTAATATCCTTGACAATTTTTCCCTTAGTGTTTAATGCATACAAATTATTCTTATTTCCTGCATCTTCAATTACCCATAAAAGATCTGGGTTTTTGGTCATTTCAATTGCTGATGTTTCTTTTAAACTAGAAGGTAAATCGGCAATTACCGATAATTTGCCAGTGCTGCATGAACTTATAAGAAATGCAAAAAGAAGAAAAGTGCTGAATTGTGATGGCATAAGAATTTAATTTCAATTTAAATGTAAAACCTTTTTATCCAGAATCAAAAATCTAAACTCATAAAGATTTTATAAACTTAGTTTTGATGAGATTATTTGAGTATATTTTATACTTTTATGATCTATGCAAAACCCAATAAAAATTGGTCATAGAGGAGCCAAAAATCATAAAGTCGAAAACACATTAGAATCTATAGTGAAAGCATTAGAATTTGATGTTGATGGCATTGAAATTGATGTTCATAAATGTGCCTCTGGTGAATTGGTTGTGTTTCACGACTTCACATTAGATAGAATGACAAACGGTTCGGGAGAGGTCTCTAAACATACACTAAATGAACTGAAAACGCTAAAAGTTAACACGCAGTTTACTATTCCAACTTTAGAGGAAGTTTTAAATACAGTTAACAGAAAATGTATACTCAATATTGAATTAAAAGGAAAAGATACAGCTCTAGAAACATGTAAAGTCATCACTAAATTTGTCAACCAAAAAGGATGGGCAGTTGAGGACTTTATAGTGTCGAGTTTTCAAAAGCATGAACTTGAATCTGTTTTTGATACTAACAGTAATTTGCGTTTGGCTGTTTTAACCAAAGCAAGTGTTGCAGATGCACTAGAATTTGCCCATACGATTAATGCTTACGCCATACACCCAAATTTTGCATTATTAACTCGAGACAATGTAAAAACAGCACAAAATGCAGGTTACAAAGTGATTACTTGGACAGTCAATGACTTTGAAACTATTAAGCGTATGAAATCTTATGGTGTTGATGGTATAATTTCTGATAATCCAGATCGTTTATGAAGTCATATGATGTCATTATAGTTGGTGGTGGAGCGGCAGGTTTTTTTGCTGCGATAAATATTGCCGAACAGAATTCAAAATTAAAAATAGCCATTCTAGAACGCGGAAAAAGCGGACTTCAAAAAGTGAAAATTTCTGGAGGAGGACGCTGTAATGTGACTCATGCCGAATTTTTGCCGTCAGAATTAGTACGCAATTACCCAAGGGGAGAAAAGGAACTATTGGGACCTTTTCACAAATTTATGACTGGAGATACAATTGAGTGGTTCGAGAAGAAAGGCATAGCACTTAAAATCGAAGAAGATGGTCGTATGTTTCCTATATCAAATTCTTCACAGACGATAGTAGATTGTTTTTTAAATGAAAGTAAAAAGCATCATGTAGATGTACACTATAATCATGCGTTAAAATCCTTAAAAACATATGATGACCACTGGGAATTACATACCTCTCAAGGCGATTTTATTGCACAAAAAGTAATGATGACCACTGGTAGTAATCCAAAAATATGGAAACTCTTAGAACAATTTGAACATACCATCGAACAACCAGTTCCTTCCTTGTTTACCTTCGATATTAAGGATCAGCGTATCGCAGATATTCCTGGAGTAGTTGCCTTAAATACTGAAGTGAAAGTTGTAGATTCTAATTTATGGAGCGAAGGTCCATTGCTAATCACACATGTTGGGATGAGTGCTCCGGCTATTTTAAAACTTTCGGCATTTGGAGCTATTGAGTTGGCTAAACGTGATTATAAATTTCAAATTGAAGTTAATTTTATTAAGAAATCGTATGAAGATTGTTTGTTGTTTTTAATAGAAATGAAACAAAGATCACCAAGGAAAGCTGTGGCCAATTCTGTACAATATGGTTTGCCTAAACGACTTTGGAAACGACTTGTAGAAGCTGTTGGGATTGATAAAACGATGAATTGGTCAGATTGTAGTAAGCCCTTTTTAATAGATTTAGCAAAAGCGTTAACATCTGCCATTTTTGATGTTACTGGAAAAAGCACCTTTAAAGAAGAGTTTGTAACAGCTGGTGGTATTAATCTGAAAGAAGTTAATTTTAAAACCTTTGAAAGTAAACATCATAAAAATCTGTACTTTGCTGGTGAAATTTTAAACATAGATGCAGTAACAGGAGGCTTCAACTTTCAGAATGCATGGACAGGAGCATACATTGCAGCAAAAGCAATAGCACAATCATGAATACCTACATCGTATTATTAAGAGGTATAAATGTTGGAGGGCATAAAAAAGTACCCATGGCCGAGTTACGTGAATTACTTTCGAAATGTGGGTTTAATGCGGTAAAAACATATATCCAAACAGGAAATATTATCCTTCAATCTTCCGAGGATAATCATAACAATGTTGAACAGATGGTCCATCAATCTATTTTAGATCATTTTGGTTTTGATGTTCCAGTAATTGCTAAAACAAGAGATCAGTTAATAAAGATTTTGGATGCTTGTCCTTTTTCAGAAATAAAAAAAGAGCAGTGCTATTTTGTCTTATTGAGTGCACTACCAGAATTAAAATCTCTGAAAGAAGTCGAACACATTTCTTATGATAACGAAGAGTATCAAATAGTTAATGACTGTCTTTATTTTTTTACAGCTGCAGGTTATGGCAAATCTAAGTTTAACATGAACATGTTTGAAAAGAAGTTAGATGTTAGAGCTACTTCCAGAAATTTTAAAACAATGGTAAAACTTATTGATCTTAGTACTGTAGTTTAATTAAACCAGTAACCTAACGACAATTGAAATAACAAAATGGACGTGCCTTCTGTATCGCCTGCATCTTTTTTAATAACATCTGTAAATGCATAATTGGCTCTGAACTGACCAAACCAATTCTTGTTAAAATTGTATGTGGCACCAGCAACAACTCCAGGGATAACAGTCTTTAATCGATCTACTGTTTCTAACTCTTCATTTCGACGTTGCTTTTGATCAAGTGTGATTGCAATTTTAGGTCCTGCCTCAAAACTCCAATGGTCTACGGCATATACTTGAGCGAGAATTGGAATATCTAATATAGTAAAACGTTTTATAGTCTTGCCATCGATAGCACTACCAATTCTAGAGAATTGAGGTTCTACTTGAATACCAAAGTTTAAACCTGTTGGAACTTTAATAATTGCGCCAATATGGAAATCTGCAAGGAAAGACTCGCTGCTTTCAACGTCGCCGTAGTTGTTAGAGAGGTTAAGACCACCATTAATTGCTATATTAAATTGAGAAGTTGATGTATCCTTATCTATAGTATCGTTTTGACCATAGGTACTTGTAGACCAAAATAATATAATAATTAAGACTGAAGTAAAATGTTGCGTTTTCATAATTGTTTGATGTTGTTTTACTAAACATCGTGCTTATTTTAATTTGTCATCATATCCATTTAAAAAATAATATTTATAGCCTTGAAGTTATTATCTTTGTCAGCATAAATTTGGCAAATGACTGTACAAGATTTTATTTCAAAACCATATCCTAAAACTTTAGAAACTGGACGTTTTACTTGGTCATCGCCAAGTAATATTGCTTTAGTCAAATATTGGGGAAAGAAAGAACATCAAATTCCAGAAAACTCGTCACTAAGTTTTACTCTAAATCAGTGTAAAACAATAACCTCACTTAGTTTCTTTAAAAAAGAAACTGATGAAGATTTTTCCTTTGAAATCTATTTAGATGGCGACAAAAAAGAAGATTTTAAACCCAAGATAGAAACGTTCTTTAAGCGCATTGAAGTCTATTTGCCATTTTTGAAGACGTATCATTTTAAAATAGAAACGTCAAATACGTTTCCACATAGTTCAGGTATTGCATCTTCGGCCTCTGGGATGAGTGCCTTAGCATTATGTTTAATGAGTATAGAAAGAGAACTTTTAGAAGACGTCTCAGAGGAATTCTTTAATAAGAAAGCATCATTCTTAGCACGTTTGGGATCTGGAAGTGCTTGCAGGAGTATAGAAGGGCCAATTGTAGTTTGGGGAGCACACGACATAATTAAAGGAAGTAGTGATTTATATGGCGAAAAATATCCCTATGCAGTACACGAAAATTTTGATAATTATCAGGATACTATTTTATTGGTAGATAAAGGAGAGAAGCAAGTAAGTAGTACTGTTGGTCACAATTTAATGCACGGACATCCATTTGCAAATGAACGTTTTAAACAGGCAGCGCAACATATGTCTAGACTTCAAATTACCCTTGAGACAGGAGATTTAGATGCCTTTATCAAGATAGTTGAAAGTGAGGCATTAAGCTTACATGCGATGATGATGACAAGCATGCCATACTTTATTTTAATGAAACCGAATACTTTGGAAATCATCAGTAAAATTTGGCATTACAGGAAAGCAACCAACTCTAAGGTGTGTTTTACCCTAGATGCAGGAGCAAACGTTCATGTGTTATATCCTGAAAATGAAAAGGAAAGCGTGCTTCAATTTATTAATAATGAATTGGTTGCATATTGTCAAAACGGACATTATATTAGCGATCAAATTGGATTTGGAGCACAATTAATTTAAAGCCAATGTCAATAATTTACCATGGTCTTAACTATGGATTATAAACCAAATAGTATAATAATACGTATATTTGTTAAAGCCAATTGCTTAAATACATGAAAGGACCTCTTTTTTATTCAAAAATCTTACTGTTTGGAGAGTATGGAATCATTAAAGATTCTAAAGGTTTATCCATTCCATACAATTTTTATAATGGCGCCTTGAAGACCGATGAGAATCCGTCTGAAGAAGCCATCAAATCAAATGAAAGCTTAAAACAATTTGTGTCGTATTTAAAAGACATGGATGATGAATTAGTGACTTTTGATATGACGGCGTTAAATAGAGACGTAGAGGCAGGAATGTATTTTGATTCTTCAATTCCGCAAGGCTATGGCGTTGGAAGTAGTGGCGCGCTAGTGGCAGCGTTTTATGATAAGTATGCACATAATAAGATTACAGTTTTAGAAAATCTTACACGTGAAAAATTACTAAAACTCAAAGTGATTTTTTCTGAAATGGAGTCGTTTTTCCATGGAAAATCTTCTGGTTTAGATCCATTAAATAGTTACTTAAGTATACCTATTTTAATCAACTCAAAAGATAATATTGAAGCTACAGGGATTCCTGCACAACAGGCAAATGGCAAAGGCGCTGTGTTTTTACTAGACTCTGGAATTATTGGAGAAACAGCACCTATGGTTCGTATTTTTATGGAAAACATGAAGCAAGAAGGATTTAGAAGTATGTTGAAAGATCAATTTATTAAACATACAGATGCTTGTGTTGAAGATTTCTTAAAAGGTGATATTAAGTCATTATTTAAAAACACAAAACAGTTGTCTAAAGTTGTGTTTAATCATTTTAAACCTATGATACCGAAACAATTTCATGAACTCTGGAAAAAGGGAATTGAAACCAATGAATACTACCTTAAACTTTGCGGTTCTGGTGGAGGTGGTTATATCTTAGGTTTTACTGAAGATATTGATCGCGCTAAGCAATCTCTTAAAGATTACAAATTAGAAGTGGTTTATAACTTCTAAAATTCCATATATGTTTTCTCGTAGACAAAAACATATCTTGCTGAAATTTTTTAGCATGTTTTCTGTCGTTCGCGGTTATAATATTCTCATTGTAGTCATTGCCCAATATTTGACTTCTATTTATATTTTAGCCCATGATAAACCTCTCAAAGAAGTGGTTTTTGATATTAATTTATTGATGCTGGTTTTAGCGTCTGCAGCAACGATTGCGGCAGGTTATATAATTAATAATTTCTATGACTCTGAAAAAGACCTTATTAATAGACCTAATAAATCAAAACTCGATAAATTAGTAAGTCAGAACACAAAGCTTTCGTTTTATTTTGTGCTTAATTTTTCGGCTGTAATTATGGCAAGTTATGTGTCTTTTAAAGCCGTGTTGTTTTTCTCTATCTATATTTTCGGAATCTGGTTTTACTCACATAAATTGAAAAAACTTCCCTTTATAGGCAACTTAACTTCGGCCATATTAACGATTTTACCATTTTTTGCAATTTTCCTGTATTACAAGAACTTCGAATCTGTTATTTTCGTTCATGCCATCTTTTTGTTTTTAATCATTTCTATGCGTGAGTTAACCAAGGATCTCGAAAACATGAAAGGAGATTTATTGTTAGATTACAAAACAATACCTATTGTTTATGGAGAAAATGCTTCAAAAATAATGCTTACCATATTGGTTGTGCTTTCAAGTATACCAATTTATCTGTTACTTCATAGCTATCATGTAGGGCATATGTATTTGTTTTTTTACCTTTCTGTAATTTTACTCTTGGTTTTTCTACTATTGTTATGGAAATCTAAGACTAAAACACATTATTTAATACTTCATAATATTTTGAAATTTATTATTGTGGCTGGTGTGTTCAGTATAGTTTTAATTAATGTAAATGTTGTTTTAAATCGTATCTAATGAATCATACTCTTAAAGTGGCCTTGGCACAAATTTCACCAGTTTGGTTGAATAAAACAGAAACTCTGAAGAAGGTTGAACAAACAATTATTGAAGCTGGCGAGCAAAACGCAGAGCTTATTGTTTTTGGTGAAGGCTTAGTTCCTGGATATCCGTTTTGGTTGGCACTAACAGGTGGAGCAGAATGGAATACAAACGTAAATAAAGAACTACACGCCCATTATGTGAGTAACTCAATTACTATTGAAAAAGGAGACTTAAAGACTATTTGTGAATTAGCAAAACAATATGGTATTGCCATCTATTTGGGCATTATTGAACGTCCGCTTGATAGAGGAGGTCATAGTGTTTATGCATCGTTGGTTTATATTGATAATAGCGGAACTATTCAGTCTGTTCATCGTAAGTTGCAACCAACATATGATGAGCGTTTAACATGGTCTCCAGGTGATGGTAATGGACTACGTGTACATCCTTTAAAAGATTTTACGCTTGGCGGGTTAAATTGTTGGGAGAATTGGATGCCTCTACCTAGAGCAGCACTCTATGGTTTAGGTGAAAATGTTCATATTGCTGTGTGGCCAGGAAGTGATCACAATACGAAAGATATTACGCGATTTATTGCAAGAGAATCCCGTTCGTTTGTGCTTTCCGTATCTAGCTTAATGACTACTGATGACTTTCCAACAGATACGCCAAATTTAGATCAAATTTTAAAGAAAGCTCCTGAAATTTTAGCCAATGGTGGTAGTTGCATTGCAGGACCAGATGGCGAATGGTTAGTAGAGCCCGTCTTACATAAAGAAGGATTAATTTATCACACATTAGATTTTAACCGTATCTTAGAAGAGCGCCAAAATTTTGATCCTGTTGGGCACTATTCTAGACCAGATGTTACCCAGTTATCAGTAAATCGCGAACGCCAATCTACGGTCTCTTTTAAAGATAAAACATCTTAAGTTGCCAGTGCTATTTTGGTAACTTGTTATTCAAACGCCCAGCTTACTTTTTTTAAACCAGACCAGTTGCTATAAAGGGGTACACCTGCTGTAATGTAAAGCAAATAAATATCATTATTGTGCATACCCATCCCCCAAGTGGCTTGTGTATCATCAAATACACCATAAGACTGCTTTAATGTTGGATTTTCTGGATTGGATACATCAAGAATAGACAAATCACTTCGGCCTGTGTTAACAAAGATAAGTTCGTTGGTAGCGTCAAAGGTCATTTGGTTGGCATGACCAGGACTATTAAACCATAGGTTTCCAAGAGTGTTACAATCCCAAGGATTCCACCATCCAATTAATTCTTCTTGTCCTAACGTAGTAATGTCCCATATTTCAAAACCACAATAATCTACGGCACAATAGGCTAAATTACCGCTAACAATAATGTTATTATAAGCCTTTGGTGTATTTTCGATAGCAGCAAAATTGTGAAAACTTCCAATTTCCATAGGAAACTCTTTATCGGAAATATCAATGATACGAATACCGCCAGCATCATAACATAAGTACATTGTATTTCCTACAACAGTCATACCTCTTGCGTTAGGTATTTGTAAGCCATCTGGATTTTCAACTGGGTAATTTAGATCTGGTGTATAATTAGATTTTTCTGTAATCTGTTGTGGATTTTCAATATCAAGTATGAATATGCCAAACTCCATGGCGCCTAAGTATGCATAATTGCCTTGCACAGCTACTATGGCACTTCCACCAATTGTTGTATCACTTTCCCAGAGCCCTTCAACAACGGGGTTTGTAGGATTCTCTACGTTTATAATTGCTAACCCAGCTTTTGAACCATTGGCGCCATCAAAAAAATCACCTAACGCGATGTATAGATAATTTCCCTTTTGGACGATATTCATGGCATGAAGCATATAAAGATCCGTAATTGGAACTTGAGCCGCCTGAGTTGGTTCTTGATCGCCATTATCATTTAAAATTAATAATCCACCTCCTTTAGCGGCTAAGAACAGAAATGGCCTGTCAAATTCATCATAAACCATAGCTTGTGGTAAAAATGTAGGTATTTCATCTTCCCATTTCAACGTTAATGCTATATCAGTACTTATAGGACCATCATCTGTTGGATTTGTATTTGAATCGTCTGATGAAGAACAGGAGGTAATTATTAAACATACAAAAATTAGAATAAGACGTTTCATAATGCTTTGATTTACAATGATGATAGCAAACAATTTACAAATTTAATACCAAAATAGGTTTTAACTTAAGGTTGAGGTATCTTTGCGCAAAATTTAGTCATTATGAGCAGACAACAAGGACGCGGTGGAAAAGGTAAAACTTCAGGTAGAGGAGGAGATAAATCGGAACATAAAAAATCAGGTAGAGGAGGTGACAAAGGTTTTGTTAGAGGTCAAACGTCTCAAAAGAAAAAAAGCTCTACAGGGACAAAGAAGTCCAATCCAGATGAAATTAGATTAAACAAATACATTGCTAATTCTGGTATTTGCTCTCGTAGAGATGCCGATATGCATATTTCGATTGGAAGTGTTACAGTGAATGGAAAAGTAATTACCGAAATGGGTTATAAAGTTAAGCTAGATGATGAGGTGCGCTTTGATGGTGCTCGAATCAATCCAGAAAAGAAGACCTATGTATTGCTTAATAAACCAAAAGGTTTCGCTACAACAACGAGTGAGAGCAAAGGTCGAACTGTTATGGATTTGGTATCAAATGCAACTAATGCACGCATTAAGCCTATTGGGCGATTAGGAAGAAACTCTACAGGTTTGTTACTTTTTACAAATGATGATACTGTTGTTAAGAAATTTACTAATTCTAAAAATGGTGTGTCTAGATTGTTTGAAATAGAGCTCGATAAAAACTTAAAATTTGAAGACTTCAAAAAGATACAGGACGGATTTAAAATTGAAGGGAAACTGGTATCTGTTGAGGAGGTAAGTTATATAGATGGTCAACCTAAGACTAAGATTGGACTAAGGATTAAGAATACTGGAAATTCTATTTTACATACCATTTTTGACTACTTGAAGTATGATATAATAAAGGTAGATTGTGTGCAAATAGGTCACTTAACAAAAAAGGATTTACCACGTGGGCACTGGAAACATTTAACACCGCAGGAGGTAAATACCTTGCAGATGTTATAACTTTTGAAGTTGAATTTTTTCTTTTTTTGTTAGTTTAGAGACGACTAAACCGTAGGAAATATCGAGCCATTCATATAATAAGGTATTTGGAATGGATCCATCCATTATGACTTTACTCCAATGGTTTTTACTGAAATATGAAGGTTCTTGAAGTGAAGCATATTCCGCTCTTAAGTCATCAATGGTTTCTGGAACACATTTTATACTAAAACTAGAAAAAGTGTCAATATCTGTTGCAGTGAACATCTTCCCCATTACCTTAAATACGAGAATATTCTGAAGTTTTGGAAAAGGCAAGGATTCTGTAACACCTTTTTTTGATAGACAATATGTTCGATAGTCTTCTATATTCAACTTTTTACTTTTACTGTATATGTAGAAATTAGGTCGTCACCTATATATAAATGTACATCGTAAAAACCTGTAGTATCAAAAAGATGTTCTAAGGTTAATGATTTTTCATCTATCAATGTCGATGTGGGCTTTATCTTTTTATTGTTGTAACCATTGTCTATTAAAAAACGAATTTTATCAGGATCAACGTCCTGATGAAGTTGGTACTTAAATAGAACAGTGTCATTCTTCTGAATGATATGGTGCATTTTTTTTGGAGTTACATGTTCGGTTAAGTTGGTATAGGCCTTACCATAAATTACTGGTGCAGCCAAAAAATCTTCAAAACTAGGTTGCTCTCCTTCTAATAGTGTCCATTTAAGATCTAAAGGAAAGTGATTTACGGCAAATAACTGAGGATTGGTTAGAAACATACCATCGTTATATTGAAATTTAAATACATTAGTCTCTGGGTTTGGAATTCCGCTAGCCCATGTTGGATCACATAAATACCATTTGCCATTTAGTTGTATCGCATTCCATGAATGATTTGGAGTATTGAGCCTTTCAATATCGGTCATGCTTGTACGCCCAAAACCATGAACAATTTCGCAATCTAAGTTGGCTAATTTAGCAAGCTCCTGCACAATGTAGGCATAGCCCGTACAAATGGTTCGTTTTTGTTTTAAGAGCTTACGAAAGATGACTTTTTTAAAACGGTCATTCCATGCACTAAGTTTAAGACTGTCATTTTTAAATTTATAGCGTTTCCTTTTGTTTTTTAAATAGAGACTATAATCATTAGCTATATTAGTGCATACCCAAAGATAGATGGCTCTAAAACGTTCTACATCTGTATCTAAGTGAGACGTTAGCTTTTGTGTGAGTTGAGGTAAATTATAAAGCCCTTCATCCTTACAAGCCATTGCAGTACTATCTGCTTTTCGAAAATTGATATGATCAAAATCAGATAGTTGGGCATATGATGGCCATGCAACTATGAAGAGCAATACATATAGCCTTGTTTTCATTTAAACAATGCTATGTTTAGTTTTTAGAACGCTTAGATTTGTATGGTTTATCTGTAGATACGGCTCCCATAATTTCTACCAAATCAGACGATAATATTAAATTAATAAACGTCGTTTCTGCATCAATCTTAATTTCTTGTTTTTCATATCCTAAGAAACTAAATATCAAAGTGTCCCCTGGGTTTAAAGCCCTCGGAAATGTAAATGCACCATTTTGATCTGTAACAGTACCAACTTTACCGCCTTTAAGCACGATATTAACTCCAAGTAATGGTCCTTTGTCATCGCTAACCTTACCTTTAACGGTTAATTGTTGATCAACAACAGAAGCAGTAACAGCGGCTTGTGTTTGAGCATACACAGGATTGGTGATTAGGGCAGCCATCATCACTATTCCCATGAGACCTAAAGCTTGTGTAATTCTTTTCATCTTTAGTGTTTTCATAATTATATTGTTTTGTTTACATCAAATCTAAACACTCTGTGTTTTACATTAAACTAGTATTGAGTGTGCGTAACACTCTGTTTAGCGAAAATACATTCTCATTGAGTGAAATTTTAATAAAAGTATGAAATCTAGAGTGTTTTAGGAAAAAGTAACTCAACTTTAACGTAAATCAACAGTCTATATTTAATCGAAATTTAATCTTCAATTTTTAAGTATTGACCAAAATAATATACTTTAGATTAAATTATTTTTATAATTTTAACTAGCTATTAATATATTCAAATTTAAAAAAGGGAATGCTATATCTTTAACTGCAACCTACTAGATATACGATTATGAATAAACGAGATAACCTAAAACGCGTTATTGTTGATTTTAAAAAATTAACACCAGAAATTTTAGCTTTATTAGTTGAAAAGTATCCGTATGGATATGATGATGGACATATAATATCGTTTACAAATGCTAATAAGGAAATTGTTGAGGCCGTTGAGGTGACTACCGAAGACACCAAATACTTGGTTAAGGTGAGTACAAAACTTGCGACAACAATGGAAAACTATGATGAAGAGGATTATGAAGCGTTCGATAATGATGACCCAGAAGCGGTTCAAGACCCAAAACATCACGATGATATAACTGATGATGACTAATAGAATGCTTCTTTATATAACTAAAGGCTAAGTAAGAAACCTTAGAATTGAGTTTTAATGAGATTATTTTGTTTCAGGTTATGAGGCCAATATTGTTATGTCTTTAACAAAAATAGAGTGGTACACACGACTTAAATTTCACTTAATAATTGCGATCGATTTAATCTAAACCTTCGTGAGGAGCGTATATATTATATCCCACATGTAAGTCATCATGATGATATTACTAAAAGCGCTTTCGGACTTGAGGTGGCAAAATTCCGAAGAAAATAAAACAATTTTCAACGCTCAAAATCTATTAAAATGAAAAGAAAATCAATTGCCAGCCTACTTATTTTATGTTTCCTAACAGTTACCGCAATGTTACCAATGCAAGACACCAGAACTTTCGAAGGTGTCTATGATGGCTATAATGAGAATGGCTATAATTTTATTGGAATTAATACAGACGGAGAACAATTTACAATGACCTTTCAAAAGGTAGATGAATCACTTTTGAAATCGTTTGATTTAAGATCTGAAGTACTTATTGGTTCTAAATTTAGTGGTACATATAAGACACTTATAGAACCTAAACAAGACGAAGATGGTTATGAAGAAGAGGTGGAGATTCATACAATTATAGCCCTAAAAAAACTATAATTTTATTATCGATCTATGATGAGGCCAACTCTTTTGGGTTGGCTTTTTTTATGAAAACTTCCCAAATAAAAACACCATATACAATGACATACTCTAGCGTGATGATCCATAAATTTTCAGACTTATCGGCTTTATTAAGATTGATGTAGGCGAGATAACTTAATATAACTATAAAACTCCATACCACTGGGAATTTGTAGTTTGTGAATAAACCTAAAACTAATAATGTGGCTATATACCAAGGATGTACAGTTGTGCTTAAAAATAAGTAAAATGCAAAGGCAAAAAGCATGTGCTTAATAAGTGTTTTAGTGTCCATTGTTTTTTTATAAAACGCCAAAATCATTACAAACGAAAACACTAAAATTGGCAGTATTTTACCTATAACTGCAATTTCATTATAACCTCTAAACCAATAGCCTATTGTTCTGGCGAGATAATATATGCTTGCATTAAATTCGAATTTTTGAAACCAAAGACCTACTGTTTGGGCGTAGTTGTTTACAAATTCTAGAGAGAAAAAGGGTACAAATAATAGCATTGTAACACCCGCAATTATAGTATAAAACAATAGCAACTTTTTAAAATTAAAAATGGGCGTTGTTGTCGAATCGTTGGAAGATGTTTTATTAAACCACATAAAAAACAAGGGTAAAAACAATAAAGGAATCAATTTAACCGAAATAGATAGAGCAAATACAACTGCAGCCCATTTCCAGCGGTTTTTATGAAGTAAATATAAACCCCAAACGAGGAAGAATATCATAACGCCTTCAAAATGTAAATTACCTGTTAGTTCTATAATAATAAACGGGTTAAGTATATACCAAAAAATATTTTTTACTGGGATGTTTAATCTATCGAGCAAACGCTTTCCAAAGAATAATGTTCCAAAATCGGCCGCAATAATCAAAAGCCGCAAAACGAGTGCCGAACCTAAAACACTATGACCCGAAAAGAGGGCAGCAATTGTAAAGCATAGTTGATTAATTGGTGGATAATTGGTGTAGTGGCTTCCATTGAGTTCTCCCATACCAGCATACAAGGTTTCTGCTTGAGCAACGGGTAGGTCAATTCCTGTTTGAATATACGACTCTGGCGTTGTTAAGTACGGATTGAAACCTTCTAAAATCATACGGCCATCCCAAATAAATCTGTAAAAATCTTGAGACAAATTTGGAATCGCCAGAATAAAAACGGCACGACTTAAAAAAGCTAACCACGTTAAGAACTTTAACTGGTTTTTTGAGTATTTCAGAAGTAGAATAAAAGCCAGCCATAGCAAGCAATATAACACTATAAGTTTTGTATAGTTTGTTCTAACGAGATCGTATGCAAATAATAGATAAAGACATAAGCTAACAAAAGCAAGCACTAATGGAATCTTATACGCCTTCCAGAATTGCATTACACTTTAGACGTTAGAGATTTAAAAAAGACATAACCAAACCCAACAAATAACATAAGGTGAAAAGGAAATAATCCAAAATCACCACCTTGATCACCAACTACAAATGCGTAGTATAAACCAAATCCAAAGTAGAGCATAAGAAGGCCTTCTACTACGACATTTAGTGATAGCTTTTTACGCAAATATTTATTGCCCTTCCAAGAATCTTTAATGGTACTAATATTAAATTTAGGTGTTCTTACAAATTCACTTCTTTTACCCATATGGCCTTCTAGAACAGCAATAGAATTGTGAAGAGAGAAGCCCATTGCTATTGAAAAAAATGTAAAGAACATACCAATATAACCAAAGAATCTTTTAAACCCGCTACCATAAATTTGTTTGTACATAAACCAATAACAAATAAAGAAGATTACGGTACTCATCACGAAGAAACTCATGAAATAAAAATAGAACCTCAGGTGTGCATATTCGTTTTTAATGTATAGCATTGGAATACTTAACACAGCAACTATAAATACATTTAAAAACATGGTACTGTTTAATAAATGAAGTAAGCCATGCACTTTGGTTTTTGTAGATATATTTTTAGACTTTATTACACGCCAGAGCATCTTTCTAAAATTCTCAGCACCACCTTTATTCCAGCGAAATTGCTGAGAACGGGCAGCACTAATAACCACAGGTAACTCTGCAGGTGTTTCAACATCTTCAAGATATTTAAATTTCCAGTTTTTTAGTTGGGCTCTATAGCTTAAATCTAAATCTTCAGTTAAGGTGTCACCTTCCCAATTTCCAGCATCGATAATACATGCTTTACGCCATACACCAGCAGTTCCATTAAAATTTATAAAATGACCTTTACTGTTTCGTCCCACTTGTTCTAAGGTGAAATGTGCATCTAAAGCAAAAGCCTGAATTTTGGTAAGAATAGAATAGTCTCTATTAATATGTCCCCATCGTGTCTGAACGACACCAATCTCTGGTTCCTTAAAATAAGGAATTGTACGTTTTAACCAGTTTTTCTTTGGAAGGAAATCGGCATCAAAAATGGCAATAAATTCGCCTTTAGCAATTTCTAAACCCTCTTTAAGAGCTCCTGCCTTGAATCCTGTTCTATCGGTTCTAGTAATATGCTTAATATCTAAACCTGTAGTCTTTAATTTCTCAATTTGGGCTCGTGTAGATTTAACAGTTTCATCTGTAGAATCATCAAGTACTTGTATTTCTAGTTTATCTTTTGGATAATCAATAAGTGCAATATTGTCTAGAAGACGTTCCATAACATACATCTCATTATAAACGGGCAATTGTATGGTTACCAAAGGGACTTCATTAGGATTTGACAAATCAAAAGTCTCACAATCCGTATCTACTTTCTTTGATGATAAATAATTAAAGAGCAAATTAAGTTGTGCCAAGGCATACATGAAAATTAGTATGATAGCAATGGTATAAATGACAATTATAGTCGTTTCAAGAATCATTTTTTAAAACTGTATTTAAAAATCCAACCAAGAATTTTAACGCCTGCAAATATAGCACCTTTTACCGTACCTGAAACTTTTGAGACACCTATTCTATTTCTGTAATTTACAGGGATTTCTGTATAACTTAATTTTTTACGTAATGCCTTTAGTTGCATCTCAACTGTCCATCCGTAAGTTTTGTCTTCCATATTGAGTTCTAGGAGCTTACTATATTTAATGGCTCTAAAAGGACCTAGATCTGAAAATTTAGCTCTAAACAATAGCATCATAAGCGTTGTAGCTAACCAATTTCCAAAGATTTGAGGTAATGTCATTGATCCTTTTTCTCGTAATTTTTTTACACGAGCTCCAATAACAAAATCGATATTGTTATCTATAATAGGTGCAACTATTTTGGTTAACTCTTCAGGATAATCGCTGTAATCGCCATCTAAAAACACCACAATATCAGGTTGATTAGAGGTCTTGAGTTGAGCGATATAATCCATTCCTTTTAAACAGGCGTAGCCATAACCTCTTTTGTCCTCGCTAAGTACTGTTGCTCCAGCATTTTTCGCATTAATTTCAGTGTCATCGTTAGAGTTATTGCTTACCACAATTACCTCACTTACAATGTCTGGAACATCCTGTATAACATGTGCAATAGAATCTGCCTCATTATATGCAGGAATAATCACTTTGATATTGGTCATTGAAGATCTTTTAATCTGTTTTCTTTTCTAAATGAGCGATAATCTGTCCATTCCTTGATTTTTTTTCCCGCGGAAAATTTAACGGCAGAGATTAACTTCTCGTTTTTATACATGAGGCAATATCCGTTTTTTATATTATTTTCTAACTGACATTTATGATTTATTTTTTCATTAGAATCATAAAACAACCACCATTTGTTTTTCTTTCCATTAACATAATGACCTTCGCTTTTAATGGTTCCGTTAAATCGGTATTCTTTCCAATATTTAATTCTTTGACCTTTACCATAATGGCCTTCATCTTTTAACTTTCCATTGGTATGGTAAAATTTCCAATATTTAATTTTTTTATTATTGGCATAATGACCTTCACTTTCTAATCGACCATTGTTATGGTAGAATTTCCAGAAATCCACTTTTTGATTGTTATTAACCCATCCTTCAGAAGCTAAAGTTCCATTGTCAAAATAATTTTTCTGATAGTCTCTTTGGGCATAACAACTAAGGCTAAAAAAAACGAGAAATAAGATGGTTATGTGTTTCATGTGCTTAGAATTATTTTTGATTAACCAAATCCATAAGGTCAACATCATTTCCTAATAATACCTCAGTCGGATTAATTCTCCCTTTCATACTATCATTCTCTAATTTTAATACACCTCTTGGGCAAACAGCAGAACAAATCCCACATCCAACGCAACTTGAGCGTACAATATTCTCTCCTTTTTGAGCATAATGTCTTACATCTATTCCCATTTCACAACTGTTAGAACAATTTCCGCAAGAAATACATTGCCCACCATTAGTTGTAATTCGAAATTTAGAAAATAAACGTTGTTGGAATCCAAGAATTGCAGCCATTGGGCATCCAAAACGACACCAAGAACGACTTCCTAAAATTGGATAAAAACCTGTTCCAATAACTCCTGAAAAAATAGAACCAATATAAATACCATAAGCCGATCTTAAATTTCCTGCTTTTACATAAAATACGTTTTCATTAGTACCTGTTAGATGCATAGTGATTAATATAGCTATTACAGCAAATAAACCTATGGCACCATATTTCGCATCTTTGCCTAATTCTTGTCTTTTAAAAAGCATAACTCCTGCAAATACAACAGTCAAAAAGCCAATAATCAAAGCAATGAAAACACCTCTTGTTAACCAAAAGTCATTACTATCATAGCCTAAATAGGTGTAAACCATAGCTGTTGTCATGACTACAGAAAACACCAAAACAAGATGAATTAGCCAACGTTCCAATTTCCAAGCAGACATTTTTTTAGAGGATAATTGTCTAAATGAATCTCCTGCAGTTTCTGCCAGTCCACCACATCCACAAACCCAAGAGCAATACCAACGTTTTCCAAATTTATAAGTTAAAATAGGGGTGATAACAAATATGGAAATAATCCCAAATAAGATTAAGGCTAAACCAATACTTCCGTTTGATAAGAAGCCATTTACAGACCATTCGTCAAAAATATAATAGTTAAGCGGCCATACACTCTTTAAATCGTAGTATGGTAAGTCGTTATTCATAACATACATAAACTCCGGAATCAAAAAGGCAAAGCCTAATTGAAAGAACATCACAGAAACCGTACGTATTTGTTGATAGCGATTATGTCTGTATTTCAAGATAAATTTATAGCCAAATGCTAAAATAGCTACAGTATATAATGCTCCATATACAAACCATTGGCTTGCGTTTCTGCCGCTTAACAACTGACTTAATGGGTCAAATAAACTAACCAAGCCTGTGTTGTTTGCATGGTCCTTAGTTGCAGTATCTAAACCTAAATATTGTGGGTAAAAGTAAAGTACAATATAAAAGGTTGTTAGAATAACACCTACAATCCAGCCCCAAACACCTCGAGAAGAAATAGATTTAAACCAAACACCATCATTTTTAATACCTTCAAGTTTGGTTAAATAAGCATCTCTAGAATAGACTACTATTCCTATGGTTATTAAACCTAAAGCTAGTGTCAAGAACACGCCTTTATTAGGGAAATTTGTATTAAAAAGGGCCAATGCTAAAATAAATAGCCCAATGATGCCTATCGCTAATGCTACTTTTTGTTTTGTTGAAATATTAATGGCATCAGGTTTAGCTAATGACATACTATGATTTAATTTATTGCTCATGATTATGCGGTTTGTAGTTGGTTATTATAAGCCGATAGGACTTCGGTTTCATAATGGCTGTAAAATTCTGGGTCGAAATTGGCTTCAGAAAGATGGTTTATAACATAATCAACATCTCTATTTTCGGTAAGCCATGTGTCAAAAGTTTCATGTCGCATTCGTATTCCGAACGTGTTAATACCCACGAATTGGTTTGTAGAGATGTCGTATTCAATGGTAATGCACTTTGTGTCGTCGGCATGTCTCCAATGAAAATGAGCATGACCTTCTTTTGGTTTTGAGAACACCCAACCGTAAGTTTGATATTCAATATCTAAAAATTTAGCCGAATTAAACCAGTGTCCTGGTTTGTATTGAATGCGATTTCCACAAATGGTTTGTGCTAATGTTTCTCCCATCATACGTCCTGTGTACCAAACGGCTTCAATAGGTCTTCGGTTTCCTATAGCTTCATGTTGTTCAGCGCAATCGCCAATGGCATAAACATCAGGCACATTAGTTTCTAAGTATCGATTAACTTTTACACCTCTCCCAGTTTCAATGTTCGATGATTTTATAAAGTCAATATTTGGTGATACACCTGCTGTTAATCCTACAACATCACATGCAATTTCCTCTCCAGTTTCTTCAATAATAACAGACTTAACTTTGCCGTTACTATCACTTTTGATTTCTTTTAGATTAGTAGACAGTCTTAAATCTATATGATGGTTTTTAATATGTCTATTAATCATGGCGCTTTCTCCTTCTGGTAACACGCCATTCCAAAAACTTGATTCGCGTACTAAAAATGTAACAGGAATATTTCTAGAATTTAACATTTCAGCAAGTTCGATACCAATGAGACCTCCACCAACAATAACAGCTCTTTTGCATACTTTGTTGTTTGGTGCATAGGCTTCTAAGTTTTCTAAATCTTGTTTATGGTACATGCCCATAACACCATCTAGATCTTGTCCTGGCCATCCAAATTTATTTGGTTTACTTCCTGTTGCTATCACTAATTTGTCATAGGTAAGGAGGTCACCATCATCAAGAGCTAGTGTTTTTTTATCGGTGTCTATATGTTGCACAAAGGCTTTACGAAGGTCTATGCGATTCTTTTTCCAAAACCAATCTTCATAGGGTTGCGTATGCTCAAACTTCATATGACCCATATAAATATACATGAGGGCCGTACGCGAGAAAAAATAATCTGTTTCCCCAGAAACTATTGTGATTTTTTTGTCGGAAAATTTTCTAATATGCCTTGCTAAAGTAACACCAGAAATTCCATTTCCTATAATAACGATATGCTCCATAATTTTTTGGTTGTTATGACGATTCTGTCGTTACTAAAGATAAGAACTTAATCCTGCTTTCTAATTTATATCTGTTTTAAATTAAAGTGATCTTGTAAGGTTTTCTTCAAAAGTTAGACGCAGAAATTTTTTTAAAATCCTTGTAAGTAAAGGGTTTTTAAACGACTTAGCGATTGTAAAATTTTTAATTTAAGATAATCGAATCATGAAATATAAATTAGTTATTCTATCGTTTTTTGCGAGTTTAAACTTTGGTTTTTCTCAAAGTACTTCAGAATTTTTTAAAGCTGCAGATGCATTTTTCAAAACAAATGTTTCAAACGGAAAAGTGGCTTATTCTAAAATTAATAATAATAAAGAAGCCTTAAATACCTTGGCGACACTAGCCGAAACGGTTTCGGTATCAAAAAGTGATGCTAAAACCTATCAAGCCTTTTGGATTAATGCTTATAATATTTCGGTAATTAAAGGTATTATAGATAATTACCCGATAAAATCGCCATTAGATAAAAAGGGTTTCTTCGATAAAACCAAATATAAAATTGCAGGTGAAACTATTACACTTAATGACATCGAAAATAAAAAGCTAAGAGCTCAATTTGGTGATGCACGCTTTCACTTTGTTCTTGTATGTGGAGCTGTTGGTTGTCCGCCATTAATTAATAAAGCATACCTGCCAAATACATTAGAAGCGCAGTTGCAAAAACAGACCGAAATAGCACTTAACAATTCTAGCTTTATTAAGGTTAAAAAAAATAAAGTTGAACTTTCAGAAATTTTCAAATGGTATAAAGAGGATTTCGTTAAAAAAGGAACTGAAATAGACTATATAAACACTTTTAGAACCGATAAAATTGCACCTAAATCTAAGGTGTCATATTACACCTATAATTGGAATTTAAACAAACAATAAAAAGAAAAATAAACAACCAAAAAAAATTGAAATGAAAAAAATAATCACATTAATAGCCATTGTAAGTATTGCGTTTTCTGGATTTGCTCAAGACGATCAGGATGCCGAAAAAAGTGTAATTCAAGAATATACACCTTCAAAATTATTAAATAAAGGACAATGGGATATTAAATGGTTTAATAACCTTTATACACAAACCGAAAGTACATTTTCTAATGGAGAAGAACCTAGACAGACGTTCTTTACATCAACATTAGATGTTTTTACTGGTATTTCTGAGCAGAGTAACTTTAATGTTGGACTACTATTGGAATTTCGTTCTAATGTTATTAACGATAGAAGTGCTTTAGATGTATTCTCATTTGACGGTGAACGAGGTACTGCACGTTCTGGTTTTACATCGTTTGCACCAGCAATTAAGTTTAATCCAATAAAAAGTGTGAGCAATTTTACAATTCAAACTGCTTTCCATATTCCTTTGGTAGACAATGAAACTGAAGACAATGTGTTTTTAGATCAGAAAGGATTTATATTTCAAAATAGATTTTTCTATGATTACACATTTCCTGGAGATAAATGGCAAATATTTACAGAGTTAAACACCGAGTATAACTTTGGTAAAAAAGAAGATAGCTTTGCTAATAATAGTTTGAATTTAACACCAGGCGTGTTTTTGAGTTACTTCCCAAGTCAGAAATTCACAATTTTAGGATTAGTGCAGCATTCGCAACGAATTGATACAGGTAATGATTTTGAGCAAGATTTCACAGCTGTTGGAGGAGGTGCCAAATATCAATTAAGTAAAGTTTTAAACATCGAAACCTTATATACCAACTTTGTTCGAGGAAATAATACAGGTCTCGGACAAACATTTAACATAGGCTTAAGAGCATTATTCTAGTCTTTAGCATTAAATTAGGAGTCTAAATTAAATCTTATGACACTATTTAGACTTCTAATTTTACTATGTATTGTTACTTCATGTAGCGCTCAGCCCGAAAAAATTAACGGTTTGAGTTTTGTAGCTTCACCCATTCCCATAGACGAAACCCATACAAAACCTGTGGTTAATGTAGGTGCTAATTATGCAGCTATTATGCCTTTTGGTTTTATCCGAAATTTAGAACACCCAGAGATTGTTCATAACACAGATAGACAATGGTTTGGTGAAACAAGATCTGGAGCCAAACAGTATATAGAGCAACTTAGGAAGAAACACATCAAAATAATGATTAAACCCCAAATTTGGGTTTGGCGTGGTGAATTTACTGGCTATATTAAAATGTCTAATGAAGCCGATTGGAAAACACTTGAAGAATCGTATTCCAAGTTTATACTAGAATATGCCCATTTAGCAAATGAAACAAAGGCAGAAATCTTTTGTATAGGTACAGAACTGGAAAACTTTGTGAAAGAACGACCAAATTATTGGCATAATCTCATTAAAAAAATCAAAACCATTTATAAAGGAAAGTTAACCTATGCCGCAAATTGGGATGAGTTTAAACGTACACCATTTTGGGGAGAGCTCGATTATATAGGTGTAGATGCTTATTTTCCAGTAAGTGATAAGAAAACACCAACTATCGAAGATTGTAAAGCGGGTTGGCAAAAACATAAAACAACTATCAAATCACTTTCAGAAACACATGCTAAACCTATTTTGTTTACTGAATATGGCTATCGAAGTATGGACTTTACAGGAAAAGAACCATGGGAAAGTGATCATACCATAAAATCGTTAAACTTTGAAGGACAAACCAATGCGACTCAAGCATTGTTTGAAGAATTCTGGAGCGAAGAATGGTTTGCCGGAGGTTTTATTTGGAAATGGTTTCATAATTATGAAGAGAGTGGTGGAGAAAAAGACAACCAATTCACACCTCAAAATAAACCCGTTGAAACGGTATTGCAAACATTTTATAAAACCGAATAAAAACACAAAAATTTACGTAAGGAAATGTGATGTAACCGACCAAAGAGTCTAACAACTATCACATGAAAACAGTAATCACTTTACTACTATTATTCGCTTCTACCTTAGCCTTTACTCAAGAAGCTACAGTAGCCGATTTAAAAGTACAAGGACATAAAAAATTGAAGGCGTCTTTTGTCAAAAAAATCTCAAATATAAAAGCAGGTTCAAAACTGGATTCTTTGGCTATTGAAGCCGATATTAAACTATTGAAACGTCTGCCATCAATTGCACATGCTTACTATCAAGTTTTTCCCGCAGATGAAGAAAATACATATAACGTATTTTATAATATTGAAGAGAATTTTACAATTATCCCATCTGCAAATGTCTATACCACAAATGATGATGAATTCGCGTATCGCTTAGGTTTATATGAGTTTAATCTCTTTGGTCAGAATATGACGTTTGGCGGATTTTACCAAAAGGATATTTACGACTCATATGCCTTAAATTTTAGAGCACCTTATTTGTTTTCGAGACAATTTGGACTAGCTGTTAACTACCAAAATTTAACAACACAAGAACCCGTGTTTTTTGATAATACAACATCAGATTATAAATACAATAATGAGTCTATAGAGTTTTTAGCATTGTTTCAACTTGATTTTAATAACCGATTCGAGTTTGGATTAAACTATTTTACCGAAGATTATGAATATAAATCTGGTGCTACTAGTCCAAACGTGCCTCAAGAATTACGAGTGCATAAGTTGCTCTATAAACTAATTTATGAGTACAATAACTTAAACTACGATTATCAATACGTTGAAGGGTTTAGAAGCATTTTTAATTTTCAGTATGTTACTTCGAGAAATGAAGCACAGCTACCTGCCTTCTTAATAGGGTGGAATGATTTTCAATATTTTAAGCGCTTTGGTAATAAAGGAAATTGGGCGAGTAGATTGCGTTTAGGTTTAGCAACCAATAACGACACACCTTTTGCTCCTTTTTCAGTAGATAATAATTTAAATGTTAGAGGCGTTGGGAATACTATTGATAGAGGTACTGCTGCTATCGTACTGAATACAGAATATCGTCATACACTCTATGAAAAAGACTGGTTTTCATTACAAGGAAATGCATTTATTGATGCCGGAAGTTGGCGTAATCCAGGAGGAGACTTTGGTGATTTTAGCGATTCACAAAATATACGCGTCTATCCGGGACTTGGTGTAAGATTTATTCATAAGAAAATCTTCAATGCTATTTTTAGGATTGATTATGGATTTGGAGTGACCAGCGACGCAACTCAAGGATTGGTTTTCGGAATTGGACAGTATTTTTAGTTTTATCACTATATTTGTGTTTATAATACACAAAATATAATGGGGCTAAATCAAGATATCAAAGTTGCAGTAGATGCTGTAGTTTTTGGTTACGAATCTAAAGGAAATTTATCTGTTTTATTAATTAAGAGAGGTGTAGACCCTTACAAAAACTCATGGGCTTTACCCGGTGGATTAGTATTGGAAAACGAATCTTTAGAAGCAGCTGTAAAGCGAGAGCTCAAGGAAGAAACAGGTGTTAAGATTGACTATTTAGAGCAGTTATATACGTTCGGAAAACCAAAACGAGATCCTCGAAATAGGGTCGTATCTGTAAGTTACTTTGCATTGGTTAAGCCAAATCACTTTAAGATTAAAGCCGACACCGATGCCGATGAAGCACAATGGTTTCCAGTTAGCAAACTTCCTAAGCTAGCCTTTGATCATAAAACAATATTTAATACTGCCGAAAAACGCTTAAAAGGAAAACTACTCTATCAACCTATTGGTTTTGATTTACTAAATGCCGAATTCCCCTTTTCAGATTTAGAACATTTGTATGCTACTATCCTTGGACGTGATATTGATAGAAGGAATTTTAGAAAAAAAATTAAGAGCTTTGGTTTTGTAGAAGAAACCAATAAAATGCACCAAGAAGGAAGCGGCAGACCTGCCAAACTTTTTAAATTCAATAAGAAAAAATATGATGCCTTAGTGGATGATGGTTTCCACTTTGATATTAAGTTTGTGTAATTTTTACACAAAATATTTTGTCGATTCACTTATTCCTTTTACATTTGTGTAAAATTGACGCAAATGATTTTAAATTTAGATCCTTTATTTACTCCTTTAGGACAAAAAAATGCTATTGAGTTTGATAGTTTTACGTTTTCTGGTGGAGAACCTCATATTAAAATTCAATCAGATTTGACTGAAATTAATGAGGTATTCATAACCACACGTATTCAGTCGTTTAATGATCTCGGATTTCTACTCATTGCGGTTGATGCGCTAAGACGACTTGCAGTGAAAAACATTCATTTGTTTTTGCCCTATATGCCTGGAGCTCGCCAAGATCGTGTCATGATTCCTGGTGAATCATTATCAGTTAAGGTATATGCAGACTTAATTAATGGCTTAAACCTAGAATCTGTTACTGTGTTTGATCCGCATTCTGAAGTTACTCCGGCTTTACTTAATAATTGTAAAGTGCTTAGTAATCATGAGTTTATAAAGTATGTAATTAAGGACATTGATACCGAAGTTATTTTAGTTTCTCCAGATGGAGGAGCATTAAAGAAAATTTATAAGGTATCAGAGTTTTTGGGCGGTTTAACGGTTGTAGAGTGCTCTAAAAAGCGAAATGTGAAAAATGGAAAACTCGAAGGTTTTAAAGTCTATGAGGATGATTTAAAAGGGCAACCCTGTTTAATTGTTGATGATATTTGTGATGGCGGCGGGACATTTGTTGGCTTGGCAAAAGCACTAAAAAAAACAAATGCAGGTGATTTATACTTAGCTGTTAGTCATGGGATTTTTAATAAAGGTACTCAGTTACTAAACGAACACTTTACTAAAATATACAGCACAAATAGCTTTAAGGATTTGAATGAAGAAACCGTCGAGCAACTTAAATTAAAAACACTATTGTGATGGCTTTAATAGTTAACAAACCTTATAGTAGTGGGCCTTATTCGGTTGTCGATTTTATTGCAGGCGGACATATGTTTTATTACATCTATGAATTTGTGTTAACCATTTTAGATCGAAAATATCTAAAACTAGAACCTCATATTATTGAAAACCGTTGGATGGATGATTTTGATATTAATCGCCTCAAAGACATGAGATCTAATCTAGTGTCATATGCTATTAACGAAAGAGGATATATGATGTTTTCAATTGGTGATGAAAACTATATGGGACGACTTACGAATAACGATACTCTGGTGTTCAGCGTGCAGGGTAAACAAGGATTATTTAGTAGATGTTATAGCTTAAAGCCAGAACAGAAAGGCTCATTAGAAAGTAATTCATGGCGGCATCAAAATGGTAGGAAATTTACATTGTAAATAGGATCCTATTGCCATGAGGATTATCAAATTTATAATAGAAAATAAAAATGAAAACAAGAACATTATATAGACCTATTGGAGAAAAAGAATTAATTCTTATTTCTGACAGTAACTTTACTAGATTTCCACCTAGATTGGAGTGGCAACCTATATTTTATCCTGTTTTAAATGAGGCTTATGCTAGTGAAATTGCATCGCAATGGAATACTAAAGATGAGTTTGGCAATTACCTTGGTTTTGTCACAGCGTTTGATATTTCCGAAGCAGAGTTTTTAAAATATAAAGTGGAAAATGTAGGCGGTAAAATTCATAACGAATTATGGGTACCTGCTGAAGATTTGGAAACCTTTAATCAAGCAATTATTGGTTCCATAAAAATCACTAAAGTTTTTGTTGGATACCAATTTAAAAATTCAGAGCACCAAATTGTGAATGAATTTTTAGAAAAATTAAAAGAAGCATAACTAATGATAATTCAGGTTCAAAGAGGTGATATCACCAAAATAAAAGTTGATGCTATCGTCAATGCGGCAAATTCATCCTTGTTAGGAGGCGGTGGAGTAGATGGTGCCATTCATCGTATTGGCGGTTCAGAGATTTTGGATGAATGTCGAGATATAAGAAATCGACAAGGGAACTGTAAAACAGGTGAAGCAGTCATGACAACAGCAGGAAATTTACCCGCTCAAAAAGTGATACATACAGTTGGTCCTGTTTATAATGGAGGGAAACGTTTAGGGCAAGAAAAACAGGCTTTGGCAAATTGCTATAATAATAGTTTGAAACTCGCCGAAATGAACAACTTAAAATCAATTGCGTTTCCAAATATTAGTACAGGGATTTATAGATTCCCAAAAGATTTGGCCGCAAATATTGCTATTGAAACAGTATCAAACTTTAAAAGTGAGATTGTTGAAGAGGTAATTTTTGTATGCTTTGACGAAGAGAATTATAACATTTATAAAGCAAAATTAAAATGAAACTTAATATAAAACCATATATAGAACAACAAAAAGTATGGCCCAAAACAGGACATCATATTATGGCTCAGTATGATGAGTCTGAAATTATAGTATATCAATCTTATAGACCTGAAATTGGAAACTTTGCAAGCGACAATAACTATTTTGGAGGTGCTTTTAGCCTAAATAGAATGACATGGATTAAACCAAATTTTCTTTGGATGATGTATCGAAATGGATGGGCAACTAAAGAAGGACAGGAAACAGTTTTGGCAATTCATTTAAGGCGAGATGCTTTTGAGCGTTATCTCAACCAAGCCGTGTATTCTAGCTATCAATCAGATTTATATGAAACACGAGAACATTGGCAAGAAGAAGTGCAAAATTCATCAATTCGCTTGCAATGGGATCCAGATCACGATCCTTATGGCGCTAAGCTGGAGCGCAGAGCAATCCAAATAGGAATACGAGGAAATGAGGTAAAACAATACGCAAAAGATGATATTCTCGAAATAGAAGACATCACACCTTTTGTAAAGGAACAGTATAACCATCTTTTAAATAATCAACTTGATAAACTAATGGTTCCAGAGGAACACCCATTAATTTTAGACAGCGAGAGTTTAAAACAACAATTACGATTACAATGAAAACCAATACAATACATTCAGCATTATTTGGCTTAGCTGTTGGAGATGCACTAGGTGTCCCTGTCGAATTTAAAGACAGAGATTACTTAAAGCAATTTCCAGTAGTAGATATGATGGAGTATGGTTCGCATCACCAACCTAAAGGAACCTGGAGCGACGATAGCTCTTTGGCTTTTTGTCTGGCAGAGAGTTTATGTAAAAGATATGATATTAATGATATTGGTCAAAAATTTGTACAATGGGCTAAAGAAGAATTATGGACACCTCACGGACGCGTTTTTGATATTGGTATTTCTACTGATCGCGCCATCTATGCTATTGAAACAGGAACAAAACCAATACTTGCTGGTGGTTCGTCGGAAATGGATAATGGTAATGGGTCTCTTATGAGAATTTTACCCTTACTATATTACATTAAAGACCTTAATATTGAAAAGCGATTCGATATTATTAAAGATGTGTCATCTATCACACATGCTCATATAAGAGCGGTTTTGGCTTGTTTTATTTATCTTGAATATGCGCGTCATATTTTGAATGGAAGTGATAAATGGAACGCCTATGCAGAAATGCAAAAGAGCGTTACTCACTTTCTAAATACAAATGCGATTTGTTCTCAAATAGAAATGGACAAGTTTCACAAAATTCTTGAACTTCAAATAGGAAAGTATGAACCTCAAGTTTTGCATAAATTGGAGGAAAGTGAAATCAGTTCTAGTGGGTATGTCTTGGATAGTTTAGAAGCCAGTTTATGGTGTATTTTAACGTCAAATTCGTATAAAGAAACGGTTTTAAAAGCGGTTAATCTGGGAAGGGATACAGATACAACTGGAGCCATAGCAGGTGGACTAGCAGGCTTAATATATGGTTATGAAGCCATACCAGAAAAATGGTTAAACGTTATATCACGAAAAGAAGATATTATTCGACTTTGTGATAGATTATATAAAACATTATGAGATTAACAATACATGGCTATTCTACAGCATTATTTGCAACTTGGTACTTCATTGAAGAACTCGGGTTACTACTTGATGCTGGAGATGGACTCACATCTAATTTACTCGGTAAAACAGGAAAGATTAAACATGTTTTTATCTCTCATGCCGACCGAGATCATTTGGGAGGGTTATTGCAATACAATCAGTTATTTTCGCATAGAAGGCCTCATATCTATTATCCAAAAGATGCCAATTCGTTTAGGTTTCTAGAAGACTTTACAGGACGTTTTGATCCACATACTTCCGGAACGATTTGGACACCACTTGAGGATGAGCAAATGATTGATATTAAAACGAATTATAGGGTTCAAGGGTTTGAAAATAAACACATTGATGTGTCAGGGCAACTCAAAAGTTTGTCTTATAAAGTCATAGAAACCAAAAACAAACTGAAACCAGAATTCGCTAAGCTGTCTTCTCACGATATTGTGGCTTTGAAGAAAGAAAAAGGAGATGGTTACATCAATGAACAGTTGCAAAAAAATGTGTTAATCTATTCGGCAGATACGCCCGTTTTTGACTATTCGAAATTTGATAACTGCGACGTTTTAATTCATGAAGCCACGTTTTTGAAAAAGGATGAACTAGAAAAAGGAAACGATAGAAACAAGCATAGTTCTTTAGAAGACGTGATGGAAATGGTCGCTAATATTTCAGTAGGACAATTAATTTTAGGGCATTTTTCGTCGCGATATGATAGCTCTGAAATAGATAAGAGTATTAAGAAACTCATTGCACATTACAACATTAAGATACCTGTGTTTAGAATACCAATTGGTGAAGTGTCGCGCGATATCTTAAACGGAAATCCATTAAACTAATGAACGACAAAGAGAAAAAACATATGAGTAAATTTTTGAGTTTGGTATTAAGACACAAACCAAAGTACATCAATTTAGAGTTGGATGAAAATGGATGGGCCGAAGTAGATGAATTGATTGAAAAAGCAAAGAGCAGACATATGCATTTTTCTTTCGATGAGCTTATTGAAGTTGTGACAACAAACGATAAACAACGATTTTCGTTTAATCAAAACAACACTAAAATAAGAGCCAATCAAGGGCATACTGTAAAAACAGTCGATTTAAAATTTGAACCAAAACAGCCACCTGAGTTTTTATATCATGGCACTGTTGATAAATTTTTGGAGTCCATAAAAACATCAGGTTTAGATAAAAGACGTCGTCAACACGTGCATTTAAGTGAAGAAAGAGAAACAGCAATCAAAGTGGGAAGTCGAAGAGGTGTACCAATAATTTTAAGCATAAGAGCTTTAGAAATGCATAGAAAAGGTTATGAGTTTTACTGCTCAGAAAATAAGGTGTGGTTAACAGATCATGTACCTACTGAGTTTATAGAATACAATTTAAGTAGCTGCCCTAATTGTAAAGATAGTATTGAATATTCACCTATTTCAGATGTTTTCATGAAAGTTAAATTTAAGGACAAATCGGAAAAAAAGGTTTATAAAAAAAGATGTGAAAACTGTGGAACTAATTTGGTTATGAATAAATATACTAGGAATCATTTAGCGTATTCTAACTATAGTAATTGGGAATTAGATTAAAAATGAAAAAAATAGAATTAGACCCGCAAATCTTTTTAGTTGACGATTTTCTGTCAGCAAAAGAATGCTCAGATTTTATCGAAAAGTCTGAATTGCAGACCTTTGAAGAAGCCAAAATTAACATGGGCGGCAATCAGGTGATGATGAAAGGTGTTCGTAATAATGATAGGTTATTGTTCTTTGATGACAATTTAGCCCAAGAATTATGGTCAAAATTAAAACCTTTTGTGCCTAGTTCTTTTGGTGCAAGTAAAGCTATTGGGCTTAATGAAATGTTCAGGATTTATAGATATGAACCTGGACAACGTTTTAAAATGCATCGCGATGGAAGTTATGAGCGCAATGAAACCGAGTTTAGTATTCTATCTTTTTTAATTTATTTGAATGACGATTTTGAAGGAGGAGAAACTGAGTTTAGGAAAATTACAACAGTGAAACCAAAAACAGGAATGGCTTTGGTGTTTCATCATCCTGTACGACACGAAGGAAAAGAAATAATATCTGGGACAAAGTATGTGCTAAGGACTGATGTTATGTATAAATTAGAGAAATTATGAGAGCTATAACAAACATAATAAATGAAGGGTTAACAAGAGCACGCAGAAATAACATCACGTTTTTAACTGGGGCAGGTGTGTCTTCGGCAAGTGGCATACCTACATATAGAGGCGCTGACGGCATTTGGGTAAAGGGAACAAAGTTTTATAAACCAGAATCTTTTGGTACGTTCAAACATTTTTCAAACAATGCAGATGAGGTTTGGCAGTATACTTTTTTTAGAAAAAAAATGTTTGCAGAAGCTAAACCGAATGAGGCACATTTTAGTTTGGTGTCTATAGAGAAGGAACTCAAAGAGCGGTTTCATTTGATTACGCAGAATATAGATAATTTGCATCAAAGGGCTGGGTCAAAAAACATGTATGAAATTCATGGTAACCTCAGAGAAATGCGATGTTCTGATGAATGTTCTAAAGAGGTATATGATATTCCTCGTGAAATTCCGTTAAAAGACCATGAAGAAGATTTAACCTATGATGAAAAAGCCCTATTGGTTTGCCCTAGATGTGGAGAGGTGACAAGACCAAATATTTTGTGGTTTGATGAGTATTATAATGAACGAAATTTTAAAGTAGATACCACCTTAAGAATTGCAAAGAATACGAGTCTTTTAATGATATTAGGAAGCTCAGGAGCAACAAATCTTCCCAATGCTTTAGTGAGACAAACCTTGCAATATGGAGGATCTGTTATTGATGTGAATTTGGAAGACAATGCTTTTACAGAGCACTTTAAAGATAAAAAACAATACTATTCATATAGAGGTTCGGTTGCAGAATTTTTGGACCTTTTTGAGAAACAAATAAAAATAAATGAAACAATATAGAACACTTGCCATAGGCGATATACACGGCGGATTAAAAGCCTTAAAACAACTTTTAGAACGCTTAGAATTAACGGCAGACGACAAACTAATTTTCTTAGGTGATTATGTTGACGGTTGGAGCGAATCTGCTCAAGTGATTAGCTACTTAATAGAATTGTCTAAAACCAACACATGCATATTCATTAAAGGAAATCATGATGCCTGGTGCGAGCAATGGCTGGCGTCAGGAATTGAAAATCAGGTATGGGTATTTCATGGCGGAAAGGAAACTATGGAGAGTTATGAAGGGTTTTCTGATGAAGAAAAGCAAGAGCACCTTAACTTTTTTGAACGTATGGAATACTATCATATTGATTCTCATAACCGCTTGTTTGTGCATGCTGGTTTTACATCAATGCATGGTGTAGAGCAAGAAGTACATCCTGAGAATTTGTATTTTGATCGTACACTTTGGGAAACGGCATTAACGATGGATAAAACTATTTCGAGAGATTCAGAATTGTTTCCAAAGCGCCTTAAACATTATCACGAAATTTATATTGGTCATACGCCAACCATTCGTTTTGGTAGTGACCAACCAATCCATGTTGTTAACCTTTGGAATGTTGATACAGGCGCTGCATTTGATGGAAAATTATCTGCATTAGATTTAGAAACCAAAGCAGTTTTCCAAAGTGATGTTGTGATGTCATTATATCCCAATGAAAGCGGGAGAAATGCGAGTCCGTATCGCATTATAAAAGACAAACGTTTAGATAGAAATAGTTAATAAGCGAATACGTGCTGTACTAGTGGGTAAATAGGTTATTTTTTAAATTTGCGTAAATATTACGCAAATTATTTGGCTGGCGATTTGTATAAATGTATATTTGTGTAATAATTACGCAAATTAATATCATTATGAATCCATTATTATATACAGACGGTTATAAAGTTGATCACAGAAGACAATATCCAGAAGGTACCACTTTGGTATATTCTAACTGGACACCGCGAAAAAGTCGTATTGAAGGTGTTAATGAAGTGACCTTTTTTGGACTTCAATACTTTATTAAGAAGTACATGATAGACGGCTTCAATACTAATTTTTTCAACCAGCCTAAAGAGGTTATTTGCAAACGCTATTCAAGACGCATCAACAATTACCTTGGTCCAAATCAAGTTGGTATTGCACATATTGAAGCGCTACACGATTTAGGTTACTTGCCAATGGTAATTAAAGCCCTTCCAGAGGGTGTACAGGTGCCTATTCGTGTTCCAATGGTGACTATGTACAACACAAAACCCGAGTTTTTCTGGCTGACTAATTATTTTGAAACCTTATTATCCACAACACTTTGGATGCCTTGTAATTCGGCTACCATTGCAAAACAATATAGAAACATACTAGACCACTATGCTCAAGAAACATCGTCTGTACCTGAGTTTGTGGATTGGCAAGGTCATGATTTTTCTATGCGTGGCATGGCTGGTCTAGAAGCTGCTGTTCTTTCTGCATCTGGACATTTATTGAGCTTTACTGGAACAGATACCATACCAACCATTGATTTTCTTGAAACGTATTATAATGCAAATTCAGATACTGAATTAATTGGAGGTTCTGTGGCTGCAACCGAACATTCAGTGATGTGTATGGGGACTAATTCTGGAGAAGAGGAAACCTTCAAACGTTTAATAACAGAAGTGTATCCAAATGGAATTGTGTCTATTGTATCTGATACCTGGGATTTATGGAAAGTCTTAACAGAGTACCTTCCAAATCTTAAAAACGAAGTGTTGCAAAGAGAAGGAAAAGTGGTGATTAGACCAGATTCTGGTGATCCTGTAGATATTATATGCGGAAATGAGAATGGCAAGACTTCCGAAGAGAAAAAAGGTGTTATAGAATTACTTTGGGATATTTTTGGAGGCACTATAAATGCTAAAGGCTATAAAGAACTCGATGCACATATTGGTGCTATTTATGGCGATAGTATCACCTTAGATAGAGCTACTCAAATTTGTGAAAGATTAAAACAAAAGGGGTTTGCATCTACAAATGTTGTTCTGGGTATTGGTTCATTTACTTATCAATACAATACGCGAGATACGTTCGGATTTGCAATGAAAGCAACCTACGGAGAAGTGAATGGAGAGGGTCGTGAGATCTATAAAGATCCTATTACAGATGATGGCACAAAGAAATCGGCTAAAGGTTTAATTAAAATTGAAAAACAAAATGGAAGCTACATTCTTAAAGATCAGGTATCTTGGAGTGATGAACAACTAGGTGAGTTGAGGGAAGTGTTTCGTGATGGATCACTGGTGATTGATGAAAATTTAAGCGATATTAGAAAACGAATGAAATCTTAGCAAATATGCTTTTTGTAGTAAGCAAATAAATCATCTGCTGAGGCACCAAACCACTTTTTGACATATATCGTCCAGAAGTGATATTGTAATTTCCAGATGCCATGTTTTCGATAGAGTCGTGCTGAGGTTTCTATTTTTTTATTGATAACTACAAATTCTTTACGCTCATACAGTTCATTAATGAGGATGTTATCTTCATAAATGATATAATTTTCATCATAACCACCAATTTCATTATACAATGCTCTTGTAATAAACTGGCTTTGATCTCCTCCACGACAGGCTCTCCATTTAAATTGAGTAAGCCAGCTGGCCAATCGTAACCACCAATGGTTACTATCAAATTTTAGTCTAAAACACCCAGCATTATTTCCATTATTAACTTCGTTAATAATAAATTGATCATAACGATTTGGAGGAAACGAATCTGCATGTAGAAAATACAAAATAGAACCTCTTGCGACCTTAGCGCCAGCATTCATTTGCCGCGCTCTACCTTTAGACGAAGACAGCAGTTTAATATTTAAATCTAAAGATGTAATAATGTCTTGCGAACCATCAGTACTTCCACCATCAACAACAATGATTTCTGAAATGTTCTGCAAAGAGGCATTGTCTATTAAATGAAAAAGGAGTTTTTTAATAGTGTCAGCTTCATTCAGAACAGGAATTATAATAGAGATATTATTCATTTAAATTCCAGTTATAGGCTTTATAACTTTTTTTAGCTTTATCTGAAATGGTCACTGTCGAATATTGGTTTAAGAAGTCAATTAACGTGCTACCATTACTTTTAAAATCACCTCCATACCATTTAAATATTCTTGAAAGTTTTATGGCATTTTCGCTAAGCTCGTTTTTAGAAGTATCGCTTAGAAATCCTCTTGTTAGCAAATCTAAATCGGCCTCCAAGTCTTTTTCGGTAAACGCTTTATTGTATAAACGCGGACAGGACACTGCAGCGCAAACTAGCGCAAAGTGAATTCTAGGTTCATCCATTTTACGAATAATTCTATGCTCAACATCATTTAACGTATACCATTTTTCTCCTATTCTAATAAAACGATGACTCCAAGGTCCTTTAATGTCTTTAATGCTCTTAATTGGGTAATTATCTAAGATGAGTTTTATGGTATAAGCGTTGTATACATTAATCCAATAGGCTAGGGTTTCGTCTTTACTCCAAAACTCTTGAGGAGGTAAATCTGAAAGCAAATTAAGATATCCATTAAATTTGGTTTTATCGGCTTGGAATCCTTTATAATCAACATTGCCTTGATTGGACACGTGCGCTTGTAGTAATTCATTCCAAACGGCATGATCAACTTTAGCTCTTATTCCATTAGCATCGTTAGTCATAGGATCTTCTAACACAACAGGAGTGGCTACAATGTTTTCATTAGCAGTTGTATCGGGGGTTTCGTCTATGGTATCTTCAGTGTTTTCTATAATCTCAATTTCAGTTTCAATTTCAGTTTCAGTTTCAGTTTCAATTTCAGTTTCTGTTGTAGGTTCAACCATGGCTGTCTCTTTTTTTGTAGTGTTAGAAGTGGCCGTTTTTGTAGAGCAACAACCATAAATGTTAATCACTATAGCTAATACTAATATATATTTTATGCTGTTCATATTAAAATTTTTAATTGACATAATAAACACTCGAGATTGTTGCTAATTTTTAGTTTTAAGTGGATATAATTCTTGTTGTAAAAAATCTTTAGGAAATTGCTCATCACCTTTAAAGCCAAGTTCTATATCACGTCCACTATGCGGAACATAATCCGTTTTAAAAATATAATCCCAAATACTTAAGGTTAGTCCGTAGTTAACGCCAAACCTAACATGTTTTGGAAGTTCTTTTGCGTGATGCCAAATATGCATCTTTGGATTGTTAAAAATATATTTGAAGATACCATAATCCCAACCGAGGTTAGCGTGATTGAGATGTCCAATGGCAATAGCAAAGAAATAGACAATAGCCACATCTTGAGCGCTATAATTTGCGATAATTGCTAAAGGAATATAGCGAATAGAATTATATACAACAGGTTCCATCCAATGGTAACGTAGGTGCGCCGCAAATCCCATTTCTTTGACACTATGATGGACTTTATGAAAATTCCAAAGCCAAGGAATACGATGTAGTAAGCGATGTGTATTCCATTGAACAAAGTCATTTACCAAAAAGAAAATAAGTAATCCTAACCACTTTGGTAAGTCATTAGAATCAAACAATTGAAAGTTTGAAAGTGAAAGACCAATGGCGCCCAGTATGTCATTAAAAAATTCGGCAGCGGTATTTGATAAGGCAATGAGAACAATTAAATTGAGAAGGAAAAAGTTGAAAAACATGTAAAAGGTGTCTAACCAAAAATCCTTTCTAAATATACCTTGTTGTTTTCGCCAAGGAAATGCAATTTCTAAAACCCAAACAAGCAGGGAAATAATAATTAGTCCATAAAAATAGTTATCCCAATTGTTTTGAAGAAGAATTTCATTTTTAAGGTAATTCCAATATCCTGAATAGGAATTTGATATAATATCAATGTACTTTTCGATAGGCCAAAATTATGTGAGTGTTTCTAACATTTTAAATAATAAACCACTAACAATTGCTGCCATTGGAAGGGTTAGCAACCAAGATAATAATATTTTACCAATCATTTTATAATCTGCTTTTTTAGTAATCGTTCCAATACCAAAAATAGAACCGACAGAAACATGCGTTGTAGATACAGGTAACCCATGTACACTAGCTGTTGTAACTAATAAACCTGTGACCATATTTGCTGTAAACCCTTGTCCTGAGTTCATAGGTGTGATTTTTTTACTCATTGTTATCCCAACTTTTTTAGAATTAATTAGTCCACCAACTGCCATTACAATAGCAATGATAATCATGCTCCATTTGATATCAATGGCATTGATAATTAATAATAAACCAACAATTTTTGGCGTGTCATTTAAACCTCTAGCAAAGCTTACAATACCAGCACTTAGATAATGCAAACTGTCCAATACCTTTTGCGAACTTAACCCTAGAATCTGTCCGTTATAGGTCTCTATTTTATTTTGAATGGTCGCTTCAATCGTCTTTTTTGTTTTTAAGGTTGCCACATTATCCATGTTGAACGAAGCTATAGAGGTTGTTTCTTTTTCATGAATATTCAAGCTGGTTTTTTTTGTAATACCAAGACGTTTTCTGAAATATCTAAAAATGAGGTAAGCGATTAAACTTATAATGGCTGCCATGAGCGGACTTACAATTAGAGGCATTAAAAATGTACCTCCAAGTTTTTCAAAGTTAAACTGTGAGCCAACAGCCATAACGCCTGCGCCAAATAAAGCGCCTACCAAGCTGTGCGTTGTTGAAATAGGCATGCCAATTTTTGTAGCAATAAATACAGTTAAAGCAGCACCAAAAGCAATTGAGATAGCAAAAATAGGCATAGTTATCAATTCATTAGGAACGAGTCCTTTTCCCGAAAAGTTCTTTACAAGTTCATTGGCTAAGAAAATAGCGGCAACCGAACCTGAAAAGGTAGTGATTGTAGCCCAATTTATAGCTTTTTTAAAATTGGTTGTTCCACTTCCAAAAAGTGTAGCCACACCTTTGAAATTATCATTGGCGCCATTACTATAGGCTAAAAAACATGCTGAAATAAATAATAAGATAAGTATCATAAGGCGAGATTTGTTGTGGTTTTGACGAATTTTAAAACAACTACTTACGTTGTTTTTTACATTTTATAGATTTTTTTTCATCCTTGATGTAACCTTTTTGTAATTTATAGGTCTTCATACCAAACAACCATCAAAATAGATTGAAAAAGTTAACTGACGAAGAATTAATGCTCGATGTTTCTAGGGGAAATTTAGATGCCATGGCTCATATTTTTGAACGCTATAATAAAAGGCTATATAATTTTTTCTATCAAATGATTAAGGATAAAGATGTTTGTGAAGATATGACGCAGACCGTATTTTATAAAGTTATGCGTTATCGAACTTCATATAAAGGAGGGCAATTTGTGTCCTGGATTTTTAAGATTGCAAGAAATGTATTTTCAGACCAATATCAAAAATCTAAAAAAACCTTAAACAATGAAAATCTAGAGCTTATAGCTCATAAAAATGGAGAAAGTAAGGAAGAGAGGAATGACGATGTTGCCCATTTACACAATGCTTTAAATACATTAAATAGTCAGGATAGAGAGCTTATTGTTTTAAATCGATTTCAAGGTATAAAATATGATAAGATCGCAGAGATTGTCGGAAGTAGTGAAGGCGCTGTAAAAGTGAAAGTTCACCGTATTATGAAAAAATTAAAAACCGTTTATTTAGAAACCATATAACCATGGATTGTAAAGATATTGAACAACAGATAGTAGATTATTTAGATGGACAATTGCCTGTCGAAACATCGCAAAAAATTAAGAGCCACATAACTACATGTGATGATTGCCAAGTTGTTTATAAAGAAACAAAGTCACTCTTCTTAGCTTTTAGCAAGGTTGAAGAAGAACAACCAAGTGATAATTTACGTCACGAATTTTACAAACTCTTAGAAGAAGAAAAACAGCTTCAGAATGACAAGGTAGTAGAGCTTTCAAAACCAGAGAAGGATTTTCCATGGAAACAAGCCTTTCAAATTGCTGCGTCTATTTTATTTATGATTGGAGGGTACTTGTTGGGAAGCCACAATAGTAAACAAATGGCCAGCCATGAAATATCGGCCTTGCAAAAACAAACAATCGAGTTAAGAGAAGATATGATGTTAGCGATGATTGAAAATCAATCACCAAGCAAACGTATCCAAGCTGTAAATTTTACTGAAAGTTTTGTAAAACCAGATACTAAAATATTAGAAGCCTTAATACAACGTATGGAATACGATGGAAATATGAATGTGCGATTGGCTGCAGCAGAAGCATTATCAGAATTTCCAGAATCGTCAATTGTAAAAGATGCGTTCATTGCGGCTCTAACAACCCAGAAAGACCCAAGTTTACAAATTGCAATTATTCAATTTTTGGTAAAAATTCAGGAGAAGCGCGCAATAGCTCCTATGCAACAATTATTAGAGCATTCGGATACGCCAGATTTTGTAAAAGAGCAAGTAAACAGTGGTATTTCTCAAATTATTTAAATGAATCAATTAAAAAATAACAAATGAAACGAACAGGAATTATATTAAATGTTATAGCATTATTAAGCTTTGTTTTTACATATGCTCAAGAAGACTATACAAAAAGTTTGAATGGTATTACTAAAGTGAAAATTGAAACAAACACTAAGGTGAAAATCATTGTAGGATCTTCTAATGAATTAAAATTTAGCAAATACGAATTAGACAATCTTGATCATGATCATGACAATTGCGACCACGAACACGATGCTGGAGGCTTTAATGAAAAAGAAAATGATAGAGCTAAAGGATTAAAACCAGTTTATGCTGGAGGGACTGATAATACCGGATTTGGGATGTCTATTGAACAAGAAGGAAATGTGCTTCGCATCAAAGATTTAAAAACATGGATGCAACGAAGCGGATTGCAAATTTATTTACCTAAAACAATGGACATTCATTTAGATTGTGGTAATATGGGAAGAGCAGTAATTAAAGGGTTTTCTTCAGAAATTGAGGTGAATACGAATATAGGAAACATTGATCTTATAGATGTTACCGGTCCAATTACGGCTCATACAAATACAGGAACTATTGACGTCGATTTTGCTAGTGTCAATCAATCTTCTCCAATTACTTTAAGTAGTTCTACAGGCGTAGTAGATGTATCGCTTCCTGCAAACACAAAGGCAGATTTAGAATTGCGTTCAACAATGGGATCTGTCTATACCGATTTTGATTTACAAAAACCTTCTGAAGATGATATGAAGGTTGTTGGAGCCAATAGAAAAATAGAAAGTAAACTCAATAATGGAGGCGTAAAAATTGTATTGAGATCATCTACTGGAAATGTGTATTTAAGAAAAAAATAATCAAATGAAAAAACTAATTATACTAGCATTGTTGAGTGTAACAACACTCCATGCGCAACGAAATGTTGAAGCGAAAGAACGCTTGTCAAAAAACCAAGATGTGTATCTTAACCTTAAGTTTGCTCAAGATATAAGAGTAGAACACGGCAACACTAATGACGTTTTAATAAAAGCTTCAGTAATTATAGACGACGGTAAAGGTAATGACGCTTTCAGTATTAAAACAGAAAATACGGCTGGGCAATTGAAATTGTATTCTGATTTTGGAGATTATTTCAAAAAGAAATGGGATGATAAGAACAGACATGATTACAATAGTACTACAGAGATTAATTATGTTGTCATAATTCCGAAAAACATCAACCTAAAAATTAAAAGTATTTCAGGAAGTGTATATATGGATAATTATGATGGTGATTTGGTTACCGATTTAATTTCTGGAGATGTCACCATAAAAAAATATAATGGTGAATTGCGTTTAAAAACAATAAGTGGAGCATTAGATGTTACAGTAAATAAGGCACAATTAAATGCAAAGTCACTTACAGGAACCATATACTCTAACCTAAATTTTGAAGCTAATACAGATAAGAAGTATCATGGAGCACATAATAAAGTGTCAAAACAAATAAATGGAGGAACACTTCCTTTAGAAATGGAAACCATTTCTGGAAATATTTATATTCGAAAAGGATAGGAATAAAACCTAATAAAAAAAGGCTTTACAAATTGTAAAGCCTTTTTTTATTATAAATCTGTAATTAACGCTTTAAATAGAGTAATCATATCGGGTTCAGCTTTTGCTGCCATGGCAATAATTTCGCCAATATCAACAGGTTTAAGATTATCTGGATCACACTCATCAGTTAATACAGAAATTGCTGCTGCTTTAATATTTAAATGATTGGCGACTATAATTTCAGGCACAGTACTCATACCTACAGCATCTGCACCTATAATTTTAAGCATTCGATACTCGGCTCTTGTTTCTAATTGAGGTCCAACAACACTTGCATAAACACCTTCGTGTAGTTTAATATTATGATGCGTCGCAATCGCTTTAAACTTTGCGTTGATTTCAAGGTTGTAAGGTGCACTCATGTCGGCGAAACGTTCACCTAATTCTTCAACACCTTTAAATGCTAATGGAGAACTTCCCTGTAAATTAATGTGGTCGTCAATAAGCATTAATTCTCCTTTTTTGAATTCTAAATTAATCGCACCTGATGCATTAGAAACTAACAAGGTTTTTATGCCAAGTTTTTCCATAACACGAACAGGGTAAGTAACATCTTGAAGAGAATAGCCTTCATAAACATGGAAACGACCTTGCATTACAACAACCTTTTTTCCTGCGAGCAATCCATAAATTAGTTTTCCTTTATGGAATTCTACTGTGGCTGTTGGAAAGTTTGGTATATGGTTATAACTTACTTCTTGAATGATATCAATTTCATCGGTTAATAATCCAAGACCTGTTCCTAGAATGATTCCAATTTCAGGATTGTCAAACCCTTTTGATTTTAAATAATCTGAAGATTCGGTAATATATTTAATCATGAGTATTATAAAATTGTTTAAGTTGATGGTAATGTTTCATATCATCAAAAGTATCAATATCATTTAATTCTTTTAGTAAATGGACATTACTATTTTGTAAATCTTTTAGCGTGTCTTGACGAACAGTTTCAGTACCCCAATCTTTATTTTTAAAGAGTTTTGGATACATTTTTTTTAAGCCTAGTAAATAATATCCACCATCTTCGGCAGGACCAATAACCACGTCATGATAATCTAACGCAGATGATGCCTCTGCTATGACGCGTTCGTTTAAATCTAATAAATCGCTCCCAATAATAATAACTTTCTTATAACCTAAATTTAAAAGTTCATTAAAAGCATTAAGCATACGCATACCAAGATCACTGCCATTTTGAAGTTTTTTGTTAAAAAAATCATTACTCCAAATATCATTGTAATTAATGCTCTCAGAATAAAAAACATAACGATCAGCTTCAGTTTTTTTAGCAATATTAGCTGTATGCTGAAGGAGGTATTTATAAATATCCAAAGCCGATTGATCACCTAATGTTTTGGCCAATCGTGTTTTACATTTGCCTAATTCTGGGTTTCTGGTGAATATTATTAATGCGCTTTCAGTCATTAGTTTTCGGATATACTTTTTTTCCTTTTTTTAACCACTTACCCCAAAAAGGAGAACAAACATGTACACTATCTGTTGTGGCATTTTTTGTGTTGTAAACATCAAAATTGTTGTTCTTCCATTCTATGATACCACCAAAAAGGTTTTTCACGTTGGTATATCCAGCTTTTTTTAACTTATTAGCTATAACTTCAGACCTTACACCCAATGTACAATACACAACTATGGCTTCATCCTTATTAGGAATTTGCTTTTCAACTGTACTTAGTTTAAATGTGTCATATCCAACATAAATAGCATTTTTAAGATGACTTACATTAAACTCATCCTGTTCTCTTGCATCTAAAACTATAGCATTGGTTTTAGGCATAGCCAATTCTTGTACTGAAATATACGGGATGTTATTTTTGTTATAGCGCTTCAACAAATCATCAATAGTTTCTTGAGCGCCTACAAAGGGCATCATGAAACATAATGCAATGAAAAATAAATATGTTTTTTTCATAAATTACGAAGCTACTTTAATTAATAAATTCTGTTTATTTAATTAGCAACAGCCTCCACCATCGTAATGAAAAGTAGACTCACTAATAAAAATATCTTGTCTTCCAAGTTTAGCAAGATCAGACGCTGTTTTATCACAAATTGCTAAAGGCTGATTCTTTAAAAGAACATGACCTTTCTTGTCGTCGAAATAATCGTCTTTACCAAAATAGATAGCTGCTTTTCCAGTAAAAATGCAAGGGCCATCCTCTGGCATTGGATCTTTAATTGCAGCAACTTCTATAGATTCTATATAGATTAATTCATCGGTTGGATAGTCTTCTGGGTTTAAAATTCTATAAGGCTTACGCGCTCTAATTTCAATAGTACCAAAACCTACATCTGTTAACGCTTTTACATAATCTGCAATAGGAAGGCTTCCACTTAAACACAACGCACGCAAGCGGTCGTCATTTCTAAGTGTTTCATTCATTGGTTGCTCACAAGTAGGGTCGCTCATTACCAATCTTCCGTGAGGTTTTAATACACGATACATTTCTTCAATGGCTAGTTTTAAATCTTCTGCTTTAAAAATATTAAAAAGGCAATTTTGAGCAGCCACATCAATACTGTTGTCTTCTACAGGGAGATTAAGGGCATCTCCTTTTTTAAGATCTACATATTCACTTTTAAACCAACTATTTTGTTCTTCGGCAATTTTAAAGTTTTCACGTGAGGCTTCTAACATTTCATCAACAACGTCAACGCCAATTACCCCATGTTTTTGTCGATTAAAATAAGAGAATTGTAACAACTCCATACCACCTCCAACACCAACATAGAGCATTTTTGGGTTATTAGATAAATCTCTTGCATGCACAGTACTACCACAACCATAGTTCATTTCTTGCATAATTCTCGGGATTTTTAATCCTGGTAATTCCCAAATAGGGTTTGTTGTACAACATAATCCAACATCTGGAGTCAAAGCTGCTTCTTTATAAACGTCGTGCGTGGTTTCTAGGTAACTCATAATTCAATTGTATTTTTATTGGGTATTAATCCCAAATTGTATTTATAATTATTTAATCGCTTTTTCTTCGTTAAAAAAGAGCGATATTTTAGTAAGTAAAAGGTTTGATGTTTTTAGAATGAATAAGGAGATCCTTTATTAAAATAAGTGTCTCTACTTAATATTGAAATAAAATGTATTGAAGTGTTATAGATCTTCTTTTCTACTGAAATATACGTATTCAAAAGCTGCTTAATCCATACTGAAATAGCTCTGAAATTATCAATTACAGCTTTTATATCTGAAACGGTATCAATGTCTGACAAGGCTTCTAAATAAGACAATTGTATGTCTTGTAAAAGGACTAATCTTGAAATACTTCGATGTAATCGAGACGTCTGCCATGGTAATTTTAAAAAGGTCTCGGTATTATAATGAGATTGTTTTAGTCCCATTAAGTAGAATCCACCGTCTTTTGAAGGACCTAAAACTATATCATTTTGCTCTAAGGCATGTACTGCCTGAAAGATGTGATTTGTTTGTAAATATGGAGTGTCGTTGCCTATAGTAATAACGGCATCAAACCCCTTTTTATACACCGACTCAATAGCATTGGTAAAGCGTTCACCAAATGTTGAGCCCACTTGATTTTTTTCAGAAGAATGAAAATAAGGTAAGCCAGAGCGCTGTACAATCTTTAATGTTTGAGCGTTTAGCGCATCAAATAAAGTTTCCGAAGATTGAAACGGTTTTTTAACGGCTTCAAATTCGGCAGTATTTGCAAAGATTAATATGGCTGTTTTAGTATTCATATATTATGCTACCACACCTTGACAGCTACTTCCTGCACCAGCAGTGCAACCATAGCAATGTTGAGAAATTACAATGTTTCGACCTTCTAATAATTCTTCGTTAAATTCTGAAATATGCTTGGCCTTACTATTTACGGGCAATTCTAGCATTTGATTAAAATCACAATCATATAAATAACCATCCCAACTTACCGAAAGTGTATTGGTACACATAACATTGGCAACAGCTGAAGGGTTGTAAGCATCAACAAGTTGATACATATAATCTTCATAGTTTTCTGAAGCAATTAAATAATCAAGAAATCTTGAAATAGGTAAATTCGTAATGGCAAATAAATTATGAAATTGAATGCCAAAATCTTCCATTAAGGCTTTTTTGAAATCTTTTTCCATGGCCATTTGGTCACCAGGTAAGAATGCACCAGAAGGATTATAAACTAAATCTAGTCGTAAATCGCTGTCAGGCATACCATAACCAACGGCATTTAATTCTTGCAATGCTTTTATCGATTTGTCAAAAACACCATCACCACGTTGTTTGTCTGTTTTTCCACGTGTCCAATGTGGCATAGAACTCACAACATGAACATTGTGTTTTTTAAAGAAATCAGGTAAGTCGTAATATTTTTTATTGGCACGAATGATTGTTAAATTAGATCGTACAATAAAATCTTTAATACCAACTTTAGCAGCTTCTTCTACGAACCATCTAAAATCTGGGTTCATCTCAGGAGCACCTCCAGTTAAATCTAAAGTATGAGCTCCAGAATTTTTAATGACGTTTAAGCATTGTTGCATGGTCTCACGCGTCATTATTTCTTTACGATCTGGTCCAGCATCAACATGACAATGTTCGCAAACTTGATTACACATATAACCAACGTTAATCTGTAAAATTTCAAGTTTTTTAGCTTTTAAAGGAAACTGACTTGTTTCTGAAATTTTATCTTTAAATGTAGGTAACTCTCCATTTTGGAAAATTCCATTAGACAAAATTTCTAACTGTCTATTACTTTGCGCTAGGTCGCTTCCTTTCTTTTTTAAGGATTGGGTTTTTAATTTCGTCATCTGCAATTAGCCGTCTAGTTTATTTACTTTATTCATCATTTGCACACCATGTACAAGAGTTGCGCCACTTTTAATCGCAGCTCCAACATGAATGGCTTCCATCATTTCTTCTTTTGTAACACCTCTTTGCAAGCCATCTTTTGTATAGGCGTCAATACAATATGGGCATTGCTCTGTATGAGCAACAGCTAGGGCAATCAAAGACTTTTCGCGAGCTGAGAGTGCACCTTCTTCAAAAACTTTTCCGTAATATTCAAAGAATTTATTACCTAATTCTTCGCTCCACTCTGTGATTTTTCCAAATTTCCTTAAATCTGCTGGATCGTAATATGTTTTTGACATGTTATAAAATTTCAAAGGGTTATTGTACTGTACTTAAAAATAGATGCCGAATTTTAGTCGCTATTAATTATCAAACTTAACAGAAAATTTAGCAGAATGCTAATTTATTTTTGAAGACCACATCTAAATATGGTTTACTCTAAAAAAGTCTTACTTTTAGAGCCTCCTTTTAATTAGAAAATGAAGAACTGGATTGCATTATTATCAGAGTTTAAAGAGCGACAAGAGCCCATTGCTTTGGTAACCGTTACTAAGTGCTTAGGGTCAACACCTTGTGAGGTTGGTTCTCGAATGATTATTACCAAGGATAATGTTGTTCATGGTACTATAGGAGGTGGGAAATTGGAGTTCTTAGCTATCGATGAAGCCATTAATGCTCTACGCGAGAATAAAATTATCGAATCGAGTTACACCTTAGGGCCTGAGTTTGAACAATGCTGTGGAGGAAAAGTTGAATTTATTATAGAACCTATGAATCAATCACCAGAATTATTTTTATTTGGAGCAGGACATATTGGACATGAAATTGCCAAGATATTAGTAGATACACCTTTTGAAGTTCATCTTATTGATTCGCGACATAATTGGTTTGAGCATTCAACTTTGGATAAAAGTATTCATCTACAACAAGTTAATATTGACGATTTCAAGACGTTTAGAGATGTAGTAAAATGGGGAAAGAATTGTTATGTATTAATATTAACACATGATCATTCTATAGATTTTGAGATTATTGCTATGGCTTTGCAACATAAAACAAAGTTTTTGGGCTTAATAGGTAGTAAAACTAAACGTGTTCGCTTCAATAATATGCTTATTAAAGATATGAATATAAAAGAAGGTATGAGTAATGTGGTGTGCCCAATAGGATTACAAGTTGGAGGTAATACACCTAAAGAAATAGCAATAAGTGTTGCTGCTCAGTTATTACAAGTGCATTACAACAATGAGTAATAATATCATTTTGTAATGCACTCGTACTATATTACTTCAATTTTGCACGCCTGTCTTTTAAAATTTTCGCAAACGATCGCGTTCTAATCTCATCTAAAGTTAAACCTGTAGCCAAAACTTCATCTATAGAAATAGCGCCGCTATTTAAAGCCTTTAAAAAGTAATTTAAGAGACCTTGTCCCGTCGCTGCATCGTCAAATGTATCACCAATTAATGTGGCTTGAGCTGCTTTTTCGACGAAGGTTTTTAAACGTAAAACGGCATCATCATAGCTTTCTAGAAAAAAGGCATAAACAGCTGTATATCGCATTGGTAATTGCGCTGGGTTTAAATCCCAACCTTGGTATAAACCTTTGTATAGAGAATGACGAATATGTCCATAACCCTTAAGCCAAGCACGATGCACAACGTCTTTGTTTTCTTGCTCTTGTTCTTCGCTTAAGTCACCACGATGAGGTCCAATAGGCATTGTGTTAGTAGCGCCATCAGATAACCATATTCCTGTATGGGCTAAGGCTACTTTAGTGGTGTAATGTGCATAATCACAAACGTCATGATCCATCTCCTGGTAAGATGCAGTAATATTGTTAGAAGCTGTGTAATCATAAGTTCCAAAGTGGGTGGCAATACATCTACCCTTACTAGCAGCGATAAATCTAAATAACGGATTTGTTCCATTATGATCCATAATGGACTGCGTGGTTTCTACCATCATTTCCATTTTTAGAGTGCCAGATTCTAAGTTAAAAACACCCTCTATAACTTCAAAAAAGGAAACTAAGGCTATGATTTGCTCAGGAATAGTCACCTTAGGCAACATCACCACAAAATTATCTGGTAATTTTCCGTTAGTTTTAGTAAGTAGTGTTGTTAAGAATAAATCGAGTGTTCTTTGGCCACGGTGTTTTAATTCTTCAGTGAATGGTTTGATACGTATACCAATAAATGGCGAAAGCGTGTTGTCTTTCATACCTTGTGCGACTTGCTCAGCTGCAAAAATAGCAGTTTCATCTTCTTCTTTATCCGAACGATTTCCAAAGCCATCTTCAAAATCAATTCTGAAATCTTCAACACCTTCACGCTCTAACTTAGCAATAACCTTCTGATAGATTCTATATGAAAATCCAGCAGGATGTTGTTTTAATTCATCTGGCGTTAATCCTTCTAGTTTTTTAATGAGTTTTTCTTGCTTTTTAGCCTTTGAAGGCAATTTTTTATTTCCTTTTAACTTAAAGGCTTTTCCAAATTCGATAAAATTAGGAGCATAATGCAATAGTGAATTTAAAGCAATACTACCCAGAACCTGAGTGGTGTTAGACTTAAAAAGATTTGCGCCACCATAAACTGTATGAATGGGCTGCCTGTCTTCTCTATCACCACGATAAATATTATTAAATGTCAGGTTAGCTGTTTTTAAATCGTCAAAAATATGTGCTTTTTTATCTTCTGAAATACTTAAATTCATAATAAATGTTTAATACTAACTCCCTCTGTAAGTTGAATACCCAAAAGGATTAATTAATAATGGAATATGATAATGACTACCATCGGTAACTTCAAATTGTATTGAAGCCTCAGGATAAAAGCCATTTTGATTATTGTTTTTATAATAGTTACCTGTGTTAAAGGTCATCGTATAAATGCCAGGAATTAAAAATCTACCAGGTGGTAACACATCTGAAATACGACCATCATTGTTAGTGATACCTACACTCATAGGTTTCCATTGATTATCACGTAAACCTTTTAGCGCGATGAGCATATGGCTTGCAGGAATACCAATAGATGTATCTAAGGCGTGTGTTGTTAAATGACTCGTTAAATTAGCATTCTGAGGAACACTTTCTATAAGTTTCGCCAAACGAATTGCTGTGATTTTATGTTGTTCATTCATTGCAACATAAATTTCATCATCCGGCTTATGATCCAATCTCGCATTTATGATGGCTAACATTTCTTCGGCAGATTTTCCACTAGCGCTTACAATGAAAATATATCCATACTTGTTTTCATAATCTTCATTAGCTTTAGCCAATGCTTCAATGACGTCTAAACTAGCTTCAGATACTTTAGATTGTTCGTTTCCAGCCCAAGCTGAAGTGTGTGCAAATTTTTCTTTTAAACTGTCTATATTTCCAATTTTTGGATGACCGGTAAAGGCTTCTTTAAAATCATCAATGGAACAGTGGTTGTACCAAATTGAAGCCGCTGTTTCAATAAGTTCATTTTCCGAAGAAAAGGGTCTGCTTTGGAGCATTTTATTAACCCAAGTTTTAGAAACGCAACATTGTTCTAGTTTAGAAAATGCTTCCTGATCTGAAAGTGAATTAAGTTGATTTAGTGTTATCATAATCTTTATTTTGGTGCGCCTTGATTGATCCAACAATTTATCATATCGCGTTCTTCTTGTGTCATACCAGTTTGATTGTTGTTAAACGGCATATTTTTACTCACTACTACACGTTGGAAGATTTTGTCTCGCAAACTATAAATCTGTTCAGCTGTATCATATTTTACACCATTAGGCGCTACTTTCCAAACGGCATCTGTTGGGTTTGATGAATGGCAAGTAGTACACCTGTTGTTAATAATAGTTTGAACTTCTGTAAAGGAAACAATTTCTTGGCAGTTTTCATACTTTGGAGGTGTTGGAGCGGTCATAAAGGCAACGCCAAACAAAATAACTACTGCAATTGGCATGACCCAAACCGAAAGCTCCCCCTTTTCTCTAAGATTTAAATAATGTTTTACGCCAGCAGTTCCTAGGGTGATGCCAATAAGCACGATCCATTGATAAGTGTTTCCAAAAGTACTGGGAAAATGATTGCTAATCATTACAAACAATACAGGAAGTGTAAAGTAATTATTAGTATAAGAACGTAGAAATGCCGCTTTACCATCAGCAGGATTGGGCATTTGTCCTTTTTTCGCAGCAGCTACCATGCGTTTCTGCCCGGGAATAATGACAAAAAATACGTTTGCTGCCATCAAAGTTCCAAGAAAAGCTCCAAAATGAATATATGCTGCACGACCACTAAATACTTGTGCATAAAACCATGCAAACAAAAATACCAATGCTGTTATTGCCAAAGTAAATACGACCTTATTATTGCTAAGTCGTTTACAAATTTGATCATATAATATCCAGCCAATAATTAAAGAACTAATGCTAATTATTATCGCTGTAGATGGTAAAATATCTAATACTTCTGGATCAATTAAATACGAGGTTGCATTAAAATAATAGACGATAGAGAGTAAACAAAATCCAGATAACCAAGTAAAGTAAGCCTCATATTTAAACCAGTGCAAGTGCTTAGGTATTTTTTTAGGAGCCAATTTGTATTTTTCAACATAATAAAAACCGCCACCATGAACAGCCCAAAGATTACCGGCTAACTCGTCTCTTACATTTTCTGTTCTATTCAAGGCATTTTCTAAGAATACAAAATAAAAAGAAGCACCAATCCAAGCAATACCAAAGGTGATATGGATTAATCGAACACTTAAATTTAGCCACTCGAAAAAGTGGCTTTCATAAATAGTTCCTTTTAGGAACATATATAAAATGCCTATACCTCCAATAGAAGCTATAACGATTAGAGCATAAAACCAATTTTGAGATGTTTGAATAGCGTCTGCCTTCTCATCGTTTCCTTCGGCTTTTAACACTTTAATTGAATGACGTAGTTTATAAGTAACAGCTACTATTACCGAAAAAATAACAAGCCAAGCTATAAGTATAATTACTTCAATCATTTAATTTATTTAATGGTTCCAAAAATACGCAACCTACTAATGCCTCCATCAGGATATATTTTCAATTTAACATGTGTAATAGGCTGTTCGGTTTTCAAAATTTCTTTTTCGAAATGATGTTCACGATCAGCTCCAAGTTTTTGTTGAGGTAACAACGGTTTCCATTTATGACTACCACTCAAAACATCGGCATCATTAGTACATGAGCATACGTCAATGGCACAAGAATCTGGGTAATTACCTTTAAAATGTTTCGTGTCGACAATAATTTTATGAATTATTCCAGAATGACCTAGCTTTAAGATTACAAAATCTTCGTTATTAGGTGTGCGATTACGCTTTGTTTCCCAACCATCTCCCATGTTTTTTCCTGTGGTTGGAGAAATAAGATTATCCATAATACTGAAAAACATATCATTACAATGTAATGCTTTTCCACAGTTGTTAACTAACACTAAATCAATTAATTCTTCAGAATTCACTTTGGACCAATCTTTATAAACCTCTCCAAATACTCTAAATCGCGCAACTCCGCCATCTGGATAAATATGTAGACGAACATGTGTGAAGACTTTTTCTGAGTTAATTTCAAAAAAATGTTGACTCCCTGGATCTAAAGGCGATTTTGGAAGCACTTCTTCCCAAGTTAAATCATCGGCCTGACTCCAATCTGAAATATCCTCATCCAAATATATGGCTTCAACAGAAGCATAAGGCGGGTGATTTCCTAAAAAGTGATTAGTGTCAATATCGAAACCTCTAATTTTTCCTTCAGCGCCTAATTTTAAAATGGCCCAATCGTGACCCAAAGTACGTTTACGTCTTGATTCCCAGCCGTCCATCCATTTTCCGCGATCTGTATATTTATCGGCAATAAAAATGCCTCGGCCTTCTTTAATTAGGTTTTCTTTTTCAGCAAAAAAATCGTCAGTACAGTATAGTACTTGACCTCCAATTTTCTCTGATGCAAGATCTGTGTATTGTTTTAATCGTTCTTCTATCATGTATCTTTTAATAATATTTTTCCTTGATTAAGTGTTTTGAGTTTTGAGTTTTCAACGACGTGAACACCATTAACAAATGTATGAATTACTTTTCCAAAAACCCTGTGGTTTAAGTAGGGAGTTGCTTTGTGTTTGTGTTCGATACTAGCTTCGGAAATGGTAAATTGTTGGGTATCATCCCAAACAGTAATATCTGCATCTAAACCAGGTGCTAATGTTCCTTTTTTCTGATTAATTCCTAAAAATTCTGAAGGCTTTCGTGTAATTAATGGAATTAATTTTTCTAACTGTAACCCTCTTTTTTGTCCTTCTGAAAATAGGATAGGTAGTGTAAATTGTAATCCAGAAATTCCACCCCAAGCCTTAAAAAAATCGCCGCTTTCTAGTTGTTTACGCTCAGGTGGAGCAGGAGAGTGGTCTGATCCTAAAAAGCTAAAGCCATTATCAAGTAAAAAATCCCATAGCTTGTCATTATTTGCACTTTCTCGTATTGGTGGAGCACATTTATAAATTGGAGATTCATCAGGAATCGTCTCTGCATTAAAGAATAAGTAATGCGGACATGTTTCAACGGTTAACTTATTAGTTTCGTTTAAACGTTCTTTAATAGGTTCAATGCCCTTAGAAGCAGACAGATGTACAATGTGTACTTTGATGTCAAACTTTTTTTGAAGATCTAAAGCTAATGCGATAGCATTGGTCTCCCAGTGCTGAGGCCTAGAGTTTAAATAGCTTTGATAGCTTTTAGCGTTTGTGACTTCTGGAACCTTGGTGTCTGTTAATTCACAATGTAACAGTAAAGGAATATCGTGTGTTTTTAAAACAGGAGCAATTGCTTCTAAATCTAGTTTAGTGACGTTAGGAAACTCATCAATTCCTGAAGGTGTTAAAAATCCTTTAATCCCAAAAACTCCGGCATTTATAAGACCTTCTATGTCATTTTTATTTGTTGGTATTGTGCCGCCGTAGAAGCCACAATTTACATGAAGTTTATTTTTTGATGATTCTAATTTTTGATGAAGCGCATTTATATTTGTTGTTACAGGGCTTGCATTCAATGGCATCTCAATAAGGGTTGTTACGCCTCCAACAGCTGCTGCCTTTGTGGCTGTGTCAAAACCTTCCCAGCTTTCTCTTCCAGGTTCGTTGATGTGAACATGTGCATCAATTATTCCTGGCATTACTATGAGATTTTGGTAATCTAAAAATGGAATAGATGCACTAGTGTGATAACCTTTCTTGATATCAAGAATTTTCTGATTTTTAATGTGGATGGTAGCCTCTTGAAAAGCATCAAGTAGAAAGCAGCGTTTACTGTATATTAAAAATTCTGTCATTAATTATGTAATATCTGATTGTAACAAACAGTAAATCTCACTGTCTAAAAAGCGACCATCATAATAAAAGTTCTCTCTAAAACGGGCTTCTAGCTTAAAACCAAATTTGAGCAACAGCGCTTTAGAATTGTCATTTTCTATATTAACATTGGCCTCAAGGCTATGCAAATTTAAATCACGAAACCCAAAGCGAATCAATGTATCGAAGGTTTCTCTCATATAGCCTTTACCCCAAAAATTGGGATGTAAAATATAACCAATTTCTCCTCTAGAATTATGTTTGTCAATTTTCCAGATACCGAAATCACCAATCAATTGATGGCTCTCTTTGTCTACAATAGCCCATGTAATACCTTTTGTTTCTTTAAATGCGGCGTGGTATCCTTTAATTCTCTTTTCGGTGTCTTCAATTTTTACTGGTATTTCGGTGTCCATATATTTAGAAACAGCTTTATGGCTTCTCATAAATAAAAGTGTTTCGGCATACTCTAGTTTGTATTTTGTAAAATAGAGTCGTTCACTCTCAAGCTCAGGAAAAGTATCAAAGATGTTTTCGTTTATTTGAGTGTCCATCGCGTTATTTCATTTGTTTTCGTATAAACTCATAAGCACCTTTTCTGGTGTCATAGGTGCATGAAATTTTAAATCGTATTTAGGGTTAAATGCTCTTATGGCATTTTGAAGCGCAAAGTATGCTCCTATACCATACATTAAGGGTGGTTCACCTACGGCTTTCGACTTTAAAATTGCTAATTCATGTCCGTCCGTTTTTACAGGGAGGACTTCAACTTCTTTAGGAACAGAAAACAAATCTGGAATCTTATAGGTTGATAGCGCATTTGATAGTAAACGCCCTTCATCATTGTATGCGATTTCCTCCATAGTCATCCAACCAATTCCTTGAGCGAGAGCCCCTTCAACTTGTCCAAGGTCAATACCTTCACTCATACTTTTTCCATAATCATGAACAATCTTAACAGCATCAAACTCGTAAGTTCCACGAGTACAATCTACTGTAACGATAATAATGGCCGTTCCATAAACATGGTAAGCAAAAGGATGCCCTTTTTCTTTAGTTTTATCAAAGTGGATTTCTGGCGTAGCATAATGCGCATTTTCTGTCAAAGCAACACGTTTTAACATCGTTTTGCTAATGAGTTCTGTCCAAGATAAATTTGACTTTTCGCCATGTGTATAGACATACTCATCCTTTAATTGTATGTGTTCTTCTGAAATGTTCAAATCTTCTGAAGCCACACTTATTAAACGTTTAAGGAGAGCCTTGCACGCTTTTAAAGTTGCTTTTCCATTTAAATCGGCCGTTGAACTGGCAGCAGAAGGAGACGTGTTGGCAACTCTTGTTGTATTTGTAGTTTCGATTTTAATTTTTTCTATTGGAATAGAAAACACCTCTGAAGCAATTTGCATCATTTTAGTGTTTACACCTTGACCCATTTCAACAGCTGCAGTGCTAATTCCAATACTGCCATCGAGATAAATATGTACCAGCGCACGTGCGTGATTCATAGGTGTATTGGTAAATGAAATACCAAAGGTGATTGGCATCAAGGCTAATCCCTTTTTAAAGTTAGAATTATTGGCATTGAATGTTTCTACTTCTTGTTCTAAAAGGGTGATGTTGAATAGTTCTGTAGCAGAACTCCATGTATTTTTAGCCTCTACTTTTTTTGCCACTTGACCATAAGAAAATGTGTCATTTTCATCTAACAAATTTGCTTCTTGAATAACTCTTGCAGGTACGCCAATTTCACAGGCAGCTTTGGCAATTGCAGATTCGATAACAAACATACCTTGTGGTCCTCCAAATCCTCTAAAAGCTGTATTTGGCGGTAAGTTGGTTTTGCAACTAATTACGGTAGTTTTAACATGTGGCACAAAATAACTATTCGTAGCATGAAATAATGTACGTTCTGCAATAGCCGGAGATAAATCGGCAGCTGCTCCTGAGTTTTGTAAGAACTCAACTTCATAAGCCATGATCTTTAAATCTTTAGATAAGCCTATTTTATAAGTGCTCTCATAGGGATGACGCTTTCCAGTCATTCTTAGATCATCATGGCGATTTAGAATTAATTTTACAGACTGATTTAAATGAAAGGTTGCCAGAGCCGTCATTACTGCCCAAGGTGTTGCCTGATCTTCTTTGCCTCCAAAACCACCACCAAGTCTGGTGACATCTACTTCTATTTTATGCATAGCTACTCCTAAAACCTGAGCTATTGTTTTCTGTACAGCTGTTGGTCCTTGGGTTGATGAGGTGATTTTTATGTTTCCATTTTCTAGGGGTTCAGCATACGCTCCCTGAGCTTCGATGTACAAATGTTCTTGTCCGTTAGAAAATGTTTCACCTTCAAAAACATATTCACAATCTTTGAAAGCCTTTTCAGAATCACCTAAACTAAAAGATCTAGGTGCGTTGATAAAACTTCCTTTTGCCTTAGCCTGTTTTGCAGTAGTAATTACTGGTAATTCTTCAATATCGATTTCAATTAAGGCTCTAGCTTTTCTAGCAATGAATTCAGATTCGGCAACAATTAAAGCAATTGGCATTCCCCAAAAATGGATGTCATCTTCTGCAAATAATGGTTCATCTGGAATAATACCTCCAATTTGATTTTTTCCAGGAATGTCTTTGTAAGTAAAAATGCGTTCAACACCTTCTAAGGCTTCAGCTTTAGAATAGTCTATATGTTTTATGTGGCCATGTGCTTTTGGTGCATCAAAAACAACTGCATGAAATGTGCCTTGTCTTATATTAACATCATCAACATATAATGACTCACCACGAACATGAGTAAACGAATCTAAGTTTTTAATGCTCTGTTTTATAGATAAAGAAACAGCATCTAATTTAGCATCTAATATGGGATTTGATTTGTGTTTATGCATGCTCTATAAAATCATTTATTGTGAATGTCTCAGGGAAAAGCGTGGTGAAATGAGCAAAAAATAATTGTCTTGCCAATAAGCGTTTATAATCACTTGAACCACGAACGTCACTTATTGGTGAGATTTCATCTTGAAGTACTTCGCTAGCTTTAATTATAGTCTCTGGAGACAACGATTTTCCTATTAAGAATTGAGATGTATTGTGCAAATATTTGGGAATGGCTGCGACACCTCCTATAGAAATATGTGTTTCTGTAAAGTTGTTATTATCTACAGACATATGGATGGCAGAATTGACACTAGCAATATCTAAATGTGTACGTTTGCAAACTTTCTCAAAATTAAAAATAGACCCGTTTGATGGCAATTTGAAACGAATGGCTTTCAATAGTTCGCCTTCTTTTAAATCGAAGTTCTTATAGCCATGATAGAATTTTTTAAGAGGGAGTGAGCGCTCGTTTCTGTTGTAATCCATTATTTCAATATCACTGTTAAGCGCTAAAAAGAAAATGGTCATATCTCCAATAGGAGAGGCGTTAACCAAATTTCCCCCAAAAGATGCCATGTTTCTTATTTGTTCTGAAGACACTAATTTCAAATGCTTTTTAAGGTTAGGGAAATAAGTGTTTACTTCTTGGTGATTCCATAAATCTGAAACCGTTGAATTTGTGCCAATCGTACAAATACCATTTTCTATGGAAATACCTTTTAGGAAGTTTTTTCTAGCAATAAGATGTACAGGATTGTCTGTTAAGTAATCGGCTTGTTGTACATACAAATCTGTACCACCTGAAACAAATTTCCCTTCAAACTGCTCCTTGTCTTTAACTTCTAGATCTTGAAGCCGTTTAGTAATCGTTCTAAAATAGTCCGGAATAAATCCGTTTTCTATGAGCCAATTGAAATCTGAATCTATTTTGTAGTTTTTCAAAGTTTCAACCATTTGTTGTGTTGCTTTTTCAATGGCTTTGTAGCCCGTACATCTACATATATTTCCACTAATGGCATTAAGAGCATTAGTATAATTTTTTTCAGAATTAGAAAGGGCAAAACCCGTAAGTGCAACTACAAATCCTGGAGTGCAAAATCCGCATTGAGTGGCGTAATTTGCCTTCATGGCCTCTTGAGCAGTCGTTAATTTGTTTTGAAGATTTGTACCTTCAACTGTTACAATATGTTTACCATGAACATTTCCTAAAGGAGAAATACATGACGTAATACTTTGATAGTCTATATGGTCATTTTCTAGTGTGCCAACTAAAACAGTACAAGCACCACAATCACCTTCACGACAACCAATTTTAGCTCCCGTTAGACGCTGCTCATAGCGAACAAAGTCTAATAGTGTCATACCAGAATGTTCTGAGGTACTTATCGTTTTGTTATTAAGAATAAAGGTGATCATTATTAATATTCGGTTTTGTCTTCTTTTTTAGTCCATTCTTGAAATGGTTCTAAGGCAATCTCGCGAGCCAATTGTTTAAATGGAATGCTTCTTTCAGAATAAGGTAATGGAATTTCCTTATAAATAAAGGCATCATCAAAACCTATGTTTGCGGCATCTATTTGGTTACTTCCATAATATACTTTATCTGGTCGTGCCCAATAGATAGCTCCTAAACACATTGGGCAAGGCTCGCATGAGGTATACACTTCACAGCCTTCTAGTTGAAATGAATCAAGATTTTTACAAGCGTCTCTAATGGCTGTTACTTCGGCGTGAGCAGTTGGGTCATTGGTTGAAGTGACCTTATTGTTGCCTCGCCCAACAATTTTTCCGTCTTTAACAATGACGCATCCAAATGGACCTCCTTCGTTGTTATTCATTCCTTTTAAGGCAGCATTTACTGCTTCTTTCATGAATTTTTCTTTATCTGTCATATATGTCGTTTTCTGTTTTTCTTCGGAAGAATTGAAACTCTAATTAAAGTGTTGTTTCAAAAATTCGTTAGCATTTATAAATAGCACACGATCGATGATTTCATTAGCCGAAATTTGATTTCGAGCTTGCAGTTTTGAAGCATTTGCATTGAGATAATCTTGTGCTTTTTCAATAAGATAGGGTTTAATATCTTTTATGTTTTCGGCAGTCCATAGTCCTTTTATCGGGTTTACAATACCATCAAAATCTGATCCTATTGCTACTGTTTCCCAACAAAATAAACCATTTTTATCTAAAAGCTCTGCAATATGCTGGAGTTGTCTCCAGATTAATTCGGATTTGTTTCTGTAACGTCTTTTTTTACTTGGCCAATAAATTCTCGAACTTCTAATTGCTTTTTTACTAGCAACGCGACGTTCATCTAACTGCAATCCAAAAATACCTTTTGATTTTGCAATACGCAAGATTTCTGAATCATAAAAATTAATATCATCTTCTCTAAAGTATCTGCTTAATGACGTATCTGAGGTGTTAGGTTCTGAAATTGAGCGTTTTCCATTGGCAGCACCGTGACTTACAATGATAGGAATGTCTTGATCTGAGTAGGTGGTTTCTAGCAAATTGTAATATGTGCTTCGAGACGCTTTACTCATATGTTTAATGTCTATAAGGATGCGCTTTCCTTCGGAATTGTCAAGCAGTTTATCAATAACTTTTAAACCAAGATCTGTAACATCTGCGTTGAGTCCACGATTTTGGTTTTTCTTTATCAATCCGATATTGATGCTTCTGGCATGGCCGCAAATTTCATTATAAAAATGATGAGCTAAGGTCAAAAAAAATGGTTTATGGTCCCAATTTTTTACGGTGTCGATATTATTTAATACCGTCGCTTCATTAGCGGTGTCTTTATCCTTATCGAGTCCAGTTTCAAAGGCATGACCACCTTCTATTGTAGGCACTAGGCTTATGATTTTTCTGGTATCGGTTGAGGTGTTCTTGTGAGTTGAAATTTCAGTATAATTACTAACCAAACGATACGTATAGGTAACGCCATCTATGACTTGAGCGAAATTATGCCGTTGCATATAATAGTTGTATTCGTCATTTAAATCCTGAAAATAACTGTTATGATTCCTGAGGTTGTCAATACGTTTTTGACTAACACCTGCCGCTAAGTTTACAAGCAAATCTGAGACGAATTTGAAACCTAATATTTTCTCTTTGAGAAAGTGTTTTTCAAATGGATATAATGAAATAACCATAATATCGCATTTAGATTTAGCAATTGCTGTAACATCGGTTTGCGTGAATTTAGTAAGTGTTAATATTTTATTGACTTGGCGCTCGAGGAAATTTGGCGGGCTATAATGCCAAATAGAGTTTTTACGACCACTGTGTTGGGCGTTTTGTTTTGTTGGGTTGTACTTAAAACTCTTTCCAAAAGGTTTTAATGAGGGATGACAGTGTAAATCTATATATGACATGCTCATTTTGAATTGGTTATATACTGAAAAGATATAGATTTTTTATCAGATTTTAGATGAATTCTCTTCAAAATGATTAGTTTAGAATCCTAAATTAAATTTCAATCTACTTGTATGCTCTATTTTATAATCTTTATAGCTCTTTTAGTTTTTGTTGGATATGTATTTTACAAAATGAATTCTAAAAAGGCAGAGCGGTTTCCATCACATTGGCATTCCATTTTATTAGAGGAAGTAAAATTTTATAAAAACCTTGATCTAAAGGAACAGCGACGTTTTCAAGATAGAATGATGCAGTTTTTAAGCGAGGTTTATATTGATAGTGTTGATGTTGAACTTGTGGAGTTAGATAAGATTTTAATCGCCGCAAGTGCAGTAATTCCAGTGTTTGCGTTTAAAGAATGGTATTATCCTACTGTGAGTGGCATTATTCTATATCCTGATAATTTTAATGAGGATTTTGAATTTTCTCATAAGAGCAAATCAAGGCGAATTGCTGGTGTTGTTGGAACTGGGCGTTTGGAAGGTAAAATGATTCTTTCTAAAAAAGCCTTATACCATGGATTTAAAAATTCGAATGATAAGCGCAATACTGCTATTCATGAGTTTGTACATCTCATTGATAAAATGGATGATAAAATTGATGGCGTCCCAGAGATATTATTGGAAAACAGTTATGCGATTCCATGGTTGAAATTGGTACATGATGAAATGGAGGCCATTAATAAGGACAAATCTGATATTAGAGCATATGGAGGTACCAAGCAATCCGAATTTTTTGCTGTTGCTTCAGAGTATTTTTTTGAAAACCCAAAACTTATGAAACGCAAGCATCCAGAATTATATAAGATGATGGCTTCATGTTTTCGTGTTAAGGTGTAATGTTTATGCTTTCAAATTGGCTTCATGTTTTCTTAATACACTTATAAAAGGTTGTTTTAAGAGCAATTGTCCTGTAGCTGCTTTTATAGCATTGGCTAAAGCTCCACCAGCTGGAGGAAGTCCAGGTTCACCTAATCCTGTTGGTGATAAATTGTTTTCCACAAAATAGGTGTGTACAATTGGCGTTTCTTTCATTCTAATTAAGCGATATGTATTAAAGTTTACATCTTGTGGTTTTCCATTTTCAAAAGAAAAATCACCATACATAGCATGTCCAATACCATCAATAACACCTCCTTCAACTTGGTTTTTAGCGCCTGTAGGATTTACTACGATACCACAATCGACGGCTACAGTAACTTTTTCTACTGAAGGATATCCATTTTTCAAGCTAATATCTACAACTTCCGCTACATGTGTATTATGGCTGTAATATGCTGCAAACCCTTGATAAACACCTTCTCTAGTTTTTCCCCAGTTACTTTTCTCTGCGGCAAGTTTAATAGTGTCTGTCATACGTTTTGCCGAATATTGAATGTTAGGATCTTCTCCGTCTTTTACGTTTTTAAGTAAATCTAAACGTAATTGTACTGGATCTGTTTCCAGAAGTTCGGCAAGCTCATCAAAGAAACTCTGCTCTGCATAAGCAAGGAAGTTAGTATAAGGAGCTCTCCATGCTCCTGTGGTTATATTACTTCGATAATTACCTGTTTCAACTTTATAGTTTTCAATAGCACCAGCAGGGAAAAAGTGTGGAATTAACCCATACATATTGCTGTTGATTGCAGCCTCTTTCAAATGATAGCCAGTTACTTTTCCATCTTTAAGTGATGCAGAAATTCTATACTTTATTGCTGGTCGATAAATACCAGCAGCCATATCATCTTCTCTAGAAAAAATTACTTTTACAGGCTTTTTTGTAAGATTGGAAATTTCAGCAGCTTCTAAAGCAAAATCACCATAAAGACGACGACCAAATCCGCCTCCCATTCGTGTCATTTCTAGATGAATGTCTTTCTCTTCTCGACCTATTAAATTGGCTATTCGTCTCGCAGTCCCAGCAGGAGTTTGAATTGGTCCTACCAAATGCACTTTGTCGTTAGAAACGTTAGCATAGAAATTCATGGGTTCCATACAATTGTGAGGTAAAAAGGGAGATTCATAAGTGCGTTCTAATATCTTATCTGCTTCTGCAAATGCCTTTTTTACATTCCCGTCTTCACGGCGTACATCCAAATCTTTTCCGTTAAGAATAGCGTTTAATTTAGTATCATGATCTGAAGTGCTTTCTAAAGTTTCATCAGTTGTCCATTGTACATCCAGTGCTTTTTTCCCTTTCATGGCAGCCCAAGTGTTTGATGCAAGAACAGCAATCTTATCGCCAAACTTTACGACGTCTAAAACACCATTAACTGCTTTGGTTTTAGTATCGTCATAAGAACCTATCTTTTGTCCAAAGGCAGGAGGTCGACATACAGAGACATAAGCCATATCGTTTGCTGTATAATCTAAACCAAAAAGAGGCGCTCCTGATATTATTTTATCAATATCAACGTTGGTAGCATCCTTTCCTATAATCTTATAATCTTTTTTATCTTTTAATGATACATTCTCTGGAATTTCGAGTTGAGCAGCGTCATTAACAACATCTCCATATCCCAAAGTTTCCCCTGTTGGACTAGTAATTACACCATTTGATGCAGAACAAGAAGAAGCGTCAATTCCCCATTTTGCTGCAGCAGCATTCACAAGCATTTGTTTGGCTGTAGCTCCCGTTTCACGTAGAGCATCCCATCCAAATCTAATAGATTGACTACCTCCTGCAACTTGTCTCGTAAAGTTGTTTGTGTCCAAAGCCCCTTGTTCAACAGAAACATGTTCCCATGGTACGTCTAGTTCTTCTGCGATAATCATAGGCATGGACGTTTTTACACCTTGTCCGATTTCAGGATTCGGAGAAAAAATGGTGACATAACCATTATCTGCAATTTTAATAAAAGCATTAAAGTCGTTAAAGTTAAGCTGAGCAATATCAACTGGAGGAGCTGTAGCTTCTTTACAAGAAGTAAAGAAATTGAATCCAATTAAAATTCCGCCACTAGCTAATGCAGAAGTACGAATGAAATTTCGTCTGCTAAATGTAATTTTGTTTTGATTCTTCATGATTATTTAGCTTAAGACATTTTTTTTGCAGCCAGAGCAACTGCTTTTTCTATTCGATTATAACTAGCACATCGACATAGATTACCATTCATAGCATTTCTAATGTCGTCATTATTAGGGTTTGGGTTTTGTTTTAAAAAGGAAGATGCAGTCATCATTTGACCTGCTTGACAATAACCACATTGAGGGACGTCAAGTTCTTTCCAAGCGTCTTGCACAGGATGCAGTTTGTCGCTTGCTAGACCCTCAATGGTTGTGATGTTGGAGCCTTCTAAACTAGATATAGGAACAGAACAACTCCTTATAGCAACGCCATCCAAATGCACAGTACATGCTCCACATTGACCAATTCCGCAACCATATTTGGTGCCTACTAAATTGAGTTCATCACGAAGCACCCATAGTAATGGAGTGTCATCATCAACGTTTATGTTAACCGATTTTCCGTTAACCTTTAAATTATAACTTGCCATAGAACTTGATATTTAGCTAAAGTTAAAAAATATTTACTTGAATATTGTCGTCTATTAATTTTTTATAATGATTTTAAGAAATTAAGGTAGTCTTCTTTGGTGTCTATATCTAGTAGTGCATTGCATTTAACTTTAATAATCTCATTACTATTATGGTTTAAGACTTTTTTTGCGCCATTGTCTCCTTTAAGCTCTATAAGTTGCTTAAAAAATTTCTTCGGAAATATAGCAGGAACACCAATGGCGTTTCCATAATCTGAAGCTAAAATTTTAGTAGGGTTTTTAATATATCCTTGTATTAAAATATTGAGGTATTTAGAATCAATTAGAGGTTGATCTGCTAACATGATTAAAACAGCGTCAAAGTTCAAGTGGTTAATGTGATGTATTCCAGCTCTAATGCTTGAACTCAGTCCATCCATGAAATTATCATTTATAATGACCTCAATTTGTTGCATTGGGATGGACGCTTTTATATCGTTGGCATGTGCTCCAAGTATGCAATATATTTTATTTGCATTAGATTGTATGGCGCAATCAATGGAGTGTCCAAGAAGTGTTGTGCTACCAACAGGAAGTAACTGTTTTGCGGTACCCATTCGACGAGAATTACCAGCAGCTAGCAACAGAATAGCTACATTCATTTTTGCTTTTGAGTTTTATTAGCAAAAACGCTTAAAGACATGACTTCTGTTCTTCGGACAATAGCTAAAATTTCAGCTACAATAGACAATGCAATTTCTTCGGGAGTAATGGCACCTATATGTAAACCTGCCGGACTGTGAATCGTTTCTAAAAATTCTTCTGATAATTCTGAAACATAATTGAGAAGTTCATTTTGAAGTTGATTACGACGTTTAGACGACCCAATGATACCAATATATTTTGGTTGTAAAGGTTCTAGTTTGATAAGATATTTTAAATCAAGAACGTAATTATGAGTCATTAATACCACAACCGTTTCATTATCAATTTTTAAATCGACAATTTCAGGAGTTTGGGCAGTGACTGATTTGGCACCAGGGAAATCTGAGAGCGATTTAGGGTCTTTGATAGAGGTTATAATATCAATTTCCCATCCCAATGAATTGGCTATCGTGCAGAGTTTTACTGCGTCGTGCTCACCACCAATAATGAGTAATCTTAGACTAGGCTTTAGTTCTTGAGAAAACACTTGTATTGTTTTTGAATCTTGAGATTTGAACGTTTCTCTAAACATGAATTTAGAGTTGTCATTAAATTGTATAATGGTTCCAAAGTCACCAAAGACGTCATCCTCTTTTTTAAAATAGGAGTCAATTTTAAACGTATTTCGATACTCTAATTGGGTTTGAAATGCTTTAAAGAAACTATCAGTAATATAGAAGGGTTCAATTAGGATGTAAAGTAAACCTTCACAACCTAATCGGTAACGTCCATCGTAGGTCATGATTTTTGGCTTGTCATCTCTAAAAACAGATTGAGCTCGCCTTTTAACTTCATTTTCAACACAACCTCCGCTTACTGCTCCAACCATGCTTCCGTTCTCTGAAATGAGCATTCTTACTCCGGGTTTTCTGTAGGATGAGCCTTCAAGAAAGACAACAGTGGCTAGTACGTTTTTTAGCCCATTCTGTTGGTTGACTTTTGCTTTATAGACAATGTTTTTAAATTCGTGAGTCATGGAAGTTATAGCATAATATTTACTAAAATACTGTTTTATTCTATACATTCAATTCAAAAAATCTTTCGATAAGATGACTTAAATCATGTTTAAACAAGTATTATGAGTTTATTTTTGTAGTGCAAAGCACTTTATTATAGAATTAAACCAAAAGATATGATGAAATTACAAAAGATTTTCGTGGTTGTTTTTTTATTAGCAACTATAACTACATATGCACAATTGAAAATTGATGCCGAGATTAGACCTCGATTTGAATACAGACATGGTTTTAAAACACTGTTTCCCGATGATGCAGACCCTGCTGCTTTTGTATCACAACGAACGCGATTGAATGCGGCTTATGTCATGGAAAAATTAGATATTTATTTAAGCATGCAAGATGTTAGAGTATGGGGTGATGTACCTCAATTAAACAGTGCAGATAGAAATGGATTTTCTGTGCATGAAGCTTGGGCCAGAATTGCCTTAGATACAAGTTGGGCTTTAAAACTTGGACGACAAGAAATTATATATGATGACAGTCGGATTTTTGGAAACGTAGAATGGGCGCAACAAGCTAGAAGTCATGATGCTGCCCTGGTTCAGTATCAAAAAGATAGGTTTAAAATGAATTTCGGTTTTGCCTTCAATCAAGATGGAGAAGCATTAACAGGAACGACTTTAAATACTAATACGTATAAAGCGTTTCAGTATGCATGGTTGCATAAAGATTGGGATCGTGTTTCTGGAAGCTTATTGCTTTTAAATAATGGGTTGCAATATATTGATGATATGAATTCAGACGATAATGAAACGCGCTATAGCCAAACCATAGGAACGCATATAAGGACAAAGGGAAAAATTGGTTTAGTTGCAAATTTATTTTATCAGTTTGGTAAAGATATGTTTGATAACGATTTGAGTGCATACCTCTTGGCATTAGAAGCCAATTATAAGGCTTCTGATAGAATTGGACTAACACTTGGAGGTGAGTTAATTAGTGGGAATGATAATGGTACACCTACTAATGGTGATAACAATGCCTTTAATCCGTTTTATGGAACCAATCATAAATTTAATGGCCTCATGGATTATTTCTATGTTGGTAATCACCAAAACAATGTAGGGCTACTAGATATATATGCAGCTGCTAATTTCAAACTTAATTCGAAATCTAACCTAAGGGTAGCACTTCATAATTTTTCTGCTGCTGCCGATTATAGTGAGAAACAATTTGGGAATGAGATAGATTTGGTCTACTCATGTAAGATTCAAAAATTTGTGACTTTAAAGGCTGGTTATTCTCACTTATTTGAGTCTGAAGGTATGGAAATCCTAAAAGGAAATACCGATGGAAATACTAATAATTGGGGTTGGGTGATGGTTGTGATTAAACCAACACTTTTTTCGAGCGCCAACAATTAGTGAACCGTTAGATTGAAAGGTTTGCTCCTAAATTTAGAAGCATGAATGCTATTATCCACCAATAGTAATCATGCTTCTGTTATTTGAATGCAGATCTGGTGTTTTTAATTTTTCTAGAGTATCCATTCCACCTCTCATTTTTGCCTTTAGACGTATGGCTTTTTTAATAACAGGATCTATAGATTCCCCTTGCCTTAAAGTGGTGAGAAGGTCTGATTCTTTAGAAGAAAATAGACAGTTTTTTAGATGACCATTTGCCGTTAACCTCAATCGATTACATGAATCACAAAACGGATTGGTAACTGAGCTTATAATTGCAAATGACCCTTTATAACCTTCTATCCTATAATTTTTTGACGTGTCGTTTTGAGCGTCTTCTAACCTCACAAGTTTTTCCTTTGAGAATTGTTTAGTGGTGATGTCTAGAATGGTTTTTAACGAGACCATTTTTTTAATATCCCATCTATTACCATCAAAAGGCATAAACTCAATGAACCGCACAGTAACAGATAGGGTTTTAGTAAGGTTTATAAAATCGACAATTTCGTTATCATTAAACCCCTTGATCAAAACCGCATTAATTTTAACTTTAAATCCTTCAGCAATAAGAAGTAAAATATTATTGTAAACTTTTTCAAAATAATTACGCCGAGTTATATCCTTAAATTTTTCGGCATTTAAAGAATCCAAACTTACATTAATAGTTTTAACATTACAGGCTTTTAAAGTATCGATATAACGTTCAACATTTACGGCATTTGTGGTAATAGCTAGCTCCACTGGAAGGGAAGCAAGTTTTTCTAAAATAATGTGCGCATCTTTTCTAATCAAAGGCTCGCCTCCTGTAAGTCTTATTTTTGTTACACCATGATCAACAAAGGATTTGGCAATGGCATATATTTCATCAAATGTCATAATGTGAGATTTAGGCGACAATTGGATGCCTTCGGAAGGCATACAATAGGTGCATCGTAAATTACAACGTTCGGTTAAAGAAATGCGAAGGTAGGTATGTTTTCGGTTATATGTATCTGTTAAAATATGACTCACTGTGCTTAAATTTAATCGTGACGTGCTCCTTTAAATATTCTGAAAATGTGCAAAAGTGATGGAAAAATAGCATCCATTGATTCTTTTGCGCCATTAGTAGAACCTGGCAAAGCTAATACTAAACTGTTTTTATAAGTTCCTGCAATGCTTCTAGATAACATAGCATAAGGAGTTCGTTCTTGTCCGTAACTACGTATGGCTTCTTCTATACCAGGAATAGTTCTATCTAAGAGTGGTTTTAATGCTTCAGGAGTAACATCTCGTTTTGATAATCCAGTGCCACCAGTGAAAATAATCAAATCCACATTTTGTTCTTGATAAGCTCTTACTTTTTGCTGAATTCTGTCTACTTCATCTGGAATAATAGCATAATCTGAAATATCTACATCGCTAGCTTTAAGTTTTTTAATGATAGCTTTTCCTGCTTTATCTTCTTTTTGTCCTGCGGAAATCGTATCAGAACATACTACTACGGCAGCAGTAATATCTTTTCTAAACTTATCTTTAAAATCGGACTTGCCACCTTTTTTGTGTAGTAGTTTAATATGATGGATTTCAACACCTTTATCAATAGGTTTTAACATATCATACATGTTGAGAGCTACTATACTGGCGCCATGCATGGCTTCAACTTCAACTCCAGTTTTATAGATGGTTTTAATAGTGCAAAGAATCTTGATCTCAAGTCCGTTGATTTCGTACTCAATTCCTGTAAATTCTATAGGTAAAGGATGACAGTCTGGAAGTAAGTCTGGCGTTTTTTTTACACCTAATAATCCGGCTGCTCTACTCATAGCAAAAACATCTCCTTTCGGAACTGTCTTATGCTCTATGGCATTGATAGTGTCTAGTGTACTTACTTTTACAATGGCTTGTGCCGTCGCAATTCTTAAGGTATTAATTTTATGTGTTATGTCTACCATTATATTAACTATTAACTTTCCATTGGTGGCTTTGGTCTTCAAAAATTTCTTTACCAAAAATGGGTACTTGTTCTTTTATTGTATTCACTAAGTATTCTATAGCATTAAAAACGTCTACACGTCTCGGAGAAGACACAAATACAAAGAGGCAAATTTCACCAGCTTTTACAGTGCCTAAACTGTGGTAAATGTGCATACAAGTAAGATTGAATTTTTTGAAAGTCGCCTCTCTAATATCATGAAATTTTGAATTTGCCATGTCTTCGTATGCTGTGTACTCTATGGCTTTTACAGTTTTGCCTTCTATTTGATCTGCTCTAACTTGGCCTAGAAATATGTCATGAGCACCAATAGTTGTTTTCGACTGATGTTTCGCAATAGAATTCCCGATAAATTCGGCTGAAATAGCACCTTCTATAAAAACAGGTTTAGGTTTACGTTCTTTAGTCATTATGCATTTATTTTAAAATAGTTTTGAATGGCTTCTATTCCATTTTCTAAACTATAACAGTTAGTAAAATTATGTTTAAGCATTATTGATGCTGCTGTTGTACTTCTTATTCCAGATTGGCAAAAAAGTATAATTGTTTTTGTTTTATCGATACTAGAAAGTTCATTTTCTAAAAGGCTTAGAGGAATGTTAGTATGCACCAAATGCTCTGCTTTTGGAAGTTCATGAGATTCACGAACATCAATGAATAGCGAGTTTTTCTTTTTAATAGCATCTTCAATAGTGGTTTTAGCAACTATGGTATCACAAATTTGATCAATGCTTTGATTTTGAAAATTGGTTTTTATCTTTTCTATATCTTTGAGTTTGGTGTTAGATTGTTTTTCAATGGAAATTGTAAATGACTTTGTCGTTTTTGAATTATAACAAAATAACTTACCCGATAATACATTTTTAAAACCAAGAATAATCTTAAGAACTTCATTGGCTTGCATAGATCCAATAATTCCGGGTAGTACACCTAGAACACCAACTTCTGCACAGTTTGGGATGTCATTTTTACTAGGAGGGTTTGGAAATAAACATCTATAATTTGGCCCATTCTTGTAATTAAAAACAGAAACCTGTCCTTCAAACTTATAAATTGCACCATAAACAACTGGTTTATTGGTTATGACCGCTGCGTCATTTATCAAATAACGAGTGGCAAAATTATCTGTGCCATCCACGATGATATCATAATTTAAAAAATGTGATATCGCATTTTTATGAGTGAGCATTTCTACAAAGGCTTCAATAATTATTGTATCGTTGAGGTCTAAAAGGCGTTGTTTGGCAACAATAGCCTTAGATTGCCCTAAATTAGAAGTGCCATAAAGAATTTGACGCTGTAAATTGGATTCTTCAACAACATCATGATCTATGATACCTATTGTGCCTACTCCAGCAGCAGCAAGGTATTGAAGAACAGGACAGCCTAAACCGCCAGCACCAACGATCAGAACTTTAGCTTGGTTTAGTTTTTTCTGACCATGTGCGCCAATTTCCTCTAAAATTATATGTCTACTATATCTGTTCATAGTTTTATCCTCCTGCAAATGGAGGTAATAGTACGATTTCCGCGTTTGAAATTATAGAATCATTCGAAATAAATGTTTGGTTTTGAGCTATTTGAAATTCTTTTTCTTCAAGAATCGGATGTTTTTCAAAAAGCACTTTAAGTAAGTCTGCAGCAGTACCTTTTGAAAACGATAATGTTTCCTCCTCGCATTGCGTGATTTCGGCTAACATACCAAAATATTTAATTTTTAAAGTCATGACTTAACTGATTTAATTGGTCTTTTGTGTTTATGTTTAAGGTGTATTTTTCTAAGTAGCTTTCAAGGGTAATCGTTTTAGTTTTTTGTTGGTTTACAAAAAATTGTAAACGACGTTCTCCGCGTTTTAAAGCCTCTAAACTGGGCGCCATACATCGTTTTTTATATACAGCTAACAGCGGATTAGTTCTACCGTTTATTGAAAATTGAACGATATCATTTTTAATGGAGATTTCATTTATTAATCGAGTTAATAACACTGGATTTATTAATGGAATGTCGCAACTTAAAACGATATTGTTTTCGGTTTTAGAGTGTGACAACCCAGAATATAAGCCTGCTAATGGCCCCGCATTTTCAATAATATCATGAACACGCTTTAAATTAAATTGATCATAGCTTTTGTTGCTACTTACAATAATAATGTCTTTCAATACAGATTGTAGTGCTTCGATGATATGAACAATAAAAGGCTTGTTCTTATAAAGTGCTAGACCTTTTTCAAACCCCATTCGAGAACTTTTGCCTCCAGCTAAAATTATTCCAGTTATTTGAGTTTCAGTTGTCATCTATATAATTATTAATTTAACTGAGGCAACAATTAATACTGTGGCCAATAAATACCGCAAAAGTTTATTATTAAATTGGCGACTGCCAAAATAGCTGCCGAAAAAACCACCAACAATGGCAATACCAACAAGTATAAATGATTGACTATCTAAGTTGAGACCGTTACTAAATTGACCAGCAAGTCCTGCGGCTGAATTAACCCAAATAAACAATGCCGATACTGCTGCGGCTTCTTTCATTTTTCCCCAATGTAATAATAGAATTATAGGACTGAGAATAATGCCACCACCAATTCCGATAAGTCCTGAAAAAAAACCAATAGCGCCACCAACAATCATTCCTTGCCAAATTTTTACATCTCTTATTTGATCGCTCTTTTGGCCAAAAACATTTAGCATTTTTAAAATGGCAAAGATCAAAAGCCCAGCCAATATCTTTTTGTAAATCGATGCATCTATCTCAATCATTCCACCAAGAAAAGCTAAAGGAATCGAAGTAATAGCGAAAGAAAGAAACAACTTCTTATTGAAAAACCCAGCTTTGTAATAATGATAAAATGCGATTGCAGAAACAAATAAATTGAGTAACAAGGCGGTTGGTTTCATGACCTCTGGCGCAAACGAAAATAATGCCATTAAAGCTAGGTAACCACTTGCGCCTCCATGCCCAACACTTGCATATAAAAAAGCGACTATAGGCAGAATAATTAAAAATAAAATATGGTATGAAGTGTCTATGGTCATATATTATTTATTTGGTCTAACTGTTTATCTAAGTAGGTCCAACATCCTTTATTGATAGTTTCAAAAGCAGAAATTAATGATTTCCCATATGGTGTTAGTGTTGCGCCTCCACCATTTTTTCCACCAACGCTAGTAATAACAACTGGTTTTTTTGCAGATTTGTTAACAGCGTCCAAAAGCGTCCATGCCTTTTTGTAAGACATGCCAATGCTTTTGGCTGCCTTGGATAGTGAACCTTTGGTATCTATAGCTTTTAGCAAACGAACTCTGCCCTCACCAAGGAAAACATTGTCGTCTGTTTCAATCCAAATTCTGCTTTTTATTTTGTAATTCATAACATTGTTAATTAGGTAACATAATAACGTCTACAACGTCGCCAATAGCTATTCGCATGGTGTCTGCTGGTAAAAAAACCAATCCATTTGCTATGGCAAAGGATTGGAGCATGGCCGAACTTTGGCCATCTAATACAGTCACAGAATCACCTTTTACTATAGCTTTTAAAAACTGTGCCCTATCTCCTTTTTTTGAAAAAGCGGATAAAGATTTTTTTTGCGTTTTAGGTAAGGTATAGTCCGTATTTCCACTTAAAATTTGTAAGGTTGTATGGACGTAAATGTAAAAACAGTTTAAAGCTGCAGCAGGATTTCCAGGTAAAGCAAATATGGCGGTTTCGTTCTTTTTACCAAAAAAAAGTGGCTTTCCTGGTTTTTGCTTTACTTTATAAAAAACCTCTGTAACATCTAAGGCCTTTAGTGCCTTTCCAACGAAATCATAGTCGCCAACAGAAATACCTCCTGTAATTAGAACAACATCATGTTTCGAGATAGCATTTTTCAGTAATGTGCAGGTAGTTTCATAATTGTCTCCAACGTTATATAAACTCTGATTGGAAAATCCGAGTTGTTGCAACGCCGAGGACAACATAACAGAATTACTCTCATAAATTTGACCATACTGTAAATCGGTTCCAATAGATACAAGCTCATTACCAGTAGTGACTATTGCAATTGATGGTCTCTTGTAAACAAAAACTTCTACAATTCCAAGCGATGCTAGAAAACCAACAGATGCAGGTGTTAACTTAATACCTTTTTTTAATGCAATTGTACCTTGTTTTACTTGTTCTCCTGAAGGTCGAATATTTGTGCCTTTTTCAGTAAAGTTATCAATAGTAATTTGACCATCTAATCGCGTCACTTTTTCCTGCATTACAACAGCATTAGCAGTATCAGGAACAGGAGCGCCCGTAAAAATTCGTACAGCTTCTCCAGCTTTTAAAACAGGGTGATAATTGTCACCTGCTTTAACCTCTCCAGTCAGTTTATAAGATTTAGAACTATGAATATTTATAGCATAACCATCCATGGCAGACTGCCTAAAAGGAGGCATGTTAATTGGAGAAATAACATCTTTTGCTAAAATATAGGAAACGCTTTGTTCTAAGCGTAACTTATGTTCTATTAAAGGTTCAATAGTTTCTGTTATTTTCTGATATGCTTCCTTAGTACTAATCAAAGAGGTGTTCATTTTTTGCCACAACATTTACAATGGCGTTGTTTCCATACAAATATAACGCTTTATTAAAACTTTATAACATGATAAATGTCATGTAAAACGTATTTAAAAATTCAGTAATTTGTTAAGAGATATTAAATATGGAAGTTATGCCTATAAAAAGTTATTTAGCGCATCCGCATAAAGATAAAAAGGAAGAATTAATTAGTGCTATTTCGCAACTCAAACAGTGTGAGGTTGTTCCAGCAGAAAACAGAGATATTTTGGTTGTTGTTACAGAGACCAATTCAAAAGAGGAAGAAGACGATTTAAGACTTAAACTTGAAACCATTAGCAGTTTGAAATTGCTCGCTATGGTTTCGGGATTTGACACACCACAAAAAAATTAGGAGTTTATGTTTACATCTACAACAAACAGAAGAGATTTTATTAAAAAAATGGCAAAGTTATCTGCAATTACTGCGGCTGTTAGTATGTTTCCAGGTATTCTTTTTGCAGAAGAACAAGAACGAGGATTACCAAAAGATGCCAATTTAGATTGGAAAAAAGCACCATGTCGATTCTGTGGTGTTGGATGTGGTGTTTTGGTTGGTGTCGAAAAAGGAAAAGCAGTTGCCGTAAAAGGAGATCCAAAATCAACTGTTAACAAAGGACTATGCTGTGTAAAGGGATATCACTCTGTTATGGCTATGTACGGTAATGATCGTTTAACAAAACCATTAGTAAAGAAAAATGGAACTTACGTAGAAACGACAATGGATGAGGCCTTAGACTTAATTGCTTCGAAAATGAAAGAAACGATTAATGATCACGGGAAAGATGCGGTTTCTATTTATGGTTCTGGACAATGGACAATTCCTGATGGTTATGTGGCCTCAAAATTATTTAAAGGTTGTATCGGAACAAACAATGTAGAAGCAAATGCGAGATTATGTATGGCAAGTGCAGTTACAGGGTTTTTAACTTCTTTTGGTTTGGATGAGCCTATGGGATGCTATGAAGATATTGATCATGCAGATGTTTTCGTGCTATGGGGAAATAATATGGCAGAAATGCATCCTGTGTTGTTTTCAAGACTTCTAGATCAACGCTTAAAGAGAGGGGTGAAAATTATAGATTTTGCCACTCGAACCACACGAACAAGTATGGCGGCAGATAAATCTATTCTGTTTTTACCTCAAACCGATTTGGCTGTTGCTAATGCAATTTGTTATGAGATTATTAAGAACAATTGGGTCAACAAATCTTTCGTTGAAAAGCACTGTAATTTCAGCAAAGGACTCACTAATATGGGTTATGGATTAGAAGATAAATATAAGTTTACCGATAAACCTGAGAAGATAAGTTTCGAAGCATATAAGACGTTTTTAGAAGATTATACGCCAGAAAAAGTTGAGAAAATATCGGGTGTTTCGGCTAAGGATATTAAATATATGGCTGCCTATTATGGTGATCCGAATAAAAAAGTAATGTCACTTTGGTGTATGGGACCTAACCAACACAGTCGAGGTACTTGGATGAATAATTTAATCTACAACATTCATTTGTTAACAGGTAAAATTTCAACGCCTGGGAATAGCCCATTTTCGTTAACAGGACAGCCTTCAGCTTGTGGGACGGTAAGAGAAGTAGGTACACTTACTCATAAACTCCCTCATGGTGTAGTTATGAATAAAAAACATCGCGAATTTGCAGCTAAAATTTGGGATGTTCCTATAGAAAATATAGACCCTAAACCAACGTATCATACCGTTGAAATGTTTAGAGCTTTAGATCGTGGTGACATTCGATTTATGTGGATTCAGGTAACTAACCCCATGGTGACCATGCCAAAATTGAAACGTTATCGCGATGCTGCGAAAAAGGAAGGACGCTTTATTGTGGTTTCAGATATTTACCCAACACCAACTACAGATATTGCGGATGTGATTTTGCCATCAGCGATGTGGATAGAACGGGAAGGCATGTATGGTAATTCTGAAAGGAGAACACAGTATTTTGAGCAAATGGTAGAGCCTCCAGGGGAGGCAATCAGTGATACTTGGCAATTGGTAGAAGTGGCTAAACGTCTAGGGTATGAAAAACAGTTTTATTACAACAAAGAGACTCATATAGAAGAGATATATGCCGAATACCGAAAACACCATGAAGGAAAAAAGCACAATATGGCACCTCTTAAGGTGCTAAAAGAAAACTCTGGCATGCAATGGCCTTATGTGGATGGGAAGCCTACAAAATGGAGATTTAACTCTAAGTATGATCCTGCGTGTAGTAATGGAGAGACTTTTCATTTCTACGGAAAACCAGACGGGAAAGCTATAATTTGGCAACGTCCTTATGAGCCTGCTGCCGAAGAACCAGATGCAGAATATCCATACTGGCTAAATACAGGCCGAGTTGTAGAACATTGGCACACAGGTTCAATGACGCGAAGAATACCTGTATTACACAAGGCAATGCCGCATGGTTATGTAGAATTAAATCCCGATGATGCCAAGCGTTTACAAATTCAAACAGGAGATCGTGTGAAATTAACGACGAGACGAGGCGAGATTATTTTGCCCGCTTCTGTAAATCAGCGTGGAGTTCCCGCTCCTATGCAAGTTTTTGTTCCGTTTTTTGATGAAAACATGTTGATTAATGATATTACGTTAGACTCATTTTGCCCTATTTCAAAAGAACCTGATTATAAAAAGTGTGCCGTTAATATTGAAAAAGCATAAGTGATGAAAAAACGACTTGGTATTATAGCGTTATTTGTTTTGTTATTTATAGCCTTTATTTGGGTTTGGAACTATAGCTACTTTCAAGGCAAAGAGGAAGCCTATATTCCTATCAATGCTAATAAGGAACTTCCAGTTGTTGCTTCGGAAATGGGCGTGTTTGAGAGATCAAAGTATGCTCTAGATTATGCCAATATGCCAATTGATGAAGCGCATCAACGATCTCTAAAAACCTACTACGAAAATAGGGCCTTTTATGGAGCGCCACCTTCAATTCCGCATGAGGTAGAAGATGATCGAAATATGGGCGAAAACAGCTGTTTAAAATGTCACGGAAATGGAGGTTTTACTGAAAAGTTTAAAGCCTATGCACCAGTGACGCCTCATCCAGAAATGGTTAATTGTCGTCAATGTCATGTGCCTCAAAAAACCCAAATATTGTTTAAAGAAACGCAGTTTATGAGAGGAACGGTGCCCTCTGCTGGAACAAACAATGCCTTAGAAGGAAGTCCGCCTGTAATTCCACATCAATTGCAAATGCGAGAGAATTGCTTGTCTTGTCATGCAGGGCCAAGCGCTCCAAAAGAGATTAGAGTAACACATCCTGAACGTATAAATTGTCGCCAGTGCCATGTTTTAAATAATAAAGTAATAGAGGATATAGGAATATTTAAAAGATCAAATGCCAATGAGTAAGTATATTACATATAACATATTAGGTGTACTCTGTATTCTTTTTTGTTTGAGTTCATGTAAGAATCACGGTGAGGAATATCATAGCATTACTGATAAGATAGAGGCAGAGAGCAGGGATTACCATGGTATATCTACGTCTTCTGAAAGCTATATTGAACATATAAATACTGTTGAAGTTACTGAAAATGGACTTACTTTTTTAATTCCAGAAAGAAAAGAAGAAATAGAGTCGTATAGCTGTACTGAATGCCATAGTAAGCCATTAGATGAACTACAAAGCAAGACTATTAAAAAGGCACATTGGAACATTAAATTAAGTCATGCCAACCAACTAACAATGAATTGTGTTACTTGCCATAATGGTGACAACATGGATTATCTGCAGAGTTTAACTGGAAGCCAAATCGATTTTGATTTGAGCCATCAATTGTGTAGTCAATGTCATCAAAAACAGTTTAAAGATTGGGCTGGAGGTGCTCACGGAAAACGCATAGAAAGTTGGGCTTCGCCAAGAGCGTCCATGACTTGCGTTAATTGTCATAATCCTCATGCTCCAAGTTTTGAATCCAAGTGGCCAGAACGATATAATACGCAAAAAATTAATGAACGAAAATAATCGGGTATGAGTGATACAAATAAAAAATGGTTTTCGTTAAACTTAAATTCCAAACATAAACAAACCTCAGGTTCTTGTGGATGTGGGAAGACTTCTGGAGGTTGTAATTCGCATAAGCCAAAAAATGAGGAGTTAAACGAACAAGAGTTTATTGACGCTGCAGTAGATGCCTCTATTGGAGAGGAAAGGCGTAAAGACGGTTTTGATCAAGTTTTTGATGTTAAAATGAGTCGACGATCCGCATTTAAAAAACTAACGGCAAGTTTATTAATTGGAGCGGGTGCCGTAAATACATCGTGCAGTTTTATTGCTGGAGATGAGACCAAGGAAAAAGCTCAAATAGATTGGGAGGAGCAGTTCAAGGGAAACTATAAACTCATGAATAACGATGAGAAAAAAGCAACTGTTGATAGGTTGGTGCGTTCTTATCAATTACGCACAGGGAAGACCATTAGTATGTCTTCCCAAAATGCCGAAGAAGATGTGCTTTTTGGATATGCCTTTAATATTTCAAAATGTCAAGGGTATATGGATTGCGTTAATGCTTGTGTTGAAGAGAATAATCAGGATCGGAGTTCTCAAATGCAATACATAAGAATTCATGAAATGAAAGATGGGAAGGGGTTTAATTTTAATGAAGCTGACGACAATTATTATCATGAAGTTCCTGCCGAAGGGCATTTTTATATGGGAACTCAATGTTTTCATTGTGACAACCCACCATGCGTAGATGTATGCCCAGTTCAAGCTACATGGAGAGAGGATGATGGTCTGGTTGTTATTGATTATGATTGGTGTGTTGGGTGTAGATATTGCATGGCTGCCTGTCCTTACGATGGACGTCGCTTTAATTGGAGTAAGCCAGAAGTTCCAGAAAATGAAATCAACAAAAACCAACACTATTTAGGAAATCGACTTCGAAAAAAGGGCGTCATGGAGAAATGTACGTTTTGCGTACAACGCTCTAGAAAAGGTAAAAACCCTGCATGTGTAGAGGCTTGTCCAACCGGCGCTCGCATTTTTGGCAATCTTTTAGATCCAAATAGCACGATTCGTTGGGTATTAGAGAATAAAAAAGTATTTAGATTAAAAGAAGATCTTGGTACCGAACCTAAGTTTTGGTATTTCATGGATTAAAATACAAATCATGAGAAGACTTAAAGTATTTAAAAGATTAGTGATTGATAGTTTAGATGTGATGACTCACGGATCTAAAAAGTACCATTTATGGATGGCACTTTTAACCTTTATTATGCTTATTGGTATGTATTGTTATTCCATTCAGCTTGAAGAAGGGTTAAGTGTTACCGGTATGACCGATCGCGTAAGTTGGGGGTTGTATATTTCTAATTTCACATTTTTAGTTGGAGTTGCCGCAGCGGCTGTTATGCTAGTAATGCCAACTTATGTATTAAAGGACATTGATTTTAAACAGGCTGTTTTAATTGGGGAAGGTTTAGCGGTTGCAGCCTTAATAATGTGTTTGGCATTTGTTGTTGCTGATATGGGAGGCCCGTCAGTATTATGGCATATGATTCCTGGAATTGGCGTGTTCAATTTTCCTAACTCCATGCTCACTTGGGATGTTATTGTTTTGAACGGTTATCTCTTTTTAAATATTACGATCCCTTTTTATATTCTCTTTCGCCATTACCAGGGAAAAGAGTCTAAAAAAAGCGTTTATATTCCAGGGGCTATTTTATCCGTGTTTTGGGCGGTTGGAATTCACCTAGTTACAGCATTTTTATATCAGGGATTACAAGCAAGACCCTTTTGGAATAACGCGTTGTTAGGTCCGCGATTTTTAGCTTCAGCCTTTGCTGCAGGACCAGCGTTAATTATTTTGGTACTTGCTATTATAAGAACATATACTGCTTTTAAAATTGAGGATAAAACCCTTAAAAAAATTGCTATGGTAGTTACTGTAGCAGCTCAAGTGAACTTAATTATGCTCATTTCAGAATTGTTTAAAGAATTCTATGCGCCAACACATCACAGTGAAAGTGCCTATTATTTGTTTTTTGGCTTGGATGGAAAAACGGCATTGTTACCTTGGATATGGACTGCAATATCCATAAATGTATTGGCAACAGTTATTCTTACCTTTCACAAACTTAGAAATAACTTTAAGATCTTGTTTTTTGCATGCTTCCTGTTATTTGTAGCCATTTGGATTGAAAAAGGATTTGGTTTAATTGTGCCTGGATTTATACCTGGACCCTACGGAAAAATTGCTGAATATACACCTACTGGTATTGAAATTGGAGTAACCATTGGGATTTGGGCAATGGGCGCTTTTGTATTTACAATTTTAGCCAGAACTGCTATTAAAATTGAAACAGGAGAGTTGAGGTATAAAAAGAAAGCGTAATCCCGTTTTAAAGGGAATATCTTTATTGTACAGGTTGTAACATTTTCATATAATGTCTGACTTATAGTATATGAAAGTGATTATCATTATTGTTGTTATCGTCGTTTTGATTGCATGGGCCTATTTTTTTCCAAAAGGAGTTAAAATATTTGGTATACCTGCCGAAACTCTTTTTTCGAAAGAAGACCCTGAAGACGAAGATTTTAAGTAAACTGAGAACCCTCTAAATATATCTACGGAATTTATCTAGAATTATAAAAACCAAAAAACCCGATTCATTTGAATCGGGTTTTTGATGGTGGTGCCTCCAGGAATCGAACCAGGGACACAAGGATTTTCAGTCCTTTGCTCTACCAACTGAGCTAAGGCACCAATTGCATAAAATTGCGAGTGCAAATATAGACTCATTTTTAATATTCACAAAAAGAAACAACAAAAATTTAAACTTATTATTTGTTTCATACCGCAAATTGTTGATTTCAACCAAAATAATGTTATAATTTGGTTAATTACTACCCTAAAATGTATCTTCATTTTGTAGTTTTAACCCTTTTAAAACACGTATGAATTTAATTATTGACGTTGGTAACACCTATGTCAAGTTTGCAATTTACAATCAAGGCAAGCTAAAAGAGAAGGTGGTTGGTGAGCTAAACGATTTCGAGAGCATGGTCTTGGAAGTGATTAAAGATCACCCTCAGGTCAATCAGGCTATTGTATCTTCAGTAGGAAGATTAAACAATGCACACCTAAAGTCTTTAAAAGACAACATACGCGTTTTAGAACTGTCTCATAATCTCAAGTTACCCTTTAAAAACCTATATGCTACGCCTAAAACACTTGGTGTAGATCGTATAGCATTGGTTAGTGCATCTGTAGAGCAATTTCCAGATCATAATGTGTTGATAATAGATGCAGGAACTTGTATTACCTACGATTTTATAAATACTAAAAATGAATATTTAGGAGGTGCTATTTCTCCAGGAATTAGATTGAGATATCGAACATTAAATAATTTAACGGCAAATTTACCGTTATTGGAGACCAAGATGCCTCAGGACATTTTAGGGGATTCAACGGAAAATTCAATTCACTCGGGCGTTGTTTTTGGAGTTTTGAAAGAAATTGATGGTGTAATTGATGATTATGTTAAAGAATATTCAGATTTAACAGTTATTTTAACAGGAGGAGATACCAAATTCTTGTCAAACCAATTAAAAAATAGCATATTTGCCAACTCAAATTTTCTTTTAGAAGGTTTGAATTTTATTTTAGAATATAATACGAAATAATGATAAAAAAACTTGTAATAGTTTTAATCGCTTTTTTTGCACTACAATCTTATGGGCAAGAAGGTACAGCGTCTCCATATTCGTTCTACGGAATTGGAAGTTTGAAATTCAAAGGAACGGTTGAAAATAGAAGTATGGGAGGATTGAGCATTTATACAGATAGTATACATGTGAACCTTAGAAACCCGGCAGCATATGCTGGTGCAAATCTTAAACTTTGGAATGAAGAAAGTAGACCAATAAAATTTTCTGTAGGAGCGGGTCATAATAGTACTACGCTAAAAGCTAATTCTGGAGAATCAAAAGTGAATGCTACAACCTTTGATTATTTAGCCTTATCTATACCTGTTGGTAAATTTGGTTTTGGCTTTGGATTGGTGCCTTACACTTCTGTAGGTTATAAATTAGAAGATAGAAACGCTGATGTACTTGAAAACAGATACCGAGGAGAAGGTGGTGTTAATCGCGCTTTCTTTGGTTTGGGCTATCAAATTACAGATAAACTAAGTTTGGGTATCGATGCTAATTATAACTTCGGAAATATCCAAAACAGTGTAATTCAGTTTGCATATGACGAAGACGGAAACCTTGTTCAATATCAAACGAGAGAAAGTAATCGGTCAGATTTAAGCGGTCTTAATTTTAATATTGGTTTAACTTATAAAACCATGATTAATGAAAAGTTAGAACTTCAAACTGGATTAACTTATTCTCCTAAGAGTGATTTGTCATCAAGAAATCAAAGAACTTTTGCAACTATTATAATTAATCAAACCAACGGACAAGAGTTTGTGCTTAATGAAATTGAAGGCGATTTAGCCTCTCAAGGGCTAGCGAGAACAGATTTGACCTTGCCTTCACGTTTTTCATTTGGAGCTGGTATTGGAGAGCCAAGACGCTGGTTTGCAGGTGCAGAGTATACCCGTCAAAACACAAGCGAATTTTCAAACCCTATAGTTTCAATAGAAAATGCTAATTTTGTAAACGCTTCAACTATTTCTGTTGGTGGCTTTTATATCCCAGATTATACATCGTTTTCAAATTATTGGAAACGAGTAACCTACAGGGCTGGTTTCCGTTTTGAGAATACTGGTTTAGAAATTAATAATGAAACTATTAATGAGTTTGGCATGTCTTTTGGAGTAGGACTACCAGTTGGAAATGTGTTTTCAAATGCTAACCTTGGTTTTGAGTTCGGACGACGAGGAACAACAAACCAAAATTTGATTCAAGAGAACTTTTTCAATATTAATATAAGTCTGTCTTTAAACGATAGATGGTTTCAAAAGAGAAAATATAACTAACGTAAATATAATAGAAGATGAAAACGAAAATAACACTTATAATAGCAGCTTTGTTTATGGCGACAAACTTTGGGTTTGCACAGCAAGACGAAGAATGTATGCTAAACTTGACGTTGTTTAATGACTACGTTAAAAGTAAAAAGTATGACGAAGCTTATGAACCATGGATGAATGTTAGAAACAAGTGTCCAAAGTTTAATATTGCTATATACAAGCGAGGAGAAAAGATTTTAGCTCATAAAATCAAAAATTCAAGCGGGCAGGAGAAAAAAGATTTCATTAATGATTATATGGCGCTTTTAGATAAAGGAGCTGAGCTTTTTTCTAGTAAATACCCGTTAGGGAAAGTATTAGAGCAAAAAGCATTAATGCAATACGAAAATAGAAAAGATTTAGGTCTTGATGATATGCAGATTTACAGTGCATTCGATGAGGTATACACTAAAGACAAAGCTAACTTTAAAAGTACTAAGGGACTCTATGTATATTTTACAAAAATTGTAGATTTATTTAAAGCAGGGAAGTTTGAACTTCAAAATGTATTTGATAAGTATGATGATGTAAATGAATTGTTAGAAAACTTAAATGATACATATGCTAAATCATTAAATAAATTAATTGAGAAAGAAGCCGCTGGTACAACTTTAGGAAAAAAAGATAAGCAGTATAAAGGATTCTATCAAAAATCATTAGAAGCTAATGCTAAAATTGCTGGAAGTTTAGATGCTTATATTGGAGAATTAGCAAACTGTGAGAATTTAATTCCTTTATATAAAAAGGATTTCCCAACATATAAAAGTGATGCAGCTTGGTTAAAAAGAGCAGTGAGTAAAATGTACAATAAAGAATGTACAGATGATCCATTGTATATTGATTTAGTAAAAGCATACGATCAAGTTGATCCTTCTGCAGAAACGAAATACTTTGTATCTACGGTATTACGTAAGCAAGGAAAAATTAAAGAAGCAGATGATTATGTGAAGCAGTCTTATGATTTACAAACAGATCCTATAAAAAAGGCGAGAATGTCAAAAAAGATTGCTAACGATTTCAAAAAACGTGGGAGCTATGGTAAAGCAAGAACTTACTATAGAGAAGCGTTAAAGTTAAATCCATCTGATGGAACACCTCACTTGCAAATAGCAGCAATGTATGCAAAAAGTGCTAACAGCTGTGGTGATACAAACTTTAATAAGAGAGCGGTGTTCTGGTACGCAGCACAGGAAGCATTAAAAGCAGGTCAGGTTGATCCTAGCTTAAAAGGAGCAGCTAATCAAGCAGCGACATCTTATAGAGCAAACGCACCAACTAAATCTGAAATATTCACCTGCGGATGTGCAGGAACTACAATCAAAATTGGTTGTTGGATTGGAGGAAGCGTAACGGTTCCAAAACTATAAATGAAAACAAAGTTTTTACATACTAATATATACATAGTCACAGCAATTGTTGTGACTATGTTTTTTTCATGTAAAAAAGACATCAATGAAATTCAACAAATTGGCGTGCTTCAAAACCAACCTATTGGCGAAGCAAAAAATATTAATCTCAGATATACTGAAGCCGCAGATACTATAGGTAGAGTTATTGCTAATTTGGAGAGCCCTAAAATGCTCGATTATTCTAATAGAGACTTTTCGTTTTCCGAATTTCCCAACGGCGTGCGATTATCTTTATATGATGAAAACAATAAAAAGAATGTTGTTCTGGCAGACTATGCCATTGTTTATAACGCCACAGATTTAATTGATTTGCAAGGAAATGTTATCTTAATTACACCACAAAAAGATACGCTGTTCGCAGACCAAATGTATTATGACCAAAAAAGAGAATGGTTGTTTAGCAACCATCCAGTGCAATTAAAATCGGCACAATCAAGAAGTGGTCATGGTGATATTTTTGACGCAGATACCAAGTTCAATAACTACACAATCCTTGAAGGAAGAGGTCAGGGCATCCTAAAAGATTAAAGCATTAGGCCATAGTTGGCAAAACATCTTTATCTTTGTATCATAAACAACAAATCAATAGAAATTTTCAAATGAAAATACTACAGTTTTTTCAATACGTATACCTCTTTTTTGCAGCTTTATTTATTTATGATGGCTTTGAAAATTTAGGAGAGGAAGGTAATAGATCTATTATATCATTTGTATTTGCTGGTCTGGCAATATTTATGTTTTTCTTCAGAAAGAAATTCAGAAAGAAATTCGATAATAGAAACGGTTCCTAAACATGGATCTTAGCATCGTTATTATTATCGTTATGCTATTGCTTTCGGCGTTTTTCTCCGGAATGGAGATTGCTTATGTCTCTTCCAATAAAATTCACATTGAAATTGAGAAAAAGCAAGACAATTTTTTAGCGAAAATTTTAGCCAAGCTAACCGAAAAGCCTTCAAAATTTATAGCAACGATGCTTATTGGTAATAATATAGCATTAGTTATTTATGGGTTTCTTATGGGTGACCTCCTTGTCGATTGGTTTCAATCTATGCTGCCATCACAACACCAATTTGTAAATTATCTGCTCGTAGATCTTAGCCTCTTAACACAAACGGTAATTTCAACTATAATTATTCTTATTACAGCAGAGTTTTTACCAAAAGTTTTTTTTCAAATTTATTCTAATTCGTTTTTAAAAATATTCGCTTTTCCAGCTTATATCTTTTACATCCTGTTTTGGTTTTTATCATCCTTTATTATTTGGGTTTCAGATATGATCTTAAAGCGCTTTTTTAAGACCGATGGGGACGATATCCAATTGGCTATGACCAAAGTAGAACTAGGAAATTATATAAGTGAACAAATGGAATCTGTAGAGGATCATGAGGAGGTAGATAGTGAAATACAGATATTTCAGAACGCATTGGAGTTTTCAGATGTGAAAGCAAGAGAAGTGATGGTGCCTCGTACAGAGATTATTGGTGTTGAGGTTAACGATACTATCGAAAATATAAGCGGTCTTTTTATTGATTCTGGCTTGTCCAAAATTTTAGTGTATAACGAATCGATTGATGATATTTTAGGGTATGTACATTCGTTTGAATTGTTTAAAAAACCAAAATCAATAAAGGATGTAGCAAAACCAGTTGTGTTTGTTCCAGCTACAATGTTTGTAAAGGATGTATTAAATATTTTAACTAAAAAGAGAAAAAGTATTGCTGTTGTCATTGATGAGTATGGTGGAACGGCTGGTATTATGACCATTGAAGACATCGTCGAAGAACTTTTTGGAGAAATTGAAGATGAACATGATAGTGTTGCTTTGATTGAAGAAAAAATAAACGATGACTATTATAAATTCTCAGCGCGATTGGAGGTAGACTATATCAATGAAACCTATAAACTTAACTTACCCGAAAATGAAAACTATGAAACTTTGGGCGGACTTATTGTTTTTCAAACGGAAGGTATCCCAGAGTTAAATGATGAGGTGGTTATTGATACGTTTAAGTTTGAAATTCTTGAAGTCTCATCGACAAAAATAGACGTGGTTTCATTACATATTCTAGAGGTCGATTAAATTAAATCAAGATTGTTTTTGTAAGACATTGCTTATTAAATTCAGACCTCAAATGCTTCATAGTTGTGGTTTAACTTGCAGTCAAACATTCATGCTTTATCCAACATTCGACGAAACCCAATAAAAATCGGTAATAAAAACGTAGTTCTACTTTTATTATTTGATAGAAAATGGTATTTTCGCCCACTTATTATTCGATAAATTATACATTAAAATGGCAGTTTTAAATAAAATTAGACAACGTTCATTGTTCTTGATACTAATCATTGCACTAGCGTTATTTTCATTTGTACTAACAGATCTAATCAAAAATAGTGATGCCTTGTTTGGAGGTTCTCAAGATGTTGTAGCAACTGTTAATGGACAAAATATTAACAGAGTAGACTTCATGAATAGAGTTGAGAATATGCGTAGACAATTGGGTCCATCAGCAACGAATACTCAAGCTATGAATCGTGTTTACGATCAGCAAGTAAGGAGAGCAGTGATGACAACTCAATTTGAAGAGTTAGGGTTGACCGTTGAAGAAGATCAAATGAGAGATCTATTAGAACAAAATTTTTCTGCATATCCAGAATTTCAAAATGAAGCAGGACTTTTTGACGAAAGTAAATTAACGACCTTCATTGCTAATTTGAAAGAGGCTAATCCTCAAAAAATGATTCTTGGAAATTTTCAGTTGAACTATGATGAATGGGTAAACAATGAAAATTCTATTGCCACAATCGCAAAAGAAAGAGCTTACTACAATATGGTTAAAGCTGGAGTAAGTGCTACTTTAAATGAAGCAGAAGTTGATTATCTGTTAGAAAATTCAACTAGAGATTTAAAGTATGTCCAAATTCCTTATGCAACTATCAATGATAGTTTGGTTGAAGTAACTAAGGCAGATATTAAGGCGTACATTAATGAAAACAAAAAGAAGTTTGAAGTAGAAGCGTCTAGAGATATTGTTTTTGTAGAATTCAAAGAAGAGCCAAGCCTAAGAGATGAAGAGGATTTAAAAGCTGAATTTGATGATTTGATTAATGGTAAAGCTGTTTTTGTAAATGGAAGAAATGATACGATTATGGCATTTGCTCAAGTTAAAGAGGAAGATTTGTCAAACTATGTTAATTTGACTGGAGAATCTGCTGAAGCTTATAATGATTCATTCGTTAAAAAATCTGTGTTACCAACGGTAGTTGCCGATACGTTATTTAACTTAAATGTTGGAGATGTTTATGGACCATATAAAGATAATGGTTTGATGAAATTAACACGTCTTGTGGCAGAAACAACTGTGCCAGATTCGGCTAAGGTTCGTCACATATTAATTCCGTTTATTGGAGCTAATAGAGCAGGAGTAGATGCAAAATCTGAAGCAGATGCTAAAGTAACAGCAGATAGTGTTGCAGACATAGTTAGAGCAGATCGTTCTAAATTCCCAGAGTTGGTAACTGCATTATCTTCAGATCAAGGAAGTGTCGATAAAGGTGGTGTTTATGATTTTCACCCTAGCACACAAATGGTGAAGCCGTTTAGTGATTTTGAATTTCAAAATAATGTTGGAGATATTGGTGTTGTAAAAACACAGTTTGGTTTCCATATTATTGAAATTTTAGATCAAAAAGGATCTTCTAAAGCCGTGAAAGTAGCAACTATTGCAAAACCTATCGAGCCATCTGATGAAACAATTGATGAGGTGTTTACTAATGCTTCTAAGTTCGAACTTGCTATTCAAAATGAAGATTTTCAAAAAATGGCTGACGAACGTAAGTTAGAGGTTAGACCAATAAACAATATAAAAATATTAGACGAGAATATCCCAGGATTAGATTCACAAAGACCACTTGTACGTTGGGCTTTTGAAAATGAGACAAAAGTAGGAGACTACAAACGTTTCTCTATTCCAGGTGGAGGATATGCCGTGGTACAATTAACTAAAATTAATGATGCTGGATTAATGAATCCTGAGAATGCATCAGCATCTGCTCTTTCAGAAATTAGAAAAGAGAAGAAGGCAAAGTTAATTAGAGAAAAAGTTTCAGGAACAACTGTTGATGAGGTTGCTAAAAACCAAAACAGACCTGCCAATACAGCATCAGCTGTAAATATGAAGAATCCAACAATTTCAGGAGCAGGACTTGAACCTCAAGTTGTAGGTGTTGCTTTTGGTTTAAAGGAAGGTGAAACTTCAGGTCTAGTTGATGGAAATCGTGGTGTTTATATGGTTACTGTAACAAAAGTAAACGACGCAACTAAATTGGATAATTATCAGGCTATAGCTAATCGTTTAAGTGCTGCTAGAGTAAATGCAGCTCAAACCAAAGTGTATAACGCGCTTAAGGAAACAGCAGATATAGAAGATAATAGATCTAGATTCTATTAATAGAGTTTAAACAGATATAATTTAAAAAGCGTTGCAATATTTTGTGACGCTTTTTTTAGTTTCTTACCATTTCAGAATAGTTGAGGATCGTGTCGAAACCTTTTGTTTTGAAATATGATGTTGGGTCTTCATGAGATGCTACCATCACAAAATCACCTCCCCAAGCACCTAAACTTTTAATGCTGCCAGTGAAATCACTAAATAGACGTTCTCGAACTGGTACTTGTTTGATAATAGTTGAAATAAGTTGCTCATGTTCACCCATAAGTTGCTGAAACCCATCAAGTGTTGTACAAGCAATCATCTCTTTTGTGATTTGTGTAACTCGAGATATGTAAGAAGACAGATTTGAAGTGTTCGCTCTATATTGTGCAATACCATCTCTACTATTTTGCTTTTGATTGAGATAGACAAAATACAGATGTTTCTCAAATACAGGATTGAAATTGACCGTTTTAACTATAGGTGTATGGTTCCCTTCAACCCCTTTTGTAGTCTTATTTGAATTGAAAGGTACAAGCTGATAGGTTAGGCTTTTTTCTGCTTCTGCACAGGCAATATCATAACCACTTCCTCCAAAAGTCGCCTGAAGTAATTTGTAGGCATCAACGCGAGCCCAGTTGGCTATATTATTAATTAATGTAGATGATGTGCCCAACCCCCAATCTTTAGGAAATTCTGTTGTTGATATGGCTACAAGACCGTTGTTTTGATTTAAAAAATTAGGATTCAGAGTTTTGGCCGCAGTTAAAATTTGAAGCAATCTACTGGTTATATCAGAATTGCTATTTGACAGGGCCGAAATGTTATTATTTGTTATAGAAAATTTGGCCTCATACCATAGTTTTTTAGTGTAATCAAAACTTTTCCAATGTAATTTGTCATCAAACCCATTATCAATGCGTAAACCCTGTCCTAATCGCGTTGGAACAGCTAAGGCATTGGCGCCATCAAGTACAACGTATTCTCCTGTGAGTAATAATTTTCCGTGGCTGTAATAGCTTTCCATTTAACGTCTCAACTTTTCTATTTCGGAAACTACAGCTCCGTGGGTTACTGTATTGGTTTTAAAGTGTTCAACCAGTTTTGTTTTTTCTTCAGAAGTGGCCTCAAACTGATTTAAGATGTTCATCAAATGCATTTTCATATGACCTTCTTGAATTCCAGTTGTCGTTAAGGAACGTAATGCGGCAAAATTTTGAGCCAAACCTGCAACAGCAACAATTTGCATTAACTCTTTAGCCGACGGCTCTCCTAGAAGTTCTAGTGCCAATTTTACCAGCGGGTGTAATTTTGTTAAGCCACCAACAGTACCTAATGCTAATGGGATTTCCATCCAGAAAGAAAACGTTCCATTCTTTATTTCAGCATGGGTTAAACTGGTGTATTTTCCATTTCGGGATGCATAGGCATGAACACCAGCTTCAACAGCTCTAAAATCGTTTCCAGTAGCTAAAACAACGGCATCAATACCATTCATAATGCCTTTGTTATGAGTTACAGCTCGAAAAGGCTCTACTTCTGCAATAGCAACCGCTTGAACAAATTTTTCAGCAAATTCTTGCGCCGAAACATTAGGGTTCTCAGTTAATTTTTCAACGGGGCAACTTACTTCAGCTCTTACTAAACAATTAGGAACGTAATTCGAAAGAATTGACATGACTACATTGAGATTCGCATTTAAAGATTTGCTAGCTTCTCGCTTCAAGGTGATAGCAAACTGTTCTAAACAGGAATTAATAAAGTTGGCACCCATAGCATCTAAAGTCTCAAAGGTGGCATGTAGTTGATAATAGTTGTCGAGAACATTTGTTTTATTTCTCAATTCAATATCTACAATCCCTCCACCACGCTTTTCCATGTTTTTTGTAATATGCTTCGCGTCGTCTAAAAACGTTTGCTTAATAACATGATTGAAAAAAACGTCTAAATCTTCGCTGTCGCCATCGTATGTAAAATGAACCTGACCAATTTTTTGGGTAGAAATGACCTGAGCTTTAAAGCCACCACGATCAAACCAAAACTTCGCTGCTTTACTAGCCGCGGCAACTACAGAGCTTTCTTCAATAGCCATTGGTATCGTGTACACCGAATTGTTTATTAAGAAATTTGGTGCAACACCTAATGGGAGGTAGTAATTAGTAATCGTGTTTTCTATAAATTCATCATGAAGTTGTTGTAACTTCTCATCTGCATTCCAATATTGTTTTAGTAGCGATTTAGTTGATTCAGAATTAGTGAAATAGGTGTTAACCAGCCAATCAATTTTTTCTGATTTTGATAATTTAGAAAAGCCCGTAATCGTTTTAGCCATGCGCTATTATTTTAAATTCGTACCAGCTTATAACTATGCGAATACAAAGCGCAAAGATACTATTCTTGGTATTATTATTGATGCATTAGCATAATATTGCGCATTTAACATGCAATAGTTACTGTTTTTTGCATTATTTTTAGTAAACTTGACATTATTTTATCAAAAAAATAGCTCTATGAACATATTCAAATCGGTCACACTTCTTGTGTTTTTTGTAACCACTTTAGCCTCAGCGCAAAATAAAGAAATTAGCCTTGAAGAAATATGGGATGGAAGTTTTAGAACCGAAAGAATGGATGCACTACACTCCATGAAAAATGGACAGCAATATTCGGTTTTAAATTTTGAAAACAGAGCTTCTCAAATAGATATTTACGATTATAAAACGCTCACTAAGGTTAAGACCTTGGTGAATTCTGCTGATATTAGCGATATTGCATATTTTACAAATTATACATTTAGTGATGACGAATCGAAGGTGTTGTTGGCAACCAATGTCGAATCTATATTTAGACGTTCAACTTTGGGTAAGTATTATGTGTACGACATCACGTCAAATACTGTTGAATTGGTTTCTGAACAAAAAATACAAGAACCTACATTTTCACCAAATGGATCTAAAATCGCATATGGCTTAAATAACAATCTATATGTAAAAGATTTAAAATCTGGACGTACAGAACAGATCACAACAGACGGTAAAAAGAATCAAATTATTAATGGGATTACAGATTGGGTTTATGAAGAGGAGTTTAGTTTTGTAAGAGCTTTCGAATGGAATACTGCTGGTGATCAAATTGCTTTTATCAAGTTCGATGAAACTAATGTTCCAGAATTTTCAATGGATGTTTACGGTCAACAATTATATCAAACACAACAAGTTTTTAAGTACCCGAAAGCAGGAGAAACAAACTCAGATGTGTCTTTGCATATCTATGATTTAGATCAAAAAACGAGTAAAGAATTTAAACCAAAAAAACAATATTCAGATTTCTATATACCTCGAATTAAATGGACAAATGACCCAAATGTTTTGAGTGCACAATATATGAATAGACATCAAAATGAATTAGATTTATGGATGATTAATGCCACTAATGGTGAAGGTGATTTGGTTTTAGCGGAAACAGATAAAGCCTATATTGATGTGACGTTTAATTTAACATTTTTAAAGGATAATAGCTTTATCTGGACGAGTGAAAAAGATGGGTTTAATCATATTTATCACTACGATAAAAAAGGAAACTTAATTAATCAAGTAACATCTGGAGATTGGGAGGTTACCAACTATTATGGCTACGATCAGAAATCAAAACGAATTTTTTATCAATCTACAGAAGATGGCTCAATAAACAGAGGCGTTTATTCAGTTGGTCTTAATGCTAAAAAGAAAAAGCGTTTGACAAAAAGTACTGGAACAAATGCGGCGGCATTTAGCGCAGATTTTACATATTTTATCAATACATTTTCTAGCGCAACCAATCCACCAGAATACACCTTAAATAATTCTAAATCTGGCGACCTAGTAAAAAGTATAAAGGACAATGATAGGTTAGCGCAAAAACTATCTAATTACAAAACATCACAAAAAGAATTCAGTACCATAAATATTAATGGAAACGATTTAAATATGTGGATGATAAAACCTGCAAATTTCGACGAAAGCAAAACGTACCCTTTATTTATGTATCAATATTCTGGTCCAGGATCACAGCAAGTGGCCAATCGCTGGAATGGCACTAATGATTATTGGTATCAACATCTTGCACAACAAGGTTATATTGTAGTATGTGTGGATGGTCGCGGTACAGGTTATAAAGGAGCCGACTTCAAGAAAGTGACGCAAAATGAGTTAGGTAAATATGAGGTTGAAGATCAAATTGCGGCAGCTAAACAGTTAGCAAAACTGCCTTATGTCGATGAAAATAATATTGGAATTTGGGGTTGGAGTTATGGTGGTTTTATGAGTAGCAACGCCTTGTTTAAGGGTAATGATACCTTTTCAATGGCTATTGCTGTTGCTCCTGTGACAAGTTGGAGATTTTATGACACTATATACACAGAGCGCTACATGACCACACCTCAAGAGAACCCAACGGGTTATGATGAAAACTCACCAATTAATCATGTTGATAAACTTAATGGGGATTTTCTCTTAATACATGGTACAGGAGATGACAATGTTCATGTTCAAAATACCATGCGAATGGTCGAGGCTCTAATTCAAGCCGATAAACAATTTGAATGGATGATATACCCAGATAAAAATCATGGTATTTACGGTGGAAACACACGATTGCATTTGTATAAGAAAATGACAAACTTTATTCATGATACACTGGGTAAAGACAGAGAAGTGCCAACAGATAAAAGAGAAAAAGAAGTCAAGATTAAAGGATAAAAAATACTAACTAATATTTAAAATTTATGTCAGATACAACACTTAAACCGCATCAAAAAGAACTATTTGGTCAGCCAATAGGACTTTATATTTTGTTTTTAACTGAAATGTGGGAACGTTTCTCATACTACGGAATGCGAGCGCTACTAGTACTTTATATGACAACTCAAACTATTGGCGATGATAGAGGTGCTGGTTTAGGTTGGACTAGCAAAGAGGCTCTTGCTCTCTATGGATGGTATACAATGCTTGTATATGTAATGTCCATACCAGGAGGAATGATTGCCGATAAATTGATTGGTCAAAAACGAGCCGTTTTGGTTGGTGCAATTATTTTATGTCTTGGGCATGGTGTATTAGTGCTTACAGATATTTGGGCGTTTTATACTGGTCTTGGATTAGTAATTTTAGGTGTTGGATTATTAAAGCCTAACATATCTACGATGGTAGGTGGCTTGTATAAAGATGGAGATATACGACGCGATAAAGGCTTTAGTATATTTTACATTGGAATAAACTTAGGATCACTTTTAGCAACATTGATTGTTGGTTTAGTTGTAGCAGAATGGGGATGGCATGCTGGTTTTGGATTGGCAGGAATTGTGATGGTACTTGGTTTGATTAACTATATCTATGGACAAAAATATTTAACGCATGTAGGGAATTTTGTTCCTGCGAAAGCCGATGACCCAAATGAAATCTCATATGGCAAATTATATTCACAACTACCTAAGTCGTCATTACAATTAACTGTAACAATCATATTAGCAGCGTTATCTGCTATAGGATGGTACTTTCTAGGATGGGGTTATGGATTGTTATTTTTATTTTTAACCGCAATCGCGGCTTTATTAATGATGATTTATAAAGAGTTAGATTCTCAGGCTTATAAAGATCGTTTCCTAGTATTATTATTATCATTTATTATGGTGATCATTTTTTGGGGAGCTTTTGAGCAAGCTGGAGGTTTAATGAATTTATATACCGAGACCAATACCAATAGAATGTTATTTGGATGGGAAGTGCCTACAGTAATGTTTCAAAGTTTAAATGCTGGATTTATTATTCTTTTTGCAACGGCTGTTGCTGGTTTTTGGGCAAAACGAAAACTTAAAGGTAAAGAAGCATCATCTTTATTTAAGATGGCATTAGGTATTATCATCATGGGATTCGGATTCCTTTTTATGGTATTTGCTGCTATGGAATTTGAAAAATCAGGAACATCAAGCATGATTTGGTTAGTTTTAGCTTATCTATTTCATACCATTGGAGAGTTATGTATTTCTCCTGTGGCCTTATCGTTTATCACAAAGCTAGCACCAATAAAGTATGCCTCTTTAATGATGGGAGTTTATTTCGCTGCTACAGGTTTAGGAAATAAAGTTGCTGGAATTGTAGGTGAGTCTGCAACAGATTTTGGTGAGAAAACAGTATTTGCAGGCATCGTAGTCTTTACCGTAATAATTGGTGGATTGTTTATCGTTATCTTAAAACCTTTAAAACGCCTAACTCATGGTGTAGAAGATCAAGAAAGAGATTTGAAACATGAAGAAGCTGAAGGTTTTGAACTTGCAGATAATTAAAAAATAATAAAAAGAACCCTTGTTAATTGTTATGACAAGGGTTTCTCTTTTCTAACTAAATATATTTCCTATGAATACAGATATCGAAAATTTATTTAAAGACAAAGTCATTGGTCATCCAGCTGGGCTATTTGTGATATTTTTTACCGAGATGTGGGAGCGTTTTTCATTCTACGGAATGAAAATATTATTGGTGTTATTCTTAACAGCACCTTACCTAAGTGATAACCCTGGATGGGAATGGTCTCGAGAAAATGCATTGGCACTAATTGGTACTTATTCTTCTTTATTGTACTTAACTCCAATCGTTGGCGGATGGTTGGCAGACAAAATTACAGGTTATAAATGGGCAGTGATTATAGGCTGTTTTATTATGATGCTTGGTCATGCATTTATGGTTTTTGAAACACAGTGGTCTTTATATGTAGGTTTGGCATTGCTCGTTATAGGTACAGGTTTTTTTAAGCCAAATATGACCTCTATGATTTCTGAAATGTATAAAGGAAAGGAGTCTAAAAAAGATGGTGCTTACACTATTTACTATATGGGTGTTAATGCTGGCGCATTTTTTGGAATGATGCTCTGCGGTTATTTAGCTTCAAATTTAGGATGGAGTTATGGTTTTGGTCTTGCTGGTATATTTATGTTGGGTGGATTAGTTCAGTTTTGGTTGGCTAAAGATTTATTTGGACAAATAGGGGAAAGACCTTCTAAAATTCATGAAGTGGAGTTACCACAAAACCTTAATGAAGAGAGTCCGAAAGAACATACTAGGGATGATGATGGAGAAAAGTTAAATCCTTTTACAATGGTAGATAAACTATTGATAGCATTGTCTGCATTAGGGGGGTTGTTATATTTATTTAATGATCCATTATCTAAAATTGAAAATATAAATCTTTTACCATTTTCAATTGGAACTATGGATGGTTCTAATGTCACAGTTCTTGTGGCATTGTTTATGTTTCTATTCTTAATTATAACTAGAATATCACGTTACTCGAAAATTGTTAGAGATCGAATTATAGCCGTCTCTATCTTCGGAATTTTTACAGTATTCTTTTTTGCTGCTTTTGAGCAGTCCTTAGGATCTATGACGTTATTTGCTCGAGATTATACCGATAGAGTTTTAATGGGTTCATCAGGTACTTTATTTAAAGTTATTGATACAATTTTGACAATAGTTCCATTAGCGATCATTACATGGGTATTATACATGTTATTTAAAAAGACTTATAAAAAAATACCTACTTCAAATATAGTTTTAGGATTTACTTTTGTTTTCTTATGGTGTATAGTCTTTTATAAAGTATATAATGAATTTAGTAAAGACACGACTGAAGTTGATCCAACGTGGTTTGGAATACTAAACTCCTTTTTCATTATTACGTTGGCGCCATTGTTTTCTAAATGGTGGGAAAGTAAATATAATCCTAGTGTCGCAATGAAATATGGCATTGGACTTATATTGCTCGGTTTAGGATTTGGTATTCTAGTATTCGGAACTATGGGAATTCCTCAGGGCGCAAAAACAGCCTCTGTAAGTATGATATTTTTAATACTGGCTTATTTGTTTCATACCATGGGGGAGCTATGTATCTCTCCAGTTGGATTGTCCTATTTAAGTAAACTCGTACCAGGGCGTATGATTGGATTTATGTTTGGTATCTGGTATTTGGCTATTGCTATCGGACAAAAAGCAGCTGGAACGATGGGAGGAATGATTGATAAAATCACAGAAGAACATTCCTTAAGTACGTTCTTTTTAATTTTTACTTTGGTTCCAGCAGGTATTGGTGTTATTTCAATGTTATTAAATCCGATTCTAAAAAAACTCATGCATGGCGTCCGATAATCGGATAAAATCGTTAAAATAACTTAAAATGCTCCAAATTTGGAGCATTTTTTGTAAGTTCGGAATAACTTTTGCAACACATTATACTATGAAGAAATTAGTTTTAATATTAGCAGTAGCCTTGATTTCATCAGCGTCTGCTTTCGCTCAGTCACAAGAAATTAATTGGATGACTTTTGAAGAAGCTCTTGCTGCTCAAAAGAAAAAGCCTAAAAAAATTATGATGGACGTTTATACCAATTGGTGTGGTCCATGTAAAATGCTTGATAAGAATACCTTTCATAATAAAGATGTGGTAGATTATGTTAATGAGAACTACTATGCCGTAAAATTTAATGGTGAAGGAAATTCTGTTGTTAATTATAAAGGTAAAGACTATAAGAATGCCAATTATAAAGCCGAATTAAAAAACAGGAGAAATAGTGCACACGATTTAACACGTGCGTTAGGCGTGAGAGCATATCCAACAATCGTTTATTTTGATGAAAAGGGAGAAGTGATTCAACCAATTAGTGGCTACATGAAACCTCGCGACATTGAGTTATACCTAAAGTTATTTAGCTCTGATGATTATAAAAGTATTAAAACTCAAGAGCAGTTTAATAACTATTTTAAAGCGTTTAAAGCAGAATTTAAAGAGTAACCGTATTTACTTACTTAATGATAAACGCTCCCTTTTTGCCAGTTTGGTGGAAAGGGAGTTGTCTTTTTTGGCAGGTGGCTTCCCAACGACTTATATAAGATTTGTAATTGCTACCATCTGCTATGATAAGTTTGGGTTCAATGGAGTCAATGAGTCGCTCTAAGTTGAGGCGAGGAGAGTTTCGAAGTAAGACAATATCTGGACGAAACGATTTTATATTGTAAACAGCTAAACTATCAATAACTAAGAGTATTTGACCTTTAAATACATATACAGATTTAATACTGTCTCTTGAAATCGTATTAATGAAATGTCCAATGCTAAAATTGGTAATTAGTTTATCGTTTTTAATTGCGATACTATCGAGGTTATCAAAAACATGTAATGTCGCATTTCTTTTTTCGGCTATGATACTATGTCTCCTTTTATGAAATACAACAAATTTGCTATGGCTGTTTTTGTATTCATACCATAACATAACACTCTGTACCATAACAATAGTTATGAGTAAAAATAACCATCGCCTATAGTTTTGCCTTGTATATAAACGAATAATGGCTATTGTAAGTGTATAGTATACCAATATATGCGCAACGCCAAAAGAAATGGCCGTAACTAGAAATGCCTCTTGCTGAGCTACCCAGCCAACAAGAGTATTCATCAGGTTAATCAAATTTCCGAAGAACTGTGCTAAAAACTCAGGTAAACTATTTAGTAAAGCCAAGACAATAACCAAAATGCCAAGACCTAGAATTATACCTAAAAAAGGAATGATTGCCAGATTAGATATAAAAAACAAACTTGGGAACTGATGAAAATAGTACAGACTAATTGGTACGACACCTATTTGAGCGGCAATAGTAACTGTTGAAATTTTCCAAAGATAATCTTGTATTTTCCACTTAGGCGCCCAAAGTTTATAGAGTAATGGTTGTATGCTTACGATGGCAAAAACCGCTAAATAACTCATCTGAAAACCAACATCAAATAGAAACATTGGTTGACACAGAAGTAGTATGAATATTGAAATAGTAAGGGTGTTATAAATATTGGTTAATCGATTCGAATGAAGTGCAATGGCGACAATACTAAACATGGTCACTGCGCGCGTGACTGATGCAGAGAGTCCAGCTATAATGGCAAATGACCAAAGTAAGATGAGTAAGAAGCTAACTTTAATAAACTTGCCGTATTTTAAATATTCTATAGGTTTGAGAACAACTTGTAGTATCATTAAGATAATTCCGATATGCAGTCCTGAAACAGCTAAAATATGAACGGCTCCTGCGTTAACATAATCATTGTAGATATTTTGACTCATATCTTGACGTTGACCTAAGAGAAGTGCATTGATAATGGCTAATTCTTCAGGTTTAAAATTGAATGCTTTGAGTTTAGCATTAATCTTTTGGCGCAAATCTTGGGCATAACCAAGTACAGTATTTCTTTCAGATTTTAAAGTTAAAATAGACCGTTGATTAGCATAGACCTGATGATAGATGTGCTGTTTTTCTAGATAGGACTTATAATCAAACTGATTTGGATTTAGTCGAACAGATGTTGGTTGTAATTGAGCGTATGTATAAAGGAGGTCATCTACATTATATTTGTGTTGAGTGCTATCGTTTTTTATATACAATAAGAGTTTTCCACATGTTTTACGTTTATCCTTTTTTAGTAAGTCAACAATGTATTTGTCATGATAAAGACTTGATTTAAGTTGTTCTCTTATTTTTAAAGTTAATTGGTGGCTAATGTCGTTATCAAGGAGTGTATGACTGTAATGTGTTTTGAAATTTTTCTGATTATGAAAATTGTAGGTTAGCGTACCTATAAAGCATAGCAGGCAATATGTTGAAACACCAAACCAAATGGTTTTTTTGTATTGACGCTTTGAAATTAGAAAGGAGATAGTGAAGACTAGGAGGAAAATTAAAGTGCCATAAATAGATTGTCGTAAAGTTATTGACAATAGGTGTGTTGCTAAAATTCCAGAGGCAAGACTAAATGTTAGTTTTATGACTGTAGAATTGAGAGGTTTCATCCTCTCAATATAGCAAATTAATTATATATATAGAAAATATTCTACAACATTCGTCTTGCCTGTACATAGGCTAAATACCAATATTTTTCTGCAAGATTTGAGGTGATAACGCCTCTACTCGTTGTTGAGTGAATAAACTCAACATGACCTGGTCTACTTTTGGTGACGATACCAACATGGTTAATTTTTCTACTATTTTTTTTCGTGGCAAAAAATAATAAATCACCTTCTTTTACTTCCTTTACATCAATCCAATCACCACGTTTAGATAAATCGCCTGTTGTTCGCGGAAGTAAAACATCTTCTATTTTAAAGGCCGTTACTACCAAGCCAGAACAGTCCATACCTCGTTTGGTGGTTCCGCCATATTTATAGCGTGTACCTTCAAAAGTTTTAGCGTAATTGATAATGTTTTTAATCTCTTTAGATGTTGTAGAAGATGATGGTGTTCGGCTTGTAGATGTTTTAGAAGTTTTGCTTTTTTTCGTAACAACACCTTTTGATGACTTGCATCCAGCTAGGCACGCACTGAAAATAAGAAGTAGGATAATGTTTTTCATAGATAGGAAAATATGGTCTAAAAATAGAGAATTAGGAGACTTTACCTGTAAGATAACGTATGTGTTTTCAACAATGTTATTTACAAAAGCTAATTATATATATTCTAACTCACTTTAATCTCGTTTTTAACTTACCTAAGATTGTAAGCTAAAATTTTGTAAATTTAAGTTTAAAACATAAAGAAATTATGTCGTTTTTTATCGTAAATGTCTTTGATCAAGGTCATTGGAATAATTATGAACCAATATCCATTGAAGGGTTTTTAATAATGCTAAGCGTAGCTGCATTCTTTTTAATTATCCATAAAGTTGTTAATCGAAAACCATCAAAAATTTCGATGGATAATGAGCTAAATCTTGAGTCCTATATTTTAGATTTTAATAATAATCAAGTTGCTTCTAAAAAAGTATCTGTTCTAACCAAAATAGGCGTGTATATAATTTCAGTATTAATATTGATAACACCTTTGAGTTCTCTTTTGCAATTAACTTATAGTTATAATTATTATTGGGTTTGGCGATCTTGGATACTTTGGTAAATCAATCTTGCTGCATTCTCGCTAGCACCTTTGCCGCCTAATTTCTTTTCTAGATCATAATAGTCTATAAAAAACTTTATACGCTGGTCTTCGTCCAATATTTTACTTAGTTCTTTTTTAAGACGTTTTTTGTTTAGGTCACCTTGAATGAGTTCTGTAACAACCTCACGATCCATAATTAAATTGACTAGAGAAATATATTTAAGTGTTATAATACGCTTGGCTATTTGATATGAAATAGCGTTTGCTTTATAACAAACGACTTGTGGAACTTTAAATAAAGCAGTTTCAAGGGTTGCAGTTCCAGAGGTCACTAAAGCAGCCGTAGAGACACTCAATAAATCATAAGTTTTATTTGAAATAAAGGCAACGTTGTCTTGCTTGATAAATGTTTTGTAAAAACTATAATCCTGACTAGGAGCGCCTGCAATTACAAATTGATATTCAGAAAAATCATTAACCAAACTAAGCATCACTCCAAGCATTTTAGTGATTTCTTGTTTTCTACTACCAGGCAATAAGGCAATAATCGGCTTTTTACTTAGATGGTGTTCTTCTCTAAATGTGGTCTCGTCAACTTGTACCCTATCTGAAATAGCATCTATTAAAGGGTGACCAACAAAATTAACATCATAGTTGTACGTGTCGTAAAATTCTTTTTCAAAAGGAAGAATGACATACATGGCATCTACATCACGCTTTATTTTTTCAACACGTCCAGCTCTAGAAGCCCAAACTTGAGGTGATATGTAATAATGGGTTTTGTATCCTTGTTCCTTGGCCCATTTTGCTATTCGAAGGTTGAATCCTGAATTATCAATACAAATAATCACATCTGGGTTAAAACTACTAATATCAGTCTTACAGTGCTTTATGAGTCCTAAAATTTTTCTAAGATTTAGAACGACTTCGGCAAATCCCATAAATTGACGCTCTTTATAGTGTTTTACTAAAGTTCCACCAACAGCTTGCATAAGGTCTCCTCCCCAAAATCTAAATTCGGCATTACGATCTTGTTTTTGTAATGCTTTCATTAAATTGGAACCATGTAGGTCTCCAGAGGCTTCGCCAGCAATGATGTAATATTTCATTTTAATTAGATCCTATACTAAGAGTTCTTTATTTTTTATTAAAATTCCATGTATTTAAACGTTGAATACTATGATGAGCCGTTAGGTCAAATTGAATTGGGACTACAGAAACGTAACCATTTGCTAAAGCCCATTCATCTGTGTCTTCCCCATGGTCAAGATTAACAAATTTTCCAGTAAGCCAATAATAGTCCTTTCCATACGGGTTTTGTCGCTTATCAAATTCTTCTTCCCAATTGGCCTTTGCCTGCCTACAAACCTTAATACCTTTTATATCTTTCTTTTCTAAATTCGGAATGTTTACGTTTAAAACAGTTCCATTGTCCAAACCATGTTCTAAAACGTGCTCTGCAATGGTTTTAATATAAGATTTGCTGTGTTCAAAGTTTGCACTCCAATTATAATCACAAAGTGAAAACCCAATAGCAGGAATACCCTCAATACCTGCTTCTATTGCAGCACTCATGGTGCCAGAGTAAATCACATTAATTGAGGCATTAGAGCCATGATTAATACCAGATACACACAAATCTGGTTTTCGTTTTAGAATTTCTCTTACACCTAATTTTACACAATCTGCTGGAGTTCCAGAACAGCTATATTCCTCAAATTGATCAGCATCATTAGTAATCTTGTCTATATGTAGCGTGGAATTGATGGTTATCGCATGTCCCATACCACTTTGTGGACTATCTGGAGCAACTACTACCACGTCACCAATGCTAGTCATAACATCAATTAAAGATCGTATTCCTGGAGCTGTAATTCCATCGTCATTGGTGATTAAAATGAGAGGCTTTTTTGACATAAAAATATCTTGATTTATAGATTTACAAAAATAGGTAAATAGGCTTGAATTTCCTATAAATAAGGGTTTAACAAAAAATTAGTAGCACATGATTTTATTGGCATGATTTTTTCAATTACTTTAGTAGAAATTATAGATTTAGCATTAACTTACATAACTTAAGAACTAATTTCTAGTTAAATGCGTTTTATATCAAAAAATATGAAGAATATGATGAAAAGGAATTATAAACTGTTGCTACTTGTTTTAATGTTAGCATTTGCCTCGTGCAGTTTTACTAATAAATATGATGACCCCAATAAAGATAAGCTATTAATACAGCTTATTACCTATGTTTTAGAAAATGGACATTTCGACCCACAAGATTTAAATGATAGTTTCTCAGAAGAGGTTTTTAACGATTATTTGGAACAATTAGATCCATTTAAGCGTTATTTCTATGCGTCGGATATCGAAGAGTTTGAAGCCTATAAAGATCAGTTAGATGATCAAATTAAAGCCTATGATATTTCTTTTTTTAACTTAACTCATGAGCGTTTACTAAAGAGAATAGAAGAATCTAAGGATATGTATAAGGATGTGCTATCTGAACCATTCGATTTTTCTAAGGCTGAAGAATTCTCTACAGATTATGCTAAATTGTCTTATGCAGCTTCCAAAAAGGAAATGAAAGAACGTTGGAGAAGACAACTTAAGTTTTCTACCATTGCAAATTATGATGATTTACTAACAGATCAAGAAAATGCGAGAAAACAGAATTTACCTAATGAAGAAAATTCAGAAGCAAAAGCAGAAAAATCTATTGTAGATAAATCAAAAAGTGAATTAGAATTCGATGCTAGAGAAGCAACATTACGTTCGTTGGATGAACTCTATGATTTTATTGAGGACAGACAACGTAAAGATTGGTTTGCTGTCTATATTAACGCTATAGTTGAAGAGTTTGATCCTCATACATTCTACTTTGCACCAGAAGATAAAGACCGTTTTGATGTTGCTATGTCTGGTAATTTTGAAGGTATTGGTGCTAGGTTGCAGAAAAAGATGGATGCTATTCTGGTAAATGAAATTATTAGTGGAGGACCTGCATGGAGACAAAATGAATTAGAGGTTGGAGACCAAATATTAAAAGTACGTCAGGAAGATGAAGATGAGGGGATTAATATTGTTGGTATGCGTTTAGATGATGCTATCAAATTTATTAAAGGCCCAAAAGGAACAGAAGTGACCTTAACCTTAAAAAAGGTTGATGGTACAGTTGAGGATATTACAATTAAAAGAGATATTGTAGAGCTTGAAGAAACGTATGCCAAATCGTCTACCGTAATTAAGGATGACAAGAAGTTTGGTGTTATTAATCTGCCAAAATTCTATGTCGATTTTGAAGATTATAATAAACGCAATGCGGCTTCAGATATCAAATTAGAAATTGAAAGATTAAAAGCAGAAGGCGTTGAAGGTCTTGTGTTGGATTTAAGAAACAATGGAGGAGGATCGCTTCAAACAGTCGTTGATATGGGCGGATTGTTTATTGACGAAGGCCCAATTGTTCAGGTGAAAACTGCAGGAGAACCGAAAGAAGTCTTGAAAGATCGTGATAAATCTATCGTTTGGGATGGTCCTTTAGTAATCCTAGTAAATGAATTATCGGCTTCGGCTTCGGAAATTTTGGCCGCTGCAATGCAAGATTATAAAAGAGCAATTGTTATAGGTAGCAAGCAAACGTACGGAAAAGGAACAGTGCAAAATGTATTAGACCTTAATCGAATAGTAAGACAAAATAGTAATGGGGATATGGGAGCGTTAAAGTTTACCACTCAGAAATTCTATAGAATTAATGGAGGTTCTACTCAGTTAGAAGGTGTAAAGAGTGACGTTGTAGTTCCAGATCGTTATAGTTATATCGATATAGGAGAAAAGGATCAAGAAAACCCATTAGAATGGGATAGAATTGATGCTGTTGACTATAATCTTTGGGGAAGCTATTATGATTACGATACCACCATTGCTAAGAGTAAAGAACGTATGGCTAATAATGAACAGTTAAAACTTATCGATGCTAATGCGCAATGGGTTAAGAAAATAAGAGATAGAGAGATGTACTCTCTTAATTATGACGACTACAAAAGGGCTTTAGATATGAACGAACAAGAGTCTAAGCGTTTTGAGAAACTTTCAGATTATAAGACAAACTTGACGTTTCAATCATTGCCTTATGAAGTTAAATTAATGAATAAAGATTCTATCTTAAAAGAAAAAAGAGAACGCTGGCATACGAGCCTAAGTAAAGATGTTTACATCGAAGAAGCATTAAATGTTTTGAACGATCTTAAGATGACTTACGAAATTAAAAAGGTAGCGACATCTGTAAAAAATTAAAATGAGTAAAACAAGCGACTCATTAACACAATTAGCGCTCCGAAAGTTCAAAAAGAACTTTTGGGGCGTTTTGAGTTTTTGGCTAATCGTAAGTATAGGTCTCATGGCGTTGTTTGCTTACGCCATTGCTCCAGATGATTCTCAAAACGCAAACCAAATGCATTTGTCTATTCATTCTCAACGACCAGGATTTAGCGTGAAAATGTTATATCTACCTTCAGATATCAAGACAAATCAATCTGTGTTCTCTAAATTGTTATTCGGAAAAACTAATAACCCAATTGAGGTTCCTATTTCAGAATATGCAGCAGATAATAATCAATTGTCGTACACTGAATATGCCTCAGATGGTTTAATTGGGGTTCGTAAAACTATTGATTTGAGTGTTTTTCCCAACAATGATTACACGCCTTATGTTAAACAGAAAACTTTCCTTTTTGGAACCGATAAATATGGTCGTGATTTGTTGAGTAGAATTCTTATAGGTTCAAGAATATCGTTTTCAATAGGTTTTATAGCTGTGCTCATTTCATTAGTTATAGGCATTATTATGGGAAGCATGGCTGGATATTATGGAGGTAAAGTTGATGCGTTCATTATGTGGATTATCAACGTCACTTGGTCTATACCAACTTTGTTACTTGTAATCGCAATTACGCTTGCCTTAGGAAAAGGATTTTGGCAAGTATTCATAGCCGTAGGTCTAACAATGTGGGTCGAGGTTGCAAGAGTAGTTAGAGGGCAAATTATAAGTGCCAAAGAAATGCAATATGTTACTGCTGCAAGGGCATTAGGGTTTAACGACTACAGGATTATTGCCAAGCACATATTGCCAAATATAATGGCACCTATTATTGTAATTTCTGCCGCTAACTTTGCGGCTGCAATTCTTATTGAAAGTGGTTTAAGTTTTTTAGGTATAGGAGCGCAACCGCCAATGGCAAGTTGGGGAGCTATGATAAAAGATCATTACAATTACATTATTTTAGGTAAACCTTATTTAGCGATGATTCCTGGACTTTGTATTATGATTTTAGTGATGTCATTTATGCTTATAGGCAATGCGTTGAGAGACGCATTAGATGTGAAGTCCTAAACTTAGCGCATAGCTTCAATTTCAACATTAGTGTCGTTAATAAATTGTAAAACACTATCTCGACCAATTGTTTTCGAAGATGATGTAATGAAATATGTAGGTACCTCTTCCCATGTTTTTAAAAGCTCTTCACAATAGGCATCAACATTACGTTCAATGGCTTTAGGTTTTAATTTGTCGGCCTTGGTAAAAATAATAGAAAACGGAATTTGACTAACTCCTAAATACTCCATGAATTCCAAATCTATGTTTTGAGGCTCATGTCTAATATCAACCAAAACAAAAGCAGAAACCAGTTGTTTGCGTTTTTCAAAATAGTTCGTGATGAACTTTTGAAACTTCTTTTTAGCCGTTTTTGAGACGCGCGCATATCCATAACCAGGTAAGTCTACTAAAAACCAAGATTTATTAATCATAAAGTGATTGATAAGCTGAGTTTTCCCAGGTCTTCCTGAGGTTTTAGCTAAGTTCTTGTGATTGGTGAGCATATTAATTAATGAGGACTTCCCAACGTTGCTGCGACCAATAAAAGCGTACTCTGGTATCTGATGTTTAGGACATTTGTCAACGTCAGAATTGCTCATTATGAATTCGGCAGTTTTTATAACCATACTAGTGCTTTGAGTTCTTGCTAATAAGAACTATAAATTTTTATCTGTCAACCAAGTATTAAGAATCTGATTGAACTCATCAGGGTGCTCCATCATAGCCGCATGCCCACATTTGTCAATCCAGTACAAATCAGAATTTGGCAGAAGTTCGTTAAATTCTGTGGCAACTTCAGGAGGTGTTACAGTATCATTCTTTCCCCAAATTATACAAACAGGTAAGACCATTTTAGGTAAGTCTTTTGCCATATTATGTCTTATAGCGCTTTTTGCTATAGCTAAGGTTTTTATAAGTTTATTTCTGTCGTTAACCGTTTCGTAAACTTCATCAACAATGTCTTTAGTAGCTACTGCAGGATCATAAAAAACCTCCTGTGCTTTTTTCTTGATAACTTCATAGTCCCCGCGTTTGGTGTATCCTCCTCCCATTGCGCTTTCATATAGACCAGAACTGCCAGTTATAATAAGTGCTTTTACTTTTTCTGGATAAAGTTTTGTGTGATAAAGACCAATATGGCCTCCTAACGAATTTCCAAGTAAAATAACCTCGTCAAAACCCTTGAAGTCAATAAAATCTCTTAGGTATTTGGCAAAACTCTTCACGTTTGTCTTAAGTAACGACATCGTGTAAATTGGAAGCTCTGGTATGAGTACCTTATAGCCTTTTGTGCTAAAAAAATCCGTGACTGCATCAAAGTTACTCAATCCACCCATTAACCCATGAAGCACAACAATAGGTGTGCCTTCTCCAACTTCAATATACTTATAGTCTTTCTCTTCCTTTAAACGATGCGTCATGTACTAGTTAGTGGTTTTGGTCAAAAACAAATATAGGTATTTCCATTAAAACATTGGCATATAATTTAAGTAGAGAAAGAATAGTTTAAACGAAGATGTTAACAATATAAATGGGAGGTCGTGTCGAAATTTTATTAAGCTGATTGTAAATATTTTAGCGTGTTTTCTTCGGAAATGATAAGAGGTAATTTAAGGCAGAAAGATAAATTTATCAACAAAAGTGGGGTGAAGTGGTAAAATGTGGTAAATTTTTCAATATATTTGAATCTTAATCGTTACTCTAAGTAAATCAATCATTTTGAACCCTTTAATCGGAACATACGAGTGTAAAGTTGATGCCAAAGGAAGGCTAATGCTACCTGCTGCTATAAAAAAGCAGCTACTCCCTGTTTTGCAAAATGGGTTTGTGCTAAAGCGTGCTGTGTTTCAGCCGTGCTTGGAGTTGTATCCAATGAGCGAATGGGAAGCGCTCATGCAAAAAGTGAATAAACTCAATCGTTTCAAAAAGAAAAACAATGATTTTATTAGACGCTTTACTGCTGGTTTAAAACAGGTGGAGGTTGATGCAGCAGGTCGATTGTTAATCCCTAAAGATTTAGTTGCTTTTTCAGGAATAACAAAGGAAATAGTAGTCTCGTCTGCAATAAATATTATTGAAATATGGGATAAAGATAAATATGAAAAGGCTATTGATGATGCAACAGGTGACTTTGCAGATCTGGCAGAAGAAGTGATGGGACAAGACGATGAAGATGGAATATCATAACCCAGTATTATTAGATGAAACGGTTAATGGTTTAAATATTAAACCTGATGGAATTTATGTTGATGTCACTTTTGGAGGTGGAGGACATAGTAAAGAAATTTTAAGGCAATTAGGACCCAACGGAAAGTTGTTTGCTTTTGATCAAGATAAAGACGCTCTTTTAAATACAATTGATGATGATCGATTTACACTAATCAATGAAAACTTTAGATATGTAAAACGTTTTCTCAGATTTTACGGTGTTAAACAAGTAGATGGTGTTTTGGCTGATTTTGGTGTTTCGTCTCACCAGTTTGATGTAGCAGAGCGCGGTTTTTCAACCCGGTTTGAAGCTAACTTGGATATGCGAATGAATCAGGATGATAGCTTGTCTGCATATCATGTAGTTAATGAATATGAAGAAGAGCAGTTAAGGCAAGTTTTATTTCAGTACGGAGAATTAAGGCAAGCACCAGCGATGGCGAGAGTTATTATTGAATCACGACGTGATGGAGAAATTAAAACTAGTGAACAGCTCAAAGCAACACTTAAACGGTTTCTTAATCATAAAAAAGAAAATAAAGTATTGGCTCAAATTTATCAAGCCATTCGTATAGAGGTTAATCAAGAAATAGAAGTCTTAAAAGAGTTCTTACAACAAACGCCAGAAGTTTTAGTAAAAGGAGGTCGGTTGAGCTTGATTTCATATCACTCGTTAGAAGATAGGTTGGTGAAGCGTTTTATAAGAAATGGCTTATTTGAAGGAGAACCAGATCGTGATGTCTTTGGGAACTTTGAAGTGCCACTTAAAAAAGTAGGAGGATTAATTGTTCCAACAACAGAGGAGATTGCCAGAAACAATAGAGCAAGAAGTGCAAAACTTCGAATCGCCGAAAAACTATGAGAAAGAGCATCTATAGCATATTGAGGGGTAAGTTTTTAGTAAGCGATGACTCGTTTAAAAATTGGCGAATCATCATTTTTATTTCAGTCTTAGCTATCATTATGATTGCAAGTTCGCATAGTGCAGATCAAAAAGTATATGAGATAGCAAGACTCAAAAATGAAGTTAAAGAATTGAGATCGGCATTTGTCGATGGAAGGTCAAAATTGATGAGGTTGAAAATGGAATCATCAATTATTAGAAAAGTAGAAGAAAAAGGAATCAAGATTTCAGAGATTCCACCACAAAAAATAAAAGTTAAAACACAGAATTGAAAAGGTGGCAACAACCGAAACAAACATATTAAACAGATTGTATTTCGTGGCTGGCAGTATGTTTGTCTTTGCTCTCGCTGTGGTTTTTAAACTCTGTAGTATTCAATTTATTCAAGGCGATGAATATAGAAGTTTAGCAAAAGAACGTACGATAAGAAATATTGAAATTCCCGCAAATAGAGGTAACGTATATTCTGCCGATGGAAGTTTGTTGGCAACCTCAATTCCAAAATATGATATTCGTATTGATGCTATTCAGCCAAAGCAAGAAGTGTTTAATGAGTATATAAAGGCCTTAGCAGATTCACTTCAAGCGTATTCTGGTGTGTCCTCAAACACGTATCAGCAAAACATAAAAAAAGCAAGACGAAACAAGAATCGTTACTTTCTTTTAGCGCGTAATATTAGTTATTCAGATTATATCAGATTACGAAATTTCCCGATGCTCGAGTTAGGGGCGATTAAAGGCGGGCTCATTGTTGAGCAAACAACTAGACGAGAGCACCCAATGGGAGGTATTGCAGAACGATCTATTGGCTACGAACGTTTTGATGAAGATGGAAATGTAACAAGGGCTGGAATTGATGGAGCCTTTGGAGCTAAGTATCTAAGAGGTGAAAATGGTAAGCGATTAAAACAGAAAATAGGTAATGGACAATGGAAACCTATTGTGGATTACAATCAACAAGAGCCCAAGGATGGTTACGATGTGTACACAACAATTGATGTTAATATTCAAGACATTGCCCACCACTCGCTGTTAGGGCAACTAGAAAAATATGATGCAGATCATGGTTGTGCAGTAGTAATGGATGTGAAAACAGGAGAAATTAAGGCTATAACAAATTTGGCCAAAACCGATAATGGGAATTATTACGAAAAACGTAATTATGCTGTTTGGGAATCGCATGAACCAGGTTCGACATTTAAAGTAATGGCTTTAATGGCGGCTTTAGAAGATAAAGTTATTGACACATCTACGATAGTTGATACGCAAAATGGTTCTAAGCGCTTCTACGGAAGAACCATTAGGGATTCTCGTGGCTATGGGAAAATTTCTGCTGCTAGGGCACTTGAATTGTCATCAAACATTGGTTTGGCTTCTATCATCGATGAACATTATTCCAAACAACCAAAGAAGTTTATAAATAGAATTAAAAGTTGGAATCTTCATGATACACTTGGTGTTTCAATAATGGGAGAAGGTAGGCCAATAATACCAGAGCCAGGTGATAAAATATGGAGTAAAAATGCCTTGCCATCTATGGCCTATGGATATAATATGGCAATGACACCTTTACAAACCTTAACATTTTACAATGCCATAGCTAACGATGGGGAAATGATTAAGCCACGCTTTTTAAAAGCTGTAAAAGAGTTTAGTCAAGAAATAGAAGTCTTTGAAAAAGAAGTCATTAATCAGAAAATATGTTCAGACAAAACTTTAAATGAAATTCGTGAGATTTTAAAAAATGTTGTTATTCGAGGAACAGGTCGACGCATGTATTCTGAGAATTTTTCTATGGCTGGTAAAACAGGAACGGCTCGAACAGATTATAATGATTATGAAGAATGGTTAAAAGATAGAAAATATGTGTCTTCTTTTGCGGGTTATTTTCCAGCAGATAATCCAAAATATTCTTGCATTGTGGTTATTCATCAGCCCAGCACTAAAGTTGGCTTTTATGGAGCCGATGTTTCTGGCCCAGTATTTAAAAGAATCGCTCAAAAAATTTATACCGAAACACCGCTTATTGATGAAGTGGAATCACTAGAAGTTGTTGATGCTAAAGTAGAAACTGAGTATCAAGCATTTTTTAAAACAGCACAAACATATATCACCATTATGCCTGACGTTATTGGTCTCCCAACAATGGATGCCTTAGCGCTATTAGAAAACATGGGGCTTAAAGTAAAGTTGGAAGGTGTAGGTACTGTTAAATCACAATCAATAAATAAAGGGGTTAAAGTGAAGTCAAACCAAATAGTTGTTTTAAAAACGTAATGACACTATTAAAGGACATATTGTATAAGGTTACTCTCAATGCTGTTACAGGCAATACTAGTTTAGAAGCAAATGCTATTTGCTTTGACTCCCGTCATGTGTCTAATGGGGACGTATTTGTTGCAATTAAAGGGACTTTAGTGGATGGACATGAATTTATTGATGTAGCCATCGATAAAGGAGCTATTGCAATTATTTGCGAAAAATTACCAGAACAGCTCAAAGATAATGTCACCTATGTGGAGGTTGAAAGTACAAGTCAGGCTTTGGCGTTTATGGCAGCAAATTTCTATGGAAATCCCTCTGAAAATTTACGACTAGTTGGTGTTACCGGAACTAATGGAAAGACAACAATTGTCACTTTATTATATCAGTTATTTAAAAAAGCAGGCTACAAAGTAGGTCTATTGTCTACGGTAAAAATTATGGTAGATAATACCGAATATAAAGCCACTCATACAACGCCAGATTCGTTAGCTATTAATAAATATTTAAGGCTAATGAATGATGAAGGTGTTGAGTTTTGTTTTATGGAAGTGAGCTCTCATGGGATTCATCAACATAGAACTGAAGGTTTGCATTTTGAAGGAGGTATTTTTACTAACCTTTCTCATGATCACTTAGACTATCACGAGACATTCGCCGAATATCGTGATGTTAAAAAGTCTTTTTTTGACAACCTTCCAAAAAAGGCGTTTGCCTTAGTGAATATTGACGATAAAAATGGTCTGGTAATGCTCCAAAATACCGCGGCCAAGAAGAATACGTATGCGCTTAAAACCTACGCCGACTATAAAGCTCAAGTATTAGAGAATGAATTTAGCGGACTTTTATTAAAGCTAAATGAAAGTGAATTGTGGACCAAACTTATTGGAAATTTCAATGCCTATAATGTAACCGCTATTTATGGAGCTGCCGAATTGCTTGGTTTAGAAAAGGTTGAGATTTTAAGACTTATTAGCGAACTCGAAAGTGTGAGTGGACGTTTTCAATATCTCATTTCCGATGAAAAAGTAACGGCAATAGTTGATTATGCACATACGCCTGATGCTCTTAAGAATGTACTAGAAACCATAAACAGTATTCGGACAAATAACGAAGAACTCATTACAGTTGTTGGCTGTGGAGGTGATAGGGATAAAACTAAACGTCCTAAAATGGGACACATTGCGTCGGCATTAAGTACCAAAGTCATTTTTACAAGCGATAACCCAAGGAGTGAAGTTCCCGAGACGATTATAGAAGATATTGAAAAAGGTGTTGAACCTCAAAATTTCAAAAAGACAATGTCTATAGTCGATAGAAAACAGGCAATTAAAACGGCATGTCAGCTGGCAAGCCCTAATGACATCATATTAATTGCAGGAAAGGGTCATGAGACCTATCAAGAAATTAAAGGAGAACGTACAGATTTTGATGATTATAAAATAGTTAAAGAATTTTTAAAGCAGTTACAAAAATAATATGTTGTATTACCTCTTCGAATATTTAGAACAACAGTTCCAGCTTCCTGGAGCTTCTCTCTTCGGTTTTATTACGTTTAGAGCTGCTGTCGCAATCATATTGTCACTCCTAATTTCCACAATTTTTGGTAAACGTATTATTCGGTTTTTACAAAAGAAACAGGTTGGTGAAACCATTAGGGATTTAGGGCTTGAGGGACAAGTAGAAAAGGCAGGAACTCCAACCATGGGAGGGATTATCATTATTCTCGCAACACTCATTCCAGTTCTACTTTTAGCGAAGCTAGATAATATTTATATCATTCTACTTATTGTAACCACGATTTGGATGGGAGCAATTGGGTTTATTGATGATTATATCAAAAAATTTAAAAATAATAAAGAAGGTTTAAAAGGACGTTTTAAAGTATTAGGGCAAGTTGGCTTAGGTGTTATAGTTGGCGCTACAATGTACTTTCATGAAGATGTCACCATAAAAGAAAAATTACCAATTGAGCAACAGAAAGTTCTTTTGGCAGAAGACCCAGACATTGCGCCAAGCGCATTGTTTGAAGCTGAGGAAAAATCCACGAAAACAACAATCCCTTTTGTAAAAGGTAATGAATTCGATTATGCAAATTTGATTACTTGGATTAATCCAGGTTTAGGAAAGTATGCTTGGATTATTTTCATATTGGCTGCCATTTTTATAATAACGGCTGTGTCAAATGGAGCAAACTTAACCGATGGAATTGATGGTCTGGCTGCAGGAAGTTCTGCTATTATAGTGTTGACACTTGGTCTTTTTACTTGGGTTTCTGGTAACATAGTTTTTTCAGAATATCTGGATATTATGTATATCCCAAGAGTAGAAGAGGTTACTATTTATATTGCTGCGTTTGTAGGAGCTCTTATTGGGTTTTTATGGTATAACACATATCCCGCTCAAGTATTTATGGGAGATACAGGGAGTTTAACAATAGGAGGTATCATTGCCGTAATTGCTATTGCTGTAAGAAAGGAATGGCTTATACCAGTATTGTGCGGTATCTTCTTAGCCGAAAATTTATCGGTTATGCTACAGGTGAGTTATTTCAAATACACGAGAAAGAAGTTTGGTGAAGGCAGGCGCATTTTTAAAATGTCACCCTTACATCATCATTATCAAAAATCAGGATATCACGAAAGTAAAATAGTAACGCGATTTTGGATTGTTGGAATCCTCTTGGCGATAATAACAATAGTGACATTGAAAATTAGATAGATGAAGCGATTAGTGATTCTTGGAGGCGGAGAAAGTGGTGTAGGAACAGCGCTTTTAGGAAAGGCAAAAGGATTTGAGGTGTTTGTTTCTGATAAAGGAGAGATAAAAGAAAAGTATAAACAAGTTCTTATACATAATGAGATTGAATTTGAGGATGGGATGCATTCTGAAGACAAAATTCTGAATGCAGATGTTGTCATGAAAAGCCCTGGAATTCCAGATAGAATTGCTTTGGTAAAAAAGATTAGAACCAAAGGAATAACTGTGGTTTCTGAAATAGAATTTGCTTCTAAATACACCAATGCAACGGTGATTGGAATTACTGGAAGCAACGGAAAAACAACAACAGCTAGTTTAACGCATCATGTGTTAAAGCAAGAATTAAGTGTTGGTTTGGGCGGTAACATAGGCGATAGTTTTGCAAAACAAATTTTAGAACATGACTATCCAAATTATGTGCTTGAGATTAGCAGTTTTCAATTGGACGATATTACAGAGTTTAAACCAAAAATAGCCGTTTTAACCAATATCACACCAGATCATTTAGATAGATATGACTATCAGTTTGAACGCTATATCGCCTCAAAATTTAGAATCGCAGAAAACCAAACCAAAGAGGATTATCTCATATATGATGGTGACGATGAAGTGATTTTAAATTGGCTCAAAAACAACCCAGTTCAATCAACATTATTGCCTTTTTCATTGACAAAATCCATTGAAAATGGCGCATGCTTAGAAAATAATAATATAAAAATAACAATAGATAACAATCAAATAATTATGCCAACAGCGAACTTAGCATTAGAGGGAAAACACAATATTAAAAATGCAATGGCGGCGTCTACCGTGGCCCATTTGCTTAAAATTAGAAAACAGACCATTCGTGAAAGTTTAGAGAACTTTCAGGGTGTTGAGCATCGTCTTGAACATGTACTTAAAATCAATAAAGTACAGTACATCAACGATTCGAAAGCTACCAATGTTAATGCTACTTATTTTGCGTTGGAAAGTATGGATGCTCCAACAATTTGGATTGTTGGCGGGACAGATAAAGGCAATGAATATCAAGAGCTTTTTCAGTTTGTAAACGAAAAAGTAAAAGCTATTGTATGCTTAGGTGTAGATAATGAAAAACTCATGAAGAGTTTTGGAGGAATGGTAGACATAATTGTTGAAACTCAGTTTATGAGTGAAGCTGTGAAAATTGCTTATAAAATAGCTGAAGCAGGAGACAATGTGCTGTTATCACCTGCATGTGCAAGTTTTGACTTGTTTGAAAATTATGAAGATAGAGGCCGTCAATTTAAAGAAGCTGTAAGGAATTTGTAAAAAAACAATAAGTGCAAACACTATTTAAAAACATAAAAGGAGATCGGTTAATTTGGGCCATTGCTGCATTGTTGGCAATTTTCTCATTTCTTCCTGTGTATAGTGCTGCAAGTAATTTAGCTTATGTTGGTGGAGGTGCAGGCAATACGTTTACATATTTCGTAAAACACTTTATGCATTTGTTTTTAGGTTTTGCTATTATGTATGGTGTTCATAAAATCCCTTATCGCTATTTTCGAGGATTGTCTATGGTAATGATACCAATAGTGATTGTTTTATTGGTGGTTACAATGCTTCAAGGTACTACAATTGATGGTGCAAATGCTAGTCGATGGATTCAAATTCCATTTATTGGAATGTCTTTTCAAACTTCTACGTTAGCAGCAGTTGTTTTAATGGTTTATGTAGCTCGTTATTTATCTAAAATTCAAAATAAAAAAATAGCATTTGTAGAAACACTGCTACCACTATGGGCTCCCGTGTTCATAGTACTCATATTGATTCTGCCTGCTAATTTTTCTACTACTGCCATTATATTTTTAATGGTTATGATGTTGGCTTTTATTGGAGGTTATCCAGTAAAATATTTGGCCGTAATCATAGGTACTGGTCTTGTTGCTCTTACACTTTTCGTGTTGGTGGCAAAGGCATTTCCAGATACTATGCCAAATCGTGTTGATACTTGGATGAGTAGGGTTGAAAACTTTGCAAATGGAGAAAATACTGAAGCCGACTATCAAAGCGAAAATGCAAAAATTGCAATAGCTTCTGGCGGTGTTAGGGGTAAAGGACCAGGGAAAAGCACGCAAAAAAATGTATTGCCTCAGTCCTCGTCAGATTTTATTTTCGCCATTATTATTGAGGAATACGGGTTGATTGGTGGATTGTTTTTGCTCGTACTTTATTCTTGGCTCTTGTTTAGAATTGTCATTGTATCTCAAAAATCTGATACCATTTTCGGCAAGCTACTTGTTCTAGGTGTTGGCCTGCCAATTATATTTCAGGCATTAACAAATATGGCCGTTGCGGTCGAGTTGTTTCCAGTTACAGGCCAGACATTACCCTTAATTAGTAGTGGTGGAACGTCAATTTGGATGACCTGTCTAGCGATAGGAATCATTTTAAGTGTAAGTGCGAAACGAGAACAAATGAAAGAACAAGAAGTCAACAATGATAACCCATTAGAAATCTTAAGCGAAACAATTTAATGAGTCATTATAAAATCATATTATCTGGAGGCGGAACAGGAGGACATATCTATCCTGCAATTGCTATTGCAAATGAGTTGAAGTCTCGTTTTCCTGATGCTGAGTTTTTGTTTGTTGGCGCATCTGATCGTATGGAAATGGAAAAGGTGCCACAAGCAGGCTATGATATTGAAGGGCTTTGGATTTCTGGGATTCAACGGAAACTAACGTTGAGGAATTTAATGTTTCCTTTTAAGCTGATATCGAGTTTACTGAAATCGCGAAAAATCATTAATACATTTCAACCGCATGTAGCGATTGGAACTGGAGGTTTTGCTAGTGGACCTTTATTGAAAACTGCTATTTCTAAAGGAGTTCCTAGTTTAATTCAAGAACAAAATTCTTATCCAGGAATCACCAATAAATTATTGTCTAGAAAGGTTGATAAGATATGCGTTGCTTATGATGGTTTGCAGCAGTTCTTTCCAGAAGAAAAGATAGTGTTAACTGGTAATCCTATTAGGAAAGATTTATTGAATTTAGAACGCAAACATATTCAAGGTAAAGATGCTTTTACTCTAATTCATAGTAAACACACCTTGCTAATATTAGGTGGGAGTTTAGGCGCTAGACGCGTGAACCAATTGATAGAAGATAAGTTAGACTATTTTAAAGAACAGAACATACAATTGATATGGCAATGCGGAAAATTGTATTATCAGGAATACAAGCATTATAATGATTTAGAGTATGTTCAGGTTCATGCTTTTCTTAATAATATGGATATGGCCTATGCAGCCGCAGATGTTATTATATCTAGAGCTGGAGCAAGTTCTGTGTCAGAACTTTGCGTTGTTGGAAAACCAGTGATTTTTATCCCTTCGCCTAATGTGGCAGAGGATCATCAAACAAAAAATGCTAAGGCTATTGCAGATAAAAATGCTGCAATTTTAATCAAGGAAAGTGAATTAGACACCACATTTGAAAATGAATTTGATGCGCTTATAGCGTCTTCAGAAAAAAGACAGGCATTGGGTGAACATATAAAAAGATTGGCATTAGTAAATGCTACAAAAGATATCGTAGATGAAGTTGTAAAACTTTTAAAAAATAAATGAATTTAGAGCGAACACATAGTATCTATTTTATAGGCATTGGAGGTATTGGAATGAGTGCCTTAGCGCGTTATTTTGTGGCTAAAGGTTTGACTGTAGGAGGTTATGACAAAACCCAAACGGAAATCACTAATGCGCTCGAAAATTTAGGGGTTTCTATTCATTTTGATGATAATATCAACCAAGTAGAAAGCGAGTTTTTGAATCCAAATACTACGCTAATTGTGTATACACCAGCAATTCCAGGATCTCATGGTGAATTAAATTATTTCAAGTCTAATGGGTTTGAGGTGTTGAAGCGTTCGGCTGTGTTAGGTGAGATTACTAAACAAACATTCTGCCTTGCCGTCGCTGGAACTCATGGTAAAACAACGACAACCAGTATTTTGGGGCATTTGCTCAACGCTTGCGACGTTGAGGTTACAGCATTTTTGGGAGGTATCAGTGAAAATTATAATTCTAACCTTATACTGAAAGGAACAGATGTGACTGTTGTAGAAGCTGATGAGTTTGATCGTTCTTTTTTGGCCTTATCGCCAGATTTTGCGTGTATTACATCTATGGATGCAGACCATTTGGATATTTATGGTAATGCTTCAGAACTAATAAAATCATTTGAAGATTTTTCAGAAAAAATAAAACCAAATGGAAAACTGTTTGTGAAAAACGGACTCCCAATTAAAGGGATTACTTATGGCATTGAAGACGATTCAGATTATTCGGTAAAAAACATAAAAATAATAAATGGTAGTTATGTGTTTGATGTGAAAACGCCAAACACGCTACTCGAAAATTTCAAATTTAGCCTACCTGGTAGACACAACCTGTCGAATGCATTAATAGCCTTGGCGATGTCTGTAGAATATGGACTCCCTCATCCGCAGCTCGCCAAAGCTTTAGCATCTTATAAAGGAGTAAAGCGTCGATTTACCTATCAGATTAAAACGGAAGACTTAGTGTATATAGATGATTATGCACATCATCCAGAAGAAATTAATGCTGTTCATCAGGCGGTTAGAGAAATGTATCCAAATAGAAAAGTACTTGCTGTTTTTCAACCGCATTTGTATAGTAGAACGCAAGATTTTGCCAATGAATTTGCGACGAGTTTGTCGCAATTCGATGAGATTATCTTACTGGATATCTATCCGGCTCGAGAGCTTCCAATTGAAGGAGTGACTTCTAAATGGTTACTTGATAAAATAAGAAACAATAACAAAAAGTTGGTCGGAAAGTCTGAGTTAATCGATCAAATAAAAGCTTCAGATGCCTCTGTACTTTTAACAATTGGAGCTGGAGATATTGGAGAAGAAGTTAAACACATAAAAAATGTATTGAGTATTGCGAATTAACTATGGTTATATAAAAGTTGGGTTATTACTACTGTTAGTAGGGTTTTTATATGCGTTTTCTTCTGTGAGAAATTCGACAAGGAAAGTGATTGCGCCAGAAATTAAATTCATAGGAGATGATAACCTTTTTGTAACAGAGGAGACTGTTAGTAAATTGTTAATACAAAATCAGGAGAGCGTTACGAACAAGCCTAAAGATATTATAGATTTGAACGAATTAGAATCTGCCCTAAACTCTAATCCAATGATTAAGCAAGCGCAAGTGTTTATGAGCGTTGATGGTTTAATCACGGCTGAAATTGAACAAAAAAAACCTATTGCAAGAGTAAGCACAAATGCATCTTATTACATTGATGAGACGGGTTCCTTTATGCCGTTATCAACAAATTATACTGCACGCGTGCCTTTGGTGACTGGTTATATAGAGAAGAATGACTTGGAAAATGTGAAGATTGTAGCATTAAAAATTCAGAATGATGAATTCTTGCTCAAGCATGTTGTCCAAATACATCAAAATCAAGATAAAACTATTGATCTAATGTTTAGATCACAAGATTTTAGAATCCATTTAGGAACGCTGAAATTGTTAGATAAAAAAATAAATAACCTTAAGGCTTTTTATGTAAAAGCGATGAAAGACAATGCACTAGGCAATTATAAGCTGGTGAATTTAAAATTTGATAAGCAAGTAATTTGCACCAAAAAGTAAATGATGGAGAATAATAAAATTTCAGTAGGACTTGATATCGGAACCACTAAAATCGTGGCGATGATTGGTCGTAAGAACGAATATGGTAAAGCCGAAATTTTAGGGATTGGTAAATCCAAAAGTTTAGGAGTACATAGAGGTGTTGTTAATAATATTACGCAAACAATCCAATCTATACAACAAGCAGTTCAGGAAGCTGAGGCTGAGGCAGGATTTAAAATAGAAGATGTTACGGTTGGTATAGCAGGACAGCATATTAGAAGTTTGCAACATAGTGATTATATCACCAGAGCCAATTCTGAAGTCGTTATTGATGAAGAAGATATTGATCGTTTAATTAATCAGGTTCATAAGTTAGTGATGCTTCCTGGTGAAGAAATTATTCATGTATTACCTCAAGAATATAAAATCGACGGTCAGGCTGAGATTAAGGAGCCTATTGGTATGTATGGTGGTCGATTGGAAGCTAATTTTCATGTTGTTGTTGGTCAAGTTTCTTCAATTAGAAATATTGGAAGGTGTGTTAAAAGCTCTGGGTTAGAGCTTGAAGGAATTACCTTAGAACCTTTAGCTTCTGCAAATGCCGTATTGAGTCAAGAAGAAAAAGAAGCTGGAGTTGCGCTTATTGATATAGGAGGTGGAACGACAGATTTGGCAGTTTTTAAAGATGGTATTATTCGTCATACTGCTGTTATTCCTTTTGGAGGAAATGTGGTGACCGAAGATATTAAAGAAGGATGTTCAATTATTGAGAAACAAGCCGAATTACTGAAAATAAAATTTGGATCGGCCTGGCCAGGAGAGAATAAAGACAACGAAATTGTGTCAATTCCAGGACTTCGAGGTCGCGAGCCTAAAGAAATTACATTAAAAAACCTATCAAAGATAATTCATGCAAGAGTAGTAGAAATTGTTGAGCAGGTATATGTGGAAATTAAAAATTATGGCCACGAAGAGCAGAAGAAAAAATTGATAGCTGGAATTGTATTAACTGGAGGTGGTAGCCAATTAAAACATTTAAAGCAGCTTGTTGAATATATTACAGGAATGGATACTAGAATTGGGTATCCAAATGAACATTTGGCTGGTGATAGTGATGATGATATTGCGAGTCCGTTATTTGCTACAGCTGTAGGATTGGTAATGGATGGTTTGAAGCGTCAAGAGCGTAAGCGCGTTGAAAAGGAAGTAGAGCAAATGGAACATGTAGCAGAAGAGCATTCTGAAGACAATGTTTCACATGAAGAAGAAGTTGCGCAACAACCTAAAAAAGAACGCAAATCATTTTTAGATAAGTTAACAGAACGCGTTAAAGATTTTTTAGATAACGCAGAATAAATAGAATACACATCTTCAATAGAGTAGGTCTTTTGGAGATATTTGGGGGAAACAAAGTATAAGGGGAAGTAAAATATAAATAGAGTAAAAGTAATTTTATGAGCAACAACAAAGAGTTAGGCAACATTGCATTTGATTTACCAAAAAACCAATCGAACGTCATTAAAGTGATTGGAGTAGGTGGAGGAGGAAGCAACGCAATTAATCACATGTTTCTACAAGGGATTAAAGGTGTTGATTTCGTGATATGTAATACAGATGCCCAAGCACTGCAAAACAGTGGTGTCCCGAACAAAATTCAATTAGGAGTTAATTTAACCGAAGGTTTAGGAGCAGGAGCAAATCCAGATGTAGGAGAACAAGCTGCTGTTGAGAGTTTAGAAGATCTACGACGCATGTTAGATACCAATACGAAAATGGTATTCATAACTGCTGGAATGGGAGGTGGTACAGGAACAGGAGCCGCTCCAATTATTGCTAAACTTGCCAAAGAACTAGATATTCTTACAGTAGGTATTGTGACTATGCCTTTTCAATTTGAAGGAAAGACAAGAAATGAACAAGCTCAAAAAGGAGTAGAAACACTCCGAGCTCATGTAGACTCTTTAGTTGTTATTAATAATAATAAACTACGTGAGGTTTATGGGAACTTAGGGTTTAAGGCTGGTTTTTCAAAAGCAGATGAAGTCTTGTCTACGGCGTCTAGAGGAATTGCCGAAGTTATTACCCATCACTATACACAAAACATTGATTTACGTGATGCAAAAACAGTATTGAGCAATAGTGGTACAGCGATAATGGGATCTTCAACGGCATCTGGTAAAGCCAGAGCTCAAGAAGCTATTATGAAGGCATTAGATTCACCATTATTAAATGATAATAAAATTACAGGAGCTAAAAACGTATTGTTGCTTATCGTTTCTGGTTCGCAAGAAATTACCATCGATGAAATTGGTGAAATCAATGACCATATTCAAAATGAAGCAGGTCATGGTGCTAATATTATTATGGGTGTAGGTGAAGATGAATCATTACAGGAGTCTATCTCAGTAACGATTATTGCTACTGGTTTTGATATTGATCAACAGCATGAAATTTCTAATACTGAACAAAAGAAAGTTATTCATGCCCTTGAGGATGATAGAAATGACGATGTCCATGTTAAAGAAAGTGATCCAGCTATTATTACTCCAGATATCATTTTGGAAAAAGAAGAAGAAACTACTCCAGAAGTGGTTATTCATACTTTAATGGATGATGAAGACATTGAATCAACAACTGACAGTTTTGAAGCTGAATTAATAGCCACAACAGATATTATCAGAAACATTAATGTTGTTTACGATGAGGTATTAGACCATAAAACCGAAGTGGACGACTTTGTAATTACTCCAGTTCAGGAGATCGAGATCGAGCCAGTTGTTGAAGATGTGGAAGAGGAACAAATAACGCTAACTTTTGATTTACCATTATCTTTCGGAACGCCCGAGGATGAAGTAGTAGAAGTAGAAGAGGAAGACAAAACGATGTTCACGTTGGACGAAGACTTGAAGGACTTAGAGGTTAAAGAGCATGTAGAAATTGTACCAGTTACCGAGGCCAATGAAGAAGGAGAAAAGCGCTATGCTTTAGATGATTTTATGACCTATGAATCGGCTATGAATGACAATGAGGCAAAAGTGAAGGTTCAACCAGAGCCGGAAACCGAAGAGGAGATTGTGTTTGAAAAGAAAACGATAGAGCCTGAGGTTAGCGAGGAGCAAACTGGAGAAGAGATTGATCCTATAAATAGTCCTATTTCAGACTTATTAAAAGAAAGAGCCGATGAGAGACGCCGTAAGATGAAGGATTTTAATTACAAATTCAATACGGCTAAAATTGATGAAATTGAAAAAGAACCTGCATACAAAAGACAAGGTGTGAATTTAGAGGATGCTCAGCATTCATCAGAAACCAACGCTTCTAGAACATCTGTTTCTACTGACGAGAACGACGATATTCAATTAAGAAGTAACAATTCATTTTTACACGACAACGTAGATTAATAGCAAATTTAGTTTAGTGTTTCGCACTTTGTTAAACCCGAAAAGTTGAGATAAACTTTTCGGGTTTTTTATCTTGTCACGATATTGAATATTACTGCTATAAACGACTGAGTTTTTTTATATCTTCGCAGTTCAAATTAAATAAGGTATTATGAGTTTACAAAATGATATCATGACTGCAATGAAGGCAGCAATGAAAGAAAAAGATCAGATAGCATTAGAGGCATTAAGAGCGGTAAAATCTGCTATATTATTAGCTAAAACATCATCTGGAGGACAAGAAGAATTAACAGAGGAAGAGGAGCTTAAAATACTTCAAAAACTTGTAAAACAAAGAAAAGATAGCGCTGCGATTTATTTAGAACAAAATCGAAAAGATTTGGCATTGCCAGAGATTGATCAGGCAGAAGTTATTAGTCAATTTCTACCTGAAGCCTTAAGCGAAGAGGAGATTGAGAAAGTCGTAGTTATGACTATTGACAGCATTGGAGCGGAAGGTATGAAGGACATGGGAAAGGTTATGGGTATTGTTAATAAAGAACTTGCTGGTAGAGCAGATGGTAAGACCATTTCAACAATTGTTAAAGCAAAACTGTCTTAAATATTAATACATATTTGGCCTCGTAGTTCAACTGGATAGAATATCAGATTTCGGCTCTGAGGGTTGGAGGTTCGAATCCTCTCGAGGTCACTAAAATAGGTTTAATTAAATTCATTACCCCGTGTTTCGTAGGAAACACGGGGTTTTTGTTTTCAGTTGGATTCGGTTAAATCCATAAAATGTTTCGCTATTGTTTCAGCAGGTGAAACGTGTTTCAGCAGAATTGGATTTTGGTGACCATTTTAGAGATGAAATGATCACATATTCGGGCTTGCTTTAGCAATTGAATTCAGAAGAATTCATGTGATGTCACTTTTTTGTTCCACAAATTTTTAAACAAAATCAGTAACCTTAACAAAAAAATTATGGCAACAACATTGAAGTTTTACATTAATGCACGAAAAAAATTTGAAGATAACAAGCGTTATCCTATTTACCTCAGAGTAATACACAATCGAAAAAAAGCAGAAGGAAAAACAAGTTTAAATCCGATTTATGGATTTGAAGTGGGTAATTGGATTGAAGTATCTCAACGTTTCAGTTCAAAAGATAAAAAGTATCTCAGCTATAATCTCTTTATCAATGCGATTGAGAATGAGTTTCATAACTATCTAAGAGATCACAACACACAAATGGCAACTAAAACACCACATGAAATTATAGATCATTTATTAAGTAGAGTGAAAGCTGATGATAAATTAACAATTTTCTCGGCTATTCATGATTTTTATGAAAACGATATTCTTCCTGATGTAGATAAAGCACCTGGAACTAAAAATAATTACAAAAGATCCGTTACTCATTTTTCTAACTTTTTAAAACATACAAAGCTTGACAGATTGCATGTAACTGAGTTCAAAAGGCAACATGCGTCTAAGTTTATTGCGTACTTAAAGAAACCCAGCAAAAAGTATAATAAAATTGCTTTAAATGGTCAGTCGGTTCATAGTGTGGTGAAGAATATAAAACCATTTTTTACTAAACTATTTTTGGAAGAGCAAATTACCAGGAATCCGTTTTTGGGAATCAAGACGACATTTAAGCGAACAGAAAAGCCGCGTTTAACCAATGATAACTTTAAAAGTATAGTCGAACTTGACTTGTCAAATAATCCAAAGTTAGATGTGTATCGGGATTTATTTGTTTTTCTATGCTATACGGGATTAAGCTATTGTGATGCAACCGATTTAAGATATTCTGATATCAAACATGGGTATTTTAGTATTCAAAGAAAGAAATCTAGCGTACAAACGAAGCAGTTTTTGATGAAGCAAACCATTTCCTTGTTAGGAAAATATGAAGGTCAGTTACCTGAACAACGAATTTTACCAAAACGAAGTTTAGATAAGATGAATCTAAATCTAAAGCTCATTGCTGCATTAACAGGTATCGAATTTTCACTATCAACCTATACGGCACGTAGGTTTTTCAGACAGTCCATTCATGAAGCAGGAATCAGAGAAAGTCTCGTTGTAAAAACTTTAATGGGACATACACGAACAAATGACATTGATAGTCACTATTTTTATATCGATGATGCTATTTTAATCAAAGCGAAAAAGAGATTGCAAAAACATTTTAGAAGAATAGTACAATGAAAAACATACCAGAGGAATTTAATGAGAAAATCGCCATTATTAGTCTAAATCTAATTGGAGATAATGGACTAAATTTTGAATACTTGACTGATAAGCGAAATCGCTTATTGAGTGATTGGAGAAATTTTGGTGAGTCATATTTAAAGTTGACTCCAATTGAAAAAATAATGCACCTAGGACCAGATCTTTTTATTTTTTCAATGTTTAGGGATAGTGAGGTTTTAGATCTCATGAATAAACTAAATATAAGTTTTGAAGTAAGCAAACATTTTGTTGATCTAGTTTCATTATTTGAGTCACTTCAAAAATTCATTATGGACTCAAAATTTAATTGGAATATAAAAATTATAATGATGTTTTATTATACCTATAGTTTTTCATTTGTTTCAAACAGCTTATATCAAGATTTAGGTATAGAAGGAAATGATAGTAAGGCTTTTTTTCGAGGGTTAAGTCGTAGAGAGGAAAAGAATAAACTATATAAGGATGAACAGAATATTTTAGAACTAATTAAATTTGAAAAGAAAGAATTAAAAAAAATACAGTCGACATACTTTCCAAATCTTAAAAATGGATTTGGGAGTATGCTAAGAAAGACTATGAGATTTCCGCATAAACATAATTTTAGTAATATTTATCTTCTACATTATGAGTTTAATCAAAACTTAATGACTACTAAAAGGGTTGTTTCTGATTTTAAATGTGATTTCTTTCAATTAGCTGATTTTTTAATACGAGATAAAGAAGTCCTTTGGGGTAAAGAAGAAGATGATCTGGAATTAACATATGGAGAACCAGGTAACAGAAGATTTAAAATAAAAAGAGTAGAACAGCTATTTGTAAACCTGTCTGATAATTATTCCAAGTAATGCTAATTTTTTTCTTGAAATTTGAAGTAAAATGTTTTGAAATGGAAAGAAAAGATAATAATACAGCAGTAATGAAATCACATAAAACTATAGGAGGTTGGATACCTCGTAAAGTAGTACAGGAATTCTTTAATTATGGCAATACCAAAATGTCAACCTTTGCTGCAGATTATAATATTAGAGTATCAAAAGTTGGTAAGCGTATATTCTATAAATATTCGGATATTTTGAGATTGATGAATGACGGACTCTGTGATAATCACAATTAATGCTATATTTAATTTTGAATTCTCCTTTTAAACTTGGTCATTTCTATCATTTTCTCTGTAAGCTTCATTTCAGTTAGTATCAAAGGCATTGTTTTACTATAAAAGGACTTATGTTTTTCCCTTAAACCTTTTAATACCGTCATTACATACTCCATGTTTTCACGGGTTATATCAATCCCTTCAATTAGTTTCTCTTTATCTTCAATTTTACCATAACTATCCTTGTGTTTTGATAGGATGTGGTTAGCCCACTGGGATGTACTTATTTTATTCATTTCAGCTATTTCTGTAAATTCATCATACTGATCTTCTGTGACTCTAACTGTGATATTTTTGTTTTTGGGTTCTGTTTTTCTATACATAATGTTTGTGTTATTTGTTATTATATGAATAAATGTATGGTAGTTTTTAGGCTAAATGTGGAACAATTTTGTGACTAAGAGCTTAGTTTTTACTTTCTATAATTAAGTGAAGTCAGTTTTAAGGGAAGCCGTAGAAATATCTAAAGAAAATTCTTTAATTTTCTTTTCCAAAGGTGACTGCTTTTATTATCTTTAAACTCTCCCTTATAAATTAATTAATAGTTGACGCTTTTTTGTACTATCATTGATGGATAACCAACATGATCAATTTGTTGAGTTATTTTCCTGCTAGTAATTAATGCATTATATAATTTAAAAACGAATGGATAAAAACCCAATCCTAAATAGTCCTTATGACGAACCAAAGTATCATTATCATACAAATATTGAAGGTGAATTAGATTATGAACAAATTCAGGAAGGTAGAAGAATTTTTGTGCCAGATATTAATGTTATTCCTACAAGACAGGGAAATCAAAAAGAGATTTTTGAAGTAAATGATTTAACTGCTGATTACGGAACACATACTGTGAATTTAATTCGTAAGGAAGTAGGACGTTGGAGAAATGATGGTTATTCCAATACGACAAGAGTTACTAAAGAGTTACTTACATTTTGGTTTAATAATCCAGAACGGCATGCTATAAAAAAATTGTTTTTTGCTCAACGCGAAGCTGTTGAAACAGCAATATGGATTAATGAGGTAGCGGAGCGTTCTAATGCAGGTCAAAACATTCTGAATAAATTACATTCTCCACAAAAGGAAGTTAGTCCAGAATCTCATCAACAATTACCTAGAGTCGCATTCAAAATGGCTACTGGTACTGGTAAAACAGTAGTAATGGGAGCATTGATTCTTTATCATTATTTCAATAGACAGGAGTATAGGCAAGACACACGATTTGCAGATTACTTTTTAATTGTTGCTCCTGGAATAACAATTAAAGACAGATTGGGAGTTCTATTTGTAGATAAAAAATCGAATAACAAAAATAAACGAGAAGATTATTATGCAATTAGAGATTTAGTCCCAAAGAATCTTGAACCCAATCTTGCTAATTTAAACTCTAAATTAATTATCACTAATTATCATTCATTTGAACCTAGAACTCTTCAAGGAAATAAAAAGAGTCCTTTTGATGGTAAAATCATTGGACATGATGATAATGGCAAAGCGATAAAGCAAATTGCTAAGGAAGATTTTAATCAATTAACAAAAAGAGTTTTAGGCAAATTTAAATTAGGTAGTCGTCTATTAGTATTAAATGATGAAGCACACCACTGTTATTTGCCTAAACAAAAAGGTAGAACAAAAGATACGGAAGGTGATGAAAATGCAAAGGCAGCTGTTTGGTTTACAGGTCTTTCTGAATTGTCTAAAAAGTTTAAGTTGACCGCAGTATATGATTTGTCGGCAACACCGTATTACCTTCAAGGTTCTGGTTATTCAGCTTACAGTTTGTTTGGCTGGGTTGTGTCAGATTTTGGTTTGATTGAGGCGATTGAAGCTGGGTTAGTCAAAATTCCATTTCTTCCAGAAAACGATAGTTCACAAGAACTCACTATGCCTGTATTAAGGAATTTGTACGATCATGTAAAAGATCAACTTCCAAAAAAAGGTCAACGAAGTAAAAAGAAAGAGGCCAAGGAAGAAGGAAGAAAACTAACAGAGGAACCTCCTAAACTTCCATCACTAGTTAAGGGTGCACTAGATCAATTTTATGGTCACTATAAGGATTACTCTAATGCTTTAAGAGAAAAAGGTGAAGAATCTGTTTCTTTATTTTCAAGACCACCTGTTTTTATTGCTGTCTGCAATAATACATCAGTTTCTAAAGAATTATATAAATTTATTGCAGGTTATGAATACGAAGAAATTTTAGAAACTGACAAAAAAGGTAAACCTACTAAAGTTGAAAAAAGAACCGTTACTGGGCATTATGATTTGCTTTCTAATTATGATGAAAACGGACGATTAAAGAAAAAGTCTCCTACTTTGATTATAGATTCTGAAGCATTAGATGATGCCGATCAGGTTAGTGATGACTTCAAAAAAATATTCTCATCAGAAATTGATGAATTTAAAAAGGATTATGCTCGATTACATGGACAAGGATCAGTAGATAAAATAACCGATGCCCAAATTTTAAGGGAAGTTGTAAATACTGTCGGAGAGCCAGGTAAGTTAGGTGGTCATATTCGTTGTGTAGTTTCAGTCTCTATGCTAACAGAAGGATGGGATGCAAATACTGTTACTCATATTATGGGTTTAAGAGCATTTGGTTCTCAATTGTTATGTGAGCAAGTTGCTGGAAGGGCATTAAGACGAATGAATTATTTCTTGCAAGGCTATGACAAGGAAGGTAATCCAACAAATGATAAAAGAAAAATTATAGTTGAAAAATTTCCACCAGAATATGCCCATATCATAGGTGTTCCATTTAAAATGTTTAAAGGTGGAACAGCATCACCAGCCGACCCTCCAGAATATACATATGTGCAAGCTATTCCCGAAAGGCAGACAAATTACGAAATTAAGTTCCCAAATTTAGAAGGGTATCGTGTTGAATACGCGGATGATGAATTAATTTATGATTTTACAGAAATTGAAAACTATGAAATTGATGGGGCTAAATTTCCAATAACTACAATTATGGGTACGGCATTTTCTAATGAAGAAGAAACATTAGAAGTATCGCAAGTATTAGAGAAAAGAAAGCAGGAACTCATATTTTTAATTGCAAAAGAATTAATAAAATATCATTTTTCTGATGATGATGATAATCCTAATTTTCAAAAGTTTAATAAGCTTAAAAAGATAGTAGAGTACTGGTATGACAATAAAGTTTTACTATTAAATATTCAAGATGAAAATTATAAGAAATTAATCTATTTCGATAACCCAAAAACAATTGCGGATCATATAAGTAGAGGAATAAACCCTCACATAAATACATCCGAATTTATAAAGCCAGTTTTTAATTACTACAATAAATTTGGTAGTACAAAATATGTTGGTGGTAACACTTCAAAAGATGTATATCCTACTCATAAAAGCCATGTGAACTATGTTGTTATGGATTCTGACTGGGAGGGCGTATGTGCTAAAACACTTGAAGAAATTGATGAAGTTGATTCTTACGTTAAAAATCAGTTTTTAGGGTTTACTATTCCTTATGTTAAAGAGGGCATAGACAAAATGTATTATACTGATTTTATTGCAAGAGTTAAAAAGCAAGATGGTTCTATGGCTAACCTTATGATTGAAATTACGGGAATGAATAAGGATAAAGTAGAAAAAAAATGGTTTGTTGAAAAAAGATGGTTACCTGCAGTTAATGCAGTAAAAGATAAATATGAATACGATGAATGGCATTTTATTGAAATAGCAAATGATGTCCGGAATATAAAGAATCAATTAATAGATAAAATTAAATCATTATAATATGTCAGTACACATTTCATTACGTTTGGCATGGCATGATGATGGTTGGAATGGTCATGTATGTAAAAACCCTAAGGCAAACACACATTGTGTAGGTCAACATTCTTATCCTGGATCTTTAATTAATGAAAGTCGCAATTTAGAATGGGAAAGTAAAGAAGATGTTGCCGGTTGTCATTGTTCTCAAATAGATGGGATTCCTCCATGTTCTTATAGTATCAATGCATTTGGCATAAGTGATATTAGGGGAGAAAGTAATCCTCCAGATTTTTTCAATGATGATTCTAAAGGGGTAACATTCGATATACCAGCAGCAACTGCTTGTATTTGGCCTTATGAACAAATGTATTCTGATGATGTAAAAAGACCAAAAGGTTCAACTCAAACATACAATTACGACAAAAGACTTCAAAACGGTAAAGATTTTTTCAAAGTATTGGAACCGAATAATTCTTTAATATTTTACTATGCTAATAAAAGCAATCCTTTTAGTGAAGAAGATAGCAGGAACTTTGCACTCATCGGTATTTCTAGACTTAAGAAAACAGGTGACATTATGTTTTATGACAATGTTTCAGAGGCCAATAGATTAAAATATGCTAACGGATTTGTTTGGCAAGTGCCAATAACTTCTCATTTTCCAGATGAAGGATTTACAATTCCATATCATAAGTATAGAGATCAACCTGAAATTTTAGAAAAAATCACTTATATCCCTGAAATTCCAAGTAATTTCAAGTATGGAACTAAACACATATCTGACGATGATGCCTTAATTTATGTCGAAAGATTAACGGAAATTGTAGATTATCTAATATCAATAGATGATTCCGAAAATTGGGAAGCTCGTAAAGCGTGGTTAATTTCACTTCAGAATGAATTATGGAAAAACAGAGGGCCATTTCCCGGATTGCCATCGATTCTTGAAGTTTTGGATATGCCGGATTTGGTAATGTATTATAAGTCTCAGGTGTTATTAAATAATGGGATTGAAGCAACGGAAACCATTTTTAAACATATAAAAGACCTTAAAATTAAAACTTATGAGGGAGATGTAATAGCTCCTGAAATTTTGCGTTCGTATCAAGGTAATTGGTTCAAAAAATTAGATTCAGAGGATAAACGAGAGCTAGCAGAAAAAATTCTTTCAAGAATTGATTTAAAACCTGATCAAGTAAGAGCAATTTTAAGTGATAGAAGAGAGGAAAATAGTATTTATAATAGTCTAAAAGAGATTATTGATAATCCATTTATACTTTCTGAAGATTATATTGGTAATGATATAGACGATGTTATCAATTTTGAGAAAATTGATCATGCAGTTATGCCTTCACCAGAAATTGAACTAGAAAAAATTATTGCAAAAGATGATGGAAGGAGATTACGTGCACTTATGGTTGATAATTTAAAACACACAGATGTACATGCGTTTGTAGATCAAACCTCCATTTTAGATGCAGTAAACACAAAGCTTAACAACTATCCTGGTTGGAAAAAAGAAATTTTCAATACGGGTTTTATAGATTTTGAAAGAGAGCTATTTGAAGATAAATTACTTTTTAAAAACCATAAGGATATTACATATATCTATTTAAAAGAAATCTTTAATCAAGAGCGCATTATTGAAAAGCAAGTTCGAAATTTAGTAGGAAGATTACCAATTGAAATAAAAAGACCATTTAGTGAAGAAAAATGGAAAAATGAAATTCATAGAAGTGGTTGTGAATTAGATAGTAAAGCATCTGAGGAATATGCCGAGGCTGTTGAAGGTCAGAAAAAAGTATGTATGCAGATTTTTCAAAAACCTATTTCTGTTTTATCTGGCGCAGCGGGAACAGGAAAAACAACTGTAATTAATGCCATTATAAAAGCCATTAAAACCACATCTAACAATACCGAAAAATGTTTACTGTTAGCACCTACAGGCAAAGCATCTGATAGAATGCGTGAAGCCACAGGAGAGGATGCAAAAACAATACATCGATTTTTAGCATCCAAAGGTTGGCTAAATAATAATTTCACTTTTAAACGAGAAGGAGGTAAAAGAGAAGAAGATATTACCACCTATATTATTGATGAAACGTCAATGATAGATTTAACATTGATGGCAACACTTTTTAAAGCCATCAATTGGGATTATGCCAAACGCGTCATTTTTGTGGGCGATCCTAATCAATTACCACCAATAGGAAAAGGAAAGGTATTTGCAGATGTTATCGAATTTATTCAGTCTATTGATCCAGAAGCATACGGTTTCTTAAAATTCAATATGCGACAAATGGAAAATCGTGTTGATGGAAAAGGTACAGGAATTATAGATTTAGCGTCTATGTATGTGCAGAATATTAATGGTGAATCCAAAAACAAATCCGATTTTGAGGACATCTTGAATCGAATAAACGAAGAAGGTTGTCTTGATGAAGATGTAAAGGTATTCGTTTGGGAAGATGATGAAAAACTGGAAGAACAACTAGTTTCAGAGTTACAAACGGATATGGTGGGATCTGGTAATGATGATATCATGGAATACCAAGTAATTTCCCCTTACAGGGGCGAATTGTTTGGAACTGAAAACCTGAATAAACTTTTACAAGGAACTTTGAACGAAAAGAATTTGAATCGAGGAACTCTTGGTGGTGTCACGTATTTTGATAAAGTGATACAATTTACAAATCGAGCAGGAAGGAAAGGATATTGGGCATATAGTTTTGATAAAAAACGAAGTGAAAAAATTGATGTGTTTAACGGAGAATTAGGTAAAACTTGGGCTAAGAAATTTGGTTATTATAAAGTGAAATTCAATACGACGTTTAACAGATTGCCAAATTACTCCGTTGGATTCTCATCAGATAGCCAAGTTGAAGAAAATATAGAATTAGGTTACGCTATATCCGTACATAAATCTCAAGGAAGCGAGTTTAGCTATTTGTATTTGGTAATCCCACAATCTAAACAAGCTTTATTATCTACCGAGTTAATTTATACAGGAATTACTAGAGCCAAAACCAAGTTAAGAGTATTTGTAGAGAAAGATTTAAGCATCTTACAATCCTTAAGACGACCTGAGCGCTCCAAACTTAATTTTATAAATTCATCACTCTTTAAATTTGAACCATTGCCGTTAGAATTCTCTAATATGGGAAGTTGGTACGAAGAAGGTAAAATTCATAAAACATTAAGTGAGTATTTAGTACGTAGTAAATCAGAAGTTATCATTACTAATCTGTTAGTGTCCAATGATGTTGAAAGCTTTAAATATGAAACATTATTGACTGCACCAGATGGCACATTTTACTTACCAGATTTCACCATAAATGTAAACGGCAAAACCTATTACTGGGAACATGTGGGTATGTTGCATTTACCAAAATATAAAGAGCGTTGGGAGTTAAAACAAAAATGGTACGATAAACATTTCCCAAATCAATTGTTAATAACTTATGAGAGTGAAAATCTAACTATTGAAGCCCAACAAATAATAGACGAAATAAAAACCATATAAACATGGCAAAAAAAATAGATTCCATAAAACATAAAGATACAAGAGCACACATACCATCCAAAGAAGAAGCGGGTTATGAAGATGCAAATACAAAAGTAAATCAAGGTAAGGACGCCTTAGAATTGCCATTAAATCCTGTAACACATCGCGGACAAGACCCTGAGTTATATTGGCTTAATAAGTACGGAAATGATAATAGAGAAGAATTGTTAAAAGTTGACATACGCTCTTTGTACAGACATGAACACATCGCACCAGAGCAACTTATAAAGGGCTTATATAAAACAACAGTAGAAAAAAGGAATGATGACCAGTTAGATATGTTTTCTACGAACGAATTATTTGGTAACGCCTTAGAAAGAGATGAACTAGAAAAAGTAAGTGAATATTACCAGCACTCAGATGGTTGGACAAATCGTTTAATACAAGGAGATAGTCATTTAGTTATGGCTAGTTTATTGGAGCGTGAAGGTATGGCAGGGCAAGTGCAAACGATTTATATGGACCCTCCTTATGGCATAAGTTATAGTTCTAACTGGCAAATTAATATTAATAGCAGAGATGTTAAAGGTGGAGACGAATATGTCTCTGGAGAACCGGAAATGATTAAAGCATTTAGAGATACTTGGGAACTAGGAATTCACACCTACTTATCGTACATGAGAGATAGGCTTCTTATAGCTAAGGAATTACTGCATGAATCTGGTTCTTGTTTTATTCAAATTGGCGAAGATAATTTACACTTAGTTAGATCACTTTGTGATGAAGTATTTGGTTCTGAAAACTTTATGTCAGTAATAACTGCTAGGGTGAAAAATATGCCTTTCGGTGCTAGGCATCTTGAATCAATGTATGATTACATTATTTGGTATTCGAAAGATAAATCAAATGTAAAATATAGACAGTTATTTAAAAAAAGAAATCCGAATCCTTCTGAATATAGCTTGATTGAATTAGAAAACGGTGCTAGGCGCAGACTTACAAAAGATGAAAGAAGTGGAGAGAAAGCTTTGCCAGTCGGAAGTCGGTTATTTGCAAGACTTGATATGTACTCAAGTGGTTTTACACCAACGTGCTTATATGATGTTGAATTCGAAGGAGAAATTTTTAAACCAAAGACAGGTAAAAGCTGGAAGACTACAAAAAAAGGAATGGATAACTTAATATCTAAAAAGCGTGTAATAAAATTAGGCACTAAGCTTTACTATGTTAACTATCTAGATGATTATCCTGTAAGTCTCATGACAAATATGTGGGATGATACAGCTGGAGGTTACGGTGATGCTAAAAAGTATGTTGTTGAAACACATCCTAAAATTATACAGAGATGTATATTAATGACCTCTGATCCTGGAGATTTGATATTGGATCCCACTTGTGGTAGTGGTACTAGCGCATTTGTGGCAGAAGAATGGGCAAGGCGTTGGATTACAATTGACACTTCAAGAATTGCATTGAATATTGCAAAACAAAGGTTGCTTACTTCAACATTTCCTTATTATGAGTTATACGATTCTAATGGTGATATTCGCCAAGGGTTTACATATAAGGAAGTGCCTCACATAACTTTAGGTTCAGTTGCAAATAATGAAGAGGCTCCAGAAGAAGTTCTTTTTGATCAGCCTTTACAAGATAAGAATAAGCTCCGTGTGTCAGGGCCTTATACAGTAGAAACTTTGCAGAATTTTGAGCCTATTAACCCAGAAAGCTTAGATGATGGTTCTCAACAGACTGATGATGATGGCACTTTTGAAGAACGTGTTTTTGAGCATTTAAAATCTGCAGGTGTTAAAAATGGGATTAAAAACGAGCAGGCAGTTTTTATTAGAGTAGAACGTTTGGCAGATAGTTTTTTACATGCAGAAGGGTTTTATTTAGATAAAGAAGGAAAAGAAAAAAAGGCATATTTTCATATAGGACCAAAATTTGGTACAGTAGCCAAACAATCGGTTAATGAAGCTGTAAAATCTTGCCGCCAACGTGGTGATGCAGATTGGTTAATTATACTTGGATTCTCATTTGAGAGTGATATAACCAATCAAAACGTGACCATGTCTGTAGGTTCATTTGAAGTTACTAAGGTCCGTATGCATGATGATTTAATGCAAGAGGGTTTATTAAAGAAAGATAAAAAAGCAGCGTCTTTTGTTACCATTGGTGAGCCAGATATTGTGCTAAATAAAAAAGGTGACGAAGCAACCGTTGAGGTGGCTGGTTTGGATATCTATGATCCTATAAAAGATATTGTAAAAGCACGTAATGTAGAGGATATTGCTTATTGGATGGTAGATGATGATTACGATGGTAGCAACTTTGTTGTAAAACAGGTCTTTTTCTGTGGAGGTAAAAAAGATGAGTTTAAAAAATGGCGAAAAGGTTTAGACTCTTTAGCAAAAGACAAAACTAAAAAGAAAGTAGAACTTACGTTAAAAATAGAAATAGATGATGAAGCTTTTGATAGGTTGTATGGATTTGAGTCGCACCCTTTTAAAGTGAAATCTGGTCAAAAAATAGCAGTAAGGGTTATAAGTCAGTTTGGTGAGGAAAGTACAAAGGTTTTAAAGGTATAATTCAATTAATTAGAAAAATGGAAACTCTCGAATATGACAATCTTTATTTTCATTGTAACGATAGTGATGAATATAATATTCATATAAAAATAACTGAATCTGAGAATCCTTTTTCTGATACAATTTGGGAATGCACTCTGAAAGGGTTATGGGAAGATGAATATGAATTAGAAACTCCGGAATTAAGACGTATTTGGGATATGCATAATGAAGGAGATTATTTTCAACAAACACTGATTCGACATAATCGAAATTTGAGGCCAAAAGAAAGCTTCACGGCATTATTTCATAGATTGCTTAGGGAACAGCCTAATGAATTATTAGTAATCAGTAACCTATATTCTACTTCAAAATTAAATTGGTTGAGTATGGAATTTACAATTAGTCCACCGGCTGAGAATTTTTGGACAATACAAACAAGGAATAATTTGGCAGAGTTTATTGAGTCTGAACAAAGGTTTAGAGCAATGCTATAAAGTTTTAATACCATTAAGAAAGTTATGGATAATAAACAATATGCATTAGAGATTGCAACAGTTTTAAATAAAGCTAAAGCAATATTACCAGCTAAAGAACTGGCAAACATTATGAATACATTTGGACATACAACAACATATGGTGCGCAGTATACTGGATTAAGAGGAACATATACTTTAATCCATGCAACTTTTGACTGGTTGACTAAACAAGGAAAAATAGACGAGGCAGAAATAGTTGCAAAAGCATTTACAAAACCCGATGGAAGTTATGCCTATTAAATAATTCTATAGATGGACGTTAAAAAATATTTTGAATATAATCCAGATTTAGAACTTACAGTTGCTCAAATTGGTATTAATAAATGGGATTGGGTCGCTATAGATAAAGAAGACAAGGAACAAGCTAAATCTATAATGGCTAATAATCGTTTCGATATACTTCCTGTAGCTTCAGGTAAACCAATTATAAAGTATTTTAAAACCGATAATTGGGGAGATTACTCGAAAGTTTCTCTAAAACATATTACCAGAGAGGATAACATATACTATAGACTGAGTTTTATAGACTTACTAAGAAAAATGATAACAGACGACAACTATCTGTTCTTTCTTTCTGATAGTAATGAGGTGTTAGGTTTAGTGTCATTGAATAATTTAAATTGCTTGGCTGTTTATAACTATATCTATCAAATTACTGCATCACTAGAATTAGTTGTGTCTCGGTATCTAGAAGAATTGTTAGATGAAGAATTTGTTGTTGAGGTTTTAAAAAAAACCAGTGACGAACAGGCGAATAAAATTGCTGAGCAATTTGAGTTACTTAAATCGTTAAATAATGAAAATTCAATATTTCACCATCTTTATTTTCCAACCATTGGTACTTTACTTAAGTATAGTGTTAATTTAATTAAAAAAGATTGTCCTGATTTATTACAGTATCGTAAGAAGTTTTGTGCTGGTAATTTATATTGGGAAATTAGAAATACGGTGTCGCATCCTGTAAAACCATTGTTTGTGAATGAAGTATCTGTTAAAAAAGTTAATGAACTTATTTCGGATTATATTGAAATAAAGAAAATTTTATGAGTCAGTTAAACATATTTGGAGATGATGAGAGAAAATCTAAGTTAGGTAAAACTAATGTAGAGTATAAATCTGCAGGTTCCATTCTAACTCCAGCTTCTGGTTTTATGGCAGATTACGATTATACGCTTAATCCATATTCTGGGTGTTCTTTTGGGTGTACCTATTGTTATGCTGCTTTCTTTTCTAGAAATAAGGAAAAAATGGATACTTGGGGAGACTGGTTAACAGTTAAGGAAAATGCATTAACACTGCTTCAAAAGAAGCGAAAAAGACCTTTGATAGATAAGACTATCTACTTAAGTAGTGTTACAGATCCATATCAACCAATAGAAAAAGAATTAAAGTTAACACGAAATATTCTTAAAGAACTTATAGAGTTTCATGAAGTTAGACTAGTAATACAGACAAGAAGTGCTTTAGTCATTAGAGATATTGATTTGTTTAAAAAGTTTAAACATATTCAGATTAATATGACTGTTACAACAGATAGTGAAAAAGTGAGGAAAGTATTTGAGCCTTTTTGCCCAGGCAATAAACAAAGAATTAAGGCTGTAAAGCAAGTACATCAAGCAGGTATTCAATCCTGTATTACTATGACACCATTGTTACCAGTGTATAATCCCGATAGTTTTGCAGAAGAGTTATTAGAAACAGGAATAAACCGATTTATTATTCAACCATTTCATAAGGATAAAGGCAAGTTTGTTAGAGGAACAAGGGAAGAGGCTTTGAAAATATTAAATGAGTTTAATTGGAGCGATGTTGAATACGAACGGGTATTAAAAATTATGCAAAAAAAAATACCAAATTTAGGGATAGGTAAAACTGGTTTTGCACCAATATAAATAATAAAGATGGAATTTCAGAAACTCTTATATTGGATTGAATCTCAAAAAGATGATTTGGATGGGATTTTGGAGAAAACATCCTATGAGTATTATAATTCTAATAAGCATTTTGACAACCTTATCTTTGATATAAATACCACGAATAATGAATGCTATGCCTTATCAGGTAATAAAGATTTATGTTATGATCGGCCGACAATAGGTTTTACATATTCTCTTTGGTATCATGGAAGGCGTGTAAATACATTTTTAAAATATTTTGCAGAAGTTATTTATGAAGCACGTCATGATGAAAATATAACGTTATTTGATTTAGGTGCTGGAACTGGTGCAGTACAATGGGCAGCTGGATTAGTATATTGTGGTATGAAATCTTTGAACATTCCTACACCGTCATTTAAAATTGTTAATATTGATACAAGCCCCTTTATGCTTGATTACAATCGAACATATTTATGGTCAAATTTCATTAAAATCTATCCTGAGGTTTTGGACTTTGAAATAGAATATTCTTTGAATTCTTGGAACCAATCTCAACGTTTAAAACATTCAAACATATGGATTACAGCTAGTTATTTGTTTGATCATTCAGAGAATAAAGATGATCTAACGCTTGGGTTTATGGAACTTCTACAAAATTTCGCACCAAAGAAAATATTATTGCTTTCATCTTACAACAAAAGCTATCTTACAAATGACTTGGCTGATTTATTAAATGAAAATAATTACCATAAGGTTGATTTAAAAGGTGAATTGGTTTTTAATGGCACTATGAGCAAAGTCTTTCGAGCACGAAATAAGTTTAAAGATACATTGAACATAAAATTTTCTGGTACACCTACTTGGCACGATAGGGCCCTTGTTGGCTCTGTATTAGAAAGTACAAGTCCTATTTTTGACATATTTTCTGGTCAAGAATCAAAAAACACAGTTAACCTATATAACCCACCAATAACGGTAAGACGTGATATTATATTAAATAATAAACAGAGAGATGCTGCTAAGCATGATGGTAGACCTACTGTAATTACTGGTCCAGCAGGTTGTGGAAAGAGCGTCGTTATTACAGAACGAGTAATTAATATTGTAGAAGAATCTATTAAAGCGAATAGAATTAATAAGTTAAGTATTCTAGTAACCACATTTAATAAAGAACTCAAAGCCTATTTAATAAAATGGTTAACGGATATTTTGGATTCTAAGAATATAAAATATGTAATTAGCAAAAATGGAATAAGAATAGAAGATTCACAATTTGCAAATATTGCTATAATGCATTTTGACGTTTTACCGACAAGAATTTGGAAAGCAAAATCGATTAATGATTATCCATTTGCATCAGATCAATTGCAGTTTGATGCTTTTCACAAAAGAATTACTGAAGTAGCCATACAGAATGTTAAATCGAAAAATATAATTACTACTTCTGAATACGATAATGTTTTAAACGCAGATTATGTTTTGGATGAATATCATCGCATAATATATGGTAATGATTATTCTAAAGAAGAAATTTATCTTACATCAATACGTCAAGGGAGACCTAGATTAGAATATAATGGGATAAGAAGAAAACTATTGTTTAAAACTGTTATAGAGTATCTAAGAATATTGGAAGAAAAAAAATATTCATCTATCATAACAAGGAGAAATAAGTTCTTAAAAAAATTAAATAGTGGAACTATGAATGGCATTTTTGAATATATTTTTGTTGATGAATTTCAGGATTGTACTCAATCAGATTATACTATTTTTTATCGTCTGATAAAAAACCCTAATAATTTAGTGATTGCAGGCGATTATGCTCAGGCTGTTCATTTAGGAAAAGTTGCTGATATTCCCCGTGATAATGATGAAACTACGGAAAGAATGAAGAACAGAAAATATCATCGTCTTAAAGGATCTTATCGGTTACCATATAGAATTAGTGAGGCTATTAAACCTATATCTAACTATATTGCATCAGGAAGCGATCATATAGATATAATAACGCCATATAAGGGAGCACCACCTGGAGCTAGACCAATTTTAGTTTACGCAGAAGAAGATGTTCAAATGGCTGATAAAGTCTCACAAATAATAAGAGCTTATAAACTTTTTGATATCATTGACTTAAAAGATCAACCAATTAGAAACATAACAATATTAGAAAAAGATTTTCCTTTACAAAATAAATTAAGTAATAAACAATTAAATATTGCAAGTACTGATACTATTTTAAGATTGAAAGGAATGGAGAAAACTTGTATTCTTTGGTCTACAAGGATTGAAATTATAGATAAAGATGAAATTTTTGAATTTGTATACACAATAATGACTAGAACTTCTGGATTATTAATTATATCCCTTTTTCCGAATACAATAACAAATTATATTGACATAATTAATAAACTCAGAAAAGACCGAGTTATAATTTGGGACAACAAAACAAAACAACATTTAATGGAAAATTATGAATACATTTAAAAATTTAGACTATTCTGAATTGTTAGATAATAACACTTCTGATTATAATGGACCACATCAAGAATTAATAACTAATTCTAGGCATATATTTGATTTAATGGTTAAAGTTTTGGATGACCCAGACTTACCTAATGCATATAGGTCTAAATTATTGAGTGTTATAGGTTATTTTATTTTACCTAAAGATCTTTACCCTGAAGAAGAATTTGGTGCAATTGGTTATGTTGATGATTTAATGGCGGCCATATTTGTTTTAAAACAAATAGAACAATCTAATTTAACTACAAAATTAAACATCTATTGGTCTGGTGTCATAAATTTGGAAGAATTACTTAATGTCCATTTTGACAATTTACGAATTGATTATATGGAATTATTTAATGAATTAATTGAGTATTTAGATATTTGATAATTATTTGAATTTACTAAAAAGAATAATATTCCATGTTTATAGTAAAACTGCTGACAGTTGAAAACTTAAGGTTTTAGTTTTACCCCAAGAGTTTTATGTATAATTTGCTATCAAATTTAGACTATTTATTGAATTATAAATTTGATACTGTAATGAACAAGTATGCATTATATATATGCATATGAGTACAATCTCTTGTAACTATAGTAAAATAAGTAGTTATGCTTAGTTTTTTTTAATGAGTCCATTGTTATTTAACTATAAACTAAATAGTCTTTACTATTTTAGTGATTTTTGTTACAAGTTGACAAAGGTTTTTGATTCTGATGTGTTATCGGTTTGTGGTTATGTTTACTGCAAGTTTTTGGTTCTAGTTATTTTAAATTATATTCTTTTCGAATACAATTGAAGGTGATTTTATCCTATAACACATTCAAAAATACCTACTACTTTAAATGATGATAATTCTTCATCTTCTATCACGATTTTTAAATATGTGCTGTCTGTTGAAAGCGGCTTTAAAACAATTGAATGGTGTTTCCATCCGTTTTCATCTTCATGTTTTTTGCTTTCGTATTCTTTAATTGTATAGCAAGAACCAAAATCTGAATCATTGATATTGGTGCTTTCAACTAAAACTATTTGACCGCTTCTAGAGCCACCATGGTATTTTCGAAATAGGCAATATGATCCATTTGGAATTATTTTATTCATTGATTCCCCAATTACTTGACAAGCAAATAGATCTTTATTAGGTTTTATGTTTTTAGGAATATTAACCCATTCTACTTCTTCAATATGCTGTAAGTCTCCGAAGTTTCCTGCTGCTACTTTTAGATCATAAAGAGGGACGGAATTTTCAAAAGGTAAAATGTTTTCTTTTCTAATTAAGTTATTTGATTTTGGCCTTACAGCTTGAAACTTTGGAATAAATGATTCAAAATATTCTCTTAAAAGTGGATCACATACATATACATAAGTACCTTTGATCCCTCTAAGCATTATAGTTTTATAAATGTTTATTATATATTCCTTTAGTACTTCAGGGTCTCGTATTGTATTTTTTCCATTCTTATCGTGATAATTCTCAGGTTTGATAATTATCTCTTGATTTATAGGGTCAAATGATATTTCATTCCCAAATATAATTCCTGAATAATTAAGATCATAACCTTGAGTTGTGTGAATACAACCAACTTCGTTAATTGAATTTTTTGAATTAATCCAATCTTCGGCCGTGCCATTCCACATTAATTCACAATCACCAATTTTAATATCTTTTAACTCCTTGTTGTTTTTTGAAATCCATTTCCAAGAAAAACCAGCGATGAGCCTAGATAATCCACTTTCAATATCACGTTTTTTTATTTGACTTATCATTTCTTGAACATTGTCAAATAGAAGGAATTCATAGCTTTTCGAATTGAATTTAGGGGTTTGCCTATTTATATTTTCTTTTAGTAATGACTCGATGAATTCAACATAAGCATTCCCTCCTTTTACTCTAAATTGTGATTTTAGTTTTAATACGTTAGAATTGACAAGTTTCTTTACTTTATCAAACTCTGATTTAGGTGTATCTGTAGGTTTAATAGACTGTTCATCATCATAAAACAATATCACGCTTTTAGATTGCATTAGTACCCAATCCAATTCAGAACAAGAATGTTTGTCAAGCCCTAATCGTTTGCATCCATCATCAAATGATTTGTAGTTGGTAAGGTTGATCCTTCTCCTTAAGCGATGAGATTCATCTACAACTAATAAGTCATATTTTTCTTTACTTACTTCAGATGGTCCAATTACCATTTTCGGGTTCAAACCTTTTATATTTTTGAAAACTTTTTTTAAAGTTGCTCTGAAAGACGACATAGGAACAACTAAAGCCATTTTAGGGTTTGGTAATTTTTGTTTTATTTTCTGAACTAAATCAATAAATACCTTCTCTTCTGTCCCAAATTCTTTAAAACTAAAATCATTTTGATGGCTTGAAAGAATTTTAAATAGGAAAATTGCAAGAATTGTCTTTCCAGTGCCAGCCCCGCCTTCAACAATAGTGTTGACTTTTTTTCTTGTAGTAAGGCTTTTTAGAATTTGGTAAAGTCCTTCACTTTGCTCAATAGTTAGGCTCTTATAAGGTGAGTATTTGAACAGGTCAGAATTGTTTATGTGTTCAATAGAGTGTTTTGTTATACCCTCAGCACGAAGTTGATTCCATACTGAATTAAATATATCCCAGTAAACTTCTTTCTTTTGGTAATAATTATGATTTGCAAGACCAAGATTTCCGTTTAGTAATTTAAATACATCATCACCTGACATATATTTAATTAGATTAGATTCAATGTCTAATATTGCGGATTTGTTGAATTTTTCGCTGGTAATTAGATGAATAGATGTGAGTTTGCTTTTTTCCTTATGCTTTAAATGAGTACTCATTCTTGAATAAGCATCAGTAGTTTCGCCTATATATGCAGTTTTTGATTCATCATCACTCAAGATATATACTAGTGGCCATAGGTCTTTGGCAAAATGATTTGTGCTGAAACTTTTGAATAGGGTATTTTCAAAATCATAATGATTTATTTTTACTTGAGATGAAATCATTAAAGCTCATTATATTTTTTAGCGGTTCCTTTTGCCTTTTCTATGGGGTATTTTTTCCCGTTTTTTTTAATTTTATCTAGCAAGATTTTTTTAACATCAAATCCATATTTTTCTACTAATAGAAAAGCATACGCAAGAACATCGGCTAATTCCTCTCTAATCTTTTCTTTATCTGCTTCTTCATGAGATTTCCAAAGAAAAGTTTCTAAAAGTTCGCCCGCCTCTATGTTGAGAGCAACTGCCAAGTCTTTTGGATTATGAAATTGTTCCCAGTCTCTTTCATTTCTGAATTTTATCAGGGCTTCTGTTATTTCTTTTATGTCGCTCATATATTATTTTTACAATGAAACTCAAGGTGTTTTTCTATGGTATGCTTTAAAATTCGCCTAGTTCGTTGTGGTTGCACAATTATTAAATCACTAAATTAGTAAAAGAAAATGTACCAGAGGAAAATCCGTAAGGTTTTGCGAAAATACCCTCAGACAGAAATTAACCCTATACGTTGTTAGCAAACGTATTTTTATTCAAACAATCTATTCTCATTTACGATTTCTCTTTTTCCGCCTTCTGTCATATACATTGTTTTACAGGAAGGGCAAAACAGATAGTATTCAAAATAATACGATTGATTTGTTTTAATTTTTCTTTTTTTCGGTGCTTTCTTTACTACTGATTCACCGCATTTTCGGCATGCGTCTCCTGCGTTTTCTATTTTGGTCTTATTTTTCTTTGTAAATGTTGAATTGGTACTCGAGTTTTGATTATTATGAGTTTCGTTAGGTTCATATCCAATGTCCTGATTAAGTTCTTTTGAGTTTATTCCATAATTGGCAAGAGTATCACATCTTTCATTTTCTATATGACCAGAATGACCTTTAACCCAATTAAATTCAACAATGTGTTCTGAAATAGCATTTAAAAGTTTATCCCATAAATCACTATTAATTGCTTTGATATTCTTTTTTCTCTCCCATCCATTTTTTTTCCATTTTTTTGCCCAACCTTTTGTTATTCCGTTAATTACATATTTTGAATCTGTATATACTTGAACCTTGGACTTAGTCTTTAATTGTTCAAGTCCGAAAATTACTCCCATTAATTCCATTCGGTTATTTGTAGTTAATTTATAACCTTCAAAAAACTCCTTTTGTCTTCCTTTGTAAGACAAGATCACTCCAAAACCACCTTTACCTAGATTTGGTTCAGCACCTCCATCAGAAAAGAGTTCAATATCTGGTATTTCAGTCCATTCTTTCATGATTTTGGCAATATGAGTACTAATATGTTCATTTATTGTTAGTTACATTGGTAGAAACTAAGTTAATAAAACAAAATGAACCAGAAGAAAATCTTACGGATTTTCCGAGTAAACACAGAATAAGCGAATAATTATACAAGTTGTTGGGTGTATTATGATTTCATTTTTTTCCAAGCCTCTAATGGAGGTTTAGACTTGTTTTCTCGATAATTATTATAAATAATTGAAACAGATATTTCAGTTTCATTATCTATAATGTTTGATTCGTAAAGTTTTTTAAGAAATATTTTAACAGTACAACCTGTATCGATCGTATCATCAATAATAAGAATTGATTTAACAGGTTTATTTATATTATTTGGTTCTTCATAAGTAAAAATATTTTCCGCTTTATTGCAATCTATGCCAACAATACTTAAATCTTTATTTTTTTTAAAACTTGATGAATAATCATTTTCAGAATTGAACTTTTTGAAAGAAAAGTTCCTTAACAATTGATTCCTGTTTTCGTCTGAAGGTAAGAACAATTGTACATAATCATATTTGTTTAAAGAGTCATCTTTTACATTAATGATAAAACTATTAATTACTTCAATTTTTGAATTAAAATATTCAGCGGCCAATTCTGGTTCGTCTCTAACCTTTTCACGGTAATTCTCAATAACTTTACCAGTAATATTATCATTTGAATCGAACTTTTTTACAGCATAACAAGAATTAACTTTTATAGTCTTTGTTAAATCCTGAAATTTAAGTTTAAATTCGGTTAATTTACCTTCAATAAATTTTGGTTCTATCATTATATTATGCCAACGTCTTCGTGCAAGATTAGTTGCGTTGGATTGACCTAAGTTAGTAAAAGAAAACGAACCAGAGAAAAATCACTTTTCTAAATGGGTATCATATCCTTAATTCAATCATCTCTACCAAATATTTTTCTCAGTATTGTGTTTAATAATCTTCAATGGCCTTTTTATTTGATTCCTAATTAATGCTTAAACGATTTATTTGAATGAGTCTAAATAAATATTAAAACTAAAAACCTTTTACTAAATTTTATTAAAAAGAATATAATCCCATTTTTAAGCAAAACCAATGACTAATCGAAATTCAAGGCTTTTAGTTCTACTCTAAGTGTTTTGCATATAGTATCCTATTGTATTTATACTAATGAATCAAGTACAAATTTGATGCTAAAATACATATTAGTAAGCATTTTTGATACATTAGTATACAAGGGTTTTTATTAATAGCAAACTCAATGGTTACGTTGAATTCGATAGTTTTAAATTTTAGTAGCCTTTTTTGAATTAACAGTTAGTTATATTGTAGACCTAAATAAGAATTAGTAATACACGTTTTTTATTGGCTTTTTGTTTGAAACTGACAAGGTTTTTTGTTCTACCGTTTTGTCTCATTTAGTTAGGTTTGAATTATATTTTTGGTTCTAGTTGTTTTTTATGATTTCATCTAATGGATGTTTAATTAACTTTATATTTTTCTTAGTGAACTCATTAAATTATAAAAGCGAGATAAGTGTATCTCGCTTTTATATCAAATCATGTTACCATTCGTAACTTAGCTCTAAATCAACTAATAGTTCATTAGATTGGCTTACAACAGTAATTGTAGGTGGAAAACTATTATTTGAGGTATACGCAAAGAATCCAAAACTGGTCATGAAATCATCTTCGTCTACAGTATCATAATCCCATATATTTATCAAATATGGATCACTAAAAGTTGTTAATTGTATGTTTGGTGTGATAGTAAATTCAAAAAATGTGCCTTCACCAGAAATGGCATTTTCATAAAAAGTTGGACTATCATAAATAACATCTAAGTTTGAGTTTTGAAATGTAATGTAAATATCAGGTAATGCGTCTTCTGCTTCAGGAATAGCTAAATCCCAAAAGTCACCATTGTTAGTGTTTGGAAAAACTTTAACGATAGCTTTGTTGATAATGACTTTACTAGGTGTGACTTGTGTAGAGCAATTACTACCAGTATAGCCTTGTAGACATTCACATTCACAATCAATAAATGTCCCACCATTAAGACATGAAATTGTTTCGCAATTATCTGAGTCGGAATCAGACGAACAACCAAAGTAGGTTGCAGTTAAAATTGATACGAAGATCAATTTAAAAATTTGGTTTCTCATAATATTTAATATTATAATCACCCAGTTCCAAAGTGAAGTTAGTTAAAACAATAAGCGTGGAACTGTAGCTTACAGTCCTTGAGGCATCGCCAGAAGCCCTACACACATATAAACTAAGCCCACGCCTTACGGTGAGCGTTTAGTCTATTTATCTGTGTGTATTAAGAAACTGGCGATTTCCAAGTGACGGATAAAATAGCTAACGCTATACTATATTTTCTTTTGCTAAATTACATTAATTTTCAAAAACTGCTTATGTTGATTGTATGTTAAATTAATTTTAGATATTAAATCATGTACTGTTGTACCATGCTATATTACTCTGTTTAGGAAGATTCTATAGCGTTAGCTTAATTATCTGCTAATAAAACCTCTTTTAAAAGCTTATTTTATTGAAGTTAGATCAGCTCTTTTGCGTGAGACAAAAAAATGAGAGATTTGAAAAGTTTGAGCGAAATAAATATGTATATAGTTTGTTGAAAAGTATGCGGATTTATAATATAATTCCTGTTAAATTTTACTATATTTAAATTCTCTCCTTAAACCAATTATTAGCAGTGAAAGACTATGGCTATAAGCTTTCATTAATTAATAGATTTAGGTTTTATACCTAATGCCTCAAACGCAAAAGTTAATTCAGCTACACGCAATGCTGTTCTTTCTTCTTCATTTTTGCCTCCGTGTCCGCCATCCCAATTTATATACAACAGCGACGGTGCCTTTGAATACTCTTGCAATTTCGCCGTCATTTTATAACTATGTAAAGGTGATGCGATTGGATCTTTTTCGCCTGCAGCAATTAGCGTATACGGATATTCAGATTCTGGTTTAATATTGTGATATGGTGAGTATGAATACATATAGTTAAACTCTTCTTCCACATCTGGATTCCCAAATTGAGATTTCCACCTGTTCCCCCCTCGAAACTGCATGACTCTTGCTAAATCAAAAACTGGAAATTCTAGCCATGCAACTTTAAACAATTCAGGGGCTTTATTAACAGCCGCAGCTGCAACTATACCACCAGCACTATTCCCTTCAATAATTAATTTTTCTGAAGATGTATATTTATTATCAATAAGCCATTTGGCAGCATTTACGCAATCATCAATACCGTTTTTTTTATTCATACCTCGACCGTCCTTGTACCAATCTGCACCAAGAGCTCCTCCACCTCTAATGTTAGGCATTGCATGAATTCCCCCTTGTTCTAAAAACAGAGCATATTTCCTTGTTATAAATGGTAAAGCAGTCCAGCCATAAGCACCGTAAACATATAGTAGTGTTGGATTGTTTCCATCCAATTTCAACCCTTTTTTATGTGTTATAAACATTGGTACTTCAGTTCCATCTTCGCTTTTATAAAATACTTGTTTTGTTTCGTAGTTATCAATGTTAAAAGGTGTTTTAGATTTTATATAGGTCTCAAAAGTATCACTATCAATATTGTATCTATATACGCTATTTGAAGCAGTTAAACCTTGACTTCTAATATAAACCCAAGAACTGTTCTTATTCCCACTTATCCCTTGTTGAAATGCAGGTGTAAATGAATTCCAGGTCAAACCTACAGGTAATTCTACTTGGTTTCTATAATTACCGTTTAAATCATATACTTTCAATAAAGGTTTTGCCTTATTTAAAGTATGTAATACAAAATGGTTTCCAAAAACAAATGCTTGATTAATAGCTTCTGTAAATGATGGTATGATTTCATTAATACTATTAACAGAATTATTAAGGACTTCAACTTCAATAACTTTTCCGTTTGGTGCATTTTCATAAGATAAAAACCAATATTTACTACCAATGTTATCAATGAAGCTATAAAGAACATTATTTGTTTTACCATCTAGTAAAAGTAGAGGCTTAGTATTTTTTTCTAATGATTTTAGCCAAATTGTGGTGGTGTTTGTTCCTTCGGTTATTAGTATATTTCTACCCTCACTATCCAAATGGGCACTAATAGTTTCATCTTTTTTTGCAGTATATAGTGTAACATCTTCATCTTGCTCATTACCGATTATATGTTTTTTTATTACACTAGTGTTTGGAATAAAAGATTCATCATCTCTATCTACATTAACGAAAGTCCTATAAATAAACCCTTCATCATTTGGAAGCCAAGATTGAATGTTTAAGTATGCAGCGTTGATTGTTTCAACTAATTCTGTTTGGTCACTAACATTCATTATATTCCAATCTCTATAACGGGAAGAATTTTTGGAAAGTGAATATGCTAAATATTTTCCTGATGGACTTGGAATAAAATCATTTAGCACGATATTTCCGTCAGTTGATAAACTGTTCGGGTCTATTAGTGTTATTTCTTTTGAACTTTCTTTATGCTTATATTTTAATAAAGGTTGTGATTTTTGATAATCGTTTTCAATAAAAAAATGGCTGCCATTATTAGTTACTATCGGTGTATCGTTATTAATGTCTTTTGCCAGTTCAGCCATTCTCTTTTCAATCCAATTTTTAGTTTCAGACATATTGCCAATATAGGATTTGGTCAAACTATCTTGTTGCTTTGCCCATGATTTAACTTGAGAAGAATCCACTTGTTCTAACCATTGATAGGTATCTTCTATAGTCTTGTCGAACTTATCGTATTTGAACCCTGTTTTTTTGGTTGTTATAACATTATAGTTAAACTTTCCCTTTTGACATCCCGTCAAAAAAAACACTAAAGTAATTAGGATAATATTGAATATATTTTTCATGAAAATTTAGAGTATAATTAATAGTATAAAAATAAAAAAACACAATCCAAAGCTTTATTTATTTTAAACAAAAAAAACTAATGGTACTATTTAGAGTAATAAAAAGCCGTCATAAAAATATTACAACCCTTGTGTAATGCTGTTAATTAAATCTTAATTATGAATGTTTGAATTGTTTTGTGTTTGAATTATTATTTTCTTTGGTAGAAAGCAATGCTTTCTAATCCAAATAAAATTGAATACTCTATTAAGCAAAATTAAGTCCGTAGTTTTTGTGCGTTATTCTGCAATGGTGATGCTTTCCATTTTTATTTCTCATTATTTAAGCTATGGAAAATTACCTTTTACAGTTGATTATGAGTTTCCAACAAGAACTTTTTTAGTTGTATTAGTTTTTGGGATTTTCATATGTGAATCTAATGCATTTATCTATAGATTTTTAAAGGAAACTAGATCATATAATAGCAGTTTAAAAGAAATTATTTTAACACAATTTTTTTACAGCGCATTAGCCACAAGCTTCATTTTTAGTATTCTTTATTTCGTGATTAATTTATTAATTTTTGGTAGCCCTTTTAGCTTCCTTTCTTTCACAAAATACTTATTGATTATAGTATCGATTGCTTTGTTTGAAGATGTCATTTTGACCTTTAGAGATATTATTAAATTATATACTACTTCAAGCTCAACTAAAAATGTATCACAAAAAGTTTTTGATAAAATTGTGGTGCAAAATGGAAGTAAAACAATTGAATTTGACACAGAAGATTTAGCTTATTTGCATTCTGAAAATGGTATCGTGACTATTTTAGACCAGGATTTAAATGAGTATACAACACAATACAATTCTTTAAATGAGATAGAGGAAAAATTACCTCCTACAATCTTTTTCAGAATTAATAGGCAATATTTTGTAAACAGAAATATCATTAAATCTATTAAAAAGGATAAGAACCGTAAGCTTAAGGTACTGCTTGATGATCCTTATTTAAAGGAAAGTATATTTGATGGACTCAATGTAAGTCGTTATAAAAGTATGGATTTTAAAAAATGGTATTTAGCGAGTTACTGATATTAGAAATAAAGCACCATATATTCAGCATCTACGTAAAGATTATCAATTTTCAAATCCCTTTTAACAATAGTTCCTTGAGACCGAAAACCTATTTTCTTGTAGAAATTTGAAGTTCCATTTTCTGGTTGCAATACCCAAAGATGTATTTGTTCTAGAGATTCAATTTTTCTTGCAAATTCGAGGACATTGTGCATTAGTTTAACACCTATACCTTGTTTTCTGTAATCTGGATGCACATAAGTTCTATGTATCATTCCTTTATGATTAGCCTTTGTTCTATAATCTCTTTTAAAATTCACAAAACCGATAAGCTCAGAATCTGAATTAAAGGCACCTATCATGAATGAGAAATTAGAGTTATCTAATTCGTTTAAATAAAAGCAATCATCTTTATCAATCATATCATCATAAGAATCACTAAATGAATATGGTGATTCCAAAAGACTTTGTAACCTAATAGTTTTATATACTTTTAAATCATCAGAAGTAAGTATTCTATAAAATATCATTTTACGATTGCTTTTTCAAATCCATTTTACAAACAGGACAATTACCTTTACTATGATATGTTTTATCTTTTTCACACTTCATTGGGCATTGATATACCTCTGCTAAAACTTCTTCAGGTTTTATTAAACTATTGTGTATATCGTTTACTGGTATGAGAGCCGCAGAACCATACCATTCTTTTAATTCCATTGCTAAACTCCCAGCTTGAATTGCTGGGTCTGTATTGGTTAATCTTTCTGCTTCCTCAATACTTGTGACATTAAATATATAGATACCTCTTAGGTCATCATTACCAAAAAATGGCCCTGCTAAAACAAGGTCTCCAGCTTTAGCCATTTTACCAATATTCTCTAAATGTGCCATTTGTAAAGAATCTGTTTCCTTTTTACTCCATTCTCTATTTGGGCCTCTTTTTAGAAAAGCCATAACATACTTTTTCATTCCATAATCATCAGCCCCAAACTTTTTGGCGGCTATAGAATCATACGCTTCGGAAATAGATAAAGTTGCAATTTTGTGTTCAACAGTTACTTGTTTTTCGCTTTGCTTACAAGAAAAAATTGTAAGTACTATTGATACTAACAAATAGTGTGGTAAGTTTAAATTTTTCATTAGAAAGGATATTTTATGTTTGCACATTCTTCTATTAATTTTTCAAATAAATTCAAATCAAAATTTAATGTATCGGTAATATTGATGCAACTTTTTTTAAATTTTGTTTTATTAAATTGTTTGCTAAATACTCTATTAATTTCTGGCTTACAATACATTGGCATACAATGAAATGACAAATGTTTAGCATGCTTGGAAAAACCATACCTATATTCAACTCCATTTTCAGTCGGACTAAAACACAACATATTAGATCCCATAATATTAGCTACGCTTATATTTAATTTTGGCTCGTGTTTTAGCAATATTTTAGACATTTCTTCGATTAATTGTTTGTGCTCTGGTTTTTGTTCTTTTATAAAATCTGAATTTGTCATATTATTAATCTTTTACTTTTTTGATTTCGTTCAATTCTTTAGCATTATCCAATTGATTTGTGTTAGTTTCGCAAAGGTCTTTTAGCATTATTAAGTGACGAGCCCAATGAAAGTTACAAGTACCAAAGAATTCGGTTTGCGATTCCCAATTAGTCTGTCTAAAGTTTAATTTAGTTAACTCTTTGTGTGCTGATATTTCAAATATTACATGAGTACCAATCCATTCTTTGTCACTTTCTATGCATTCCCACTCAACCATTGTATTTTTAGTTAAATCAATGATTTTCATTTTATTATCGACGTAGCCCTCAACCTTAAACTCATTAACAAAACCTAGTATTGGCTTTACTACGCAATCAGATATCCACCATTTAGAAAGCCCATTTTTGGTTGTAATCATTTCATATACTATTTCAGGTTTTGCATTTATGAGTATTTGATGAAAGATAGTTTCCATAATCATTTTACTTTTTTACTATATAATTTATTTCCTAGTAATATTCCAATAGGTATACTAATGATTAAACCAATCCACATCCATAGTGGACCAGTTGTTCCCATTTCAGATATAAAACCTGCATAGATAAGTGAAATAGCTTGTAATGCTATCAAAATATAAATACCTGTACGATGCTTCACTTTGGCTATTAGAGAAGTTATATAGCCTGCAATAAATCCAGCTAGCAATGAATAAATCATTTTAAAAATTAAAATCCCTGAAGTATTTCTATGGCTGAAATATTTTTCTTGATTTTTAGTTAAAACATCAAGGTTTTCGCCACTAGATAACTTTACGGTTAAAAATTCAATAGCTTCAGCTACTAGAGTAATAGTAATCATACCTACAATTATTGATAAAATTAATCTCAATGTTTTCATATTATTTTGGTTTTAAATTTAATTCCATATAAACATCACTTCTAGAATGGGCTAATTGAGTAAATGTAGCATGTTCAAATCCAAAGGATTCATATAAATGAATAGCACTTTTTAAACCTTTTTGGGATGCTAATACAACCTTTACAGCCCTTTTTTCTTTTAACCTTTCAAGTGCAGTTTCAATTAATTCTTTACCAATACCTCTATTTCTAAACACAACATCAACTGCCATTTTATTAAGTTCATAAATACCATAACCATTATACGACATGGCGATACAACCAACAATTTGTTTTAAAAATTTAGCAAAAAGAATAAAGCCACCGTTTTTAATAATGTACTTTTCAGGATTAGTTAAAACATCTATATCATAAGGTTCAAGTTTGAAATAGTGATTTATCCATTGTTCATTTAAAGCTTGAAAATGTTTTTGATATTCTGGTTTATATTCAATAATTTCTACCTTCACTATTAAACTTTTTTATAATAACCTCCAAAATGATGTTTCTTTCTTCTTTTTGCTAAATTCTAAATACCAAATACTCAACCAATAGAGAGGTATAAGTGAAACTAACCATATTGAATACATTGGTATTACGGTGGTTCCAAATTTAAAATCTAATCCTATCAAGCTGTAAATCCAAATATGTAAAATGTAAAAGAACAATGGTACTTTACCAAATACTGAAAGCATTGAAATATTCACTTTAAATCGCTTAAAAAAATATAAAATGAAAAAGATTATTGATAAGTAAAGAGAAATGAAATCTACAGATGGTGGATATTTAACAAGTGACAAAGAAACCAGCCAATTTTCATTTCCCAGTGAAGGCAATTTTATCGCTATAAAAACTAAAGCACAAATACAACCCGCGACAAAAAAAGCGTTGTTTTTATATCTGGCAAATTTAGCTATATACATTCCAATAAGAGTAATACCGAACCATGGAAATATTGGGTAGAGAACACTAAAGAATCCCGTTTTTCCTGCAATTACAAATACTCTTAACAATCCATTATAGCCTATTTCTGGATTACTGTTTAGTATAATAAATTCACTACCTATAAATATTATTAACGCAACAACAAGCCAATAAAACCTTTTTAAATATATGCACAGTGAACCTAAAATTAATGAGCATCCCAGCGAAAATAAAACGCTTAAAACCAAAATAAGGGAACTACCATCATCTCCAGGAACTGTTGGCAACAAAGCTTCGTTTTGAAGACCAGAAGTAATCACGCTTAATATCCAAGCAGGGTTTTCAATGAATTGTTGAATTAAGATAAGTACAATACCTCGTTTTAAAAACCATTTAAAAATTTGATGTTTACTCCAACCTTTTGACAACCTATTTTCAGCAAAAAGATACAAACCCATTCCCATTAACAAGAAAAATCCAGGGGCACAAATATGTGTTATTGCACGTGAAATAAAATCTGTTGTAGAAGCATATCGTATGTTAGTACCCCAATATTCAGAATAATGTACTTTTCTTATAAAAAAACTTACATGATCAATAGCCATAATTGCCATAATTAACCCACGAACATTATCTATATAGGATATTCTATTTTTGGTTTCTATATTCAAAATTTTGCGAAAGTAATTTGTCTGTAAATAATTTTTATTTTTTCACAATGGAATAAATTTTTGTGTCAACTGGTTTTTTATTAATTAGCATCCAGTTCTTCAAAATTGCTTCAAAAGCAAGTCCTGATTTTTCAAGAACTTTGGCAGAAGGAATATTATTTACATGAATCACGCCTTGAATTCTCACAAGATTCAGTTCATTAAATCCATAATTCACAAGAGCTTTAGTCATTTCAGTTGCATAACCTTTGTTCCAATATTTAGGATTAAATGAATATCCCAAATCCCCTTTTCTCATTTGCGAATTAATAATACCAAAACCTCCAACTCCAATTAAAATTTCTGTTTTTTTTAGTGTTATTGCCCATTGCATCATACTATCGTTATTTTTATAACTAACTATAGCTTCTTTTGTCTCTTCTAAATCTAAATGAGGATTCCATAACAAATATTTAGAAACTATTGGATTTGAGGTATATTCATACATTTGACCTGCATCCTTAAGTGATAAATCACGAAGAAGTAATCTCTTGGTTTCGATTTTTGGCAGGTTTTTCATTATTTTAATTAGTCACTTCAATAATCAATCCCTCTAAACTCCTTTTTTGTCTATCTAGTTTGGCTATTTTTAAAGCTGCTTCATAATGCTTTTTAGCCTTTTTATTTTTACCCATTGCCTGATATATTCTTCCCATACCTAAATCTGTTGGCCAAACATTACTACCATACTTATCGTAATTAGTTTGAAAAACCACTAACGCCTGTGGCAATTTTTCTTCTCTCATGAGTTTTCTACCATAATAATAAAGTTCTTGAGGTGTACCCAATGATAGTGCAAAGTCATAAGTGCTTTTAGATTCTTCAATTTTTCCTAATTTTTCTAATAATTGATATTTCACAATCAAATTACTGAAGTTAGCTGCAATGGTTACTGACTGATTAATCCAATCTAGCCCTTGTTGTAAATAGACCTCATTACTTAGACAGTATTTTGCTGCTTGCAAGGTACCTTCGTAATTAAATAACCCTATAGCACCATTAAGTTGTCTTTTAAAACTTTCCAATACTATTTTGTGTATATCAACTTCAATTTTAAACGGAATTAATAAATTTTCCCATTTTAATGCTAAATCACAATGAGATGACATACGCTCTATAAAATCATATGTTAACCACTCTGTAAAATGATTTTCAATTGCTTTAACTTTTATGCGTAATGCATCTTCTTTTTCATTATAAACTGTAGAGCCCCAAGAAGTACTATTATTTGAAAAAACAATAGTCCATTCATTTTCAGTAGGAATCATAAACAATCCATAAACTCCAGCATTAAGCTTATTGCCATTTATTTGTACATCATGAGAGAATCTAATAGTCGTATTCTCATTGGCACCAGCGCGCCAAACTTTATCAAAAGGAACTAATTTATTCCATATTTTACCAGTTCGTCCATTTACACGAGGACTACTATAATCTACAGTAATCTCAACAATACTACCAATACGCTGTGTTACCGTATTTCGCTGACTGTTTCCACTTGGTGGGGCATCTAAAAATTGGCCAATTGCCAGATTTGAAAATGAAACGATTAATACTAAACTTAAAATTTTAAACTTTTTCATCTGTTCTCTTATATTCAATTAAAACTTCACTAAATGTTGAACTACTATAAATATCTTTGAAACGTAAGGTAATGGTATAGTATGATTCACTTATAAAATCAATACTAACTTCATAATCTTCATCAACCTTTAAAATGGTGTCAAAACGGCTTCCTTTAGTTTCTATAATTTGTTTACTTTCTTGCTTTTGAACGATTCCCTTTGAACTAACATTGTAAGTGCCACCATCGCTGTAAAGGGTAACTTCATAAAAATTGGTTTGCCTATTAAAACCTAATATCATTAACCCGACTGCTAATTGTTTTTCATTATCATCAACAGATTCAGAGTGTAAAAAGCGATCACCTAAAATCATTTTGTTTTTTGTAATTCCTTCACCAATAAATACATCAGTTCCATCTGGCGATTTTACTTTAGCCTTAAACTTCCAAGTACCTGTTATTGTCTTAAAAATTTGATGTTCTTCTCCAGCAGGTATTAAATTCATAACTTCCTTTGCTAAAGCTATTTTTTGTTCTTGTGTATATTCTATTGGAGAATCATCATTGGTATCGTTATTTTTATCTTTTGAAGATTGATTACAAGAAAAAACGAATAGAATTCCAATTAATAAGAGAGTATATTTTTTCATAATTTTTATTTTGTTCTTATTAAACAATGTGATTAATTTAATGTTTAGATATGTCAAACCAAGAATTTTGTTTTATTTGAAACTCATCCAATGTTGTCCCTTTTAATATTTTTTTATCTCCATGCACCTAATATGAGCCCTACAATACTAAAATATATCACAGTATATCCGCCATGAATAAGAATGTAGTTCCATGTCTTTTTTTCATTTAAAGAAATTATTATTAGTCTTGGCCATATTAAACCAAATCCACACAGAAATCCTATCATTAAACCCCATTGCCAATTGGTAGAAGAACTACCCAATAAAAAGGCAATATTATAAGACATAAAGTAGGATAAAAGAATACCAATGATGCGAACTTTTAAGAACTTGGTGTTCTTCATTTCTTCATTAGTAATCTTGATTTCTTTTATCCACGCTCTATAAAATAGCAAGGGCGAATACCAAATACCTCCTAATAAAATACTGATTAATGCACATACAAAAACTGCCCAATGATTAATAAATATATCTTCCATTATTTTACTAATTAATATTAAATAATAAATGCATTATGTTTTAAATGGCTCTCCTTTTCCTGTTTCACATAATCTTTTTAGACTTTCTAAGTAGCGTCCCCATTGATAATTACAAAAACCAAAAAAATCACTTTCTTCTCGCCAATCCATATGTGAAAATTTTAAAATGGTGTTTTCACCTTCAGCTATTAATTCAAAAGATAAATTGGTACCTACCCATTCCTTATCACCATCCATACATTTCCAGAAAACTGACTTATTTTCGATTAATTCTTTAATTTCCATCTTACAGAAACCTAAATCACCAAACCCAAAGAAATTAATGTATCCTTCTTTTGGTTGAGCATCTACCTCTGTTGTCCACCAATTCCCTAGACCTTTAGAAGTTGTTAGTGCTTCAAAGACTTGAGTCGGCGAAGAATTTATTTGTAGATTATGTTTTATGTTTTTCATAATACACTATGTTAGTTATGCTTTAAAGCATCATAACCCAGAGCTTTTCTCAAAATACCTAGTTGTCCAATATGATAAGCTTCATGATATGTAAAAAACAATACTATGTCTATTAGCTTTCCACCAAAGGCATCTTTTTGAAACTCTTCTTCACTCATCGAACTTAACTTTTCAACCAACTGATTTGTAATATCAGGTAAGGCTTTAGACAGCTCATTAAGTGATGGATATGTTATATCGTCTTGTATTTTTTTTAAATTCCCAAATAAATCTGGATAAGGCTCTGAAACTTGCATACCTAGCATACCGCATAACATGTAACGGCACGATACAATATGTCCAGTAATCCAAGTAATATGATTTACCTGTTCACTAATGCGTGTAGTTGCATGTTCTTCAGTAATTCCATCAATTGATTTGTTAAAAAAATTAGTTTGCATTTGAAATAATCCAACTATTGGTGTTGCTGTTTTTGATTCCATATTTAAAGTTTTAATTAATTATTGATTTATTGTTTAATTACTCTACTATCTTCATCTAATGCTCCAGACTTCTTCTTTTTAGCTGCTTTAATTTTGTCATTACCTATTGGATAAGTTAATGCTAATACAAATCGGCTATTCTTTCTTCTAAAAAAGAACTCTAAATCTTGATTTTCAAACTCTACGCTACCAGTAGCTCCAGAAGAATCGAATATATCATTAAAGGTTAGGCGTGTATTTAGCTTCTTAAATAAAGTTTTCTGAACACCTAAATTAAATATGTAAAAAGTATCATTACGGCCTAATGCAGTTGCTGAAGGGGATTGGAAAAATCCGTTAAATTCAAATTTCAAACTGTTTTTTAAATTAAAAGTATTGCTAGTATTAACTCTAAATGATGCAACACCTTGGTTAATTTTTGAACCTTCAAAATCAGACTTGTAATGATTATAAAATATACTTGCTGAAGTAAACATGCGCCACCAATTAGCAAGCTGTTTTTGGTAATTTATTGTACCGTTATAATTGTATAAATGATCTAAATTTATGTTTGTGGCTATACCTGTTAATTCAGCATCATTTTGTATTGTTATAAAACGTATAGCATCTTTTGTATGGCTATAACCTAGTGAAAAGGTCCAGTTTTTGGAATTGTATGAAGTTTCAAAATTGTTAGTGTACTGTGGTTGTAATAACGGATTTCCTTCTGCAAAAGTAAATGGATCTATAAAGAAAATAAATGGATTTAAGTTTTGATAGCTGGGTCTATCAATACGTCTACTATAAGATAACCCTAAATTTTTAGTATCATTTAAACTATAGTTTACTGAAAAACTAGGAAAATAGTCTGTATAATTTCTTTCTGTTTTAGAACTTATAGTGTTTCCAATAGATTCAGTATTTTCCACACGTAAACCTCCAGTAAACTTATATTTCTCGTAGGTTTTTGAAAAATTAATATAGCCAGCCAAAACATTTTCATCATAATTAAACTGGCTAGATATATCTGGATCATTTTCCCAAGTACCATTGTTGAATTCGTCAAACTGTAAGGTGTTAGAAGTAAAAACATCACTGTATTTAGCGCCCCAATCTAAAGAAAAGGTCTTACTTATAGAATGAGACAAATCGAACTGATAAGATTTAATATCTATATCAGAATCTTCTAAATTTCGTAATAGGTCATCCCGAAGAGGTGTGTTATTATTTTCTTCATCTAATAACACATCGTAAAAGGAATCATCAGATATAGTATATGTTATTGAGTTTAGCTCTATATAAATGTTACTTTTATCACTTAACTTTCCATCATAATTAAAAGTAAACGCATAATTTTCAAGAAAGGCATCACTATTGGTTTCAACATCTAAATCTTGGTCTGGGTTGAAAGTATCTTCTATATCAGAATGTGAAAGGCCATTATCATTTCCTATGCGATTAAAACCTCTAAAATTAAATCCAAGAGTATGTTTTGGTGCTATATAATAGTCAAAACCTAAACTATATAAATGTTCATCAGTGTTAGTTACTGTTTCTTGTTCTTGGTCAAAAATTACATTTTGAGTATCATTGAGTATTCTTCTTAATAATCCAAGTTCAAGACTTCTCTCTCTATCTGCATAACTATAATTCCCGTAAACATTAAATTTTTCAGCGCGATAATTAAAATTTAATCCTGGATTAATAAATTCATTCCAGCCTGCTCCCGCATTCAATGATAAATTGGCATTAAACCCAGTAACAATGCTTTTTTTATTTATAATATTAATTACCCCTGCATTACCGCTGGCATCATATTTTGCTGAAGGATTAGTAATAACTTCTATCTTTGAAATATTTGTGCTTGGGGTGCTCCTTAATAGAGTTGCTAGGGCATCTCCAGACAAGAAAGTACGTTTACCATCTATAAGTACAATTGTTCCAGATTTTCCTAGTATAGAAATTTCATCATTATTATCTACTGTTAAACCTGGAGCTCTTTGAAGAATTTCCCAAGCATCACTACCTGCATTAATAACACTATTTTCAACATTTATTATAGTTCTATCTGCTGCTTTCTCAAAAAGTGGTTTTGTTGTAACTATATTTACTTCATCTAATTGAGTTCCTGCAGAAAACTGTAACGTTTCTACTTGAATATTTGTGCCACTAGATTTTATAGAAAAAGGTTTCGAATATATTTGATTATAGCCAACTACTGAAGCCGAAACTATATAATCGCCTGAATTGATATCTTGAATACTATAATTTCCTAGCTTATCAGAAATAGCACCTTTTACAAAACTACTATCTACAGATTTTAATAGTAAAATATTTGCGAATTCAAGAGCTTGACCATTTTCGTCATTTACTTTCCCTTTAACAGTATTACTTGTAGTTTGAGAAATGCTTTGCTGTGACGTTATAATTAAGAATAAAAAAAATATTGTTTTTAAAAGCTTCATTTTTAAATTAGATTCGTAGAAAATTATTTCATTTCCATTTCTTATTGCAAGCTTCAATTTGCTTGTTTGGATCTTTCAAAAAATCTGTTTTTACCTTATCACTTGAAAAGAAGTAAAGCCTATCACTTACAATAGTCCATATTTTTGGATTTGCAGGTGCTGCAAATCCAGACGATATAGCTTTAGTACAATAACCGCCATATTGAGGCACATAACGTTCTGGATCAGATTTAAAAGCTTGTAGATTATCATTTGATGAAAACAACCAAGTTACCCCATTCCAATCATGAACGTAAGTCCCGAATCCTTTAACTGGCATTATTTGATTAAAATAAGAAACAGCATCATATTCGCCTATAGCTATCCCAGACGTTTGATTAATGGGTTTATGAAGTTTTAAACCTATAGGATAAATTTTATTAAAGCCAAAGAAAGCAATAGTAAGCAATATAATTACTCCAACAATTATAAGTGTAGTCATCATAATTTTTTTCATTAGTTGTGTTAGTTAATATCTTTGATACTGTACAGGTTTAATTCCGTTTTCTCTTAAATAAACAATAGATTGCGCTCGATGGTGTGACATATGATCTCTTAATGCCATAGTAATTAATAGACGAGATCTATTAGGCTTATTTGACTCCCAAACAAATGGATAGGTTTCAGATAAACTTTTATCAGTAGTGTTCTTATAGAAAGCAATTACTTCATCAAACTTGTTAGATAAATCAGAAATGACTTTTTCTTTGCTTACCACAGTACTTTCATAGGTTTTGTTATTTGCTATCAAGCTAGAAAAGTCAAATTTTTCATTTTTTAGCAACAACAATTGAAAACCCATAAAGTTTTTAATATGCTTATAATGCTCTGCAAAAGTTCTTAACTCATCTGATTCCGATGGTTTATATTCAAATTTATCTGCTGGCATTTGTTCAGCCAATGCTAAAGTATAAGTCTTCATACTTGTCAATAAAGTAGCCATGTCATCAGCAATTGAACTACTTTGTCCAAGAACGGTAAAGTTGGTGATAACTGTAAGCGCAATAATTGAAACTAATTTTTTCATGATTTTTATATTTAAATTACAATGCAATTTTATAGCTAATTTGTTGCTGTTTATACCTTTGGCTATTACGTTTTCTATCAGTAGTCCTTTTATTTGTAATGAATGGTCATAGCCTAATTAGGCTTAAATCAAAAAACTTTAGTAGCTTTCAACTTATAAATAAAGAGTATTAAAACTTTGTATAAAAGGTCCTGAAAAGTGAACAAATGAAACAATGAAGAAAGTAGTTTTTTTTAAAAACATCGATAGATTTGAATTGATAAGATGGAGTATTATTTTATTCTTGGCCTTATTAATATCTCATTTCTTTGCTTATGAAAAATTGCCTTTTATATTCAAAGATTATACTTTTCCATGGCGAACATTTGGTCTTGCATTAATTTTTGGGACAACAATTTGTCATGCCAATACTACTATCAATAAGTATCTCAAAAAAAAGCACCCATTGAATAAGAATTTAAAGAATAGAATTATTCGTCAGTTTTTATTTATATGGATAGTGACCATTATTATTTTTACAATATTATATATTGGCATTAATGGTTTAATACTTAAAAAGGACTTAACTTTCATAAGTTATTCTTTCTTTTTATTTATTAGCCTTTTCATTTCAACGTTTGAGGGGTTAATTCTTATTTTATTAGAAATGTATAAGCAAAGCATGTTGAGTGAATACAAAAATGAAGACAATGTTGAGAAAGTAGTTAATAATGATAAAAAATATATAACAGTCAAAACCGCCGACAGTATTTCCAATATTGAGGTAAATAATATTGCATATGTAAACTCAAAAAATGGAATAGTAATCCTTAAAGATTTTCAAGAAAAAAAATTTATATCACAATACACATCCTTAAATGAAATAATAGATTTATTTGATTCAAATATTTTCTATAGGGTTAATCGTCAATTTTTGCTAAACAGACATTGCATTAAAAAATTAGAAGATGCAACAAATAAAAAATTAGATGTTCATTTAAAAGAAGGTTTTTTAAAATCCAATCCAGTCTTATCATGTAGCAGATACAAAAGCAAAGAACTTAGAGATTGGTTTAATAATCCTAATACAGAAAACAATATCATAGCTAATACTACCAAAAGTCTTTAGTTTAAAAATTACCTTTCATTTTAAAACAAAGAACCATTCAACTTATTTTTTATCATCGAACTACTTGAAAAATTAATACTCTACATATCTTTAATTTAGGACATGTAATTTCAGTTATATGTGCCTAATTTAAATGTCTAATATTTACTAAGTAAGAATGTTTTTGCATTACATTTTCAAATTGAAAAATTATGTTAAATCATATGGAAACTCTAAAAATGAAATTATTTGTTAGCTTATTGTTTTTAACTTTGAGTATGAGTTTGAGAGCTCAAGAAACAGTAAAACCTAAATCATTTTTTAATGACGGTGACACATACATCAACCTTAATTTGTCATTATTACTAGATTCTAAATTAATTGAAGTTGTTGGAGGAAATACACCAACATCTGGTAAAACTGAAGGTGAATTAGCTAAAGATTTAGGTTTTAGTGCTGCAATAGGAAGAAGTTTTCCCATATCTGATAAATATGGTGCTATATTGGCTCAAGCAGAATTTATTAGGCATCCAACTAAGGATGTAGAAAGCTTTGATAGTTTCGAATTTGAGAATGAGTTCAATACAACAGCATATATGGCAAACTTTCATTGGCTCATCCCAGTTAAAACATTTGATGCATTTATTGGTGGTGGATTAGGAGCTACAAAATTAACATTAAAGACAACTCCAATTAATAATCCATCATTTCCTAATTTTGAGCAGAGCTCAAATGGTTTTGCCTATCAATTTCAAACAGGAGTAATTGTTCCTATTGGAAAGATATTTATAGTTAACGCTGGTTACAGAATTTTTATAGCTGACAATATAAATTCTAATGTTACCGATCCAGAGTCTGGAGAAAAAATCAATATAAGCTGGGATTTAACTACTCATAGATTTGAAATCGGTGTGGGGGTAAAATTTTAAAAATGATTTAATAGTTTTCATGAATTGATAAAAATGTAAAGTTTCATTTCATATATATAAAGGCATTGTCATAAGGCAATGTTTTTTAATTTGCATAAAATGCTTTATGTTCTAGTTTACCATTTATTAGAATAATAGCGACCCTTTATTATAATATGCTATTTATTAGCATAGAAGCTTCAGCATACTAGAATATTTTAGCGGTATTAATTTTAAAAAAAACTACTATCATGAAATATCTTTTCAAATTAATTTGCTTATTATTTTTTATTACTTCTTATTCTCAAGATCAAACTTCATTTGATAAATTAAGCCATATAAGTTCTAGAGCTTCGGTAATGCAGCGTATAGGAATAACCAAAATTGAAATAAACTACTACCGCCCTAATATTAATGAAAGAGAGGTTTGGGATGATTTAGTGCCATATAATAAAGTTTGGAGAGCTGGCGCAAATTTTTCCACTACTATTGAATTTTCAACAAATGTTATAATTAATGGAAGTGAATTAAGTGCAGGCAAATATGCATTGTTTATTCTGCCTACAGAGAATGAATGGACATTCATCTTTGATACTCAAAGTTTACAATTTGGAACATTTTTTTACAGAGGTCAATCAGATGCACTTAGAGTAAAAGTAAAACCTACAATTTATAAAGATTATAATGTAAAATCTCTAATATACTTTTTTGAAGATATAAATTTTAATAAAGGTAACCTTACTTTGGCTTGGGCAGATAGAGAAGCCTCTATTAATATATCTACTAGTGAAGAAGATATAAAAAAAGAAGTTACAGATTACATCCAAAAAGCAAGAGAAACTAAAAACGTAATTGATTATACCAACGCTGTAAATTGGGCTTTAGATCATGACATGATGATTGAAGAAGCTAAAGTATGGTTAATGGAATCAAAACAAATAAAAGAGATTTTCGGTAATAATTTTCTACTAGCTCGATTTGCAGAGCATGAAGGCGATTATAAAAAAGCAATAGAGATAGCTCAAGAGGTTGAAAAAAAGTTTCCACAATTTAAAAGCGTAACAGATTCTTTTATTAATAGATGGCAAAAGAAAATATAGTTTGTTTGGTTGTAGCAATTAAAAAGTAACCTTATTGTTTTTCATGTGATAGATAATGATTTATTAGTTTGAAAGGTTATTTTTTTTTTAAGAGGCGGTATAACATGCTGCCTCTTTCTTACTCTTAATAGTCATTTCACATTGTTATTGTTAAAACTCATTTCTCTATAATGTCTAAACCACACAATTTTTTTGTCCTGTTAACTCTATGGCTACTAATGTTTTCTTCAAGTAGTCAGTTTCTAATTATGGCACCAATACTTCCAGAAATTTGCAGGCAACTACACGTAGACGAAAGTTTATTAGGTTTATTAATTACAGTATACTCATTAACATTAGGTGTAGTAGCATTATTTTCAGGATATGTTTCTGATAATATAGGAAGAAGAAAAATAATATTACTTGGTTCAGGGTTAATGGCAACAACATTAATACTTCACTATATTGCCTATGACTACTATTCACTTTTGGTAATTAGGATATTAACAGGTGTTTCTGGAGGGATTCTTACAGGATCTTGCATTTCATTTGTTAGAGATTATTTTCCATATAACAAAAGAGGTTGGGCAAATGGTGTCATAGCTACAGGAAGTGCAATCGGTCAAATTGCAGCCATCCCTTTAGGGGTTATTTTTGCTAAAAATTTTGGTTTTGCAACTCCTTTTATGTTTTTCGGTTTCGTAATGTGTCTTGTGTTTGGGTTAGCATATTTTTTTATACCACAAATTAAAAATAATAGAACAAAAGTTGAAATAAAGCCTATTTCAATACTCAAAGGGTACATACAAATCTTAAAAGCTTCAGTTTATAGAATACTTTCAATCTCTTATATTCTAATGTTTTTTAGTATAACAGTATATCTAGTATATTTCCCTAAATGGCTAGAAGCATCCTTTCGCTCAGGTGCTAAAGATATAGCGTTGGTTTTTTTCTTTGGCGGCTGTGCATCCCTTTTAGCAAGCCCTTTTGCTGGTAAATTAACAGATGTTGTCGGTAGAAAACCTGTTACTATTATTTCAAATTTTATTTTAACACTAATTTTAGGCTTGTCTTTAGTTATTGAATTAAGTTATATGCAAGCTACGGCAGTTTTCTTTTTATTCATGCTGTGTGTTTCTGGGAGGCTAGTATCGTTTCAATCATTAGCATCAGATATTACAAGTAGTGAAAACAGAGGTCAAGTAATGTGTTTGATGATTGCTATTGGTCAAATAGGTATGGCACTAGGCTCTGGTATTGCTGGTTTAATGTATAGTACAATAGGATTTGAACTCAATATAATTACTGCTGCAATAGCATCATTAATAATGGCAATGATTATTTGGAAAGTTATACCAACCGTAAAAACAATAACTGTTTAAGTGATCAAATTTCCAAATATATTGCGCAATTTAGATAAACAACGATGGTGTTTTATTGAAATAAGATGTAAATCAGAAGTGGGACAACTTCATATATTAGGATGTTATAATATCTGTTAGACATCACTCTTACTACTAAATGAAATGGGTAAAACAAAGCTTCAACCAAAAAAATGATTAAAGATTTTATTTGCATAGTATAGGAATTAAATCCTAAGTTATTTTAATTTTTTGATAAAATAATTGTCCCATATTTGTACCATTTTTATTAAGACACTTATGAATAGTAAGGGAATACTTTATCTATCCCAAATAACAACACCCAATAGTGGATATTAATAATTTCCTTAAATATAAAATAGTAATGAAAAATTGACGTTTCGCTATTGTTTCACCATGCCTTTTTGGTAGGAGATAAAAGCCAATAAAACAGGGTGGTTATGCAAATAGGTTCAAACCTGCTAGAAACTCAGTTTTATGTATCTACTATTTTTATTGAAAGCCTTATAAATAGGTGAGAAGTGCTTTATGTATCCATTTTTAAGTCAATTGAGAATTAACATGTTTTTAGAACTTATGGTTTGAATTCAATTTAAGCTGAATTAGACCAAACATCATTTTTCATAAAATTAGATTTGGAAACCTTTTCTTGTGTAAATAGTTCATTCCTTACCCATCAAGTGCACTTCACTACATATTATATTTAATGATGTTATTAAGCTTTGTCATTAAAAGTGATGACATTAAAATCATATTAAGTTAGGCGAGAGGTTGATCTAAAATATTGAACATTTGTAAATATTAATTTAAAACTTTTTACGATGGAAGATTCAACAAAAAAACCAAAAACTGAAACTCCGAAACCAGCAACTGATACCAAGGAAACTGTTGAAGATATCAGACCAGGTACAAAAGGGCAAGACAATTCTAAAAAGTAGGATAAGTCTTCAGTTTATAATAATGCTTTATTATCTTTAATGATGTAAAGCATTATTTATAAAGTATTTATGCCGTAATTCTATGATTGTGATTTCAAAACTTAAATATCTGTTCTTATGCAGTTTTATTTGTATTAACCTATTAAATAGTCAGAATAAGACCATAGACGATTTATTGGTTAGAGTCGAAGCTAGAACAAACGATGATTCCTTAAAAGTTGATATGCTAAACGATTTGGCTTGGGAGCTTACCAAACTCGATCCCGATAGCGCACTAAGCTATGCAAAGCAAGCTAACACTATAAGCAAACAGTTATCCTATGGAAAAGGCAAGGCCACCAGTATGGTTAGAATAGCGACCATATATCTCAATAAAGGCCAACTCAATGAAGCTGAAACTTTATTTAATGATGCGCTTCATGAAGAACAATTGAACAAGCATACCTATGGGATTGGGAGAGCTGAAAACCAATTAGGGAAATTATACACTTATAAGGAGCAGCAGAGCAAAGCCATTAATCATTATGAAAAAGCATTAGAGGCTTTTGAAACTCTAGCATTAAAACCCCAAATCGCGTCTGTTTGCAATAATATAGGCGTGGCTTATAAAAAAATCGGGGCGTTTGACATAGCCATACAGTACTACCTCAGAGCTTTAGAAATTAGGAGGCAGTTGAAAGATGATAAACGCATCGCATATTCGTTGTCAAACATTGGGGCACTTTATATAACACTGGAAGAATATGACAATGCCATAGAGTATTTAAATCAAAGTAGGGAATCGTTGGAAGAATTAAATGAATCTAACGAACTATATAATGTCTATACAAATTTGTCCATCGCCTTTTTTAGAACCAATAGAGACTCTACATCGCTAAGCTATTATAACAAAGCATTGGCCTTAAATGAAACATTGGGAATACAGGACAATAATGTTAGGTTGTATAATGTAAGTGCTGGAATTGATTATAATAGAAATAATTTAGATTCGGCATTGCGTACTTACAAGAATGTTTTGGACATTTTGAACAATAGCGAAAATAAATCGGGATTGGTTGATGTGTACTACAACTTGGGCAATGTTGAGTTTAAAAAAGATGCGTTCGAAAACGCAATTGAATACTATGAGAAAGCCCTCGATTTGGCAGAAAAGAAGAACGATATAAACATTCAACTTCAGTTAGTAGGAAATCTGTCACTATGCTATTCTCAACTTAAGGCTTATGACAGGGCCCTGGAGTATAGGAATAGATTTGTCGACTTAAACGAACATATATATGATGTCTCAAAAAAAGCAATTATTAGTAATTATGATTATGAAGAAGAACAGCTAGAAAAAAAAGCCTTGGAAAAGGATAAACTAATAGCCCAACAAGAACTGGAAAAGACCAAAATGAAAAACTATGCCCTTATTTTTGGACTTTTTTTGCTCATATTGCTTTTACTTGCGATCTTGAGAGGAAACAAACAAAAGCGTAAAGCCGATAGAGAGCAGATAGAAAAGCAGAAAGTTCAAGAGTTGCTCAAAAATCAAGAGTTGAAATCAATAAACGCAATGATAGAAGGCCAGGAAGGAGAACGACAGCGCATAGCAAGGGATTTGCACGATAGGCTTGGTAGCATGCTCTCAATGGTAAAAGTCCATTTTAAATCGGTTGAAGAAAACATTGAGAAACTTAAAGCTTCCAACAGAAGCCAGTATGAAAAAGCCAATACATTGCTGGATAACGCCTGTGACGAAGTTAGAAAAATATCACATGACATTGCATCTGGTGTGCTTACCAAGTTTGGATTGGTGGCTGCTTTAGAAGATCTAAAGGAAACATTGGAGGAAAGTAATAGAGTAGAGGTTGAGTTTATTGCCCATGGCTTCGATGCGAGACTGGATAATAATATTGAAATTACGATTTACCGAATCGTTCAGGAACTTGTGAGTAACATCTTGAAGTATGCACAGGCAAAACACATTACCATACAACTGATAAATAATGACAATAGTTTGCATATTACCGTGGAAGATGATGGTATTGGGTTTGATTACAACGAAAGTAAAGATAAAGGTATGGGCTTGACCAATGTTGCTTCAAGAGTGTACTCTCTCGATGGGGAACTAAGCATAGATTCAATGCTCAATAAGGGAACAAATATTTCGATTGATATTCCATTAAACAATATATAAAATGATTAAAATAGTTATAGCAGATGACCACGAAATAGTCTTAGATGGATTAACTTCATTAATTAGTCCAAATGATGGTATTGAGATTGTGGGAAAGGCCAATAATGGAAAGGATGTCATTCCTATAATTAGGGAAAACGATATCGATGTCGCTGTGCTGGATATAAACATGCCCAAGATGGATGGTGTTGAACTTACCAATTATATTAGGAGTGAATTTCCCAACGTTAAGATCCTTATCCTTACCATGTACAAGGAAGTGAAGTTTATTAAAAGAGTATTGGAAGTTGGAGCTCACGGTTATATTCTTAAGAACAAAGGAAAAGAGGAGCTGGTAACAGCAATACAAACTGTTTATGAAGATGGAGAATATATAGGTGATGACATCAAGGATGCCCTTATCTCTAGTTTAAGATCTACCAATGTTTATGGTCAAATCAGACTTACTCAAAGAGAGAAAGAAGTTCTTAAACTCATCGCAAAAGGACTGTCTACTCCAAAAATAGCAGCACAGTTGAGCAGGGCTGAGTCTACAATTAATTCCCATAGAAAACACCTTATCGAAAAAACAGGCGTAAAAAACTCAAAGGAACTTATCATTTTCGCCATAGAAAATGGATTAAATTAGTTCTACTGCCTAAATTCAAATGACCATCTTTTTGGTAAACTCCCAACAGTTGTAAACTGTACTGATACTGTGGTGTTAAAACCCATTTATCCCTACTTCTAATGATACGAATATCAATAGTACTACTGTAGTAAATCGTTAGTTTTTAGCAAATATTTGTGATGTTAATTTTTAAAACTCACAAGATGTCAAAACTACAAATTCAGTATTCAAAAGAGCTTGCAAAAGCATTAGGTAAAATTGCGGTTTACCTTCCCGGCGAGCATGTAGAGGTCGGAGACATAATTACGTTTCCTTTTGGGAAATCAATTTTCGGAAAAACCAAACCAATTGGTTCTTTCAAGAAAATCACCAGTTTGGATAAAATTGGCGTGCACTATGAGAAGCCAAAGTTCTCTAACAATCCAGATACCTACCATTTCACAAGTAAAAAATCTATATCATTTGATGTCAACCTAGATACCAATATGGCTCTAGGTGGAAATGGACTACCTGAAAGCGATAATCTCATCGATGTGCAATTTTCATCAGAAGGCGCCATTTACTTTTTAGGAATAGATTGTGACAAAAAAGAGTTGAGCGATCTAATATCACTGGAAAATGAGATCAATGTAAAAGGAAAGCAGATGCTATGGGAAGATACCTACTTAGTGACATCGGTTACAATAGCGAAAAAGGCATTGATCATGCAATCGAGAACCAAATCTTCCAGTCTGGTTTTGGAAGGTAACGTTAAGGGCGTCAAATCAGGGGCAGTTGACGCATCTGGTGGCGCAAAATTTAGTATAAAGAGGCAAAGAGGCGATGTTTTTATCAAGAACTGGTCGGATGATGTCACCGTCTTTATGGATGTCATGAAGTTTGAAAAAGAAGTGTTTAGTAGTGAATCCTACAGAAGTACAGAAGATTTGGAAACTTTTAAGATCAAAATGAACAAGGTCAGCGCAAATGAGCTATTGACCGATTAAACTATAATTATTATGGGGAAAAAAGCACTATTGGTAGGCATAGATCATTATAATCATCATAAGAACCTCAAAGGAGCTGTGAATGATGCGCTCAAGGTCAATCATGCTCTTCGTAGAAATGATGACCATACCCGAAATTTCGGAATTAGGTTGCTAACCGCTACTAGCAAGGATGATTGTATTTCAAGGAAAGACCTAAGAAAGCAAATAGAAAACCTGTTTAACGACAAGCATCAAGAAACGGTTTTATTTTATTTTGCCGGCCATGGACACCTTGGTGCTACTGGGTCTTTTTTAATGACTTCTGATATTGAAGATGGAGAAGCAGGGGTGGCATTGGATGAGGTTTTAACATTGGCCAATGCATCACCCTCAAAAAATAAAATCATAATTCTGGACTGTTGCCATTCAGGGAACGCAGGAACATCCATCGATCTTGGAGGAAAGGCAATCTTGGCAGAGGGAATGACTGTGTTAACTGCATCAGCTGCAGAACAGTATGCAGCCGAAATCAATGAATCTGGAGTGTTCACAACATTGCTCGTAGACGCCCTAAATGGTGGTGGGTCAAATCTGTTGGGACAAGTTACTCCAGGAAGCATATACGCACATATAGACCAATCATTGGGCGAATGGCAGCAGCGCCCTATTTTTAAGACAAATGTTGAACATTTCATCTGTTTAAAAACCACCAAACCTTCAATCGAGCTCACGGATTTGAAGCGTATCACTGCTTTGTTCCGAAATAAAACCGATGCGTTTGCACTCAACCCTACGTATGAGCATATCTCAGAAACAATGATACCAAAACATTCTGAGGAATTTAGAGTTTTGCAGCGCTATAATAGGGTTAATTTATTGATTCCCGTCGGTGCCGAACACATGTTCGATGCGGCCATGCAAAGCAAGTCATGTAAATTAACCGTACTTGGACAACATTATTGGAACTTGGTACATAAAGAGATTATATAATGAAGGAATCTTACAAACACGATGTCGCCATTTCATTTACTGGGGCAAACAGGGATATTGCTCTTTGCATTGCCCAAGCCTTGAAATTGAAGTGTCCAAAAATTCGAACATATTACTATCCAGAGCGACAAGAGACCATGTTGGGAAAGCTTCTAAAAAAGCGCCTGTTGAAAGTGTTTCAACATGAATCAAGGCTAGTGGTCATCATCGTTTCCAAGGATTATATAAATAAGGACAATGCCTTTGTTCAAACAGAAATAGAAGCCTTCATCCCAAGGTATCTAATGGAAAAAGACATGGGTACCTATGTTATTCCAGTAATGATTGATGACACGGATATTTCAGAAGTGCATGAAGCATTGAAAGGCATGACTGGATTCCAATGGAAACACAATCCAGATGAACTAGCAAGTGAAATACAAAAGATACTTGGCATACCCAAAGGAGATAAACAGAACGATGCTCAAAACACTAAAGGAGAAACTGAGAAAAAGACAATCATATCCAACAACAACATAGAAAGGGATGGCATTTTTGGTAATGGTAATACAATCAATAATAATTAGGGGTAATGGAAGTAAGCTATAATGAGGCTGAACAGTCACACGACAATGATATTGATGCTAATGTTCACGATATCAATACTGCTAATGGCGAGGAACAAGAAGACGCAGACAATGCTAATGAAAATAACGTTGAGAATGGGGGAAATGAGGCTATGGATGGCAATGACAACGATAATGATAGTTCAGAACCTAAAGATCCAGTAAAAATTGAAGTTAAGAACAACGATATTGGAAGGGATTTATTTCTTGGAGACAACAATACTGTTACTAATAATAACGATATTGGAAGGGATTTTATCTCCGGAGATGGCAATACTATTAATAATATTAACCTTGATGACAATATTCGTCCAAGACCATTCACTTTTGCTGATATCATATTTGATGTTGAAGAGATCGCAAAGCACCATATAGAGGTTTTACTGGACGAAAACTTTCTTATCATTAATTGCTCCCATGATGGTATTGCAGAAAGTATCAGGCAAGCTATAGCTCAAAATGACAAGCTTAACGCTTTCAAAAAACAACAGATCATATTTGATACCCATACTAAGGATAAACCAGATATAACACATCTTATCCAGAACTGCCGGAAAAAAGATCTAAATGGGAATAACGATAAACTGTTGTTATTTGTTGATGATAACAACATAGATAATCCTTTACTATTACGCTTGTTATCAAAAAAGGGAACCAAGGCAAGAGAAGATATTATTGACAAGTTAAGGGACGATATGTGTATTGCCTATATCACATATCACGAAAACAAAGATTTTTTAGAGTATTCATCCTTTGATTTTCAAACGGTTGATGCCTTTGGGATATACATAAAAAACTATGACATTTCCATGTCTACAAAGGATATTATCCTGAGGGATCAAAATGATGGATACTGGGGAGAAGGTGAAAAAGCGTTACTCAATGATTTGGATAAGATCATAAATGAGTCTAATGTTGAGCAGATCATTATAAACAAGAGGAAAGAAGGAATAAAAGGAATAGAAGACTTTGTAAGGATATTTCAAGATGAGAACAGCCCATTGGGAAAGTATGTGTTGTTTATTGCCTCATTGTTCTCCGAATTGTCATTGGATGTTTTTGATAGCTACCTCAAAGCTTTGATAATAGGCCAGTCTAAAGTATTAATAGGTAAAAAAAAGTGGGCTCTACTCACTTTGTGGGAGGCTAATTCTGATACGATATTACACCAATGTGGTTTGCAGACCTATTTTAAGGACAATCAAAATCAATATTTCATAGATTTTAAAAACACAAAAGAAGCTATTAATTGTAAGAAGGCACTATTGAGGAGCATGACCTTTTTTACAAATCAACAAGCACGCTTGTTTATTGAGAAGCAAGCGCTTTTTAGTCAAGGGTCACCTCGGGAATTGCACGATCAAATCCACCCTGTGATTGCAGATTTAAGCACTAGTTTCAAGAACTACTTTGGAAATGAGATTTTGAAAAATTGGTTGTTGGAATTTGAGCCACAACGCAAAACCCTTGTAAAACTTAAAAAAGACTTTGAACGCACCAAGGCAGATAGAAAGGCAGTCTCCAATAAAATAAAGGAGTTTCAGGACATGAAGGCTATTGAAAATAAAGAAGAAGAACTAAGATTTTTAAAGAGGAGCTCTGCAATAGATTTTCAGCAATTACATCAAGATTGGTTGGAAGAACTGCAAATGGTCAAGTTTTTATTTCATAGGCAAGAAGGTCTACCAGAAGGGGCTTCTGTGACAAGTATTCTAAATCAATTGTATGATCTCGATAATAAGTTCTATAGAAGATTGGTGGATATCAACAACGAGTATGTACCTACACATTATCATCTCGATAGCAATATTCGTCTTTTTGTAAATCTGTTGACAACCATATATGAGCATGGAAGGGACAAAACAGCACAAATTATCAAGGATTTTTTTGAGGACAGGTTTAGGTTTGTTCATCAGCACTATGTGCTATTTGATATACTCACCAAGTTTTATATCAAGAATGAAGACTATATCTCCCTTGAATTCTATTGGCAATGCATAGAGCACAATAACAAATCGATCCACGAAAGTGCCATGGATGCGTTGTGCGAATTGTTTCTAGAACAACCGTATGAGATACAAAAAAGTTTCATTCAAATAAAGCAATGGTTGTCCAATTCTCCAAGTGAAGATAAAAATGTTCAAATCATTATTATTTTCTTCAGGGTTTTTAAGGAGCTACAGTTGAAGGAGCGTAAAATTGAAACCGAGCCCAAGGACAGTCATACGTTTAAAATGTTGTTTGAAAGTAACGAACCCAAACCCAATGCAAAATGCCTTCAATTCATTTTTGAAGGCATGCTCCAACTCTACGATATTAAGAATGACAATACTGTTTTTTATAAAACCTATGGCAATACACTTAATGAATACATTTCCATGGAAAATAGAAATTCCCATTTGCCGATAGATACCATTAAGGAATCTATTGTCACCTTGATATTTCATTGGTATGGCATTGTTGATCATGCTGGTCATGAAGGTAAGCAATTGCTTCTGGATACCATTTTGAAAAAGACCACATCAGCTCAATTGAGAAGCATTATAAAGCACCTTGAAAACTATCGCTTGCTTTTTAACAAGAGACTCTCCAAAATCAATGATAGAAAAGAAAAGGATAAGCTAATAGCCAAAAGAGCAACGCTTGTAGAGCTGACAAATTCATTAAAACTATAGTCATGCAAAAAAAATTCTCTGTTAATTCAAAACAATTTTCTATTAATTCAAACGACACTCTGATGGACACCAGTATATTTCAAAACATCATTCGCCAGGTTGATCCAAAACAGACAGACTTGGACGAAAAATATGAGCAATTGATTATCATTAATGATAAAACAGGAGCGCCTTTTTACCAAAAGAGTATCAATATTAAGTTCAGTACATTTTTGGGGCAAAAATATAGTCACTACATCATTAACTATATCCGGTTTTCAAAGGTTGATGATCTAATGTGCGAATTAAGTGATCCCAGAAATGGTAAGACCATTACCCTAAAACTATCATTAGAAATAAGCTGTATAAAAGAAAAAGGAGTAGAGTTGATTCAATTTCTAAGGAAAAACAAAAGTGCTTTGGAAACCATCCATATCGTTATTACCAGATGGATAAGAAACTTCTTGGAGCTTCATCCTAACTTTATTCATGATTTTTTTATGCTGGAAGGACAACTTCGGAACCATATCATAAGTGAAGCCGAAGATATAGGACTCAAGTTCAGCGCTGTATATTTTAATCCTATTGCTCTCGGTAGCGTCTCAATAACCGATCTAAAAGAGCGCTTTGCAAAGTTGGAATCTAAACGTGGGCTGGTTAAGATTGAAGGTAAATCAAAGAACATCCATTATGATATTAAGTATGGCTTACTGGCTGTTAACGATTGGTATGTCTTTCATAAGAACCATATGGAATATAGTGATAATACTAAACTAGAGTACCAAAGTATAAGTGAATATATGAAGAATGAAATAGAAAGAGAAATCAAATGCTTGTCAGTTGCACGTATAGCAACTATTAGTCCTGGAAATTTAGACGCTATTATCATGGAGTTCTATAATAAAGCCAAAAAGGTTATAAAAGAAGAATTTGGACTAGAGTTGGACAAACCAAGGCTAATAAGAATTTCCAACTTAGATAATGACGACGATGAGATATTGGTAAAAGCACTTCTTAAAAAGCGAAAACAATTGGAAGTTGATTTAAGCAACGCCATAATGGGAGACGATGATGATGACCTGATAGACCAATTAACGGAGAAGTTGAAAAAAATCAAAAAACGCCTGAAGGATATTTCTGGAGCGAGTAATATTACAATCAAGACCTACCTAAATTCAAGCCCAAGATTACCCGAAGGTGGTGAGGAAGAGTGATCAAGCCCATTACAATGTACACATGTTAGTTTATTGTATTTCAAAAGAATTCGGTAGCTATTCAACCTAAGCATAATGGCTAAGTAGCTATTGTGATGAACTCGAGTAGAAATAAAAAGATTTTACCTTTTATCCTTAAAACTAGGGAGAAGAAAATCAATACAATTTGCGACTGTACAAACAATGCTAAGAGTGATATTTGACTAATGGTTTTTATGAGTTGTTATGCATAAACTTAATTATAAATATGATGTGGCTATTTCATTTTCTGAAGCTCAAAAGGATGTTGCTTCAGGGATATATGTAGCCTTGGAAAAACTAAACATTAGACCATACTATTATCCCTATAATGAGGAAGAAAATGCAGGAGCTAATCTCAAGGATAATTTGATAAAGTTCTTTGAAAGTTCTGCAAAACTGTCTATTGCCATAATTTCAGAAGAATATTTGGTAAGCGATTACGCTAGGTTAGAGTTGGAGGTCATTTTGAAAAGACTCGAGAGGGAACCCAATTGCTTTATCCCTATAATATACAAAGAGGTTGAGCTTCCAAATAGCATAAAGGACCTAGCCTATCTAAAATGGAAATCTGACCCAAAGGCAATTGCAGATACCATTTCTAAACGATTATCAAAAAAAAATGATACAAGGCATCTCCCCAAAATAATGGAAGCGCCTAATGTTATAAAAATAGAACGGATAAAACATGAGTCATTTTTGGCAGACCATAGAACAGACCCTATAAGTAAAGGACTTATTAAGGCTGGTGACGAAGTTGTTGTTTGTAAGTCTTGTAAGACTGTTTTTTTCAAAGACATATGGATCATAGCATTAAAAGGGATGCACTGTAACCAAACAAAAACACTTCGCAGTTTACCTGTAGTCAATTTAGATGATGCAAAAGCCATTGTGAGGCGTATTAACCAAATGGCGTCCTATATCGGTTTTGAACTTAATATCAACAGTCAAAATCCGGTATTCAATAAAGTAATTCTGGGGGCAGATAGATTGATTTTTAAGCTCCAGGAAAAGAGTCTTAAGATTATTACTGTGGTTGTTCATCTTGGGCTTTTAAACAAAAAGAACTGCAAACTGGTGTATCGATCTAATAGAGAAGCAGCATTGTTAATGGAATCCATGACTGGCAAGGATGCTATATTCCTTAACGCCACTCCACAAGGAAAGATTGGATTTGTACTAAGTTTTAATGGCGAAAACCTAACAATGTTTAAACAGTTTAACAGTCTAATAATAAGGTTGATAAATAAAGTGTAAGAAATATAAATTATGGGGATTTTATCGGATACAATTACAGTAATAAGGGAAGATTTAAAAAAAGAACAAATCAGTTTTTCCGATGACTTGAACCAAGATATTGAACACTATATTTCAAATAAATTAACAGACAAGGTGAAAGGAAAACAAATCATACAAAATATAATAAGTGAAATGATTGAACATGGAAAAGTACAAATTGATCTTCTGAAAACAGGTGACCGCACCATGTACCGCGTGAGTCAAGAAATTGAAGATTTGAAGATCTTGCTGAGACCTGAGCGGAAACCCTTTCAAAAGGATATGAGAAAATATGGTAACCAGTTTTGGCTGTTTTTTGCTCTTACGATTCTTACAGTATTGGTTTTAGTTTATCTTTTGGTACTACCAGTTATACATAAGGGTTTGATAGAGCATAAGTTGGCTACCCAACTCATTTATCGCATTTCAATCTTAATTCCATTTAGTACCATCATAGCACTACTAATTTATCAATACCAAAATGCTCTAAAACATTACCACAAGGCTTGTGAATCAATTCATGTAATGGGAAGTTATCCAGCAATAATCAATACAATTTGTATGAACCAAAAAGAGAAGGAAAGAGCAAATTCAAGGCTGTTTGATATCCTATTTGGCTGGAATCCACGTCCCAGTGGTTGGAGCTCCAAGGACAAAAAAACACCTGATATAGAACAAGTCCTAAAGCATATGGTAAATAACAACAAAAAGAAAAAAACAAAGGGAAAATAAATTGAATTTCATAACACACATATGGTCCAAGATTATAGGTTTTTTTTCCTCAAAGGAACCAGAACCTCCATTCCAACGTATCGAGACCAGAAATAAAAAAAGATTTGTAATAAATGAAACGAGGCGAGTAAATACCTCAAAAATGAGAGTCATTAATAGCAGCCGCCCAAGAAGCTGCCCACTTTGCGGCTCCACAGGGACAATAATAAAGTATAATGGAAAATGGAAATGCGATACTAATAAAAGAGGATGCGGACACGAATGGTAAAACAAGAATCAATGAAAAGTTTTAATATCATACATACAAAAAATTTCGAAGATAATCCTACCGATAGGCAAGAACGCATTGCCTGGTGGAGTCAGGAAAAATTGAAAAAAGCCAAGGTTATGGTGGTTGGAGCTGGCGCCATAGGCAATGAAACACTTAAAAATCTGGCACTGCTCGGTATAGGAAACATCTTTATAGTTGATTTCGATATAATATCCACATCCAATTTGAGCAGAACAGTACTGTTTAGAAAAACAGATGTGGGCAAGAAAAAGGCTGAGATAGCTGCTAAGCGTGTAAAAGAGATGGCTTTTCACGATGATATCAATGTGGAATGGTTTCATGGAGATCTTGTTTGGGATTTGGGAACTGGTGTTTTTTCGGAAATGGATATTGTATTGGGCTGTTTGGACAATGTCGAGGCCCGAATGGCCATAAATAGACAATGCTGGTTGGCTAAAACCCCTTGGGTGGATAGTGGCATGTACGAACTTGGATTGCGAGTGGAGTTCTATAACCCACCACAAGAACCGTGTTACGAATGTAACTTAACGCCAACGCAAATACAAAACTCAAATAAGCGCTATTCGTGCGATTACACCAAACTCAAGGCTTTTAACGAAGACAAAATGCCTACAACGCAAATAACATCAGCAATTGTCTCTGGTATTCAGGTACAGGAAGCTGTGAAGTTTATCTGTGGAGAAAAGGTGCAAACAGGTAAGCAGATTTATTTTCAGGGAAAGACAAATGACTTCGATATATTTTCAAAACGAGCAAATGCTTCCTGTACGGCACATGCCAGCTATCCTGATGTGACCGAAATTCCGTTGGATGTTTATTGTACCCTGAAACAATTTCTGGAATTCGTCTCTCAACAGCAGTATGCTGGGACCAATGCGACTCTGGATTTTAGAGGTGACCGCACTTTTATAAAGACGGTGTCTTGCCGAACATGTCACAAGACTATCGAGCTCATGAGACCAGTATTTAGAATTGAAGCAGATGAGTTTATTTGTAAGAGCTGTAAAACAGAAGGAGAGTCTTTTTCCAATACAAATACCAATCTAGAAACCGAAAAAGTTGTACAGGACACCTTCAACATTGAAAATACGGATGAAAGCCTATTGAACTTCACCTTATACCAATTAGGTGTGCCCCACATGCATGTCCTGTCTGTGCTGGATTCAAACGGTACCTATAAATATTTCAAATTAATAGATAAAACAATTTTAAAATCAATTCATTAAATACCAAAATTATGGCAGATGTTACAATAAATTTTATGCACCCAACAGATGGAAGAGTAATCAGTGTTACACTAGATAATACGATGACTGGACAAGAAGTTATAGCTGAGTTAATAGCTAACGATTTTGTCCCAGCTAGCAATGAAGGCTACAATATAGCTATCAAAGGTGGTGAACAACTCGAAAACGAAAAGACCTTACTTCAGAATGGTGTTGAGGACAATCAAACAATTAGAGTGATCCCAGCTACTGATGCGGGGCTGTTAATTTTTAAGTCATAGTGATGAGTCCACAAGAAATTAGAAACCTGAGATTGAAAAATGACTATCGGGAAATGGTCAATATTAAAGGAGAGGTCATTTCCTGGGAAGTCTTAAAAGGGACTCCTCCTTATGTAGAGTCCTATAAGGTGACTCTTAATATTAAGGGAGTCATTGGTGAGGGGCCAAGATATAGAGACACACATGTTGTTCATGTAACAATGCCTGCCAATTATCCCAAGGCAGCTCCAGATGTAAGGATGAAATCCACTCCTTTTGTATACCATCCAAATTGGTACAAGGATGGCAAATGGTGCTTTGGCACTTGGCTAATGTCCGAAGGGCTGGGACACCATGTTACCAGGATGGCAAGAACAATTCAATATGATACCGAAATCACAAACGAAAAAAGTCCAGCGAATAGAGATGCGAATGCTTGGTATAAATCTAAGAAGCGTAAAGGCCTGTTTCCATGTGATACAAAAACGCTTCCTGATCCTACAAAGGATAAGATAAGCTTTGGGAGACCTCAAAAAAAGAAATTTGATATCAACTAGATATGCCCAAGCGATTTAAAATAAAGGGAATCACCGATAGTTACACATTAAGGCCAGTAAGTGAAGTAAATCTTCACCTAACAGAAGATTGTATTCTGTCCAATATCCAAATTTTGGAAACTGCAAACAAGCTGTTTATTTCTGATACGGCAAGAAGTACCATATTTGACCATATAGGTTGGTCGGCAAGCACAGGCCAAAACAATGTAGAACAAGGCGGGCTGCTTATAGGACATTCTTACGTGGATGAAAGTGACAGTTCGGTTTTAGGGTTTGTGGAGTATGCCATACCTGCTTTAAGCGCAAAAGGCTCTATGGTTTATTTAGAGTTCAACCATGATTCATGGAAATCTATGATGGACCAATTGGATGAGATGAATGCCACAGTTCCCAATCATGCCGAATTGCAAATAATAGGATGGTATCATACACATCCTGGAAGATTGTCTGTGTTCATGTCTGGTACAGATTTAAATACACAGCGAAAAATGTTTTCAAAGGATTGGCAGTACGCCATAGTCTTAAATCCTCAAAAGCAAGTATGGAGAGCTTTTAACGGAAAGGACTCCAAAGAATGTAATGGGTATATCTTAAAACAATGATTATGCAAAAATTCGATTTAAAACACCACGAAAATAATTTGAAGGCGTTCTTCAAAAAACATGGAATAGAGTTTTATGTTGCTAAGGAGCAGCCGAGTAGACTAGAGATTTTCTTTACACTAAAAATAAGAAGCTTTGTTTCCGAAAACCAACTGTATAATGAATTCAAGTTTGCCATTGATATAGCAAAGCATAGATATAGCACAGCATATGATATATACATTAAAAAAGGAAGCAAAATCCCTTTTCATCCACATTTTCAATCCTATGGTGTTTTAAATCATTTTGCACTATTTGAGAATAAAGCAAAATGGGTCGATTTTATACAAAAGAATGGGGATATAATGACTTATATAAAACGTATGATCTTATCTCTAGAATTTAATGCGAACTATATTAACCCTAATGAAAGTGTAAACAAAAAAGCGCTCATTTGGTATCTCAAAGAGCGGCATTCTGAAGCTTCCAACTTTCCCACAGATTCATTTTTTAGAAGGGTTTCTTCAGAGGGCTCAAAAGTGGGTCAGAAAAAGAAGTTTGACGTAGGTGGAAAGGAAGGTAGCTCATCAACGACAGAACAACGTCCTGGAAGTAGAAGAAAGTTCAACATTATTAAAAAAAAAAGTTATAATGCAGAATCAGGATTGCTAGAGGACAATGATTTTGAGGTTGACTCTGCCTTAAATGCTGATATTGGGAACCTAAACTCCAATTCCATTCTTTATATTGGTACTAAGGCAAAACAGCAAATATGGGATCATGTTCAATGGGGAATCAGCGACTCCAAAATCAATAAAATAGAGCAAGGAGGGATTTTATTGGGGCGTGTTTTTTTTGATAAGCAACAACAAATTCAATATGGAGTAGTGGAAGAGGTGGTCCGTGGGGAAAATGCCAAAGGAAATGCTACATATTTAGAGATGTCTCACCAAATTTGGTCTCAAATGCTCAATGATGCCGATGAAATTATTGATCAAAGGGACAATGATAATATTCAAGTTATTGGATGGTATCACACGCACCCAAATCAGTTGGATGTTTTCATGTCAGGAACGGATCTGAGAACTCAACGAGGCTTTTTTAATCAAAACTGGCACTATGCGATTGTTATCAATCCACATAAACAAATATGGAAAGCTTTTGTAGGTGCCGAAGCCAAACAATGCAATGGGTTTATTCTAAAGGATAGTAACATTGAAGTCACCAAGACGCCACTTGATGATACTGCCTCAAAAAAAAAAGATCGGAGCAAAAAAAATCTGATACTGGCACTGATCCTAGTTAGCATCTACGGGATTTTACAGACTTACCTTACCCAAAGAGTAAAGAGGAATGAACTTGAACTTAAGGAGAAGATATCTCAATATAACAACAACATCATTTGCCTACAAGATTCATTAGATAATACTCAAAGAAAGAATCCCAGTAATTATTTAATGACACTTATAGAACAAGTGGAGCAAAATGAAACATTTGAAAGTAATGAACTTCTGTCTGTTCAGAATGGCCATATCTATTACAACGATTCAATTCGAGTAAAATTTATTATGAATGCTTATAAGCTTGATACGATTGCAGAAAAAATGATAAACTTAACTTTTGAAGGTAGACTATTGAATTAAATGGGTAAGTCTGTAATAATAAATAGGAAAAGGCACGTATCTGTATTGGCCGATCATAGGTTGGATCCAGTTACAAAGCAACTTTTAAAAGTTGGTGATGAAGTTTGTGTTTGTAGTAAATGCAAAACGATATACCTTAAGGATGTTTGGGTTAATCTAAAAAATGGTAAGTGTTGTCATCAAAGCTCAACGTTGTCCGATATACCTAATTTAGAGTATGGCACCAATCCACAGCCAGTTTTAACAAGTAAAAGCTTTAAAAACAGTTTCGTTTTTTTTCTGTTATGTACTGTCATTTTAGGTAGCTTGTCCGTCTATTGGTACTATACTTATGAAAAAGAACATGCAAAGAAGAATAGGCTTCAGTATATTATAAAAACAAAATATATTGGTTTTCAAGACAGAATTGATGAAATAAATAAAAAAGTAGATGAGATCAATTCTGATAAAAAAGATCTTAAATATCAGTTACAAAAGGAAAAATTAACTACGAAAAGATTAAATAATAGTCTATATGAGGTAGAGTTTAATATTGGTAAAAAACAAGGAGATTTTCGAGGATTGTCATATGACAATAATCCAGCAGGTTATGTTTCAGGTTATAAAATGTATTTTGATGTAAAAATGCCAATAGTCATAAAACAACTGTCAATTTTTCCTGAGCGTTCAGGTTATATTACATTACAGTTGTTTAATAGTAATGACGAATTAGTGAACGATTTAAAAAATCATCAAGTAGTGGCATTATTAGATGATTCCACTTTCGATCCCAAGCCAAATATTATTCCATCTTTAAACTTTAAAATAGAAGAAAAAGGGAGGTATTATTTAACAGTTAAGGAAGATGTTGACTTATGGTACGATGCTGTAGAGGGCAACTATGATTATTGCAAAAATGGAATTGTTGAGATTATTGGATGTAGCTCAGAAGGCTATTTTTATGACAAGGATTATTATGCTTATTTTTATGATATTAAGTATTCTTTAAATATTAGTATAGATTAAAACTTAATTATCGAATCAAATTTCCCAGTTTCATATCTGTATATTAAATATTATTATTAACAGATACAATTTAGGATTATAGATGATATAGTTCTAAATTTATTTCAATTGAAAACATTTTTTCATTCTCCTTAGCTTTTGTATCAATTCATTTGTAAGGTTTAGAATAGTTATAGTTTGATTATTTTAGATTTTTAATTTATTTGAAACTTGTAATAAAAAATTAACGTTTCATTATTGTTTCACCAAATCATGAGAATAGCATTAAGGGGTTATAAAGCTTGGGTTTTGAGTTTTGGTTCAAACCTGTCGCGATAAAATTGAAAAAGCAATTCTATTTTTTTAGATTATCTCAGCTCACTTTTACTCATTAAATTATTTTAATTTCATATAAATTCAAAATTCCCCTCTTCTTACTAATAAGAAAAACATTTGTTAAAAAATCTGTTAATCAGTGTGTTACGATTGTTTTTTTTTCTTATATTTAAATTCTCCCTATAAATAATTAGTAGTGTCGTTAGATCAACTAGCACTTTACAGGCTATTAAATTATTTGATTTTCAATTCCTATTGATTTCTCAATATACTCACAATAGAGTCAAAGCTTCTACGTGTTATTTGATAGAATAAACAACATTGATCATAATTAAAATTCTTACAAAACAATTTTTTGTGATTTACATTACATAAGACTTAAGTTAATAGGATTTATTGATTTTTTAGATATTATAAATGAAAAATAATAATAAGACTCTGGTAGTAATTGCTACTTTTCTAAGTTTAAACCTAGCTATTTGTCAATGTGTTAAACCAGTAACTAATACAAATAATGTGTCACAGTGGGATGACTTAATCAATTATAATGTCTCTGGTCAGATAAATAAAAATATTCAATTTGTGCAAACAATAGATGGTTATGGAGAAGGTGATGTTAATATTGATTTTTATTCCATTACAATAGATCGTCCTAAAAATATGACCAAATTTTTGGATGCAATGAGAAAAGATTTAAATCACATCATTTTTAGTCATTCCCAAATTAAAACCTTATTTGGATCATTTAAACCCTACTCTGAAGAGGATAAAGTTAAATGGAATTCCGACAATCCTGAAGGAGCATTAATGTCATTTACTATGGCAAGTGCTGGATTTGCATCAAGAAGGGGTTCTGTGGTGCTATCTTGCCATACACCTAACCAATGGATTTTTACAACCGTTACCACCAATAATGATGGATTTCATCCTGTAAGTGGAAACAGAGCATTTGGGTTTATAGAAAATAATGACAATACTATCACTATTTATACTAAAGCTGCAGATAGGGTTGCTGTTGTAGATCCACTGCAAGAACTCATAGGAGGAGCTTACACAGTTGATGGACCAATTTTTTATTTTGGTAGTAATATATGGAGTTCATTCTTAACAGGATTAGAGCTTAAATACAAAGACTATAAAGTGCATGAAGGCAAAAAGGTTGAATTTAGAAAAGTGATTAAGTATAAGAAACCAAACTCACCTGTGTCAACTGGTGCAACACTGAACCTAAAGGATAATATTCCATTAATGCTTGATAGTCAAAAAGAGGCTTATTTAGAAGGAGTGACCAGTTATCAAGAATTAGATTTGATGTTTGATGAGGCATTGGATGGAGCACAATTAAAGAATGAAATTGCTAAGGCAATAAAGGGAAAAAATGACACACTAATAGCATATTATTCTGGACATTACTTTTCATATTCCCTTAAAAAGAATATATATAATGCCATTAATATCTTAAATACCAACGCTCGGTTTGATAAAAATAAATTAAAATTTGAGTTTGATGGTGATCTTGCCAAATCAATATTTATCAATGAATTAAGAGCGAATTTCAGCAATGGAATGAACCAATCTGTTCTGGATAATTTTACCGGTTCAGAAACCAGTATTTATGGATACAAGGCTAATGCGATAATAGAAATACTTAAAAATCTCAATGAAAATCAGTCTTCATTCAATGATGTTATCGAAGCAATTGGTGAAACTGTAGAAAGCGGTGTAAAGGAAAGCTTAGAAGCAGAAATTGAAAAAATTGAAGATGAATTATTGACCATGGGCTACGATTATTTTAAGGCTCAATTAGACATGGACGATGAAACTGTAGAACAAATATTAAATCTAAATGACTTAATAAACAATAAAATTTCATGGGAAGATTTTGAAACTCAAATGATCCAGAATATTGATCAATTTATTTTTAACGCAGCATTGACAAGTGGTAATTGTCTGTGTAGTCCTCCTAAATGTTCTTACTTTGAAGCTATTTGCACGGGTTATTATTTGAAAAATAGAATTTATGATTGGGATTTGTCATTGAATAGTGTAATAGAACTGTTAGCTGATTTATATCCTGCACTGGATAGTTTTAGGGAAGGTTATGAGTATTATAACAAATTAAAAGAGTATGTTGACGAAATTGAATTTGCTCTTGATTTATATAGAAAAACAGAAAACCTTAATAAAATTGTCAGAGCATTTAAGAATATAAATGAGAATATTGAAGAAATTGGTGATTTGAACCTGAGAGACGCAATTGATGCCGATATAGCTTGGCGATTAGAAAGAAGTAATAAAATATTAAGGGATCCTTCCTTGGGACAATTAGATTTATTCAAATGGAAAATATATAAAGATGATACCAGATTTCCATTAACGAATTTTATGATAGATTTTGAGAAGAATTCAGCAGGTTTAGTTCAAAATTTGCAGATACTGGAATTAGAATTTGCAGATTTTCCTACCATAAGTGCATATCTAGGTAAAATTTCTATCAGTATTTCCAAACTATTGAGCTATATTCAAACTGATGTTAAGCCTTTGTTTGACACCTATAATCGAGAAGTTAATAGAATTGATGAGCTATTATTGAATGGTATATCTGAAGCTAACGATTTGTATGAAATTGCTAAAGATAAAAACCAAATTAACACTTTGAAGAATGTGAGCTTTCTGGCGTTTGAAATGGCTAACGGTGATGTTATGAACCTTTTAGATTCTATTAATAATAGTAATAAGATAGTGATTGATCTACCTGCCAAATTAAATAAACTTAGTGTTAACAGATTTGAATTTGAAAATGTAGAAACTTATAATAAATCGTATTACGCAATTCTTCAAGAATTGGAAAAACTTTACGATTTTCAAGATGAAGAACTTATTAGAAGACGATTAAATGAAACTACCTATCCTTTCTTTTATTTCAGACAATTTCCGCCTTATTTCTATCGGATGTCGTTGGATCAAATGAAACTAGAACCTTCGTTGCAGGATTTTTTAAAATTAACAATGACTTATAGAGGCTTGATGATGGGAGATGCGCATCCTCAAAACTTTGGGACTGTACTGCCTTTAGTTAAAGGAGATACTTTAAAACTTGTTGCGAATGATCCTGATGATGGTGGAGAAGGAAGTTTGTTTTTGGATTTTTTCAGATTTTTGGTTGGCGCAGAATTACTGGAAGAAGAATTGATTAGTAATAATATAGATTTAATATTTGAGTCGTATGTAAAAGGATTAAAAAATGAAGATCACGATTATAGTCAAGCAACAAAAGATTTAATCACCAATATGGATTATTATAAGAATCGTTTGGTTAATGAGCCCTCAAAGATAGAAGGTTCTAAGTTTAGAAAAGATAAATATTTGGTGCCACATTATTTAACCAATCCATTATCAAGTGAAGAATTGGATTTTGCCGAATCTGAGATTAAGAAGTTCTTTCATAAAGAGGCCTTAGTGGAGGATCACTATAAATATAGAAGATTTAAAGGAGGATCTGGAGGTAATTTAAGATGGGAAGTGCTTGTATCATTATCTCAAGATAACATTCGAAACCACTCTTTAAAAAAGAATTACTACTGGATAGAGTTTAAAATGTTAGGAGTCATACCTGGGAATTATCCAGCCAGTTCAATTGATTACTCGGCAATTCCAGAGGATCAATTAGTAGATAATGCAATCAATAGATATAGAACCAATTTAATCATTGGTCAGGGTATAGATGCCATGCCGTTATACCGATTTGTTAAAACTACTGATGGTCCTGCTATGATGAGATACCGATCAGAAGGGAATCAATTTTATCCAATAGAATTTTATAAAGCATTTAATAAAGATTTACTTGAGGAAATGATTCTTGATCAATCTTATCTTCTTGGTAAAGTACACTTAAAAGGTCATGACTTATGGAAAAAAGAAGCAGATAAAAATACGATTGGTGATTACGTTAACTCTTTGAAAAATCTTGATACTAAAGCCTTAGAGACATTTATAAAAAAAATAAAGTCTAACCTTGTAGCAGATTTTATCAAGATAAAAAACTATGATGATGAACTCTTGACCAACTATTTAAGGCTAACACAAATACCAAATGAAAAAGTAGCTCAACTTAAGAAATTAGTAGTCAAGGAGTATTTTGATGCAATGGATAAAGATGAACGGAATGAACTCAATGTTTATGAAAGAGACTATTTAGATACTATATTAAACTTTAAAGATGCTGTCAAAATGTTAATTGTAGTCGAGGAGAAACGTTTAAAAGCGAGTAAAAATCAAAGAAAATTAAAAGAGAATAGTCCAGAATCATTATGTGTGTATGAAATTAATTCGCAACCAGCTAACATTGTTTATGATGAAAAGGAAAGGGGTTGGAGTAAATCTGATTTTGAATATGTACTTATGGCTAACATATCTGGCGACACTATCAATTCAACAGGCTTAAAATTTACGGATGGGATCAATCATGAGTTTAAAGACGATATTGAAATTCCTAAAGACGAGTTTATACTTATAGCGGGAGATATAGAAGCCGTAAAAATGAGATATGATTTCTCCGAAATAAAGATAGCATATGAAGGAGAGTTTGAAAATATTTCCAGTCTCAACAAAACAGGTGAGTTATTAGCTCTCAAAAGAACTTTGATTGATGATTACGGAAGAGAATTAGAAACTACTTATATACAACAACACTATGACCATTCGAATTTTAATAAAAGCGATAACTCAATATTACTAAACACTACATTTCAAAACAATTTAAAGAGTGAAACAAATGTAGATTATTGGATTAGTAGTAATAGAAAAACGCATTATGGGATGTTTACTGATTTGGTTCCGGTGGCAATAAATTATAATGGAGGAAAGAATAAATATGACTTCATCATTTTGAGAAACATAAGTGACAAAACGCTTGATACTAGAGGGCTAGTTTTTTCAAAAGGAATCAACTATATATTTAAAACAATTTTGGCACCTTCAGAAGAGATAATGTTGAAATCAGATACTTCTATAAAGTTACCTGATTATAATTACGCAGATAATGTATTTCAGTATGAGGGTAAGTTAAGTAATTCTCAAGATGAGCTTAAATTAGCAAGCATTTTAAATCAGGATGAACGTAAAATATGGAGATTAAAGTATGATAAAAGTTGGTTTGTCAAGGCTAATGGAAATGGCAATTATATTAAGCCAAAAAATGTGTGTGATAATCTTAGTTTAATGATGGAGCCTTTAGGATGGGAAGAGGCTTCACATTCATCAAGTATGAATAATATTAGTGTCAATTGTGAATACCAAGTGCGCATTAATTTATGCGGCGGTAAAGAAGTAAATGACGTTTGGATAGAGGAAACCACTAAAGGAAGTAAAATGTATAAGTGTATTAAAGATGGAGATAAAGTTTATCCTGTTTCGCTTAACTAATTTAATGTTTTTAATAGGAATACTATATATTTAGGAGTAAAACCGAATCTTATTTATAAATTTTAAATGGTTAGAATACAAATTATAAAACCTTTGCTAAATCACATCTTATTTAGTCACCTAAATATATTTTATGATATGTATTTAATGTAATTTAACCCTACTATTAAAATAGTTTGCGATTATTTAGAGGTCACTTAATAAGAATTTTTTGATCTAATAGGCTATTTTTCATATATTTATATGTTTCCCTGTATTAATTAATACGCTATTATTTCGTTATATTCACTTCTTTGAGTTTTGTAAGAGGTGTAAATATTGTAATAAATTTAATTTTGAAATTTTCGAAAGCTTTTAAGTTAAATATGCAATGCTTATTTAATCAACATTTATATTAACTAAAGGGCATAATAATTAATTAATCAGCCATGACTAAAAAATTCCTCTCTAGTCCAATTTTTCATATTTTACTTTCAATTTTAATTTATCTCTTCTTTGTTTTCATATTTGATCGCTATTTAGATACTGAATCTAATCCATTTTTAAAAAAAGAAGTCAATTGGACAGGTTTAAATGTATTAGATAAAGATGTTATTCCTGGCATTTTTGCATTAATAAATGCCATTGTAAAAGGAATTGTAGATAGCCATATTATAATAATCTTTATGTTCTTTTACATTTTTAGTTTTCTTTCTAAAAGTCATGTTTACAGGAAATTAGCACTAGAACGAAAATTAGATTTATCATATTTTTATAAAGAGTCCATTCGTGAAAGCAAAACAGATGAACGTATTCTTATAGAGGAGGAAAACATCTTTGATAAGACCGAATATGATAAAATTATAGAAACAGTTTCCAAGAGCAAAAAGAACAAGGATAAGAGGTTTGAAGAACGCTATAGTGATCTATATAATAAATTAAACGACACACTTGATAAAAGTAAGGATGAGGCCAGAAAAAGAGTTGAAACGAAAATAGAATCTACACAAAAGACCAAAGAGAATGGGATCGAAACGTTCTCGCATTATCAAAATATGATTGCCCTTTTTGGGTTTTTAGGTACTGTACTTGGACTTATATTGGCAATAGGACTAACTGAGAATATTTTTGGAAAGGAAGTTAGCGCAGATGCCACAACAGAATGGATGCCCAAAATTGTAAAGGGCTTGAGTGTTGCATTTGTGACTACTGCATTCTCTCTAATATTTACTAAAATAATATTACTCTCTAAGAGAAAATTTGAATTTGCACACGATGAATATATAAGAATATATCACTTACAAGCGTCTACAAAAATTGATAAAGAACCAATTCCAGACCATCAAAATATACAATACAAGTTGAGAAAAGTCTCTGGTACGCTAAAAAATATAACAGATCAATTGACCTTCTTAGGGAAAAAGCTTGGAGGTGTATTTGAATGCGCAATAAGCGATCCATTAGATGAAGTAACTGAAACCATTTCGACTTTAAATAGTGAAATTAATTCACTAAATGATTCCGAATAATGATTGCATCAAATGAAAAGTACAAGCAAAAAAAAAGAAATTGAAAATGCCAATCGACAGGATGGATTTATAATTGAGCTTGTACTTGGAGTCACAGGTGCACTTTTTATGATCATGGTGTTTTTTCTGAATGATAAAAAAAGTGAAATTGGGAAAAACTCAGATGAATCAAACTTTCAGCTTATTAGTATAATTTCAACAAACGATTATAGCTGTAACAATTGTGAAATCTTAAATAAAAAGGTTTTAAATAAAGGCACTGAAACTTTTATAAAAAAGAAAATTAATGATACTCTTTTTGTCCATTCAATCGATAAAAAAGGTATAATGGAATTTAGTGTTATCGATCATGTAAATAATACAGATAGACCTCCAGAAAAGAATGTTTATAGTTTAGTTATTACTAAGGATACTATACAAATTTATAATCTGAATAAAGAGAAGCAGAGTTATAAATATCTTAAGCTTAATGCTAATCTGAATGAAAGTATTGAAATAAGTTTTGAGGCAGATAGTAAAATAGACGATGTATTTGAGTTTTATTTTAATCAGGATTTAAAAGGTAAGCTGGAATTAGACCCAAATGGAAGCACATCTTTCAATGTAAGATTTAATAGAAAAGCTAACACTATATTTTTAAAAAATGTAAAAGACAGAAGTAGCGGTTCTATTCAACATTTAACTATTGGTGATAAAAAAATTATATTAACAGATAGCCCTAATAATATTGATCATATAATTATTATAGATGTTAAATAAGTATTTACAAGATGTCTTTTTTGGTGTGTTAGGTACAATAGTTATTCTAATGCTATTTGCCTATATTTTGATGTTTAGTGCCATTCCTGAAAAAAAAGTGTTAATGGCATCTATGAGTACCGAAAATGAAGAACTACAAGATTATATTTCGAAATCCTTTATAAGCTTTGGGTATAATGGCGAGTACATTGACGAAATAGAGAGAAACGATAGTCTATGGGCATTTTATGGAGGTGGTCAAAAAAACAATGAAACAGATCGCTCTATATTATTTATTAACGATACTACAGATCATGCAACTACCATTCATATTTTGAGTGAAAACCGATTATCACTTCGCTCTCCAGAACAATTAACCGATAAGATAAATATAAAACTAAGCTTGTTGGCTGGCGAAATTGAGCATGATACCATATTTAATATATCCATAGAAGATGTTATTAAAACACAAGACTCAATGATTTTAGGTAAGAGTAACAAACTACATTCATTATTTAATGTAGGTCTTGTGAGAATAAGTAACGATAAAATCAAAATAATTAAAAAAAAATGATCGTATAAAATGCGTTATTATCTCATAAATATAGTTGCTGTCGTACTCTTTTCCTCCAATGCTATCGCACAAGATAATTTGTACTTAACTATTTATGATAAAAACCCTAAAATATCTGTTTCAAAATCTCAAATAGACAAGTTAAACGGATTACTAATAGAAGATACTGAAGTCTTAGAAAAAATTAAATGGCTAGATGAATCTATACCTCTTGATGAGATCGAAAGCTTGTCTTATGATTTATTAAGAGAATGCGAAGGAGAGAATGCAAAATGTATTATTAACTTTTTTAAAAGTAAGGTACATGCTTTAGACTCCTTACGAAAAAACCTCTTCAAAAAATATCCTACAATTATTGCCGAGTCATTGCCTTTTAAATACGATTCTCAAGACAAGATTAAAGAAATTGGTTCTGTCATTTCTAGTATAGAATTACTATACAGAGGAATTCTAAATAAATTACCCAACGAATTAAAATTTAGTGAGTCTAACAGTGGGAGTAAAGCAGATCTTTCTAAAGGTCTCAAAGAACTGGATACTCTTAAAGATGACGATATCACAAAAATAAAGACCGTTATAGATCAAATCAAAGCTAAGCTAAAAAAAATGTCGATCAACTCTAATAAAGATGCTGGAATACAAGATGTTAAGGCTCTTTTTGATGAGATAAAGCAAATAAATGTCACAAAAGATAACATAGATGTTTTAATAAAACTCTTAGGGAATCTAATTGAAAAGCACAAAATCTTACTTTGGGAAAAAATAAAAGAGTTGCACCAGAAAGAGCTGGATAAAACCCTTCTAGATGAATACAAATCATTATACGATTCTACCACACATAGTGCAGAAACCTATAAGTCGTTTATAAAAAAACAATACTATTCTATACGAAACTACTTTGAATCTATAGGAATAGATAGTTCTAAAGTTAAAAATGACACTACAATTGTAGAGGTAGATTTAACAGATGCGTCAATAGAAAAGTATGGAGATTTACTATTTAAAAGATGTAAAAATAAAGAGGGTTTAATTTCAAATGCAGAATCTGTTTTTGATGTTTTACATCAAGATTATAATACAGATTCAACAGGAAATAAAATAAGAACGTACTATGACAAGTTTTTAGAAAACAGTGTAAGCGATGACCTTTATAAATTTTTAAAAGAACATTCCGAAAAGGAAATGTCAAAAGCCTATTTAAATGCGCTTAAAACCTTAACCAAGAAGAATTCAATAGTTTATAAAGATTCGCTATATAATATTACCATAGCAGAAGTTCCTACAGAGTTTGATATTACTAAAGATACTATAAGTAACGATTGGATCATTAACAGAAAGTCTATTTTACAGTTAAATATGACACTTCTAAGTGGACGTTCAAAGGTTGAAGGCACTGATTCAATCGTTCCAATTTATTGGAATATTAAAGTCGACACCTTGTTTTCTGAAGTTAAAACAATAAAGTCAAAATTGAATCTGCAAAACATTGAGGGTGCTTTAGAACAGTTAGATTCTACGATGACTAGGATTGCCAATTTTGAAGCAAATCAAAAGAAGACCATCAACAAGTTTTTTTCTGATAAGGTTAAGGAATATGGCTTAGATATTGTTCAAGAAAAGGTTGATGAAATCAGAAGAACTTTTAAAGATTATATTGTTTTTACTACTGAATTTAGTGACGATCCAATAGTAATATATTGGAAAGATGAACCTCAAATTAAAGGTGAAAAATTTCATATTGAAGAGATTGCTAAGAAAATTCAAGATGGTTCATGGAGTGACGCATTATTTAATTTAATTGAGCAAAGATTAAAAAAAGAGTTCCAACGTGAAGTTGAAACTGTAGTCAAACCATATATGGCTCAATTTGAGCAAGCTATTAATAGCTTCTCAGAAAAATTTGATCATTTACAAATAGGTAAACTAAGATTCAATCCAGAAAACACATTCGGAATAGATTCAGTTGCAGTTAATTACCAAGTCTATTACGATAGTCATCATATTGGTTATATAAAAGGTCAGATGAGTTATGGTATGAAGGCACCTTACTTAAATGATCATATCGATTATGAAAAGCTTTTTTATGTGGCTATTGGTCGTAATCTCAAAAAGGAGAGTTTTATAGTTTTAGAAGATTATAAAGCTGTAGAAAACAAAGAATCGTATGAAGTTTACTTACAATATAAAGGCATAAAAGAGCATTTTGCAACCTTAATAATTGCAGATGATACTATTGAAGTCTCTTTGGTTGATGATCTTAAAATTGCCTTTTTGGGCTACGAATTTCTGATTAAAAATTTTGAATATAAATCAAATAAAGTCATACTAAGCGGTAATGTCTTTGAAAGTGGTTCAAGTGTTGGAGAGCATGAAATGAAAATTGGTGAAGACCTACAAATATCATTGACAAATATAAGTGAGGTTTATTTAACAGCGCTTAACAAAAATTTCCACATAAATGTAACAGACATTATAGATATTAAAGAATTAAGTATAAAACGTAATACACTTCATTACAAGTTTAAAATTAATACCGAAAAAATAAACAATACAGATGTTATCGAACTATTAAGTATACTTGGATTAGATGAAACAAGCTTCTATACTTTAAGCGATATTGAAAATGCTTGGGATGCCAATAAAGAACAAGTCTATAAGAAGATCTTAAATAAAGCAGAACAAAAAGGATTAGAATTGTTAATGGCGTATTTGTCAGACGAATTTGATTTTAATATCGATAACTGGGAAGGTCAAATAACATCAAATTTAAGACTAGAATTCATAAATAGTGATTCGGACGATTCCATTACCTTAGCCATATTTATTGATAATTTAACCTCAGGAAGCGACACAAATTGGTTATTAAAAATTACACGTTCTGCTTCTAATCCAGAAGATGTTGATTATAGTGTAAATAATGCGCTTCTATATGGTTTTATGGATGATAATATGCCTGACCTAATTAGCGATTGCCCTTGTAAGTTAGATTTTAAGGACAGTAAGTTTTTTTTAGATATCAATGAAGTTCAATTAGGCGATAATAAATACGATTTAAAATTTGAAATTACTCTTGAAGGTAAAATAACATTAATTAATCAAGATGAGGTAGCAAGGCATATAGCTACTAATGGAATTGATCTGTTATTTATTGAGAATCTGTTTCCAGATTATGGGTTTATCATTAATAACTTTAGACCTAATGCTATTGAGAAGTCTGCACTTTTTGATCTTACTGTGAAATTTGATGATGAATGGTTCAATATCAAGAATATTTCTATTAATTCTGATAAAAGAATCAATTGGAGTAGAGCTGTTTTTAATTTTGACGCACTTGAAAGAAAAATTAACAATCTAGATTTTGTTGAGGAAGGCTCAACAAGAATTAGTCATGTCAAGTCAAAAGAAGAAAATAACCCTGGAGATTTATTAATTGACTATAATATTGTTCTGTTAGATTCAAAAATTCCAGTACGCACCATACTGTCACTCAAAAGTGGAGACGTAGATTTATCTTCGTCTATAATCGATGTGTTATTTAAAAAGATTAAAAGTAGTTTAGATGAACGCAAGAAGGACCTTAAGTTTTTGTTTGGTGATTTTGTTTTAGCGTATAGTAATTCTGAATTAAAAGATGATGGTCTTAAAGTTGACTTTTTATTATCTAATACTGGCTACGATAATGATATTATTGGATGTTTCAGTAGTCTAAAAATCTCTCAAGATATTAGTAAAGAAGGAAAAATTGAAGACCCATCAATAGACTATTCTGAAAAAAGTGTAAGAGAATGTGTCGAAGATTCACTTAAAGGTGAATTAGCAAGTATTATGGAGAAATATCTCGATTTCATAGATCAAAAGTGGGTAAAAATAACAAGTATTGAACCTATCAAAACAGAGGGTAATATACCAACTGGCTTTAAAGTAAATGCTCAGGTTAATGTATTCGAATATTTCAGTATTGGCATTCCACCTGTATTCGTAGATATTAAGAAAGGTATTACAACAGGAGATTTAGATAGAATTTCGTTTACACTAAACCAATCAATACCTATTCCTCCATTTTTGTCTTTGACGGACTTGGGGGGAGAGATATCTAAAAAAGAGATTACTGCAACTGGTAAAATTGTCCCAGTAGATGGTAATCTTAAGAAAATAATTCATTTAAAAGGAGATTTGACAATCCCAATTAAGGAGGATTTTTATATTACACATGAAGGGTCATTAGTATTACTCAATACAATTAGTTTAATGAATAGGCGTGACTCTTTAAGGATTAATCCTTTATATATCAAATCTGAATCAAGTACAAATAAAACCTTTGAAGATATTTTTTATTTCTCGACTAATTTGGAACTAGTTGAAAAATCACTTAAAGGTGATTTGCAAGGTAAATTTCTTAAATACTTTACTATTGATGGTGATTTTGAGGTAGATATAAATAAAAAAGAAATAAAAGCCTCAGCTAATGGTGAGTTAATTATTGCCAATGTTAAAGGCGATCTAATAATAGCTCCGAAGGGTAGCTCATTATATGCAAAGCTTTCAGCAGAAATGAATCTTAAAGTTGGAGATCAAAAGATTTCTAGTGTAAAAACATTTGTAGAACCTAATGCAGCTGGAGTTAATTTTAAATTTCTTGGATTAAATCTTGGAGCTGTTGTTCCGTCTCATCATTCGTTAGACAAAGATTTAATTTGGAATTTGATTAAAGATTTACTTACAGTAGATCTAGACGATATACCTAAACTTATAGAAAGTGTCTTAAAAGGAAATCTTAATATTAACCCTTTTGGAGATTTTGGTTCTGAAGGAGATGGTATAAGTGCTAATAAAAAAAGAGGAGGGCAAGAAGGTTCTGGAGCTAAAGCAAACTCTAATGGAGGAAATAATGGCTATTACCAACAAAATATGAATCATAGTTTTGAAGGATCAGGAATAGATCAAATATCTGCTGGTCAAATTGCATACATGAACAAAACAATGACAGAAAAAGACTTTGAAAAAGCTTTTGAAAACCCAAGTAAAGAAAAAGATGGACTTGCCCAGCAATTGGAGAATGGGATAAAAGTTGAAACATATGGAGGAACTGCTCCTGGTCCATATTATAAATTTAAATATCATAAAGGTTCAAAAACATGGAGTGCAAAAGCTGAAGGCGATGCTACCATAAAAGATCTTTTAATTGATAATAGTATTTTAAAAGTCAACGAAGAATATTTACCTAAGAGATTTAAACGAATCAGACGAAAAGTGAATTCTGGCGTTGTTGCATTTTATGATGCTAATACACTTTATTTCTATTCTGAAAAAAACCCAAAAGGGGTTAAGATACCTGTAAATCTAGTTAGTTGGAGAGCTAATAAAACCAATCCGTTTTGGCTAATTTATGACAATGGTTTAGAAGATTTTATTGCAGACATAACCATTCCTGATAAGCATGATTTTTTTCCAGTCAATGAAGATTATTTGGTGTATAGAGTTTGCGAAAATGAGGATTCAACAAAATGCTATAGTTTTATCTTGAGTAATGATTTGAAAGAATTTATATGTCCTTATGAAAAAAATGTTGATCAACCAAGATTTGAGCCTATGAATAAGGAAAAGTTCAAAGCTGACTTTATTAGAATTTTAGAAAAAAGAGAAAAATGTAAATAAGCGAATTAGTTTGATAAGAATAGGTTTCATATTATTTTTTTGTTTTAGCTCTCTATTATCGTTTGCTCAAAAATGGGATATTTATTTAGATCAATTGTATAAGAATGGCGATCAAGTAATTTATAATTCAGTAATTGTTGATAGCAATATACCTGACAGTGTCTGGATGAATCCACTTATTCAACAACATTTAGATAAAATCTGTGAAACTTATAATTGTGGAGAAGATTCTTATGACGAAAAAACTAATGAAGGTATACTAAAGTATTATTCTGAGCAACGCTTTGTAGAGAAATGGAAAGATAATGTCGCTTTAGTTTTAATAGATGATAACAAACTTGATTATTTTGTTATACCAAAGAATTATGGCATGATTGATGAAGTTCTTGATTTAAAGATTGAAGATGGGATATTTTATAATTCAGATATTATTCTGTATCCTTTTGATGAAAAAATTTACTTTTTAAAAGTAGAAGTTCTAAAGAAAATGCTGAATCATACCGATTATGATGAGATTAAAGAATTTATTGCTAAACTAAAATTAGTTTTTGAAGATAGAAATATTAATACTATTCCAAAAGCGATACCAAATAAAAATAGGGTTTCTTGGCAATCTGTAATTAGATATGCCAGTAAAGAATATCAACCTATAGCATTAAAAAGAACATTAGAAAACCCAAAAGAACCATGAGAATTAAATTATCTATTATTTTAAGTTTTGTTTGTATCTTTTCATTTGCACAAGACAAAAAATCTAAAGTATTGCAAGTGCCTTATTATACGCAGCCTAATGCAGATACATGTCAATCTACCTGCTTAAAAATGTTAGCACACTTTTTGAACGTCCCAGGAAAAGACGATCCTATAACTCAAATTTACGATATTGTTAATTTTCACAATGATCGACCAGACCAAAAAGTTTGTAAAGATGAGAAAGGAAATATTGAAGGATGTAATAGATGGAATAATATTATTTGGTGGTGGAATACACGTTCAGGCTATTATGCAGATAAGCCTAAAGAACCCAAACTGAAAATGAAATGGAGAATTTTAGATGATCAAGCTAAAACTATTGAACATATAGTTTCGAGTATAGATAGTGGTGTTCCATTGTTGGTTAGCGTTAGCAATTCTAATACAACAGGACATTTTGTTTTAGTTGTTGGATATCAAAACTATTTAAAAAATCAATCGTCGCCAGATTTTAATATTGTTTGTCATGATCCTTATGGAGAATTCTTTCCTGAGCTTCAATCTAGATTATTTGGGAAAAAACGATATGAAAAAGGATTTACCAAAGCAGATGGTAGCGAACATGCAGTTGGAGCAGGGGTAGAAATTGGAATTGATAGTTTGGCAAAGTTTAAGGCTAATGATGGAGAATACAAAGACCAGTTTGTTTTGTTCGGTGCTGAGTAATTTTACTTCTAGTTTGTTTTTTAAGGTTTTATAAATAACGAAGTTTAATAGACTAAAGTTGCATAAGAAGTGAATCCTAAATTAGCCTCAATGAGAGAATAGTCTCATGAAGTAGGACAATAAAATTAGTATCTATGTCATATCTGTCCTTTCTGATATTGAATTAAAAAAAGACTCTTATTTTTTTCTTTATTATATTTACCACCAGTAATGAAAAATTGACGTTTCGCTATGGTTTCACCAAGCTTTTTAGAAACGTGGTAAAAGCCCATAAAATATAGTGGTTTCGTAAATAGGTTTAAACCCTCTCGAGGTCACGAATACATCAAAAACCCAAGTGTTAAATCAAGCTCGCTTGAATTTATAATCTTGGGTTTTTGATGTTCAAAGCGGAGCGCTGAGGAGGAGCGACGCTAGGCACTAATCCTGATGTTCAAAGCCACTTAATGCCTCATATTAAAGCACTATTTCCTTCTTATCACCAAGAATGTAATTTTCAGTATATTTAGGCAATGATATTAGCCCTAACTCAAGAAAGCTTGACCATTTCCCCAGGTGCACGTATTGCACTTCTTTCCATTTTTTTTGTGGGTATGGCAGCGGTTGTATTATCTCGCTTTTATAAGTTTTTCGAGCAGCAGTATGCCAGTAAATATAAACGCCCATTTTTTGTTCATTTTTATTTAACAAAAAAGACTTTAGGTAAAGAAGAACTTGGTGTTTTAAAACGAGAATTTAGTTTTTATCGGAAATTGAACACCGTTGAAAAACGACAATTTGAACATCGCATTGCACGATTTATTGATACCAAACATTTCGTAGGAAGAGAGCATTTAGTGGTGACCACAGAAATGAAGATTTTGGTTGCTGCGACATCCGTTATGCTTACTTTTGGTTTTAGAGATTATCAAATCGATTTAGTACATAAAATTATAATTTACCCTGGTCCATTTTACTCAAACGCAAATGAGACTTATCATAAAGGAGAACTTAATCCTAGGTTAAATGCTTTGGTGATTTCGTGGGCAGATTTTTTAGATGGTTATGATGATGAGAACGATAATATTAACTTAGGCATTCATGAGTTTACACATGCTATTCATCTCAATAGTTTAAAAAACAATGATGTAAGTTCTATAATCTTTAAAACTGCTTTTTCAGAGCTTACAGATATGCTTTCTTCAGATGAGAAATTGCGACAACAACTTATAGCATCAAAATACTTTAGAGACTATGCTTTTACCAATCAGTTTGAATTTATTGCTGTGATTGTAGAGACATTTATAGAAACTCCAGAGGACTTTAAAAGGCAATTCCCTAGATTATATCTTAAAACAAAAGCTATGTTGAATTTTGACTTTGCTGGTTATTAGTTACAGTTTAAACACAGCCTGTAACATATACTGGAAGTGATTATTGTCAAATCGATTGTCTTTATGGTTAAAGGCAAATTTACCAACACATTGCAATCTAATACCAAAACTTCCATTAAACCAATAAGCTCCACCAAGTGCGAAGTTGGCCGAAGTATTAAGTTCATCTATAGAGAAAACACCTAATCCCGCTCCAGCATATAAATCAAGCCATAAAGCTTCAGGAAATATTTCATCCGAAAAAAAGTACTTAACATAAGTGTTAGTCGAGTAGTAATTAAATTCTTCAGGAAGCGAACCATTGTCAATGCGAGATGTAATCTTAAATCTATTCATGGTGAAATCTTGTTCTACCGATAAATATCTAGACCACCTATGTTGAATAGCGAATGCAAAGGGACGATTAAATTCAAACTCACTTAATTTTTTAAGAGGATTCCTCGTTCCTAAACTTCCAACAGCATTTACTCCAACACTAATTGTCCATGATTCAATATTTCTTATATCTCTCTTACTTACCTGAGATTGACTATCATAACTAAATAGAGCAACTAATATTAGGAATAGGGTTATCTTTTTCATGATTCAATTATATTGGGTTAATTCAAAGATATACTTTGAACAATAATATTGCAAATAATCGTCAAAGTTATTATATTTTATGTTAGGGCTTAATAAATTTTGATTTTAATTCGCTCCAGATGCGGTGTCTGTCGTTATAAATGGCTTGCCTATATGGTCTACTTACAATAAAAGTGCTTAAACGAGATGGCAACTCACCTATTAGTGCAAAAAAGTGTAATTTTTTCTGATGAAACGAATGACGACGATATGACTTTAGTCTAGATTCGAAAGCGTTTATTCTTGATCGATTCAATTTTACATCTATAAATTCCTTGAAAAACACAGAATTTAAGGAGAAATAAGATGTATGATAACTACTATTTGTTGGTTTTAATAATTTTGGAAATAGCTTTATAAATACCAAAGTATCATAGGTAGAACGCATGCTAATTTTTGAATAATAGTGCGCCTTATCATTAATTTGAAAATTTAAAATATTGTGATTAAAAAGGTCTTCTTCGTGTAAAATATATACCTCATTGATAATTTGTCTTCTACTAAGGAGATTGTTGGTGTCTAATACATGCCGTTTCGAACTATTCAGTAAATACTTATGTAGTTCTACTGCGGCCAACTCATCTTTTAAGGCTAATCTATCTAAATGTTTGTGTTCAAAAAAGCGCGCTTTAATACTCGACGGAAGCCTTGTGTAACCTTGATCTTTTAATAATTTAAAAGCATGTTCTATTTGATCTTCTTTTACCAATATATCAATGTCTCCAATCATGCGCTCTCCAATATCTTGGTAGATGTTTTTAATTAAAAAAGCAGAGCCTTTTACAAAAGCATAGCTGATATTGTGTGCATTAAAAATTCGAGCGATCGCCTTTGATTGTTCAATTAAACTGAGGTTTCGGTTTGTGTTAATTGTATTAATATCTTCAAGGTAATAGGCTAGATCTTTCGAAATGAATTCAAGTAATTGTTTCTGTTTTAATCTGCAATATACTGTTGTCAATACTAAATGATCACTCGCCACTTTTACAAGAGCTTCTTCGTCAAACGATTCATTTAAAAGTGTTTCTTTTAAATCTGGGACATGATGCTCAAAACTTAAAATATTAGCAATAAGTTGTAAGGTGTTTTTATATGTGGATTTTAGTTCTAACAAAAGCTATAATTGAATAGTTCAAAAATAAACAAAGAAAATCCGAAACCGTATTATTAGGAATTAAATAGTGAATTAATACTAGAAACAGCAAATGCATTATCGCTATAATTTAGGTCATAGCATTTTATTTGACCAAGCCAATCTAAAAAAAGACGTGCATGTTTCTCATGGGAAGAAATCCATGAATCTGGTATTAAAGTTTCTAATATTTTTTCTACTGAAATGTTCTTAATATAGGATTCACTGTCTTTATTATAGGTGACATAAACAATATGACTGCATTGACAATGAAACTTAGAATTTTTCGTCCTCGACGTTGGAGGAACATATTTTAGGTTTACTTTTTTCGGACCAGTCTTATGTGTCTCCAAATCTTTAAAGCCATCAACAAGAGGTTCTAAAGTTGAGAAAGCACCTTTTTTAATCGAAATAGATGCTGGATAACTATAGAGGTTCAAATCCTCATATAAGGGTGTAAAATCATCTGCTAGCAAATCTAGTCCGCTAGCCATTAATAGGGCCGATAGCGTACTTTTACCATTTCCAGAATCACCAACTATCATGATGGAAGTCTTTCCATTAGTAATTGTAGAGCCATGAAATGTTGCAATCCATTTTTCGATATCAAGATTGTGAATGGCATTGGTGAGTTCTAGAGCAAATTTACCTTGTAGAAAATGAAACTTTTCAGTTTTATAACTACCAATGTGTTTATTATTCTTTAGAAAATGTAAGTCGTCATTTGTTTTGAAAATAGCGAACCTTATGTCTGGATTCGAAGCAGTATCAGTGTAATGATGAGCTATTTGAGGATGTATTAAACTTTCAATGATTGGAGATTCAAAATGTACGGTTACAATTGTATTATCAAAACGATAAGAACGTTCAATAGATAGCGATGATTTATGTGATGGACTAACCGTTTGATTTATGTGATCTATCGAAGATACTGTATTAGCATCTTCCAAAAAAAATGAAATTTCATTAAAAATATCCTTTCCTTTTAAAGGATCAATGTGCAATGTTTGATCCAGTGCATTGATAAATGCTTTTTTATCTGTAGAATTAAAGTATAAAGTAATTAACGTATATAAACTCTCAGATACGACAACATATCTATTAGACCTATGAAACCACAATATTGCAGTATCATTAATTTTATGCGCGTACTTCGGAGATAAACCCGTTTTCAAAATAAAAATAGAAATTAATCAAAAGGATTTCCTCCTGGATCTGGCGGAGAAGATGCTTGTGCTTTCTTAGGGTTAAGTATAAGAAATGTACCGATCGCTGTAAGCGCAGCGTACTTACCCATTTTTTGAAGGGCTTCCTTACGTGTAATTTGATTTTGAGGACTGTTTTTTTTCATTATGTGCTTTAACGAATGGTCAAAATTAATAAAATATTATTATGTGATTGACAATATCGCGTTTTTAATTTCTGTTACAGTTATTTAATTATCACTTTTTGAGCTCGTTGTTGTGAGTCATTGGTTAACTTAACAACATAAATTCCTGAAGTAATATTAGAAATATCAATAGCATTGGTAATACTTCTACTGTCTAGTTGAGTTGATAAAATCATACGACCTTGAATATCAAATAATTCGGCTTTCGTTTCGTTGTTTAACTCACCTTTGATCACCAATGTTTTTGGTGTTTTTGTCGTGTAAATTTGTATAGAACTAAAATCTTCCTCTGGTGTAGATAGCGCTTCTGCAGAAAACCTTAGGAAGAAACGTCCTGTTCCAGATAAGGTTGTCGATGGCGTAAATACGTAATCAGAAGTATTCAATAAAGTAAAGGTATTAGTTACATTATCTTCTAAATAAACGTCTATATTATCTGGGATGTCGGTATCTAAAATACTAACCGTTAACTGTTCTCCTTCATTAGCATTAATTCCAAGTGGAATGATTACATTATTAAGCGCGTCGTACTGCACAGATTGAACAGCTAAGTCTGCATTATTGTTGTTTTCTACCAGATGAGAATAGATAGCGAAATTAGGTGTATAGTTATTAAACATAACGGCATCGTATCCAGTATCCATACTCAATGAAGCGTTATTATTAAAATAGAAATCAGTATTGAATAAAGAACTTCCGTTCGACATTTGAAGTTTTAAGTGCGCTAATAAACTTGGATCTGAAAATCGTCCAGGAATGAAATCATCATTAGTACCAATAGAACGAGAAGCGGCATTAAAAGTAATTGTACCTCCTCCAGCTTTTGATGATACAAAGAAACCTTGTCCAGGGGCAATAACAGCATTTGGATTGGCATCAGAATAGGCTTGATTCCAGATGGTAAACCCATTGGTTAAATCGCCATCATAACCATAAATTCCAGAGGTAGTAATGTTAAATTCGCTAGAGTTATCAGCCAAGAAGTTAGAAAGCAATATATAAGAAGGATAAGGGTTTCCTATAAGATTGAAATCACTATTTGTTCCTACAGTGATAGGGACAAGATTGTTAGTGGTTTCTACATTACCTACAAACCTGAACGTAGAGCCAGCCGCTGCAGTAGAGGCTGTTCTGTATCCAGTTCCTGCAACGATAAGAGAAGGGTCGTCTGAAGTTGTGTAATTGATATAGTCATTTGCATTGTTATCAAACGGTCCAAATAAGAATGAAGGTACACCTCCAATGGTTCCAGATGGAATATCTGCGTTAGCTGTTCTCAAAGCTAAAAATGTTTGGTCACTATTAGTTACTGGTGCTGCAACTAAATCATTAAAACCAGTGGTAGAGCCCGTAGATGCAAACTGATTGACATGGCGGTTATAAGCAATGTTACCTTCAACACTGTTCGCAATTAAGCTAGAGTATGATGTTGACACCGAATTTAATTCAAACGTACCTCGGTTAACTAAACCAGAATTTGCAGTGATAGATTGTCCTGCTGAAATATTAGTGGTAGCAATATCGCTTACATACATGTTATTCACTTGAATATTAGTTGCAACATTGTAAGTTCCATCAAGAACATAAGCATTGTCAGCACCTGTAGTGCCAGATGGAGGATTAGGAGACCATCCATTATCTACATAGAGTAAACCATCAAAAACACTTACTAATTTGAAGTTGTCAAATCCTGAGAAACCTAAGTTTCCATTGTTTCTAACTCTAATTTCTAAACCTATAGTAGAGACCGTATCTGATATATCTACAGTTACAGTTCCTTGATCTGTATCAATTGCGCCATTTCCGTCTAAAAGAAAAACAGCCGCTTGAGTTACGCCATCAAGAATTAATCTGTATTGAGCGTCATCACTGTTATTTACATAACCATGAACATCCCAGTCAAAAGATAGTTTTACACTTTCAAAGTTGCTGATGTCAACTGTTGCTAATGTCAAGGTTGCAAAACCAGTTGTACCATTATCTCCTTCATCGTTTAAATCGTTCTCTCCAAAAATATTATTAGAAAAAGAAGGATTATCCAATGGAGATGCACTAGCAATATCTATAACGCCATAATAACCATCTGTACCCCAACCGTTGTCAAATGTTGCAACATCGGTAGTGTATGTCCATTCTGGTGTAGCTCCATCAAAGTCCTGAACTGCAATGGTAATTAACGGGCCATTAATGTCAAATGCGGTACTTACCGCAGCAATTAATCCGCCTCCAAAAGTAATTAGCGTCGTTGCAGTTTCTTCTTCATTAAACACAATAGTATCTAATGTGGCTAAACCGTTAGTAATAGTATAATTAATTAAACCAGGGTCTAAAGATCCACCAGAAACAACAGAAACAGTTCCATTAAAATCTAAGTCTTGGTTGTTATTTGCATCAACTGTAATAATTGTAGGAGCAGGGCTCATCGTTTCAAATTGAAATGAATCTACAGGTTCTTGATCAAAAGCTAAAGCTGTAGCTACAACTTCAATTCTATTATCATCACCAACAATTGGTGTTTGAGCACCTCCAGCATTAAAGGTTGTAAAACCTGATCCGCTACCAATGTCTGCGGTTGCAGCACTTATTGTTAATTGAATTTGTTGATTGTCAACGACTGTTGAATTAAATGTTACATAAACATCAAAAGTTTTTGATCCATTATCTGGAGCTGTTAAGCCAGTAAGTCCAACAAAGTTAACCGTACTTGAAACAGATGTGATTTCAGCAATATTTGTGGCGCCATCAAAAATAGCTATGGCAGCAATATTATCACTATTACTTATGTCAAATCCTAAATCGGTAAGTATAGTGTCAACGGTATCGGCGTCTGTAAGGTCGTCTCCACCATCTTGAATTGTAAAATCACCAACTTTAATAGCATTTGCTGTAGTTAATCCTGATGTTGCATTATAAGCGTTATAGTCAATATTGTCTGATGGATCAAAAGTAGATGCGATAATGTTAGACTCTATGTCATTTGTAGCTGTTGTAGTAATGTCTCCTCTTAATCTAAGCCCAGGAAGTGCAATACCAAAATCAGACCATGATGCCTGACCTCTTACACGTAACCAACCTCCATTTGTAGCTGCTCCCCAAGCATATAATCTAAACGTAATGGTTCCGCCAGTACCAGAGTCTATGTTAAGCCCAGTAATATTAGTCACCACATTTGTGTTCTCCGGAATAGCCACAGCTGTATTAACAGCAACTCCTGCAGTTGCAAAATTGTCTAAACTATAAAATAATTGCCAATTGGTTGGACCATTAGGGTTTCTTCTTAATCTTATATCAATACGTTGAATTTCTATATCGTTAATGGCACTAGCAGATGTAGACCATTCCATGTAATCGTCATTAGTTTCAGCATCAGCTTGGGATGTACCTGTCCAGCTGTTTGAAGAAAAATCTGTACCAGCTCTTAAAGCTACACCAGCACCTCTAGTGAGACCTACAGATGAAATAGTTGGATCGTTTCCAGTAGTCGTTGGCCCAATGATGTTATCTCTGTCAATGGTCACAATTGGAGTTTGAGAAAATCCAAATGAAAACAAAAGTAGTGTTACTGCTGCTAAGTAAATTTTTTTCATAACAATAATAATTTAATTTTTTTTCTTAAATCACTTATTTTAAATTCGATCTAAAGCAAATTGAGGGAATTGTCAAAGATAATAAAAGATATGAGTGATAAAAACTAATTCTATGGTTTTTGTACTAATACACTGCAAAAGTTATACCTTTAAGTTAAGTAATTTATGCCTAATAAGAGGCTCTTTTGATAAGAAATAGTTCTTTTTGTGTTACAGTCCCTATTAAATTTTAGAATATATTTGCACACTTACATGTATTAATTAAGATTGCTTAATAACTCTATGATTACTGTTACTAAAACTTTTTTCCCTCCAATTGAAGAATATAAAGCTTATGTGGATGCCATATGGGAAAATAAATGGTTGACAAATAATGGAGACCTTACGCAAGAATTAGCGCGTAAGTTAAAATCACATCTCGACGCAAATCATCTTATATTGATGACCAATGGAACATTACCCATTCAAATTGCTCTAAATGCCTTTGCCGATGAGGGAGAGGTAATTACTACACCATTTTCTTATGTAGCAACAACATCGAGCATTGTTTGGGAAAAATGCACACCTGTTTTTGTAGATATACATCCAGATTATCTTACAATTGATGAGACTCAAATAGAACAAGCAATTACCAGCAGAACAACGGCAATTTTGGTAACGCATGTATATGGTAACCCTTGTGATATAGACGCTATAGATGTCATAGCAAAAAAGCATAACTTAAAAGTTATATATGATGCGGCACACTGCTTTGGTGTAACTTATAAAGGAAAACCTATATTTAACTATGGAGATGTTAGTGTGTGTAGTTTTCATGCTACCAAACTATTTCATACAGGTGAAGGAGGCGCGTTATTTTGTCAAGATGAAGCGACTTATCATCAAATGCTCTATAGACATAAATTTGGACACGATGGACCCTTAAGATTTCATGGTATCGGTATTAATGCTAAAATAAGCGAGCTCCAGTCGGCCATGGGGTTAAGTGTTTTGCCATATATTGACGATATAATCGCCGATCGAAAACGGGTTTGCGATTTATATGATAATTTATTAGATTTTAAAAAACTTAGAAGACTTAAAATTAGAGCGCATACAGAATGGAACTATAGTTATTATCCCATTATTTTTAATTCTGAATCAGATTTGTTAAAAACCGAAAAATTACTGAATGCTAATGACATTATGCCTAGACGTTATTTTTATCCAATTTTGTCATCATTAGATTATGTAAATAATACAAATAACGTCAGTGTTTCGGAAGATATCGCTCCTCGCATTTTATGTTTACCGCTATATTACGGTTTAGAGAATGAGGATGTTAAGAGAATATCAGAACTTGTTTCAAATTCGATTGGATAACCTTAGTTAATAGTAGTTCAGGATGACATATCAAAACGTATTTATTATTGGTAGCCCTAGATCTGGCACCTCATTGTTTAGAATGATGATGAGTAGCCATTCATCTATTGTGGTGCCTCCAGAATGCGGATTTATCCAGTGGTGGTATGAAGACTATAAAGACTGGAATATTGAAAATACACAATCTATTAAGGATGTACAATCTTATATTTCCAACTTAAAAACATCAAAAAAGATTGAAACTTGGAATTTGGATTACCTAGCCTTGGAGACTTTAATTAAAACGAAACAACCCAAGTCTTATCAAGAATTAACATCGCTGGTCATACACCAATATGGTATTCAAAAAGAAAAAGGAGCGTCTATGGTCTTAGGGGATAAAAACAATTACTACATAGATCATCTCGACTTGCTTAACCACATTTACCCCAATGCCAAGTATTTAATTATTGTTAGAGATTCTAGAGATGTCGTTTGCAGTTGTTTAAAAGTGAATTCACTCGCAACAGATTCTAAATACAAGCCAAAATTTCCTGAAACTATCAAGGATATAAGCCTAGATTGGCTCCATAAAAATGAAACTATATTAAGTTTTTTAGAATCTATTAGCCCATCAAATTATGCGCTTATTAGATACGAGGATTTATTGAATGAACCACAAATAGAATTACAAAAGTGTACCGAAGTGCTCAATTTACAGTTTGAAGATCAAATGCTGGATTACTATAAAAATAAGATGGAACCATCTGCGCTTTTAGATTGGAAAAAGAAAACTAATGAGCAATTAGATAAAAATAACACCCAAAAATACCTCGAACAATTATCTGCAGCACAGATTGATGAAATTATGTCTGTTTCTGGACATTTAATGAGTAAATTTGGTTACCATTAGACATTCTTCGCATGGATTCATCTAAAAGTCAAATTAAAAAACTGTACTATATTTCTCCTAGAGATATGCGAAAAAACAGAGCCGATGCTGTCCATATGATGTACAGTTGTGCGGCTTTTTCTAATCATGGTATTGATGTGGAGTTGATTACACCAAAGGTTCAACGCAAGGATTATACCTTGGAGAATAACGATATTTTTAGCCTCTATGATGTTCCTGAAAATTTTAAAATAACAGAATTAAATACAAAAATAAGAGAGGTTAATAATAAGTCCTCGGCTATAGTAGTCTTAATGAATAGGTTTGTGTTTAATTTTATGTTTATACTACAACATCTTTCGGTCTTTAGACATAAACATGTTGTCGTTTATAGTAAATGCTATACGTCTGTTATTCCTTATATTATTCTTAAGTTTTTTGGACTTATAAGATGTAAATTAGTATTCGAAACCCCATTTTTGAGTAATAACAATTATCATAAGTTCATAATGAAACGAATGCATGCTATTGTTGTCATGACATCGCATGTTGAGGAGTTTTTAGTGAATACCTTTAAAATTCCTAAGGAAAAAATAATAAAATCTCCAGTTCGGTTTCAAACAGATTACCAAGATCCAACAGATATTAATAAAGCGAAACATCGCAACTATTTAAACTGGGAGAATGATATCAAATATGTCGTTTATGCTGGGAAGACAGGAGAAAATTTAAAGCGAATACAAGTTTTCGCAGAGGCGTCTGATGCTTTTGAAAATACAAAATTTGTTATTGTTGGTGCTACTGAAGGATTACAAAACGAATATAAAAATAAGGACCATAAAAATCTAATTTTATACCCATTTCAAACGTATCCAGAATATTTGAAATTTGTACAAGCAGCGGATGTTTTAGTCGCTACCTATGAAGATACATTTTATAACAGATATACTTTGAGTCCAGGTAAAGGCGGTGCTTATTTGCAAAGTGAAAATCCAGTAATTTTTACAGATTTACCATGTTTGAAAGAACGATTTCCTAATGACCTAGTATCATTTGTTGCACCCGATGATTCTCAAGATTTAATTGAAAAAATAACCCACATACTCGATCATTATAAAACCTATAAAGAGCAGGCAAAGAAAGGAGCAAATTTTGTATCAAATAAGACATTTACAGATGCTTCTGCTCATATATTGAAAAAATTAAATTATATTCTTTTTAGTTGAGTAAGAGTAAAATCATAAAAGGAGGTTTTTACCTCACAATCGTTAATGTATTATCGCAATTATTGGCTATTGTCGTTAATATTGTATTAGCGCGTCTACTGTTACCTGAAGATTTTGGTTTGGTCGCCTTAACAATGACTTTTATTGGTTTTATAATCTTGTTTACAAGCATGGGATTTGGAGCCTCTATAATTCATGAACGCGAAACAACTCAACAAAAACTATCCTCTATTTATTGGTTGAATTTTGGACTAGCCATTCTTTCGTTCATTATAATTATTTCAACCGCTCAATTTGCTGCAGATTTTTATGATGAGCAGCAATTAACATCAATAGTTTTTGTTGCGGCCATTAATATTTTGATAACGCCTCTTTTTATTATCCACTATAAACTTTTAGAAAGAGATTTAGAGTTTAAAACAATTAGTAAAATAAACCTGTCTGGTACTGTAATAGGTTCTATTGCCGCTGTGATAGGTGCCTATTTAGGTTTGGGCGTCTATGCTCTTATTTTACAATCCTTAGTGTCGTCCTTTATAAGATTGATATTAGTTTTACTTTTTAAGAGATGGAGGCCAAATCTGTATTTTAATTTTAAAGAAATTAAAGGAATGGTATGGTACTCATTAAAATTTAAAGCATCTAGTACGGCATTGTATTTTGAGAGAAATATCGATTATTTAATTCTAGGTAAATTCTTTTCTAGCGTAATTTTAGGATATTATGCATTTGCCTATAATATTATGTATACACCAGTAAAGCGGATTTCGTATATATTTAGCGAGGTGTTATTTCCGTCGTTTTCTTCTTTTAAAGATGATAAAGAAAAAATTATAAATGGATATTTTAAGTCGGTACAGCTTATAGCTATGGTGTCTATTCCCGCTATGACAATCCTAGCTTTTAATGCCGAGTTAATTATCCAAACCGTGTTTGGGCAAAAATGGGATGCTGCAATTCCTATTGTACGAATTCTTTGCTTCGCTGGAGCCATCCAATCTATAAGCCAATTTGGTGGTGTTATTTTTTCTAGTATTGGTAAGCCCGAAGTGACTATGTATGTCTCTATAGGAAGAACTATTTTAACGGTATTAGCCATTGTTATTGGTGTGCAATATGGTGTGCTGTGGGTGGCCTATTTATTGGTTGCGGCTAAAGCAATTGCATACCTGTTGTTTTTGGTTGTGTTAAATCATCATATTCCATTTAAAGGAATACAATTACTAAAAAGTTTGAAAGGACCTATCATTTCATTGGTGACGCTTGCCGCGATTTATATTTTATTCTATTTGCAATATTTAAATGTTGGCGAATGGTCTCTTTTAGGAGTAATGATGCTAATGTCCTTGATCGTTTTATATGTATTTCATAAACAGACAATTATTGATATTTTTAAAGTGTTAAAATCGAAAGCAAACTAATGCAATCAACTAATGAACATCAAGTAATAATTCCTTTATATGATGGGGCGCTTCCATTGGTAAGTCGTATTTCCAAATTGGTCGAATCTAAATATTCTGAAGTTTTTTATGCCGTAATTGTGCATGGTAGTGTTGCTACCAATGAGGTTATTCCATATAGCGATTTTGACGGATTACTCATTGTAAAGGATCAATTTGTAAATTCGAAAGCACTAGAAACGTTTAAAAGAGAAAGTATGGAAATGATGTTGCGTTTTGATCCCTTACAACATCATGGCTGGTTTCAAATTAAAGAAAGTGATCTAGGTAGTTATCCAGAAGATTACCTTCCAGTGAGTACTTTAAGCTATTCTAAATGTATATTTCCGAAGATGTCTAACCTCAAGTTGGACCTCAAGTTGCGCCATGAAATTGACTATAAAAAGGCTTTGGTCAATATGCTAAACCAGTTTGAGTGGCGATCTAAGCATAATTGGAAACCCAAAAATAGTTACCAGTTAAAAAGTATGCTCAGTCAGGTGATGCTAATACCTTGTTTATATTTTTCAGTAATGCATAATGATGGAATTTTTAAAAAGGATAGTTTTAAGGCGGTACAAGAAGATTTTAGTTCTAGCGAATGGATGCCAATAGTGATCGCAACAGATGTAAGGCAGCATTGGGTGTATAAAATGAATGGTTTTCAAAAACTGTTATTGCAACAACCAAATACCCTTATAAGAAAAATAGCAACGCGTTTCTTTGCCCCAAAAATTGCACCACAGATACAAGAAAAATTAGATAATACGTTCTATAAAAACCTTATGATTATGGTTGAAAAAATAAAAAGAGAGGTATGAGGTTAAACTATATAGATCATCCTGTAAGTATACCTGTGACTCAATATGAAGCACTCAAAACAAAATTGGTGAAGACCTTATTGGCAAATGATGCCGTATTGAGTGTTTATCAAATGGGTTCAGTAAAACATCCTGGGATATCAGATTTGGATATTATTTGTGTCTTTAAAAAAGGGGGGCAATGTGCAGCTAATTTGAGACCAGAACTAAATGCAGATGAGCAAAATATCCTCACACATGGTGTGTTTGGTGTTGAAGAGCCAGATTTACAGCAAAGCATGTCCTTCAACCTTATTTCTAATTTGAAGCATTTAGGTGGAAAGAATCTAAATTTAAGCGATAATAATTTAAACACCAGCGAAGATTTAAAAAGGCAAATAGCTCTAGAGTATCTTGTAAAAATGCTCATTACAATTGATGCTCAAGTTACCATGAAGATCATTAAACTTCGTGCATTTTTATTACTTGCAAAGGCCATCGAATTCGATTTGCAATTATTAAATGTTAATCAAGGGAAACTCTACGATTTGGTTCAACAAGTGATTCAATATAGGAACGATTGGTACGCAAATAAACCAAATCAAGACGATGTTTCAAACTTAATTTTAAATTTTAATATTGAATTAAGACAGTTTTTGAAAAAGGAGTTGCAACATGCTCAACTGTACTTGCCAAGAACACTAGTGAGGTTGCCAGGTAACTTCTCCATACAACAACATAAGATGTTTTCAATAGAGCATAAAGGCATGGTGTTACCATATCAACTTAGTTTTTTAGGTAGAAAATATATTAATCTTCAAAATAGACTTAATTCGTTTACCTACAAATTACCTTTTGAAATTCCAGCAAGTGGCTCTATTCATGAAGAACGATTTCAGTTTAGTGAAAATATGGTTGCTACCAATAGAGCGCGTTATCCTTATTTTCTGCCCTTAACAACAAGCTTGGGGATCTATTGAGATTAAGGCATCGCAAAAACAATTAATATATCTACTTTTACATATTATAAATTAAGTTATTGAAAGTAATTCATTACATAGGAAGCTTGGCATTTGGCGGGATTGAACGTTTGGTCTATGATTTGGTATCACAGCAAACTAAACAGGAAGTGATAGAGGTTTCTATTGGAGTTGGTTGCTTAAACGGAGAATTTAAAACACAATTCGAAAGCCTCGATGCCACACTAATTAACCTCAATTTAAAGTCTGGTTATGATCTAAACCCATCAAAGATTTTAAAGATTTCAAAGCAATTTAAATTGTTTGATGTTATTCATCTTCATGCATTTCATCTCAGTATTGTGTTGGCGGCACTTTTGTCTGGAAAAAAGATTGTTTACACGGAACATGGTAATTTCGGATTTGGGAGGACCATAAAAACGTCAGATAAAATTAGTTTTTTTTTACGCAAACTATTTTTTAAAACTACTGGAGTAAATATTTACTGTAACTCAAATTTTACAAAGCGTTATGTTGAATCCCATTTTTATGGCGGAAAACGACTTCATTTATTGTATAACGGAAGCGCATTAAATTATTCAATACATCGAAATCTACTAGCCGATTTGAAACGTAAATATGAAAACAAATACGTTATTGGAACATCATCGCGATTGGCTGGTTTTAAACGAATCGATCGGTTAATTACTGTATTTTCAACCTATGTTAAAACTAATCCTTCGTCAGTATTAGTTATTGTAGGAGAAGGGGTCGAGCGTCAAAATTTAGAACAGCAAGTTTCAAATTTAAACTTAGAGAATCATGTAGTTTTTGAAGGGTTTCAGCAAGAAGTAGCTACTTATCAATCTGTTTTTGATGTATGTGTGTTTTCTTCTACAAATGAGCCTTTTGGTTTAGTAGCTGTAGAATGCTTTAGTAAAAAGAAACCTGTGTTAGTATTTGAAGATGGCGGCGGAATTACCGAAATTGTAGATAAATTTCAACCTAAGGATATTTGTAAAGATACTCAGGCCATGATTAGTAGGCTGGATTACTATAAAGAACATGCTTTTGCTTGGAGTCAACATCATGATGAACAATTGACGTTCTTTAGTTTAGAACGTATGGAAAAGGAATACTATAACGCGTATTGCAAATAACATAAAAGCCCCAAAATAAAATACTATGTTAGAGTTAAGCCATAAAAATAAAAATTACTTTTTTTCAATTTTTCACCACCCAGTATCAAGGGTAATGAAATCTGAACTCTTTATAAAATACATTAAACTAGTTGATAAACGTACATCGGTTCTAGATTATGGGTCTGGTGATAGCCCTTACAAGGTTATGCTCAATGAATATTTTAACGAGTATGTGGCTGCAGATTATCAGGTAACCAATGAAAAGCATAGTGTAAGACCAGATATATTTATTGATGATAATCAACATGTAAATGTTGCTGACCAACGGTTTTCTTGCGTTGTAGTCTCAGAAGTTTTAGAACATATCTATAAACCTCACGACGCACTTCAAGAGTTTAAACGCATTCTAGAACCTAACGGATATGTCATTGGTACAGTTCCTTTTTTTATGTGGGAACATGAACGACCTTACGATTTTCATCGTTATACTTACTTTGGATTAAAACGTATGTTTGAAGACAACGGATTTGAAATCGTTAAACTCGACTATGTCGGAGATATAGTAGGCGTTTTCACCTATTGTTTTAGTAAACTTTTTGGAGTCTTTATTAAACCATTTAGAAAAATTAAACCTTTGTTTTTTGTGCTAAAAACTATTATAAAAATCCCATCTTTGCTATATTATTATGTTGTTAAGATAAAAGCGGTGAAATCGTTTTTTAAGAAATACTTTGGCGAATATCCATTTGGGTTTGTTTTTGTATTGAAAAGCAAATCGAAAAACTAGTATTATACTTTTGTCTATACATAAAATGGAGGTATTTATGATTATTTCTGAAACATCTATAACCAATCTAAAGCACTAATTACATGTGTGGCATAAACGGAATATTTCAATTGTCGTTGGGCAATTTACATTTGAAAGATGCGGTGTCTGGAATGAACGGTCAATTGGCGCATCGTGGACCAGATGATAATGGGATTTGGATTGATGAATCTCATAAACTAGCCTTGGGTCAAACACGATTGAGTATTTTAGATTTGTCTAGTGCTGGGCATCAACCCATGCACGATCATACTGCTAAAAACACCATTGTTTATAATGGTGAAGTGTTTAATTATCAGTTGCTTAATAATGAATTTTTAAAAGAGGAGACTTTTAACTCACATTCTGATACTGAAACAATCTTGAAATTGTATCGAAAATTTGGTATTGACATGCTTAAACATCTCAACGGCATGTTCGCCTTTGCTTTATGGGATGCCTCGCAAGAAGCCTTAATATTAGCTAGAGATCGGTCGGGTAAAAAGCCATTATACTTTTCAGAAATGAATGGTAATTTTTCGTTTTCGTCTGAGCTTAAAGCACTTTTCCAGCTTCCTTGGATTAAAAAAGAAATTGATGATAAAGTATTATATGATTTCCTAACATTTAATTCGGTAGCGACACCACATACCATGTTTAAAGGTATTTCAAAATTTAAACCAGGACATTATATGGTTGTTACCAAATCTGGGATAAAAACCTATGAGTCGTTTAATGATTTAAAGTATAAAAAACTCGAATTTTCTTCTGAGAAAGAGCTTGAGGATATTGTGTTTAATAAGCTGGAGGAATCGGTTAAATTACGAATGATTTCAGATGTTCCTGTTGGTGCATTTCTAAGTGGAGGAGTTGATTCTTCGGCCATTGTGGCTCTCATGAGGGACAATACGCCTAATGCTATTAAAACATTTACCATTGGTTTTGAAGATCAACCCAATTATAACGAGCTTCAATATGCCGATAAAATTGCCAAGCGTTATAACACAAATCACTTTGTAAAAACAGTAACGCCTAATGACCTCTTAGATTTTATTCCTAAAATCACAGATATCTATGATGAGCCTCAGGCCGATACTACCGCAATTCCTATTTATTTTATTTCACAATTGGCAAAAGAAGAAAACATAAAAGTGGTCTTAAATGGTGATGGCCCAGACGAATTGTTTAGTGGCTATAGTAATTTTGAGAAATACGTTAAAACATATCAGTATTTTAAATTGGCAAATAAAGCACCCAAATTTATCAAAGGGATTGCCAATACAGTTATAGATACCATGATGCCAGATAGTCCACTTTCTGAAATGACAAATAGACTATATCATAAGCAAGATTTTTATTGGCCTGGAGCTGCTGGGATGAAAGAAGGTGTTAAACTAGATATCTTGTCAAAGGGGTTCAAAGAAAAAGTTAATGGCCATTCATCGTATAACTACGTAAAACAGTTAAAACAGGAATATCTTAAATTTTTGGATGGCCAAAATTTTGACTATGTCAATTGGTTATGTTATTCGGGCTATAGACATGCGGTGACAGAGCGATTTCTTTTTCGAGCAGATCGATTAGGGATGGCAAATTCTATCGAAGCTAGGAGCCCGTTTTTGAATCATGAAATGGTGCAATTGGCATTGTCAATTCCCGGAGAATACAAAATTAAAAACGGAGTTAATAAGTACATTCTTAAAAAATCTTTAGAACGCATCTTACCAGAAGATATCCTGTATAGAAAAAAAATGGGTTTTAATTTACCTATAAGAGAGTGGGCTAAAGAAACCATTTATAATGGTGTTAAGGATAATATTAAGAGTTTTAATAAGGACACTAATTTGTTTAATTTGGATGAGGTAAACACCCAATTGCGATTGCTAAAAGATGGAAATGATAAATACACTAATAATATTTGGACTATGTATTTCTTGATTAATTGGTATAAAAAGTGGTTTTAAATTAGCGTTGGAAGCATCTGTAAATCATATCTATTGGAATAAAGCGATCTATAAAAAATGGTTTAGCTCAAGACCTATTGGCTATAAGTGGATGCTTATGGTGATTTTAGTTTTTCCAATTTTCGCCTCTACCTGGGAAATGAAAAAAGCAGCTGGATTCTCTCCACTGCAAGTATTGGGTCTATTAGTATTTGCTTTTGCCTTTATATCTAATATTAGAAAAAAAGCTAAGGGAGGAAAACTTATTTTTACACTTTATGTCTTTTTGTTACTGCTATTTTTCAATCTTATTTTAGTACTGCTGTTTGAGTTTTCAATGTCTCAATTTGGAAATAGCATTCGCACACTGTTGCCTTTTTTACTCTTCTTCTATTTTAGAAAGTACATCAACACCAAGCGCGATTTAGAAGGGTTTATGATCACTTTTCTAATTGCATCCATATTTCCATTCGCAACCTTGTATTATGAAATTTTAGTGGCCCCAATTAGAGAAGTTAAACTCGCTGAATCTAGAGGTGGCGGATTACGATTAGGGGGTTTTTATGCAGATTTGTTTGGGTATATGAGTCATATCATCTGCGTATTGCTTACCTATTTATACTTTTATATAAAAACACTTAATTATAGAAAACGACATTTCATTTATAGCAACTATGGTTTTGCTATCGTTTTATTGGTTTGTCTTATTGGTGTTTATAATTTAAGACATCAGGCATCATGGGCAGTATCATTAACCTTATTGCTTATATTTTTTCATTATATCCGGAAAAACATTACTAAATTTCAAATGTTCGTTTTTGTAGCAATGTTTGCTATTTTAGGGGCCTATTTTTACTTTGAAGTTTTTCAAACACTGTACGCTAAAGATATTAACGTGTATCAAGGTGAAGCTCAAGATTCGGCAGCATTAAATGGTCGAATGTGGATTTGGCAACGTTATTTCGCACATTGGGCAGATTTTAAAGTGGTGTCTCAATGGTTTGGGGTTGGGCTAGAGCAAAGTTCTCTTTCTGCTATTATGATGAGCGGCGGAATGCATAACGACTATATTAGATTTTTCTTCTCGACAGGTATAATTGGCTTTATATGTTATTTTTCGTTCTTAATCTTTTTAATTATTAATGCCTTTAAAATTAAAATAAAAGAAATTCGATTTTTAATGCTGTGCACTCTGGTGATAATTATGTTATATGGTATTAGTGCCTTACCTTTATTAGCATCAGGAGCATTAATGTATTTTACCTTAGCCGTACTTTCATTGACTAAAAAAAATATAATATGACAAGGATATTATGGTTGGCACCAAGTTTTAATCACTATAAAGCAAGGTTTTTAAATCGATTAGCAGAAGAAAAAGATGTTGAATTGACCATCCTAGCAGGAACTGGACGTCAAGGTCAAGGGGATTTAGATTTAGATGAGAATTGGAACTTTAACTACCAAAAACTAATGGTTTCAAAAGCTAAATTTGGAGGTTCTAAAGAGGTACGTGCCTATATAAGGAAACACCTTAGTGCTTTTGATTGGATTTTGATTCCTGCTGAAAAAAAGAACCTTCTTCTTTTTATGTTTAGTATGCGCCTAAGAAAAAGACGCAAGTCAAATGTTAAACTGTTTTCTTATAACCATCCATTACTAAAATCCAAACGTGGTAGGTTTAAAGCCATAGACAGAGAGCTTACTAAGTTTTTTTATAAACATTTGGATGCGGTTGTTTTTTATACTGAAGCCAGTTATCACTTGGCTATTGAGGAAAATCTTGTAGACCCCAAAAAAGCCTATTGGGCTAATAATACTATTGATACTAAGGAAATAGATACGTTCTATTCGTTTGTGTTGCCTCCAAAAGATAAGCTAATTCTATTATTTATAGGGCGACTTATTCCATCTAAACGAGTAGACTACTTTTTAGAGTATACAGCCCAACTCGAAACGAAATTGAAACAAGAGATTTTTATTGAGATTATTGGAGATGGACCAGAAAGGCATCATGTTGAAACAGCCTTAAAACAACGAAAAAACGTGACATGGCATGGAGCCGTTGTGGATGAACAGATTATAAGCCCAATCATGTCTCGCTCAAGTTTAATATTTATGCCTGGATTATCTGGGTTATCAATAAATCACGCCTTGGCTTATGGAAGACCCTATGCTACTCTTGAAGCCGAAAGACATGGTCCTGAAATTAGTTACCTAAGGCATAATCATAATGGTTTTATTTTGCCAGAAAACGTAGACCAAGCTAACGCCATTCTTGTGCCTTTTTTATCGAGCCAAGAACAAATTAAGAAGTTTTGTGAGCAGGCAAAGAAAGATAATGAAACAGTGTCCATAGATCTATGGATAAAAAAAATGAAGTCCAATTTATTAATTCAAGCTAGTTCGTAATTACTTTGACACCTAAAAAGAAAAAAATACTGTTTATTGGTCCGTTACCACCACCATATTCTGGCCCAGAATTGAGCACGCAACAACTGTTAAACTCCCCTTTGGTCGATATGTTCAATGTTAGCTTTATTAATACTAATGTTAGAAAAGATAATGTGAAAAAAGGAAAGGCAGATATGACAGCATTACTCGCTGTAATAAAATTTAATATTGCCTTAATAAAAAAACTAATTGCTCACAGACCTCATGTGGCCTATCACTTAGTAACTCCAACTCAAATAGGATGGCTAGGAAGAGATATTTGGTTCTTGTTTTTTTGCTGGTTGTTTAGAACAAAAAGTGTGATTCATTTTAGAGGAAGTCATCTTAAGTTAAATTACAGCAACTTTAATCCAGTTGTAAAGAAGATTATCAAAGTATTATGTAAAACAGTAGACAGGGCTGTGGTACAATCTAAATCATTAACCAATCAATTTGAAGGCTTAGTTCCTGAAGAAAAAATAATGGTCATACCTAATACCATAGACGATAGCTTTTTTGAGTTAGAACGTGACGAATTATCAACACCTCAGTTTTTGTTTTTTGGACATCTTACTAAAGCAAAAGGCTATGTAGATATTGTAAAAGTTATTCCAGAAATTGCAAGAAAATATCCTGATGTGAAGTTTGTGTTCTGCGGAAATATGAAACGCGGTGAGCCAGGCGTAAAATACAATCAGTATTCTGGAGAACGCATTACGTATGAAGATCCGTTTGAGATTGAAAAGGATATCTTAAACTCTCCATTTGCTAAAAATTATTTGAACTATGGCGTTATTTCAGGTCAAGAGAAATTAGATGCTTTGTCACAATCTTGGGCTTTTATTTTACCATCGTATTCAGAAGGGTTCTCAAGGTCTATTTTAGAAGCAATGGCTTCTGGGTTGCCTGTTATTGCTACACCTGTTGGTGCCAATAAAGATTTTATAGAACATGATAAAAATGGTTTGGTAAATTTACCTGGAGATTTGAAACAACTAGAACAAAATATTTTAAATATTTTAGAGTCTAAAGAACGACGTGATTATTTGTCGAAGCAAGCAAAAGCTACTTTAAAAAGAGAATTCGTTGAAGCTATTGTCATTCAAAAATATATAACACTATTTAACACTATATGATATGAAAACTGTAATTAGAAAACTTGTGTTTTATGCAGGTCAAGTGATTCGATTTATCTATTATTCTTTTCTTAGATTTAATGGTGTTGAAATTGGAAAAAACACATTTATTAGCCTTGGAGCAAAGATTGATACACAGTTTGGAAAAGTAGTCATTGGTGATAACGTACATATTACTTCTGGATGTGTATTATTAGCTCATGATGGTGCTTTAAAACAAATGGACCCTTCGGCAAACCCAAGAGGGAAAATTGTAGTTGAAAACAATGTCTTTATTGGTGTAAATTCTGTGGTTTTAATGAACGTTACAATTGGTGAAAATAGCGTTATTGGGGCAGGTTCTATTGTGAACAAGGATATTCCTAAAAATTCACTTGCCATTGGTAATCCTGCAAAAGTAATTAGAAGTTTAGAGTAGTTGAGATATGTTTAAATTCTTAAGAAAACTTGTTTTAGGTCCTGCATATTTTTATCATGTCCATCTGATTAAAAAATCGAAACGCTGGTCTCGTTCAAATATTGAGAATTATCAAGCACAAAAAATAACAACTTTAGATGTCGATTTTACAACGAAAGATGATATTAGAAATAACCCTGATATGTATCTTCGGAAATCTCTTTTCGTTCCTATTAGACAAGTACGAACAGGAGGTACATCTGGCACTCCCTTCAAGTTTTTTCAAGATTTGTTCTTTACAAGACAAAAGGAAAGAGCCTATCTTTTTGATATTTGGCGCGATGTTGGATATAAAGGTTTTGATTATAAAATAGTTGTTAGAGGCAATATGCCCAAAAAAGCGATTGCTTATGATATGATTAATAATTCGTTGGTTATTTCCCAAAATTATTTTGTGGAAGAACATAGAGCACATATTGTTGAGTTGTTTAGCAAAAAGGCATGCTTTCTTCACGTATATCCAAGTACCTTACTGTTTTTAGTAGAGTTTTTTGGAGATGATACGTTTCAAAAATTTCCAATAAAAGGTGTGTTGGCTGGTTCTGAAGCATTTCCCATTGAGCAAATGACATGGTTTAAAAAGAAGTTTGATGTGCCTATTGCGCACTGGTATGGACATAGCGAATATGCAATTTTGGCTCGTTTCTGTCACAACTGTAAAGAGTTCCACTTTTATCCCACTTATGGTAAAATGGACCTTTTAAAAGAAGATCATGACTACAAGATTTTGGCTACTGGATTTCAACGTTATGGTACGCAGTTTAGGCGTTATTTTACAGGAGATTTTGCAAAACCATCCCAAAACGACTGCCAACTTGATAACTATAACAAAGTGCATGCTATTGTGGGTAGAGAGCAAGATTTTATTTTCGATAACAAAGGAGTAAAACGTGCGTTTGGTCCCTATCTTTTTGGTATACATAATGAATTTTGGGATTACATTCTGGATATTCAGTTTATTCAAAAGACAAAAGGAAATATTGAGGTCAAATTTGTAGTTTCTAAAGAATTCAATGAAATAGCCTTTAAAACTATTATTAAAGATAGGTTTGAACTATATAACGTTCAATTTATAAGGGTTGAACAGATAGAAAAGACCGTTTCGGGAAAACACGTTTATTTTAGGCAGCAAGTTCAATAATTAAACTCTTCTTATTATAATTGTTTCTTAAGCAATAACCCTCTATTTTTGTCCCATATAACTTATTATAACACATGCAACAACTCACTCAAAAATTAGGTTCTGGAGATATGATAATTCAAGACGTACCTTATCCTCAATTGGGAAAAGGAATGATTATCGTAAAAAACCACTATTCTATTATAAGTGCAGGAACAGAAGGTTCTACAGTTGTTGCTGCCCGCAAAAGTTTAATTGGAAAAGCAAAAGAACGCCCTCAACAGGTAAAGCAAGTTGTTGATACCTTAAAAAAGCAAGGTCCTATTCAGACGTATAGAGCCGTTATGAAAAAATTAGACGCCTATTCTCCTTTGGGTTATAGTTGTGCTGGTGAAGTGATTGAAGTGGGTGATGGTGTTACAGAATTTGAAGTTGGAGATAAAGTGGCTTGCGCTGGAGTAGGCTACGCTAATCACGCAGAGATTGTTTCAGTGCCTACAAATTTATGTGTAAAATTAGATGAGAACGCAAACCTTAAAGATGCTGCGTATAACACTTTAGGCGCAATTTCTATGCAAGGTGTACGACAAGCAGATATGCGTGTTGGAGAGTCGTGTGTGGTTATTGGACTTGGTTTGTTGGGTCAGTTAGCAGCATTAATACTAAGAGCTTCTGGTGTTACGGTTATTGGTGTAGATGTTTCTGAAGCTGCGGTAAAGCAGGCAGTTGATCATTCAGTTGTAGATCTCGGATTAACTAGAGATGCTTCTGGTATTGAAGAACAAATACAACAAGCAACACAAGGTTATGGGGCAGATGCGGTTATTATTGCTGCGGCAACATCAAGTCTTGACCCTATTAATTTTGCGGGAGCTATAGCTCGAAAAAAAGGAAAGGTTGTAGTCTTAGGTGCGGTTCCTACAGGTTTTGATCGTGATCCATTTTGGTATCGTAAAGAATTAGAATTAAAAATGGCTTGTTCTTATGGGCCAGGACGTTATGATCTCAATTATGAGGAAAAAGGAATTGACTATCCGTTGCCTTATGTACGATGGACGGAGAAACGAAACATGGAAGCATTTCAACGATTGATTGCAACAAAAAAAATTGATATAAATTACCTTACAACACACGAATTTGATTTTGAGAATGCCAAGTCGGCTTTTGATTTGGTGGTTTCTAAAACTGAACCTTTTACAGGAATTGCCTTAAAATACAATATAGATAAAACGGTTTCAAAAGCTAAAATTTCTACATCAGAGAGTTCTAAACCGGGAAAAATTAATGTGTCTTTTATAGGAGCAGGGAGTTATGCTCAAGGCAATTTACTTCCTAATATTCCAGAAACTAATGACATAGGAAGAATAGGGGTTTTAACCAATACAGGAACTACATCGAAACGCGTTGCGGAAAAGTTTAAATTTCAGTTTTGTGCAACGCAGGAAGAAGATGTTTTAGACGAAAAAACAAACACTGTTTTTGTGGCTACACGTCATGACTCTCATGGACCATATGTTTTAAAAAGCTTGGAGGCTAAGAAGCATGTTTTTGTAGAAAAACCACTATGTCTTTTGGAATCAGAACTCAATGCAATTATAGCGATGCAGTCTTCTGTAAATAGAGCGGTTATGGTTGGTTTTAATAGACGATTTTCCCCTTTAACAGAAACCTTAAAGAAAGCGATTGGTAATAATCCAATGACGATGATATACCGAATTAATGCTGGAGCGATTCCTGGTGATAATTGGATCCAAGATTTAGAAATTGGTGGAGGTCGCGTTTTAGGAGAGGTTTGCCATTTTATAGATTATCTTACATTTCTTAATGGCAGTCAACCAATAAAAGTATCGGCAACTGCGCTTCCAGATGCTAACCAATTAAATGATACGTTAAATATTCTTATTCAGTTTGAGAATGGCTCATCTGGAGTTGTTGCTTATTATGCTAATGGCTCAAAGTCTATGGCCAAAGAATATGTTGAGGTGTTTTCTGCAGGATTATCTGCAACGCTCAACGATTTCAAAGAATTGAAAATTTACGGAAAAGGAAAACCTAAAAAGACTAAAATTTTTAATCAAAATAAAGGACAAAAAGAAATGGTTAAGGCATTTGTAGATGGCTTACTTAAAGATGGTAATGCACCAATACCATTTAGCGATATTGTTGCTGTAACCAAAGCATCTTTTAAAGTTTTAGAATCTGTAAAACGTGGAGGGCAACAAGTTGAGATATAAGGTAGCATCAAGTTTTTTAAAACTCAGAACCTATTGTGAGGCTGAAGATTTTAAAGGTTGGGATCCTTACGATGGTCTAAATTCGAAAGTGTTCCAGGCACTACCATTTAAACATTGGGATTTAGCAAGGTTAGCATGGATACAAGGGTTTAAAAGAAGTCCAATAAATTTTAGAAGTTTACTTTTAGTACCTAAAGAGCATAATGCAAAAGGTGTCTCTTTATTTCTATTGGGTTATTGTAGGCTATATCAATTGGCCGAAAATGGCTGTGAAGATTTTGGAACTAAAGCAACTATTTTAGAGCGTATCAATAGCATTACGAAGCTACTATTAAGTTTACGGAGTCATGGATACTCTGGTTCTGCTTGGGGTTATAATTTTGATTGGCAAGCTAGGAGATTGTTCTTATTTCCAAAACATACACCAACTGTTGTTGCCACTTGTTTTTGTGTTGAAGCGTTGTTAGAAAGCTATAAAATCACAAAAAATGAAACTGTTTTAAAAGAAACCTTATCAGCGGCAGATTTTGTTGTCAATGATTTATCTAGAACACCTCATGGTAACGGTGTTATATTTTCATATAGTATTAAAGATGGAAATAATACAGTAATCAACGCGTCACTTTTAGGTGCTAAAATATTGAGTTATTCGTATAAATATTCTGGTAATACCTCTCATGCCAATTTAGCGAAGCAGGCTGTAATTGCAGCATGCGACTTGCAGGAAGAAGATGGTTCTTGGATTTATGGTTTGTTGCCTATTCAGTCATGGAAGGACAGTTTTCACACAGGATTCAATTTAGATGCGATTGAAACGTATCAGCAAAACACTGGAGATTTTACATTTCAGAATAATATAGATAAAGGACTTAAATATTATATCGAAAATTTCTTTGAAGATAATGGTATGCCTAAGTATTACGATACTAAAACCTATCCAATAGATATCCATTGTCCGGCTCAAGTGATTGTAACCTTGTCCAAACTAAATCAATTTAAAAACAATGAAGATTTATTGGCTAAAGTTTTGGATTGGACTATAGATAATATGCAGGATAAAAAAGGCTATTTTTATTATCAATTAAAAAAGGGGATGAGCTCTAAAATATCATATATGAGATGGAGTAATGCATTTATGTTTAATGCGATGGCACATTTCTTGTTAGAAACTAAATCTGGAAATTGTGGAAGCTAAATCTTTAAATGGTGTTATAACCTATGCACCAACATCTAGAGAAGCGTTAATGAAATACGCCTTTGACAACCATAAAATAATGGTCGCTGTGAATGCTGAAAAAATACTTCATGCCACAGATGAAAGTCGCAAACTGATTAATAGAAATTTAGGTTACCCAGATGGAATTGGTGCTGTTTGGGCGCTTCAAAAAAAAGGCGCAAAAGATGTAGTTAAAATACCAGGATGTGAACTTTGGTTGGATGTTGTTGGACAGTATTATACAACGAAATCTTTTTATCTGGTAGGGGGAAAACAAGAGATTATTGAAGACACAGTGACTCAGCTGAAATCTCAATTTGATGGGATTAATATCTGTAATTTTAGGAATGGATATATTAAGACAGATGCTGAGGAGTTGGCATTGATTGAAGATATTAAAATACACAAACCCGATGTTGTATTTGTAGCTATGGGCTCACCTAGACAAGAGAATCTAATGGAGAGAATCCAAAAAGAACATCAAGCTGTTTATCAAGGCTTAGGTGGTAGTTTTGATGTTTACACAGGTCATGTGAAGCGTGCACCAGAATGGTGGGTGAAAAACAATATGGAATGGACTTACAGGTTATTAAGTCAGCCATCAAGAATAAAACGTCAAATACACTTAGTACGTTTTTTTATTAATTTGCATTTAAATCGTTATTAAACGATATTTTAACTAAAAATGAATATGTATAAAGTTACTATAATTGCTGGGGCTAGACCTAATTTTATGAAGATCGCGCCAATTATTCATGCCATTCAAAAAGCAAGACAAGATGATTTTGATATTGATTATAGATTAGTTCATACTGGGCAGCACTATGATAAAAATATGTCTGGAAGCTTTTTTGAGCAACTTGGAATACCAGAACCGCATGTAAATTTGGAATGTAGCGGAGGTACTCAGGCTGAGCAAACAGCAAATATTATGGTTCATTTTGAAAAAGAATTGATGGCCAATCCAGCAGATTTGGTACTTGTTGTGGGAGATGTAACTTCTACTATGGCGTGTGCTCTAGTGGCCCAAAAAATGCATACAAAAGTAGCTCATGTTGAAGGAGGAATTAGATCGGATGATTGGACGATGCCAGAAGAGATTAACCGATTGGTTACCGACAGTATCACTAATTATTTTTTTACGACTTCAGATACTGCCAATTCAAATCTAAGGTCTAGCGGTGTTGATGAAAATCAGATTTTCTTTGTTGGAAATACAATGATTGATACACTGCTAAAGCAACGTCCAAATTTTAAACAACCTAAAGTTTGGAATGATTTAAATCTTAATCAAGGTAATTATATTGTAATGACTCTTCATAGACCCGCCAATGTGGATGAAGAATCTCAATTAAAGGACATGATTGATGAGATTATTGCTCATACACAAGATTTACCTCTGGTATTTCCAGTGCACCCTAGAACGGCAAAGATTTTGGAACGACTGCAAGTGAGCCACCCAAGACTCCATATGGTTGAACCTTTAAGTTATTTAGAGTTTAATTTTTTAGTAGAGTGTGCTAAAGCTGTAATTACAGATTCTGGAGGAATTACAGAAGAGGCGTCAATACTACGTGTTCCATGTTTAACACTTAGAGATAACACAGAACGACCTGAGACGATTACATTAGGCACGAATGAATTGGTAGGTACAGATCCTAAAAAACTAAAACCATATTTAGATATACTTTTTTCGGGACACTGGAAAACTGGTCAAGATATTCCTTTATGGGATGGACAAACCGCAAATCGTATTGTAGAATGCCTAAAAAACCTTGAATCTTAATTTCCATTTATTGCCCCAAGAGAACCTTACGCCATTGAAAGTCAAATGCTTTGGCTTTTTAATTTGTATCTTGCATACAAGAGATGGATCGTTTTAATAATATATCAACTTCCCGATGATAGAAACACTACTTGAAAATTTTAATCCTAATAATAACGCAATTGCGTGGTTAATTTCAGCATTTGTCTTAGCATTTATTATTGCCCAACAAACTTTTCCTACCATTTTATATGTAGCCAAGAAAAAGCACTTAATGGACGAACCAGATAGCAGAAGTATGCATACTAATAATACTCCTACCCTTGGTGGTATTGGGATTTTTCTGAGTCTGGTTGTTGTAATGACCATTGTTGGAGCCATGTTAAACACGAAGGTTTTACTCCTTGTTATGGGCGGATTAACCATTTTGTTTTTTTTAGGGTTGAAAGACGACTTAACAGTGTTGTCAGCAAGGAAGAAGTTTTTGGGTCAATTGTTTGCGGCTTTATTACTTATTGTATTTACAAACACTAGAATTATAGGTTTCTCTAAAATATTAGATATTGATGTTTTGCCATATTGGGTGTCTATCTTTTTTACGCTTTTTGTTTATGTCTTAATAATAAATGCCTATAATTTAATTGATGGCGTTGATGGCTTAGCTGGTAGTATCGCTCTATTGATAAGTGCTATTTTCACCTTTCTATTTTATAATTCTGGAGCCTTAAGTTTAGCTACAATTTCGGTAGCATTAATAGGAGCTTTACTAGCTTTTTTAAGATTGAATTTTTCAAAAAAGAATAAAATTTTCATGGGAGATACAGGGTCCATGATTGTAGGATTTTTGTTGGCTTTTTTTACTATCAGTTTTATATCTCAATCACAAACAACCATAAGTTCTAGGTTTTTTAAGGCATCTCCTGCTCTTGCTTTAGCTATGTTGTTTTATCCGTTAATGGATACTTTTAGAATATTTGTTATTCGAATTTTTGTTTTAAAAAAGAGTCCTTTTGAAGCAGATCAAAATCATATACACCATCGATTTATTCAATCAGGATTTACACATAAGCAAACTACCTTACTTATTGTTTTAATTAACTTTGTGATTATGGCAATAGCCTTTAATATGTTGCATTTAAATTTAAACACACAAATAGGGTTATTGCTAATTTATGGATCTGTTTTATTCTATATCCCTTTTCTATTAAGACGAAGAATGAATAAAACAAATGAAAAAATTAAGGTTTAACTCAATTTTTTAACTGTTAATCCTAACCTGACTAAGACACGAGATTGCCGCAAATACGTTATATTTGCGTCTTCATTAATTAATAGACATATGAAAATTAAGTTTTTAGGATTATTATTACTTATTGTACTTTCATCTTGTGCTTCAAAAAAGCAAGTTTTATATATGCAAGATGCTATGCAAAATAGCAATTCGGAAATTACTTATCAAACGGCAACAATCCAACCTAACGATATTTTAAAAATAACAGTTGAGAGTTTAGTGCCAGAGGCAGCCATTCCTTATAACAGAGGAGCAAATAGTGGTGTTCAGGTAAACTCTTTAGAACTTATAAAACTGCAAGGATATCTCGTGACAAATGAAGGAACGATAAATTTTCCAATTTTAGGTCAGATATCAGTTTCTAATTTAACAACCTTAGAGATTGAGGAAAAAATAAAAGGACTTTTGGTCGATGGAGGTCATTTAAATAATCCAACATTAGAAGTGCGATTAGTAAATGCCAAGATAACCGTATTAGGAGAAGTGAAAGCTCCTGGGACTTACAATTTCACTGAGCAAAATATTACCATTCTTCAGGCTTTGGGGTATGCAGGAGATCTTACTATAAATGGAAAAAGGGATGACATAATAGTAACTAGAGATGTTGATGGTGTTAGAAAGATAACGCACATAGATTTAACATCAACAGCTTTTATGAATAGTGAGTATTATTATATAAAGCCAAATGATGTCATCATTGTTAACCCTAATAATCCTAGAGTTAAGAATGCTGGTTTTGTAGGTAATGTTGGAACCGTGCTTACTATTGCGTCTTTAGTATTAAGTTCAATTATTTTACTGTCTCGATAATTATGGAACCTACACCAAATAACCCATACACATTTTCAGAAGAAGATAATGTAGATTTAAAGCAAGAACTGAGTAAATATCTAAGATATTGGCCTTGGTTTATTATCTGTTTGGCAATAGCTTTTATTGGTGCTTATATTTATTTAAGATATGCACCTAGAATCTATCAAACGACAGCTAAAATGAAAATTTTAGATGAGTCTGAAGGACTAGAATTGCCTACTTCGGCATTTGTTTTTAAAAGAACGAATATCAATTTAGAAAATGAAATCGAAATATTAACCTCTTATCTTATTCTAGAAAGAGTTGCTAAAACATTACAACTTAATACACGTTTTTTTGAAGAAGGAACCATTCAAACTGCTCAAATAGGTGAATTACCATTTACCTACGAGCAAATTATTGACGCTGATAGTATTACATCTCCATTGTCTTACACGATTCAAGTCAAAGAAAACAGCTTCGATATCACTAATGCCAGAACAGAGAAGACTTTCAATATTCCTAATCATAATAGCTTTGAAGCCGATCATAATTTGCCATTTCATTTAAAAATTGAAAATGAGAGACAGCTAAATCAAAATGTAGGTAAGACGTTTATTATTAAGTATGGCCCTTTAAAGAGTGCTGCTTTAGGTTTAAAATCTAGTATTAAGGTTGAGGCTATTGGAGAACAAAGTGATTTATTGAAAATGACCATTAAAGGTGAAAGTAAAGAGCGCTCCGAATGGGTTTTAAATGAATTAATGAATGTTTTCAATAAAGATGGTATCAATGATAGACAGCTTGTGTCTAAGCGAACTTTAGAATTCATTGATGATCGCTTTGTCTTTCTGGCAGAAGAATTAGACTCTATTGAAATAGATAGAAAAGAATTTAAGCAACGTAACAATCTAGTAGACTTGGCTGTAGATGCAGAGTTAGGGTTGCAACAACGCTCTAAATCTGATGAAGAGGTATTTCAAATTGATAACCAATTAACTTTAGCTAATTTACTTCGAGATGCACTTAATTCTAATGCAGATGGCGGTTTATTACCTGCGAATATTGGATTAGATAGTGGTAATATTAATGCGCTTATAAAAGAATATAACACAGCAATACTCGATAGAGATAAATTGGCGAGTAGTGGAGGAGCAAATAATCCAACAGTACGATTTGTTCAATCAAAAATTGACGATTTAAGATCTAATATTACAAGATCACTTAATTCTTATAATCAGCAATTAAAAGTTTCTCAGAGCCAATTGAAGGGAAGAAACAGGAAGTTTATTGGGCAGGTGTCTCAAATTCCTGAAAAAGAGAAATTATTAAGAGCCATTGAACGTCAGCAAAAAATTAAGGAAAGTCTATATCTTCTTTTACTTCAGAAAAGAGAAGAAGCAGCTATAAATTTAGCAATTACGGAGCCGTCAATAAAGGTTGTAGATTATGCGCTTTCGAGCTCAAGCCCAATTTCTCCTAAATCTAATATCGTATATGCTGGTGCAATTTTAGGTGGCCTGCTAGTGCCTTTTGGACTAATGTACTTGTTTTTCATGTTGGATACCAAGATTCATGGTAAAGAAGATATTTCAAAAGGAAATAATAGAATACCTATTATTGGTGAGATTCCAGATATTAAAAAGGAAGAAAGTCGTGTTTTTAGTAATCCTAATGATCGTTCAGCTTTGGCTGAGTCATTCAGAATTTTGAGTTCTAACGTTAATTATCTCTTGCCTTTGAAGGAGAATGAGAACGAGGTAGATAATGAAGGAAAAGTTATTTATTGCACGTCTACTATTAAAGGAGAGGGCAAGACTTATATTAGTATTAATTTGTCACTCGCACTATCTAGCCTTAATAAAAAAGTGTTGCTTTTAGGTGCAGATTTGAGAAACCCTCAAATTCATACACAAATTAATTCTCAAAAGGATGCCTTAGGTTTGTCTAATTATTTACATGATAAATCTTTTGACTGGAAAAGCCACTTGGTGAAAGGTTTTGATAAACATCCTAATCATGATATTTTATTGTCGGGTAGTATTCCTCCAAACCCTTCGAGTTTATTAACCAATGGACGATTTAAAAAACTTATAGAAGAGGCTAGAACTATTTATGATTATATTGTTGTAGATACTGCACCAACGATATTAGTCACAGATACGATGCTTATTTCACAACTGTCTGATGTAACTGTATATATTGCTAGAGCCAATTTTACCGAGAAAAAACTGTTGAGTTTTTCTAAAGATTTATTTGAAACAGGAAAACTTAAAAATATGGCTTATGTTATTAACGGGGTTGGAAACAATAAGTCCTATGGATATAACTATGGATATAACTATGGTTATGGTAGTAAAGGCTAACTAATTGGCCACAGTTTTTAAGTGTTTAATAGTTTCCGTTTGGTTATCACTTTTAAAGATATAACTACCAGCAACTAATACATCTGCACCAGCATCTACCAATGCTTTTGCATTTTTATCTGTAACACCACCATCAATTTCAATGCGCGTATTTAGACCTTGGTCATTTGCCATTTTACGCAATTTTTTAACACGATTATAGGTCATTTCTTCAAATTTTTGACCTCCAAATCCAGGATTAATAGACATTAATAATACCATGTAGCATTCCGGTAAAATGTCTTCTAGAACAGATACAGGAGTAGTAAGATTAAGTACAATTCCGGCTTTACAACCTGCGTCTTTTATTTGCCTCAGTGTTCTGTGTAAATGCACAGTTGATTCGTGATGAACGGTTATAATATCTGCGCCAACTCGAGCAAATTCTTCAATATAGCGCTCAGGTTTTTCAATCATTAAATGCACATCAAGAGGTTTTGTGGCATGTTTTTTAATGGCTTGAATTACAGGCATGCCGTAAGATATATTCGGAACAAAATGCCCGTCCATAACATCAATGTGAAACCAGTCTGCTTCACTGTTGTTTACCATTTCTACATCACGCTGGAGGTTACCAAAATCGGCAGCTAGCATTGAGGGCGCTATAAGAGTTTTAGACATGTTAAAATTATGCTTGGTTTGGGCAAAGATACAGTCTTATTTTGTAATGACTTTATAATTTGCGATATTAGTTTTATGGATGAAAAGATAAAATTATTTTTTACAGAATTGTTTAAACTACTAATACCTTCATTAGTTGTTTTGATTATCGCAACAGGTGTTTTGTTTGGTTTATTTAAGTTGTTTGGTTGGATGTAAGACCTATATAAAAGTGAACCCACGGTAATCAGCCGTGGGTTCTTTCATCAATCAAAAAACGAACAGTTATGTGTAACTGTTTGTTGCTTTAATTTAGTCGTAATTTATATCTAAAAATTACTATCCTAAATATGTCTTTAATATTTTACTACGAGACGTATGTTTTAATCTACGAATCGCTTTTTCTTTAATTTGTCTTACACGTTCACGTGTTAAATCAAATGTTTCTCCAATTTCTTCTAAAGTCATTGGGTGTTGATTTCCAAGACCAAAGTATAACCGAATGACATCAGCTTCACGAGGAGTCAATGTCTCTAATGCACGTTCAATTTCCGTACGTAAAGATTCGTGTAATAAATCTTTATCAGGATTTGGTGATTCTCCACTACGTAATACATCGTAAAGGTTAGAATCTTCACCTTCAACTAAAGGTGCATCCATTGATACATGACGTCCAGAGTTTTTCATAGACTCTTTAACATCGTTAATTGTCATGTCTAACTCTTTTGCAATTTCTTCTGCACTTGGTGGACGCTCATGGCTTTGCTCTAAAAAGGCAAAGGTCTTATTAATTTTATTAATAGATCCAATCTTATTTAAAGGTAAACGTACAATACGCGATTGTTCGGCCAAAGCCTGAAGAATCGATTGACGAATCCACCATACGGCGTAAGATATGAATTTAAATCCACGTGTCTCATCAAAACGCTGTGCAGCTTTTATTAAACCAAGATTTCCTTCATTAATTAAATCAGGTAAAGTTAATCCTTGGTTTTGATATTGCTTGGCTACAGACACCACAAAACGAAGATTGGCTTTAGTTAATTTTTCTAAAGCTAATTGATCTCCTGCTTTGATACGTTGAGCTAATTCTACTTCTTCATCTGCAGTAATTAAATCAACCTTTCCAATTTCTTGTAAATATTTATCTAACGATGCAGTTTCTCTATTGGTAACCTGCTTCGTAATTTTTAGTTGTCTCATTTAATTATCTCCTTTTTTAATTTGAGTAAATGTATAATACTATATAGTTATACGTAACACCAGGTAAAAATGTTACAAGAAAACTAAAAATAATTTAAATTTTGATTAATTTTTTGTCACTCAGGTTAATATCATCTAACATTTCATTTGTAAATTTAAAATGCCCACGCGTAGTAATTAGTCTAAAATGATGTGACTTTAAGTTACTTAACGTGTTTAAAAATATCCATTTAGATTTTAAAAGATTTGGTTGATCACTTTTAAGACTTATGTCGAAGTAATGTTTTCTGCCTTCTTTTTCAGCAACAATATCTGGCGTGATACTAATATTACTTCCTTTTTTTGTGAAAGATTTAGGAGTTTCATAACCCTCGGTATCGGCTTTGATATTTTCAAAACCATGCTGCTCTAAGTAATCTACAGAACTGTTTAAAATGTCTTTATATTTCTCTTTGTCTGAATATATCATAACTTGTAATATACCAATAAATACTGATATATCCAAGTTTTGTTTGAGTGCCTGAGTTTTAGAATCTATACTCAATACCTGTATTAATGGAGAAAATGAAAGGGTTTATGTCGTTATTCTGATTGAATGGTTTTAGTTGATAATTGAAGTTTGGTTCTATGTTGAAATAGAATGTGCTAAATAGTCTAGTCTCTACACCGAGACCTAGATTAAAAGATACCGTAGCTTTGTAATCTAAATTGTTTGTATCACTTGTAACTGCTTTTTGAAGATTGAAATAGCTTAATCCTCCTGTAATGTATGGGTTGATTTTCTTTTTAAATGGAACGTATTTAATATCTAATGGAAACTCAAGATATTCTACTCGCTTTTCTTGTCCGTCAATGGTTTGGTTTAAATCCAATTTTCTTACACCAATGCGTAAATAAGTGTAGTTGGTCATCCGATAGCTTGCTAGAACCCCATAATTAACAGAGAAGTTCTCTGTAGTTTTTGCATTAAAAGCACCATAGGTTGACAAAGAAAGCTGAGGCGTTATACTCCATCTCGATTGGTCTTCAAGTATAGTACTGTCTTTTATTGTTTCTTCTTTAAGGTCTTCTGAAACCAACTGCTTAGATTGACGCTGTTTTTTAATAGAATCTCTTATCTGTGCCCTAATAGCCAACATGCTATCGCGTTGCGCTACTGTTTTTCGTTTAATCTCGTCTCTTGTATTTGCAGTTATAGATGTTGACTTAGTAAGTTTTATACTTGGGTCTTCTGTGTTGTTTTTTGACTTGTTACTTTCTGAAATTTGATGATCGTCATGATGTGTGGTTTTTAATGAAGTAAGACCCGTGGTTCTGTTGCTTTTTGAACTTGCCTTGGCAGATATTGGACTTTGTGCTGGTGTTAATGGGTTTTTGGGATTATGATAATTTTTAGTGTTAACCGTTTTTGTTGTACCGTCACTTTGAGCCGATTCTTTTCTATTGTCTAACGTTCCTTTCTCAAGGTTTTGTTCGTTCTTTAGTGCATTTGAATTCTCCTTTAATTCTGGTGTTTCCTGATCATTAGAGTTAACAATGTTATTAGAATTAGATGTATTACTTCTATGCTCCTCAACCGTATTATTCTCAAAATGTTCAGTGCTGTGAGCGGAAGAATTTAAAGGATTAATCAACCATAACATTGACAATATTAGAGCAAATCCTAGCCCTGAAAACCAAATGATAGCTCTCCTTTTCTTTTTCTTCTTTAATTCGATCTCAATAGTGTCCCAAACCAAATTGTCAGGAGTATCCTTAAAATCTTGTAATCTGTTTTTCACAGCTGCTCCAATATCTTTCTTAGTGTCCATTAGACGTCATGTTTTTATGAGATACATTGGTTGATTGCTGTATCTTGGTTTGTAATATGCGTTTTGCTCTGTGTAAATTTGACTTAGAGGTATTTACGCTTATTTTTAAAAGCTTAGCGATGTCTTGATGAGAATAGTCATCGAGTTCATATAAATTAAATACTATACGATATCTTGGTGGTAAATCTTGAATGTATTTTAAAATTTGATCTAATGGCATACTTTCAATTATGTTAGTCTCAACTAATGAATGATCCCTAAGGATATCATTATTGATAACAATATTTAAATACCTTTCCTTTTTGTATTTATCTATGGCTTTATTAATTGTAATACGTTTCATCCATCCTTCAAATGATCCAGAACCTTTGTACGACTTTATTTTACTAAATATTTCCAAAAAGGCATCTTGTAAATTATCTTGAGCCTCTTCGCGGTTTTTGCAATATTTTAGACATAGTACAAAGAGGTCGTCCTTATATAATTGGTACAACTGGCCTTGGGCTTTTAAGTTTTGCTTTTTACAAGCTTTTATTAGTTGTTTTTGAGTCAAACAGTTTTGGTTGTTTTGATATGTGGTTTAATAATACGGTTTATATTGTTATTCGGCTATGCATTCTTGTGTGAATCTGGCAAAAACAAAGCTTGCGCAATGGTTTTAAAATAGCTTGATTGCTTATAATTACTAACATTCATAGAGTTTCACATCATAGATTCTTTTAAGGTTTAATTATACAACGCAGCCTTGAGCTCTTTTTTATTGTGTATAGTAGAGATCTCCCCAGATTCAATAGTTTTAATAATTGGGAAGTTCATACTAATTGTAAAATTAACGTTCAAGGTTCCCAGCAAATTTCGGAATTCTTCATTCTTTCTAATCGTTGAAGTGTAGAGATATACATCATCTTCGTCAAACACAAATAGTGTGACAGGATAGATAAAATCAAGGCAAACCGAATTTTCATTTAAGCAATCATCGTTGTAAGCAATTTTTTTTAAGTTATCAAATAGTTCTGAATCAACCCTTATTGCTTGATGCGCTTCAAGAGTAGGATCGATAGTCGAACTTTTATTAAGGTTATGAGCACAAGAAAGCATCAAGAAGCTCAGTACAAATAACGTGAGTTTTGAGATATTCATGGTGGTTAGTTTCCCTATAGTCTCTAGAATCTTAAAAAGGTTGCGTACTAAAACAAAAAATTATTCGAAATCTAAAACTTGAGTCGCTTCAATAAGTTGTTTTAATGCGTCGATTTTAGAATTAATACGATTAAAAAAAGTGCGCTTTTCCTTTTCACCAGAGGTGTTGAGTAATTTTGAATGTTGTAGTTGTTGTTCAAGATACGCTCGAGCTTGTTGACAAGTTAAAGCATCGCTAGTTAGATAGTAAGAAAGAATAGAAAAAGGAACATATAATGATTGTTGATGTGGTGTAGAGACCAAAACATTGTTATTCATAAGTAGCAACTCATTATAATATAATTTATAATGTGCTGCATTGTTATCAACTCTATTTGAAATGCCCTGAATTAATTTTTTTAAGGCTTCGCAGAGATTGAGAGCCGCCGCATTGGTAACTTGTCCGGCTTGATTATAAAAATGAATTTGTTTTAACGTGCTATTTATTGTTGTGATATCCCAAATCTCAATAGTGTTTAAATCTTGATATAAACTACTAAGGTTTTTTGCCGATTTTATGAGTCCGACACTTGGTGAAAACGCTTCAAATGTTTTACTATTAAAAGTGTTGTCGAGCAACTTTAGCCAAACATAGATTTTAAAACGACTTAAAATGTCATCTCCAATCGTATAAAATAAGGGAATGTCTTTCGCTGAATATAAAATTTGGCTTTCCTCTTGTTTCAACAAAGGCAATAGCGACTCATATGAATTTATGAAATAAGCCTCAAGCTCATCTTCATTGTGGATGTGCTTTGTTTTTTCTACTGAAACATAACTTTTGTCTGTAGTTTCAAATAAACTATCTAGCGCAATATGATGAGTTTTGGCAAGAATAATACATTCATCTATAGACAGTTTGCTTTTTAGACTTGTGCGTCTGTGAGCCGCATCATAGCTTATATCTAGGGTAGTGGCAATGGCATCAATTAATGACGTGTTCTCTGGTAATTGTGATTGTATTTCTTTTAAAAACTTAGACTGAAACATACTCTAAAGATATTCTAATTTGTGATTATCGCAAAAAATAATTCTAAAACTTGTATATACAGCAACGAAAAATGTGATTATAGCAATAATTTTGAATTGAATTTAAACTTTAGTATGATGAATTGTTATTTCTGGACTACCATTTTATTCTTTTTCTGTTTCTCGCTATTTGGACAAGAGCAGCACGACATAAACCAAGAAGATTCAATACCAACTAAACATATTATTGGATTTTCGCCATCAAAAGCTCAAAAAGTGAACGGGCTAAATATTAATTATTGGTACAATAAATCCCCATCTGTAAGTACAAATGGAATTGAATTGGGCATCCATCCATTAGGTATTCCGTTTACACTATTAACAATAACTCATCCAGTAAAAATGATTTCTAACGCATGGTCTGAAATGGATAATCCTGAAAAGAGAGGCTTAAATAGTCCAGGAAAGATTAACGGCATTCGATTAGGTATTGCATTTCTAGATTACAAAACAATTAATGGTATAGAATTAAATTTAGCTGGTAACTATGCTACTACAGTGAATGGAATCTCTATGACTCCCTTAGTAAATGCGCACTATAATGTTAATGGGCTAGGGCTTGCAATTTTTGGAAACATTGATGCTAGAGTTAATGGAATTCAAATTGGTCTATTCAATAAGTGTAAAAAACTTAGAGGCCTACAAATAGGTTTATGGAATAAAAACGGAAAGCGCTCTCTTCCATTTTTTAATTGGCAATTTAAAGGATAAATATAATATTATGAATAAACTCAAATTCACAACAGACAATGGATCGGCTTTCTATAAAGAATTAAGGCAAAAGATAGATCTACATTTTTTAGTTAATAGAATTGACAAAACAGGATCAAAAAAAATGCTGTTTAAAATTGTATTGTACTTTTCATTAGATATATTATTCTATGTATTAATGATTACCAGTACGTCATTAGTAAGTTTTTACGCCTTTTACCTCTTAATGGGCTTATCCATACTCTTAACAGCATTTAATATTTCTCATGACGCTGCTCATGGTGTTGCTGTGAAAAGTAAATTCTGGAATAGATTTTTGTTTTCTCTTAGTTTCAACTTGCAAGGAAACAATGCCTACGTTTGGGGTAAAAATCACAACGAGTCTCATCATTTATATACAAATGTTGAAGGAAGCGATATCGATGTTTTAAATAATCCTTTGTTTAGAATGACAACCTCACAACCATTAAAATGGTATCATAAGTATCAACAGTATTATGCCCCATTTTTGTATCTCCTGTATTCTATAAATTGGTTCTTATTTAGAGAAACCTTAATGCTTGTTAATTATTCTAGTAGGACTATAAAAATTGAGATACCAAAAGAAGAAGTTGTAAAACTAATCGTTTACAAAATGTTATACATAGGTTATATGATTGTACTACCAATCTATATATTACCATTCGATTGGACGATTATAATTTTAGCTTTTGTGTTTAATCATTTCGTAGTGTCTTTAATATTTGTAGGTGTTTTAGGGGTTTCCCATTTATCTGACTTTGTAAAGCATCCAAAAGCAAACTCTGATAATACCTTGGATATGAGTTGGCCAATGCTTCAAATGTGTACTTCTGTTGATTATAATGCCAACAGTACATTTTTTAATTGGACATTAGGTGGGTTTAATGCACATGCTCTGCACCATTTATTACCCAATGTTAGCCACGTTCACTATTTGGATATTTTACCAATTTTTAGAGAAGTTGCGGAGAAACATAATATAACTTATATGGAAATGTCTTACAGAAAATCCCTCGCGGCACATTTCAGGTTTTTGAAAACTATGGGAACTCAAACTCAATTTATTCCGAGGCCTTATGAAAGATAAACATATTAAAAAAACAACTGACAGTCAACTGCTTGAACTGCTAACTGCTCAAATGAAAAGGTATGTTTCAACGAGTAAGATAAATGTGTCCAGACATGTTATATTGAAATTTTTGTTTTACGGGGTCTTGGCCACTATAGTCTATTCATGCTTATTTATGGTGAATAACCTCTATGTGTTTTTATTGTGTTATGTGGCATACGGATTTATAACCTTACTGTTTGCATTTAATTTCTCACATGATTTGTCACACAATACTGTGTTTAAAAGTAGGAAAGTAAATAATTTGTTTTACATCCTATCATTCACAATTGTTGGAGCTCATGCAGAAGCCTGGAAAAAAAGACATATAAATTCTCACCATTATGCGCCAAATGTTGAGGGCTACGATTCCGATTTAAAAATTACAAAGTTAATTAGGGTAATCCCTAATAGCGAATTTTATTGGTTTCACAGATTTCAGTATGTCTATGCTCCTATAGCGTATATGAGTTATTCTTTATTTTGGATTTGTATTAAAGATCTTGTAATTCTCTTTTCAAAAGACAACTTTAGAAGAAAGAAGAATATAAAGTATTATGCATCCTTTTGCTTACAAAAAGGGATTTACATCATTATAACATTGCTGTTGCCTTTATTATTTTCACAACAGATGTGGTACGCTGTTGTATTCGGTTTTTTAATTATGCACATGACATTGTCTCTTTTTTTATTGTTTACTTTTTTTATGACTCATCATGTAGAATCTACTTTATATCCAACAGTTAATAAAGACGGTTTAATTAATACGTCATGGCTAATGAACCAAATTGGAAGTTCAAACGATATGCATCCATTTAGTCATATCGCAAATTTTATTTTTGGAGGTTTCAATAATCATGTTGCACACCATTTATTTCCGCATATTCATCATGTACACTATCCTAAACTCAATAAAATACTTTATAAAGTGTTAATTGAAAACGGTATTACACCAAACCAAACGTCCTATTTTGGAGGTGCTATATCGCATTTAAGATTACTCAAACGAATGGGTAAGGCTTAAAGGTTATTCAAACCCAGACGGATTGTCGATACTGATTTGGTTTCTAAGTTTATTGATTTTTTGTAACATTTTATTAAAAAACAGTGTGCGATCTTTCTCTCCAGAATGAACTAATAACTTAGAATTAGTCATTTGTCTGCTAAAAAAATCATCCATAATCGCGCAAGTTTCGTCATGTTCAATTTTTAAATACTCTAAAACTGTATAAGGCACAAAAAATGCCTTTTTATGTGTGGTCTTAACCATAATGATGTTACTCATTGTCAATAAATCACTCTTATATAAGTTGTATGAAGCATTGTTTTTTGAATTTATTATACTCTGCTGAATGGTTTGTTTTTCTACATGATGGATTATGTCTTCTAAATCATCACAAATTTTCAACGCGATGCGCTTAGATAAAAGCTGAGATTCAAAAAAGTAGACAATTTGTTGAAGCGTGCCGTTAATGGTATTGTCATTCCAAAATTCGGTAATATTTATATAATTGTAGGTTTGTCCGAGTTCAAAAGCTTGTTCTAATAAAGATGTAGGGATTGTACTGATGAAATCGTCAAAAGATACTTTGTTCTTGGTCATCTCTTTATTTGTGAGTTTCAGCCAAACGTAAATTTTATAACGTGTTATATAAGAGTCCTTGAGTGTATAAAACAACGGAATATCTTTAGCAGAATATAAAATAGACGCACTTTTAAGCTGTGTAAGAGGCTTTAAGTTTTCTATAGATTTTCTAAAATAATCTTCTAAGTCAGATGCATTGGAAATGATAGGCGATTTTTCAGTTAAAATGGTGTTTTGACTCCCAACTTCATATAGCTTATTGAGCGAAATTTTGTAAAACTTCGCCAATGTAATACTCTCTTCGAGGCTTAAATTTGTTTTCATCGTAACACGTCTATAAGCGGCATCATAACCAATGTCTAAAACACTAGCCACTTCATCAACAAATGAAGTTGCGCCAGAGCTTTTGTCTTTTAGATAGGAGATGAATAAATCTTGCATATAATGAGATTTTGTATGGTGTTATTGTCTAATTATTGTAAAAAATACAAAAAAAATACAATAATCTCGACATTTTCGTTAGACTTCACTTAAATATCACAAGTAATTTTAAGCATAATCTAAAAATAATGACTTATGAAAAAATTATGCGTAAAGATTAATTTGTTACTAATATGTGCTTGTTTCGTTTCAAGTTGCAGTATTGATGATGACTCTTATCAGGATGTTCGCCTGAGGGTTATTAGTGAATTTACAGGCGAGCCTGTCTCTGGGGCTGAGGTTCTAATTTTAGTCCAAGATGTAAGAGGATCTGGTCTTTTTTCAAGTACTTATGACATTAGCAGGAAGATTGTCAGAACAGATGATAATGGTTCCATAGATACGATTCTCAAATATGAAAACACGAATAACTTTTTCACAATTTATGTCATTGATGAGGAAATTTGTACAGACATTATAGCACATGTCAATAGTTTTTTCTTTGAAGAGATACAATCGGAAATTCCCTTAGAACTTAAAGTTAGAAAATACTTTCCAATGGAAGTAACGGTCAAGAATATAAACCCTTTCGATGAGAATGATCGTATTTCTGTGAGTTTTTACCATGTTGGTTCTAACTATCATAGCGCTCCGCTATATCATATTGAACACAGGGGAGATGTAAGTGAGCCTTATACGACTCCTAGTGTTGGAATAGATGGTTTACAGCCTTTATGGATAAGTGATAATGTTGACTCAACAATTTTTAAGAGGGTTCAAGAAGGTACTGAGGCGAGGATAAGTTGGACAGTAACTAGAAATGGTGAGGTGTCTACGTTCGAATCAGAATTTATACCAACTGTTCAAGATGGAGTAACCTATTATGAAATTAATTTCTAGAAAAGATGAAAAATAATAAGCAATTAATCAAGTCAAAACGGCATGCAATAGTCGTTGCTATTCTTGGAGTTTTTATGCTAAGTTCATGTGGAAAACGTGTTTATACCAGCGGAACTTATGGAGCCATAAAATCATACACAGCAAAGCCAGAATTTAGAGGAGAAAATGATAAAGGAACTTATGTTTCTATTGATTTAAGTAGGGGAAGTCAAGAGGTTACAAATAACATAACCGACAAAAAAGCTCTAATTTCAATAAGAGGACACAAGAGTATTACCCGTAAATATTTTAATTTTCATTATGGTTTGGGTGGAACATTTGGAAATTATAAATTTGGAGGCCCCATCATAGATGGTGTCAACGATGATTCTAAAGCGTTCTATAGTCTTAATACAAAAACAGGAATCAATCTAAACCTTCCAACCAAAAGGATGGATTGGCGCGTAATTGGCGTAGAACTTGTATACAACTACGAATTTGGACCTTATCAAAATACCTTAGAGAAGGTTAAAAATAGTAGTGAAGATCCTGCTTTATTAATATTCAATAAAAAATCAATATTCTCTTATAATTTTAGTTCTGAAGCTGTTTTTAAGCTCAATAATGATAGGGCATTAGGTTTAGGATTTTATATAGGTGATATACTAAATAAAACAGGAAACTTAAAAGGTGAAAACTCCGAGTTTATTGGTGTTTTTATGAGTTTTAGATTTAAAAAATTTACGTTTATCGTGTTAAATGAAAGTGCCAAGGAAGACATTGGTACATCAAAATTTGGATTAACCTATCAATTATTTTAATGTGACGTATTCATATAAAAAAAGCCTCACTAAATCTAGTGAGGCTTTAATCTATTTAGAAAAGAAATTAATCTTTCTTGTCTTCTCTTGGCTTACGATCATCACGACGATTATCACGTCCGCGATTATCTCTACCTCTATTGTTATCACGTCCACCACGACTGTTATTGTCTCTTGGAGGTCTTGGTTGCCAACCTTCTGGTTTTGGTAAAATAGCTTTACGAGATACTTTCTCTTTACGAGTTCTAGAATCTACACCAAAGTACTTCACATCAAAAACATCTCCCATGTTTACAACATCAGATACATTTTCCGTACGTTCCCAAGCCAACTCACTAACATGTAATAATACTTCGTTTCCTGGCGCTTCCATATATTCTACTACAGCACCAAAATCTAGCATCTTAATTACTTTTACTTCGTAAACACTTCCAACTTCAGGTTTAAATAATAAAGAATCAATTTTTGCCATAACAGCATCAATACCTTTGCTACCAACACCTAATACTTCAACAATACCTTCTTCAGTTACAGGATCTTCATTTATTACGATAGTTGTCTCAGTTTCTTTTTGTAATTCTTGAATTACCTTTCCACCAGGACCAATTAACGCACCAATAAATTCATTTGGAATACGTCTCGTTACCATTGTAGGAGCATGTTCCTTAACTTCTGCATTTGGAGTAGCTATAGTGTCAGTTAATTTTTCTAAGATATGTAGACGACCATCACGAGCTTGTTTTAGTGCATTTACTAAAATCTCATATGATAATCCTTTTACCTTAATATCCATTTGACAAGCCGTAATACCATCTGCGGTACCAGTCACTTTAAAATCCATATCACCTAAGTGATCTTCATCACCTAAGATATCAGATAAAACAGCATACTTTCCAGAATCTGCATCAGAAATTAATCCCATGGCAATACCAGAAACAGGTTTCTTTAATTGAACACCAGCATCCATTAATGCCATTGTTCCAGAACATACTGTTGCCATAGAAGATGAACCATTAGATTCTAAAACTTCAGATACAACTCTTACCGTGTAAGGACATTCTTCAGGAACCATTCCTTTTAAGGCACGTTGTGCTAAGTTACCATGACCAACTTCTCTACGAGATGTTCCTCTTATTGGTCGAGCTTCTCCTGTTGAAAAAGGAGGGAAATTATAATGTAAATAGAAACGTTCTTCACCTTCGTAAGATGGCATATCAATTTGATTAGCTTCTCTAGAAGTTCCTAATGTTACTGTAGCTAAGGCTTGAGTTTCCCCACGAGTAAAGATTGCCGAACCATGAGTTGAAGGTAAGTAATCTACCTCACACCATATGGGTCTAATTTCATCAGTTTTACGACCATCTAAACGCAAACCTTCATCTAAAGTTAGGTTTCTAATAGCTTCTTTTTGAGCTTTCGCAACATATTTATGAATTAGTTTCCCTAAGTCTTCTTGCTCTTCTTCAGAGAACGACTCGAAAACTTCTTCTTTAATTTCACTAAATGCCGCTCCACGTTCGTGCTTTGCGGAACCAGCTTTTGCAATGGCATAGGTTTTATCATAAACCATATCGTGAATTTTCTTTGCTAAGTCTTCATCAGAACGTTCAGGATCGTACTCTCTAACGTCTTTCTTACCAAAGGCTTCTGCTAATTTAACTTGAGCTGCACATTGCACTTTAATAGCTTCATGCGCAAACTTAATAGCTTCTGCCATTTCTTCTTCAGAAATTTCATCCATTTCACCTTCAACCATCATAACAGAGTCGGCCGAAGCTCCAATCATCATATCGATGTCAGATTCTTCAAGCTGCGCTCGAGTTGGGTTGATGATAAACTCACCATTAATACGACCAACTCTAGCTTCAGAAATTGGGCATTCAAATGGGAAATCTGATAATTGAATAGCTGCCGAAGCCGCTAATCCTGCCATAGCATCTGGCATTACGTTTTCGTCATGAGACATTAACTGAATCATCACTTGAGTTTCAGAGTGATAATCTTTTGGGAATAGTGGACGTAATACACGGTCTACTAAACGCATTGTTAAGACTTCACCATCACTTGGTCTGGCTTCTCTTTTGAAAAAACCTCCAGGATAACGTCCTGCTGCAGCAAATTTTTCTCTGTAATCTACTGTTAATGGTAAAAAGTCTACATCTGCTTGATGATAGTTGGAAACAACTGTACATAATAACATACATTTTCCAGATTGCACCACAACACTACCATGTGCTTGTTTTGCAAGTTTTCCAGTTTCAATAGAAATTTCTCTACCGTCACCTAGGTCAATGACCTCTTTAAAAGTTTTTGGAATCATAAATTTTTAATTCTAGTTCTAATGATATAACATATTAGAACAATGTTAAACAATGGTCGTTGTGTTGTTGTAGTTGTTGTGTGACAATTAAATGTCTTGACCAATGAAAAACTGTAATTAGCTTCTTATTTACGACTGTTATACTCTATCGTAAGAGTTAGTTATATAAAAAAAAGAGGCACGAAGCCTCTTTAATATTATTTTCTTAATCCTAATTCTTTTACTATCGCACGATATCTTAAGATATCCTTCTTAGTTAAGTAATCAAGTAAAGCACGACGCTTACCTACTAATTTTACTAATGAACGCTCTGTGTTATAATCTTTACGATTCTTTTTTAAGTGTTCTGTTAAGTGGTTAATTCTGTAAGTAAATAATGCAATTTGACCTTCTGCTGTTCCAGTGTCTTTGACATCTTTACCGTGTTTTTTAAAGATTGCTTCTTTTTCTTTTTGATCTAAATACATGCTAATATTATTGTAAATGATTTTTATGTACGTTGAAAGTCTTTCTTTCAAGCGGCAAATATAATAATTTTTAATCATTTACAAGGTTTTATAAGCTCTAGTTTTATTTTTTATTCTGAAAATTAAACGTTTTCATTTTTGGATAGTCTTAACATCATATTAACATCAAATATTCAATTATGAAAGCAAGAACAAAATTTATGTTAACCTTAGTGGTTTTAGGTTTAACATTTACAGGTTGTAGCAATGAAGATACTGCAACAGAAGAAGAACAAAATGTAGAAATTTCCGAAGTTAGACTCTCTTCAGATATTGATACAGCGGCAAGTGTTATAGGCGATATTATTATCGATGCCTATGAAGGTGAAGAGTCTAATGCTTTAGATAGAACATCGGAACAATCGGGATTACCAGATTGCGTTACAATTACTGTTGTTGCTCAACAAGGGTTTAGAGAAGTTACCGTAGATTTTGGAACAGAAGGTTGTATGGTTCATGGTCATTTACTTAAAGGACAAATTGTATTTTCATACACAAGAAACCCCGAAGCTCAACAGGTGTTAATTACATATGATTTAGTAGATTTTTTCTTTGATGCTAAGCATATTTTAGGAAGCAAGACACTGCTGAAAGAACTATCAAATGAAAATGGAAATCCGCAATTTACTCATACGTTAGATTTAACTGTGATTTGGCCTAATGGTGCACAAGCGAGTAGAGAAGGACTTAAAATTAAGGAATGGGTTGAAGGATTTGGAAGCGGCGTTTGGAGTGATAATGTTTTTGAAATTATGGGCTATTGGACAACAATATTTGTTAATGGCAATGAACATAGTTATGAAGTCCTAACGCCATTACGACGTGAAGTAATTTGCTTCTATTTTGTGAGTGGGAGTGTGGATGTACAACGCACTAACTTTGGAGGGATCTTTGATTATGGATCTGGAGATTGCGATAATCAAGCTACGTTTACTACCAATAATGGAAATGTGATCGATGTGACTTTGAACTAAGTATTTAGTAGATTAAGTTAGTTTTTAAAGCTCCAGAATTTTCTGGGGCTTTTTTTAGTGGTATTAATAACTATCGTGATACCATTCGTCACAAAAAATCATATTAGTTTCCTAATTTGATGTGTTGTAATTAACTTTCCAATACATTAAAACATCTTGTTTACTATTGAGATTATGCTTATGAACGAAGTGATAAAAAATCAGGCCACTGGAGATTGCATAGAATTTCTTCAAACAGCAAAAGAAACGAAAGGCAGAGTTTCAGAATTTATACTCACTCTGGCTCCAAAATCATCATGGGCCAAAACCCCAAGACACAGACATCCATTTCAGGTAGAAACATTTCAGGTTCTTACTGGTGAATTGCATCTCACTAAAGGTGACGAGTATTTCGTTTTAAAACCTGGAAGTAACAAGGTTATTGTAGATAAATTGATGCTCCATAGTTTTTGGAATGAATTGGATACAGAGACCTCCTTTAGAGCAGAAATATTTAATCCGAGGCATATTGAAAAAGGACTTCGATTAACATACAAGTTATCTCAAGAGGGTAAGATTAGTAAGAATAATATTCCATATAACCCATTTTATACATTCATTCTGATGGATTATTTCGATTCTTATTTTAGAATTGTACCTTGGAGACTGCAACGATTTATGTTTAAAGCGGGTTCGTTACTGTCTCAACTATTTGGATATCCTAAGGCATGAAAAATACAATTACTATAAGTCAATCTTTAATCATTAATGCTTCTCAAGAGGCTATTTGGAATTATACCCAAGATTTTGACAACAGACCTGAATGGGATACTGCAGTAATGGAATCTGAGGTGATTCAAAAAAAACCATTCAAATTAGTTCATTTAAAAATGAAGGGCGGACTTCAAACAGACTTAAAATATAAGTTATGTCGTCGCCCATTAAAAACAAGTCTTGTTATGACTAATACAAAGTCGTTGTTGTTTTCGGGCGGAGGTGGATCTTGGGTCTATAATAACGAGGGAGAAGTTGTGGAGTGGATTCAAACAAACACATTAATTGTAAAACACAAGTTTATATATTGGTGTTTTGGTAAATTGATTAAACAAATGATGCATAAACAGACGAAAACTGCAATGATGAAGGCTAAATTAATTATTGAACAGAACTTAAGTACTTAAAATAGCCGTTTTAATCGTTTTTGTATAACTACGAGATACAGGTATGCATTCAGTTACATTTTTAAACCTTAACTGGTAACCTTGCAAGTTCCCTGATACCTTATCAATTTTATCCAGATTAATAATGTAAGAGCGATGGCATCTTATTATGTTTTTGAATTTTTTAAGTTGCTGTTCAACTTTTGATATGTTATTACGTAGTAGCTTTTTTTCAATGGTGTCATCATTTAAAAAATAGAGCTCTATATAGTTTCCAGCTGAAGCAATAAAGATGAAATCATTATTCTTAATTTCTATAACCTCTTTGTTGTTTTCTGAAGTGATAATTAGTTTTTTTTGAGGCACGACGTAATTATACGATTCATTTTTGGCTATAATCTGTGAGTCTAATTGAGCTACTTCTTTCACAATTTTCTTATACACAAAAAGCTGTTTATATAGAATAATAGTTATCGCTGGAATAACCGCAATAACAACAGTACAGGTAAATACGAAAAGAAAAATCTTAAAATTAAATGCATATCCAGCATTAAAAATATAGCCAGAATAGAAGTAGTTTGCAATGGCAAGGGAGAGATTAATTAGTAAAATCCATAGTATTTCTTTATAAATTTTCCAGCCTTTATTTTGTAAACTGTCTTTAAAGATTAAGGGAAGAATAACGATGTATAACCCGCAAACCAAGAAAGAAACTAATCCATATCCTAATCTGCCAGAGGAGTTAAGTTTGTCTAAACCAAAAGGCATAAATAAGTAACAAAAAACAGCTATGAATAGACCTATGGAGAATGAAATTTTAAAGCCTTGTTTTGTGTTTTCATAGAACGGGTAAGGGTAGTTTAAAAATCTTAATAGACGCATTATCTTTTGGTTGATTGGTGGTAAACTTTTCTATTAATAAAACAACTAAGGTGTTCAATTTCCTGACAAGATAATTGAAATTTTCATGATGTTTTAGACTCAAATCAATGCATTTCGTACCAAATCATATGCTGTTAGTACCTACAGTCTTTAAACCACAGTTTTTAGTTTATGGTATTCATCACAAACAGCAATCTTTTTGTACCAATTTTAAATATAGGAAAGATAACATACATCCCGTAAAGTAGATTTGATAAACCAAAAAATCTACTAATGAAAATCTGGCTTCCTTTTTTAACTTTAATTTTTACAACTTACATTCAAGGACAAACAACAGCAATACCTGATCCTAATTTCGAACAACGACTCATAGACATGGGTTACGATTCTCCACCAATTGATGGAGTAGTGCCAACAACTAACATTAATACCATTACGTCTTTAGTAATTCCTTTGAGCAATGTTAGTGATTTAACTGGTATTGAGGATTTTGTTGCTTTAGAAAATTTAGATACTTCTGGTAATCCTATTTCAATACTTGATTTAAGTAATAATACTGCTATGATTAGCATATTTACTGGGCAAAATGAACTTAGCAGCATTGATGTTACAAATTGCCCAGCACTTGAAGTTTTGGTTTGCTCTGGATCATTACTTGGTAATATAGACTTAAGTAATAACACGAACTTGAGACTTCTCAATTGTGTTAACAGTCAGCTAACAGATTTAGATTTAAGTAACAATATCCAGTTAACCCATTTGTCGGCAAATGAAAATTTATTTACATCATTAGACCTTAGTAATAATATAGCTCTAGAAGCATTGGTTTGCCGAAATACACCTTTAACAAGTTTGATCTTAAGTAATGGTAATAATATGGCTTTAGAACATGTTGATGCGAGATTCAACAGTAACCTATTGTGTATACAGGTAGATGAAGAGAATGATGCTAATGCAGAAAATGGAGTATATGCCAATTGGTTAAAGGATGATATAGCCACCTATTCTGAAGATTGTGCTGCGACCTTAAATTTAGAAAATCCAATTTTTGAAAAGCAGGAAGTAAGTATAAATCCAAATCCAAATAAAGGCCAATTTATTGTACGCTGTAACGACAATCTGAAGCTAAAGGCACTACAACTATTAGATGTAAATGGGAAAGAAATTTCAATGATAAATATCCATAACACACATTTTTATCCTGTATCAGTCAACCTTGAAAGGGGTATTTATTTTTTAAAAGTAAAAACCAATAATACTATAACCACCAAAAAAGTAATCATTAATTATTAACCTAAAACATACGTTATGAACATAAAATTATTTTTTATATCCTTAATTTTTACAGGATTATTACAAGCACAAACAACGGCAATTCCAGATGCTAACTTTGAACAAGCATTAATTGACTTAGGGTTTGATGATGTTATTGATGGGCAAGTTTTAACCTCAAACATTGAAAATGAAACTTTCTTAAACTTAGCTTCTACTACTATTGCTGGTTTTATAACAGACTATACTGGGATCGAAGGTTTTAATTCACTTCAACACCTAAATTTAGGCGCTGTAGCAGCAACGGCCTTAGACCTAAGTAATAATGTTGATTTAATTAGTGTTGAAATGACAGAGTTTTACCAAAATAATGCTTTAACATCCATCAATTTAACTGGATTGACAGATTTACAGATGTTTACATGTAGAAAGAGTCAATTAACACATATTGATTTTTCTACTAATTCAGCATTAAATGAAATTTATTTAGGGCAAAACTATCAATTAGAGAATATAAATGTAGATAACTTGAATGGACTTAGATCGCTTAATTGTTTTACAAGTAAGTTATCGAGTATTGATTTAAGTGATAATATTGCTTTAGAATTCTTGAATTTAAGCTTTAATGATCTTACAACAATAGATGTGTCTAGTAATACTTTGCTTGAAATAATAAATGTTAGTGAAAATGAAATCTCTAATATTGATTTAAGTTCTAATACGCTTTTAGATATTCTTTATTGTAATGATAATCCTAATTTAAACGCACTTGATCTTAATAGTAATATTAATTTAACTCAATTGGATTGTTCCGATTCTCCATTAGGGACAATAGATTTAAGTAATAATATAAACTTGGAGATTTTGAGAGTTTTTCGTAGTCAATTAACAACACTTGACGTATCAAATAATCCCGCTTTAATCGAAGTCCATTGCTATTCAAATCATATAGTAAACCTTGACTTAAGCAATTGTCCTTTATTAACAACGCTTAACTGTTCTGTGAACTATGGTCTCTCAATGTTGGATGTAAGTAACAATGCTTTATTAGAAACTCTTTCAGCAACTTTATGCTATATAAGTTCAATTGATTTAACTAATAATTTGAATTTGAATTCTTTAGCTCTGGGAACTAATCCTCTTACAAATATTGATCTTCATACTAATAATTTATTAACTCATATATATCTTCAAAATACACCTGTTTTAGAATTTGTCAATTTAAAAAATGGTGCAAATGATTTAATTTCAAATTTTAATATAACGAATAGTCCAAACCTAAATTGTTTGCAAGTCGATAATGAGGTAGATGCTAATGCTGGTAATGGGATTTATGCAACATGGTTAAAAGATAGTACTGTAAGTTATGGGCAACACTGCCTAGACACATATGTTCCTGATGATAACTTTGAACAAGCACTGATAGATTTAGGTTACGATACAGGAGCTTTGGATGACTATGTACTAACTTCAGATATAGAACCTATCTTATCATTAAATATCGAAAACGAAAGTATTATAGACTTAACAGGTATTCAAGATTTCAGAGATTTAGAAGAGTTGCGTTGTAGAAATAATCAAATTGTAGATTTAGATCTATCTTATAACACCAACCTGACGTTTTTACGTTTAGAAGACAATTTACTAGAGACTTTAAACCTTAAAAATGGCAATAATACCATTTTAACAACAATGCGCGCCCAGGACAATAACCTCTTATGTGTTGAGGTAGATGATGAAATTGCCGCAAATGCAGGTACAGGTTCCTATAGCAGTTGGCAAGTAGATAATGGTGTGGTGTATTCAGAACGTTGTGGTGGCTGTCCTGAAATTAATTTACTCGGAAATGGGATGTCTATTGCTAATGGCGATGATACTCCCGATACAAATGATCATACCGATTTTGGTCTAGTCGATTTTGGAAATTTTGTAGAATATACATTTACAATTGAGAATATAGGAATTGCCGATTTATTATTATCTGGTGCTCCTTTAATTACAATCACAAACAGTACAGATTTTGAAGTGGTAGAACTTCCAGAAGCCACCATTATGGCAAATGGAGGTACAGCATCATTTACAATTCGTTATACACCGAGTATGGTTAATACCATAAATACAGCAACTGTTTCTTTTATGAGCGATGATTGTGATAATGCAACTTATACGTTCGATATTATTGGTCAAAGCCAAGAGGCCTTAAGTGTTGATGTGAATTCGTTAAAAGATGACTTACGCGTGTACCCTAATCCTAACAATGGCGTTTTTGTGTTAGGGTATTCTGGGGATATCCAGTTAGAACAAATGATAGTTTGTGATATCACAGGGAAACAATTGCAGCGTATTCCTTTATTAGATTTTAATCATCAGAAAACACTCAAATTGAAACTACCAACTGGTTTTTACTTATTCAAGATTCAAGCTTATAATCAAAGTATTGTAAAGAAAATTATAATTAATTAACACATTTATAATCATGGAAAACCTATTAAAAAAATACAAACTCGAAGTATTTCTTTGGATATACTATGTGCTGTTAGGGTTTTGTGTGTATCAGTTCTTGATTTAAAATAGTTGGTTGGCCTTATGTTACGTATAGGTTAATAGTGTAACACTTTAAGGCAGAAAAGCGAGCCGTTGGGCTCGCTTTTTTTTATTTAGCTCTGATAAAGCGTATTATGCTCTTACTGGTTGATTTGTAATCAAATCGATATACAAATTCACTTTGTTTTTTAATTCTTTACGATGTGTAATAAAATCTAAGAAGCCATGTTCTAATAAAAACTCAGAAGTCTGAAATCCTTCTGGCAGTTCTTGACCAGTGGTGTCTTTCACAACACGCGGTCCAGCAAATCCTATAAGTGCTCCTGGCTCACTAATATTAATATCTCCTAACATAGCAAACGACGCTGTTGTACCACCCGTTGTTGGATCTGTACATAATGAAATATATGGAATTCCAGCATCTGCCAATTGTGCTAATTTTACAGAGGTTTTAGCCAATTGCATTAGCGATAATGCGGCTTCCATCATACGTGCACCTCCAGATTTAGAAATAATCATAAAAGGTTTTTCATTTTTTAAGGCATAATCTGCAGCTCTCGCAATTTTTTCACCTACAACGCTTCCCATAGAACCTCCAATAAATGAAAAGTCCATACAAGCAATAACAAGATCTTTACCTTTAGACTTTCCAACAGCTGTTCTTACAGCATCTTTAAGTTTGGTTTTTTCTTGAGCGGCTTTTAATCGGTCTGGATACTTTTTTGTATCCTCAAATTTTAATGGATCTTTAGATAGAAGTGATGCGTCTAATTCTTCAAATGTATTGTCATCAAATAAAATCTCAAAGTATTCCTTACTTCCAATTCTAACGTGATAGCCATCTTCTGGACTCACATAAAAATTCTGCTCTAATTCTTTCGTATCAACAATTTTACCTGTTGGAGATTTGTACCACAACCCTTTGGGTGTGTCTTTCTTCTCTTCTGTAGAGGTTTGTATTCCCTTATCTTTCCTTTTAAACCAAGACATTAAACATAGTTTTAATTAGTAGTTAGTAGTGCAAAGTTATAAAGTATTTACATTATTAAGGTCTTCGAACGCCTTTTTTAAGCGTTCAACGAATGCATTTTCACCTTTTCTTAGCCAAACTCTTGGGTCATAATACTTTTTATTTGGAACATCATCACCATCCGGATTTCCAATCTGAGCTTTTAAATATTCAGATTTTTCTCCCATATAATCACGAACACCGCTCATAAATGCATATTGCATATCTGTGTCAATATTCATTTTTATTACACCATAACCTATGGCTTCTCTAATTTCTTCAACTGTTGATCCAGATCCTCCATGAAATACAAAATCAATATGATTATGTGGTAAATTATGCTTTTGAGATAAGAATTCTTGAGAGTTTTTAAGAATTTTAGGTGTTAGTTTTACGTTTCCAGGTTTGTATACACCATGAACATTTCCGAAGGCTGCAGCAATGGTAAACTGATCACTCACTTTACTCAACTCTTCATAGGCATAAGCAACCTCTTCTGGTTGTGTGTATAATTTTGAATCATCAACATCTGTGTTATCTACACCATCTTCTTCTCCACCAGTGATACCTAATTCTATTTCTAGAGTCATGCCCATTTTGCTCATGCGTTCAAGGTAAGACTTGCAAATCTCAATATTTTCCTCAATTGGCTCTTCAGAAAGATCAATCATATGAGAACTATATAATGGCTTTCCTGTGTCTTTGAAGTGCTGCTCACTTGCGTCTAATAAACCGTCTATCCAAGGTAATAATTTCTTCGCACAATGATCTGTATGTAAAATTACTGGAACACCATAAGCTTCGGCCATTAAGTGGACGTGTTTTGCACCTGCAACAGAACCTGCTATAGCAGCTTTTTGGTCGTCGTTGCTTAAGCCTTTTCCTGCATTAAATTGTGCTCCTCCATTAGAAAATTGAATAATTACTGGAGCATTTAACGTTTTTGCAGTTTCTAAAACACCATTTATAGAATTAGATCCAATAACGTTTACAGCTGGCAGAGCAAAGCCTTTTTCTTTTGCGAGGTTAAAAATATCTTGTACTTCTCGCCCTGTAGCAACTCCTGCTTTTATGTTGTGACTCATGTTTGTTTTTTAGTTGAAAATTAAAAGCCAAAAATACGTAAAATTTGACTAATATTTGGGGTTTTTAAAACTTTGAAACAGCTAAAATTAACGAAAACGTTATCGCTATTGAACAAAAAAAGAGCTTAGAATGGATAGTTAACCCCTATATTATAAACGGCATTACTGAAGTTGTAATCTTTAAACCACCTATTGCCTAATTCCCTAGATGGATCATAGGTTTTAAAACCTATATCACCTCTTAAAACGAAGAATCCAAAATCATAACGAATACCAAATCCAGAACCTACAGCAATATCTTTTAAGGATCCAAAACCATCAAATGTGGCTTTGTCGTCTTCAACGTTGTCAAACACATTCCAAATATTTCCAGCATCAATAAAAACAGCGCCATTAAAACGACCTAAAAGATTAAAACGTTGCTCAGCACTCAACGTTATTTTCATGTTGGCTTCGTTGAATTCGTTAGTAGACAGAGAGCTTCCTGGGCCGAGGTTGTATGCTGTCCAAGCACGAACATCGTTAGGTCCTCCTGAAAAGAAACTTTCTGCAAATGGGATACTGTTAGAGTTTCCATAAGGTATGGCAATTCCAAAATAGGTACGAATAGCCAATTCATTTTGCCTTCCCAAATTCCAGTGCTTTACATAATCGATTTCAGTTTTTACATACTGAGAAAAAGGCACCCCAAAAACTTCATATCTACCATCTGCATTTCTTGGTAAATTGAAAGTCTTTGATAGATTAGATAATAAATTTCCTGCTAATTCTAAACGGAACCTTACAATAGAGAAATCTTTATCAAACAAATTTTCTCTTCGATTTTTGACGTAATTAAAACTAGAAGAGAAAATAAGGTTGTCTTCGGTTAGTCTATTTTTACGTTGGTTAATGTTATTAATATCTATGTAATCATTATCACCTGGCATAAGAGAAGTGTTGTTGTTTAAAACATCACTTATAAAGGTATCTGCTGGAGAAAAATCGTTTTGCACGTTTGGGTTTTCTAAACTTTCGTCATTTCCAATGTAACCAATATCGCGTGCAATAGAATTTAACCTATCAAACGACGTTGTATAAACCCCAAAATAATTGCCTGTATTAAGATTTTTTACAAACTGAACATTAAACAAATCAAGATTATTAGTCACTTTTCGTGTAGGGTACCAATTATAGTTAACCGTTCCGGTAAACGCTTGTTTGTCTAATCCGATATTTGTTTGACTCGTAGCACTTAGTGATATTCTTGTGCTTGGAGACATGTATTTTGGTATTAACTTTTCGGTATTAAAGGGTAGAAAAAAACGAGGAATGTTAAGTCTCAAATTTCCACCTAACTCATTAATGTCAAAAAACTGATCTTTTGTGTCAGAGGCATCTCTTGAAGATCCGATGGCACCTAACGCCGAAATTTCTAAAGTTTCTGCACCTCTAAAGATGTTTCGTATAAGTAAACCAGTATTAAAGGCAAAACCCACCGTTTGAATATTACTTTGTGAGATTTCAAAACTGGTGGTAAGTTCAAATTTTTTCTTAGGGACTAGATATACATTTGCGGTTAAAGTGGTATCGTTTTCATTTTCTATATATTCAATTCTTGGATATCTGAAGGCCTGTAATTGACTTAAATAGCGGTAAGTTCGTGTTCTGTCTATGTCTTTAAAAACATCACCTTTATTTATAAAAACGGCGTCGGTAATAGCCTTTGGTCTGTATTTCATTTCGTCAAAACTGTATAAGTTGTAACCTTTAAATTTTACAGAATCACTAATCGTAGAATTTCGATTTTCATTTTTAAAATCGGTGAAAATATTAACCTCTTTAACTTTATATACCTTAAAAGGAACACGTCTAATCGAATCTTCTGTTCTAACAGCTCTGTTGGCAATTATTAAATCGGTTGGCATTTTTTTATTGGTGCCAATAGTGTCAATAGCAAACGTAATATAATCTTGTCCAAAATGATAAAAACCAGAGTTTCTCAGTTGTTCGGTTAATCGGTCGCGTTCAGCAGAAAAACTGGCTTCATCGTATTGTTGCCCTTCTTTTATAAGTGAACCTTGCTTTAAGTGTGCCGTGTATAAGGAGTCAATTATTGGTGTCTTTATGTTTTGTGTTATAGAGTCTAAATAATAGGGATCTCCTGTATTGACTTTGTAAGTGACTCTAGCTCTTTGATTGCTATCTTTTTCAGTTTCAAAAGCAGTTTCAACGTTAAACCATCCTTTGCTGAAGTAATATTTTTTTAGAGCGTTCGCTGTTTTTTCGGCTCTGGCCTCATTGTAAATGGCTGGCGCTTCTCCTGTTTTTTTTAACCAATTGTTAAAGTTCTTTTTCGATTTTACAAAGGCTTCATACTGTTTTAATGAGAGTAAATTTTTAAGACCAGTTCTAGGGTTTTCTGGATTCCTATATTTCTGATTGAGTATCGAATCTATATTTGGACGCGCCAAATTGTATATGTGAACTCGTAAAGGAATTCCTAATAATGTACCGTTTGGCTTTTGATAGATAAGATTATTGACGGTTTCTGTCGTATTTTTTTTGTCATTAACTAAAACCGTATTACTCGTCAATAAATGCTCATTCTTTTTAACGCGCTTCATCACGTTACACGATAAAGTAGTGCATATCAAACCGCAGATTAGTATCTTGGAAAAGTGAAATTTCAAAAAAGAAAGTGTTTGCATTTAAGTTCTATCCAAATTTACAGTTTTATTGTGGTCTTATCATAACAAATAATAGACCAAAAAAGTATTACTTTGTATTTTAGTTAAAACATCACAAAAGTAAATACATTTTAATGTTAACAAAGAGCCACATAAAATTAATTGCTAGCTTGAGTCAAAAAAAGTTTAGAATCCAACATCAGTTATTTGTGGTTGAAGGTATAAAAGGTATTGAAGAGTTTTTGAATTCTAGCTTTGAGTTATACCAATTGTTTTCAACAGAAGACATTTTTAATACTGAAACCGTTTTGATTTCAGATAAGGAGCTTCAAAAAATAAGTCGACTTAAAGCACCTAATACAGCTCTTGCAATGTTTAAAATTCCGCAAAATGAAGATATACCTCATACAGGATTGATTTTAGCGCTTGACGATGTTAGAGACCCTGGAAATCTCGGCACAATTATTAGACTTTGCGATTGGTTTGGTATAAAACATTTGATTTGCAGTAAGGCAACTGTTGATTGCTATAACTCTAAGGTTGTACAGGCTACGATGGGTTCATTGACAAGAGTACATTTGACGTACGTTAATCTTGAAGATTATATTAAAGATAGCGATATGAATGTCTTTGGAACGTTTATGGATGGCGATTCCATTTATACTAATAAGATGCCTAATGCAGGGATAATTGTTATGGGTAATGAAGCCAATGGAATTTCAGATGCTATTGAAGCCCTAGTTACCAAGAAATTAAGTATTCCTCGATTTGGAAATTTAAAAGCGACAGAAAGTTTAAATGTAGCAACCGCCACGGCAATTGTTTTAAGTGAATTTAAACGGAATTCTATTGAAATGTAAAATTTAAGAAGATACCTCTTGTTTTCATGGTTCTTATATTGCTTGTCCATGGACTATTAGGGTCTTCGTCTCTAATGAGTTCATCATTTAATGCAAATACACCCCGAATAGAAGGTGTAAACTTAAACCACTGGTTATAGAAATCGATGCCAACACCTAACTCATAAAAAAGAACATTTTTCTTTGTTCTAAATTGACCAGCAGCATTGTCATCTGGATTTTCCTCATTACTTGATAAGTTGAGTGCCATAGATAAACCACCTATAATAAATGGTTTAAAGTTATTCAAACGTTTTGTAGAGACTTTCAGTAGTAGTGGGAAATGAACATAAGTCGATTTTACCTCTCTTAGCAAATCGGCATCAGTAGATTCAAGACCAACGAAGTAACTTGGGTCATATTGTATGCTTCTCGTGGTAATAAATAAGCCTGGTTCAAACCTCAGATCTAAATGATCGTTTATTCTCAGATTAGAAACCAAGCCAACACTAAAACCTAAACTTGTTTCAACTAGAATTTCTTTAAGATCTCTTTCATAATTAAACTGATAATCATAACTGTTAAGTCCAAGATAAAAACCCCAACTGAGGGTTTTTTTATCGAAATTCTCAATATTTTTTATTTTTTCTCTACTAAATAATTGGGCAGAAACACTCTGCGACATTATAAGTAAGGTTAAAACGATAAGTATTTTCTTCATAAATATCACGATAATGACGTGTATAAACCTTGATTAAGCTTTAGAGGCTACATAAATTGTTGCGACACCTAAAGTTTGAGGTTTGTCTTGCACGTTAATAAACCCAATTTTACGTAAAATATTGTTTAAAACCTCACCATATGGAAAAACAGATGCAGATTCACATAAATAAGAATAGGCAGATTGATCTTTCGAGAAGAGTTTTCCGATGGCTGGTAAAATGTATTTGGTATAGAACTTATAGCCTTGTTTAAAAGGGGTTTTAGTAGGTACAGAAGTTTCAAGAATGACAAACGTTCCGTTAGGTTTTAAGACCCTAAAAATTTCTGAAAGTCCTTTTTCTAAATTCTCAAAATTTCTAACCCCAAATGCTACAGTAATGGCATCAAAGCTATTGTCTTCAAACGGTAAATTTTCAGAATCACCAATTACCATAGAAATAAGGTCATCTAAATTTTTACTTTTAATTTTTTTTCGCCCTACTTCGAGCATACCGTCACTTATGTCTAATCCAACAATTTTTTTGGCTTTGGTTTTTGCCAGACTAATGGCCAAATCTCCTGTGCCTGTTGCAATGTCTAAAATACGCTCAGGCTTATTTTGAGCTATAATATCAACAACCTTATTACGCCATTTAATATCGATTCCAAAAGAAATAACACGATTTAAACCATCATATTCTTTTGAGATATTATCAAACATTTGAGTGACCTGCTGCTTTTTATTCAAATCACTGTCTTTATATGGAGTCACTTTTGACGACATTCTTTTTTTTTGCAAATATACTTAAAACTAATAGCTTTAAATAATTTGAGCCTTACTTTTAAGAGACTCTCAATCACATAATAATGTAGTATATTTGTATGTTTTTTTGAATATACATAATCAATGAAAATAATTATTGCGGGAGCAGGAGAAGTAGGATTTCATTTGGCCAAATTATTGTCTTATGAATCTCAAGAGATTACTTTAATAGATACAGACAAAAATAGTTTAGCTTATGCCAATGATCACTTAGATATTAGGGTCATTAAGGGTGATGTGACGTCGATAGCCATTTTAAATGAAGCGAGAATTAACACATCTGAGTTATTTATTGCTGTGACATCTTCGGAAACGACAAACATTACTGCATGTGTTCTTGCAAAAGAATTAGGTGCTAAACAAACCATAGCTAGAATCTCTAATTCTGAATTTTTAGATCAAACGGAAGTTGGGTTCACAAAATTTGGAATTGATGAATTGATCTCTCCTGAAACTTTAGCGGCTGCCGAAATTGAATTGCTGCTTAATCAATACGGATTTAATGATTCGTACGAATTTGAAGAAGGTAAATTAACAATGCTAAGTTTACGCTTATCTCGAACAGCTAGTTTTGTTGGAAAAACCGTTAGAGAAGCAGCTCAAGTGTTTCCAGAACTCCATTTTGTACCAATTGCTATTCAGCGTTTTGGAACACAATATACCATTATACCTAGAGGTGATACAGAGTTTAAAGAAGGAGATAAGGTCGTTTTTATGACTTCTAAGGGTGGCGATGAAGAATTATTTCAACTGTCTGGAAAAGTGAGAACAGAGCTTAAGAATATTATGATTTTGGGTGGTAGTAAAATTGGTTACAAAACCGCTAGAGATCTTTGTGAAGGCAGATTTAAAGTAAAACTTATTGAAAGTGATAAAGAGGTTGCTTTTGAATGCGCCGATGATTTGCCTAATGCCCTTGTTATTAATGGAGATGGTAGAAATGTGGAGTTGCTAGAGGAAGAAAATATAAAAGAGATGGACGCTTTTATTTCGGTAACCGGTAATTCAGAAACCAATATAATGTCTTGTTTGGTAGCTAAATCTAAAGGAGTGAAAAAAACCATTGCTTTAGTCGAAAACATGGACTACTATCAGCTGTCTCAATCTATAGGTATTGATACGTTAATCAATAAAAAACTTTTAGCAGCCAATAATATTTTTAGATACATAAGACGAGGTGAGGTGTTGGCAATGACCAAACTTAGCAATATGAATGCAGAGTTACTCGAATTTGAAGTCACTTCAAAATCTAAAATTACTCAAAAGGTTATTAAAGACTTAGATTTTCCGCGCTCAGCTATTATTGGTGGTGTTATTAGGAATGATATAGGAATTATTCCTTTAGGGGATTTTCAAATAGAAGTAGGAGATAAGGTTGTGGTATGTTGTTTGCCAAGATCTATAACAAAAGTAGAACGATTCTTTTTCTAATAATACGTGAGACTTAATTATAAAATAATTTTTCATTTTTTCGGATTGCTATGTTTGTTCAATGGTGGTTTTATACTGCTATCTACACTTATTAGTTTGATCTATAAAGACGGCGTAACCTTAGATTTACTCAGCGCAGGTTCTATTGTGTTATTGCTTGGTGGAGTTGCCATGTATCTTACGAAGGAACACAAAAAGGAACTCAACAAAAGAGATGGTTATATTGTCGTGGCTTTTGGTTGGATTGTTATGGCCTTAACAGGAACTTTACCTTATCTAATTACAGGCTCGATACCAAGTTTTACGAATGCCTTTTTCGAAACCATGTCTGGTTATACGACCACAGGAGCAACGATTTTAAATGATATAGAGTCGATTCCTAAAGGCGTATTGTTTTGGAGAAGTATGACACATTGGATAGGTGGAATGGGGATTATTGTACTTGCCATTGCTATTTTGCCCTTACTTGGAATTGGAGGAATGCAGTTGTTTGCAGCCGAAGCACCTGGACCAAATGCCGATAAGCTTCACCCCCGAATTACAGATACAGCTAAGCGATTATGGCTCATTTATTTTGGTTACACTGCAGCAGAAACTATCTTACTCCAAGTAGCTGGAATGTCATTTTTTGACGCTATCAATCATTCGCTATCTACACTATCTACAGGTGGATTTTCTACAAAAAATGCTAGCGTTGCTCATTGGAATGGGCAACCTGTTATTCAATATATTATTATGGCATTTATGTTCTTGGCAGGAACAAATTTTATACTCAGTTATTTCGCGTTTAAAGGACGTGTTCAAAAGGTGATACGTGATGAAGAGTTTAAACTGTACTTTAAGTTCATTGCGTTGTTTACTATAATCGCGGCATTGATCATTTACTTTAGAGCAGATTTTTCAATTTCCTCAATAGATCATCCAATGACATTTGGGAAGGCCGAAGCATCTTTAAGACATGGACTTTTTCAAGTCTTAGCTATTATTACAACTACAGGTTTTGTGACAGCAGACTATACCTTGTGGACGCCTTTCTTGGTGGTGTTTTTTTTCGGACTAATGTTTTTAGGTGGTTCTGCGGGCAGTACTTCGGGAGGTGTGAAAGTTGTGAGACATATGCTAATGATTAAAAATGGTTTCTTAGAATTTAAACGGGCATTACATCCTAACGCCATTTTGCCTGTTCGCTACAATAAAAAATCTGTTTCTGGAGATATTGTTTTTAATATTCTTGGTTTCTTCATTCTTTACATGCTTTCTTTTATTATTGGGGCATTGGTGTTTTCTATGTTTCAGATAGATTTTGAATCTGCAATAGGTTTATCTGCTTCGAGTTTAGGAAACGTTGGGCCTGCTTTGGGTAATTATGGACCAGTAAATAACTATGCCGAATTGCCAAATTTAGCTAAATGGTGGTCTGCGTTTTTAATGCTCATTGGGCGTTTAGAATTGTTTACAGTTTTGATTTTGTTGACGCCTTTCTTCTGGCGAAACAGATGATTTAATAAAAATTTTTAAAAATATTTTTCATTCTGAAATATTAATATTTATAGGTGTTTCGGGAATTTTGTATTGGTTTTTAAAGGGTTACAGAAGATGGTAGTTGTAACAAATACCTCGAATGTACGTCTTATTGGTATAATCAATTAAATTAATCAATCATGGAATTAGTATTAGCATCTCAAAAATTAGAGCCTTCGCCCAAACGTAGATTAGCAACAGAATTTGTTAGACCTGAAGGTCTGTTAAATTCGAACTACAAGTCTGTAGTAAAATGTAATTTAAACAACACAAAGTCAACTTCTATCTTTGGTATTAAGCAACGTGTAAAAAGCAGACAATATCAAATTACTTCAAGTATCGATACTCTTTTAAAACTGTCTGTTTTTGTAACAGTACTGGCTTTTATCTTATAAGCTGGTCCTAATAGACCTTTTTTAACTGATACTACTGAGATTACCCTCATATTATCTTTTACATTTTTAAATTCATACAATTTTGGTAAATATAGATGCCAAAAGGTTTGATATGCTTTAATGTTACCTGTTGGATTTCTGATACGATTTCAGAATAAATAAAGATATTATGGGAATCTCATCAATGAATGCTTCTATTAATTATAATAGGAAACAATTAAAAAACGGGAAACGTAAGCCATTCACTAAAATGAATGGAGGATCTCGCCATAAGAAAGCGTATAAACCTTATATATTACCAGAGGTACCACCTCATGTATTAAGACGTGTAAGAATTAAAACCAAAAGAGAAAATAGACGCTTACTTATTAAGAAAAGCATCATCGGTTTTATAGTTTTAGTAATTCTATTATATGTTATGTATTTTTAATAAAAAAGAGATATGCCATTAGGAGAGTCTATGATAAGCTCGTTAAAGAGTAATAAAAGTATAAGACTTGATAAATCATCAAGGTTTAAAAAAACGCTTGGTGGTTATGGGAAAAACGCAAAAAGTGAATTTGACTTTCCAGAGGCTAGTCCGGAATTATTACATCAAATAAAACAAAAAGCAAAAAAGGATCACAAAAGACATCAAGTGATTTCTTTAGTGTCTTTTATCATCCTTTTTGGTATTGGAATCTATGTGTTAATTTATTTCAATATTATTTAGCTTACAGCGTCTTTAATTCGCCTTATAGCCTCAATAATTTGCTTTTGAGACGCAGCATAAGAAATTCTAATGCAGCTAGGATTTCCGAAGGCAATACCAGTTACAGTGGCAACGTTAGCATGTTCTAATAAGAATAAAGAAAAATCTGTTGCGTTTTCTATATATTGCCCTTTAAGCGTTTTTCCGAAGAAATGTGATATATCTGGAAATACATAAAAAGCACCTTCAGGTACATTTGTTTTAAAGCCTTCGATGTCATTAAGTAACCCTAAAATAAGTTCACGCCTTAGCTTGAATTCATCAATCATATATTGAACACGGGAAGGTGATTCATTGAGGGCAGTAATTACAGCGCGCTGTGCAATGCAGTTTGCGCCACTAGTGATTTGGCCCTGCATTTTGTTACAAGCTCTGGCAATAGCCTCAGGAGCGCCAATGTAGCCTATTCTCCAACCAGTCATTGCAAACGCTTTTGATACACCATTTACGGTTACTGTTCGATCAAACATATCATCAAACTCAGCCATACTAGAGTGTCCGCCAATAAAGTTAATATGCTCGTAAATTTCATCTGAAACCACAATAATGTTTGGATGGTTTTGTAAAATATCGGCAATAGCTCTTAATTCTTTTTTGCTATATACAGATCCACTTGGATTACAAGGTGAACTATACCAAATCATTTTGGTCTTTGGAGTAATCGCCTCTTCTAATTGCTGAGGTGTTAATTTAAAGTCATTTTCAATGGATGTTTTAACTTCAACAGGAACACCGTCGTTAAGTTTAACAATGTCACTATAACTAACCCAATAAGGGCAAGGTAGTATCACTTCATCACCTTTGTTTAATAGTACAGCAGCAATATTTGCTAAGGCCTGTTTAGCTCCAGTAGACACTACAATTTGTGAAGGTGTATAGCTAAGGTTGTTGTCTCTTTTAAATTTTGTTATAATGGCATCTTTCAGTTCACCATAACCATCAACGGGAGTATATGAATTATAGTTGTCATTTACAGCTTGAATTGCTGCTTCCTTAATAAAATCAGGAGTGTTAAAATCTGGTTCCCCAAGACTTAGTCCAATGATATCTTTTCCTTCTGCTTTTAATTCTCGTGCTTTCGCCGCCATTGCTAGAGTGGCAGACGTTGCCATGTTGAGAACTCTATCTGAAAGTTGTGTCATTTAAAATAGATCGTTTTAGCTCATCGCAGGTTTCATTCCCATTTGCTTTAAGAATTTAAAATGGGCGATAATCGCTTTTCTGGTGGTTTTGTATTCTTTATAGGGTAAATTAAATTCTTTAGCTGTTTCTCTAACAATTTTAGAGATTTTTCCGTAGTGAACATGGCTTATGTGAGGAAAAATATGATGCTCTACTTGATGGTTAAGACCACCAGTATACCAGTTGATTATTTTACTTTTTGCCCCAAAGTTTACCGTTGTTTTTAATTGATGAATAGCCCAAGTGTTTTTCATGGTGCCATTTTCTTCAGGTAGCATCATTTCGGCTTCATCCATAACATGAGCTAGCTGAAAAACAACGCTTAAAATTAAGCCTGCCACATAATGCATAATAAAGAAACCAAGTAAAATTTTCCACCATGAAATGTCTAATACAAGCATTGGAATAACAATCCAAATAGATACATAAATGAGTTTAGAGATGACTAATTTACTCCAATTCACTACAGGATTTGGTAATTTACCATAAGACAACTTACGTTTCATATAGCGATACATTTGCTGAAAATCTGTTGTTATGGCCCAATTAATTGTTAGTAAACCATAAAGTAGAACTGAATAGTAGTGTTGAAATTTATGATGTTTGTGCCATTTTGCATGTTTAGAAAAACGTAAAATACGCCCAGCTTCTAGATCCTCATCATGACCATGAATGTTAGTGTAGGTATGATGCAGAACATTGTGCTGAACTTTCCAATTGTATACATTTCCTGCAAGAATGTAAATACTACTTCCCATCAAACGATTAACCCATTCTTTATTAGAGTATGAGCCATGATTACCATCATGCATCACGTTCATTCCAACTCCAGCCATGCCAATACCCATAATTACGGTAAGCAATAATTGAAGCCATCCAGGAATGTCAAGAGTTAAGATTAAAAAATAAGGCAGAAGAAACATGGTAAACATAACCACTGTTTTTAACCAGATTTTCCAATTCCCTGTACGTTTTATATTATTCTCTTTAAAATAATTGTTAACACGTTTATTTAGCGTTCTAAAAAATTTTGCAGAATCTGTTCTAGAAAAAGAAAGTGCTTGCTTTGTCATTGAATTGCTATTTTTCAATTGTAACGTAAAAAATTACATTTTTAATATTTGAAGAGCAAAGATATATAATTAATGCTCCCATTATACCAAATATTTGCTAAAAATATCCACATAAAAATGTCTACTTTTGTGGAAATTTAGATAAATGAATCTTATACAGGACTATTTTCCAGATTTATCAGTAGAACAAATCCATCAATTTGAACAATTAGAAGGGTTGTATAAAGATTGGAATCTCAAAATTAATGTAGTGTCTCGCAAAGATATTGATGAGCTGTACCTGAGGCATGTACTGCATTCTTTGGGTATTGCCAAAGTGGTACAATTTTGTCCTGGCGCTTCTATATTAGATGTTGGAACGGGTGGAGGATTTCCAGGTATACCGTTGGCCATAATGTATCCCGATTGTGAGTTTCATTTGGTGGATAGTATTGCAAAAAAATTGAAAGTTGTTAACGGTGTTGCCGATAGTATTGGGCTAACAAATATAAAAACGACCCATAGTAGAGTGGAAGCTATTGACGAGCAATTCGATTTTATTGTAAGCAGAGCTGTAACGGCGATGCCATCTTTTGTGAAATGGGTAAAAGGAAAAATTGGTAAAACGCAGAAGCATGATATAAAAAATGGAATTTTATATTTAAAAGGAGGTGATTTAACTGAAGAGCTAGAGTCGTATAAAACAACTACAATTTACCCTTTAAGTTCTTATTTTAAAGAAGATTTTTTTGAAACGAAAAAAGTGGTGCATTTACCACTTAAGTATAGAGGATAAAAAAAAGCTCCATTATAATGGAGCTTTTTTTATTAGTTTTTATATTAGAAAGACGTTGATACACTTAGTGAAAACCCGGTGTTTTCAGGTACGAAACGACAAATACCTCCAACACAAACAAGGCCTCCTCTTTGTCTTCCATAGCTTGCCATAACTCGTGTTGCACCTTTAGTGAAACTTCCGCCAAATGTATAGTAATGGATTTGACGATCTTCGTCAGGATTTCCATAGTTCCATATGTCTGTAGCATACACACTAAGTCTACTATTGAAATTATATTCAATGGTACCACCAGCCCAATCATCTGCTCTTTCTGATGTTTCATCATCTGAGAATAAATGAGAAAGTTCTAATCTTAAGGATTTACTGCCTTCAAATTTACGAGTGACTTCACCAACAATCGCTGTCGCATTGACCTCTCCAATTCTGTCCTCAACAAAACGGGCATTATAAAAAGTATTGACAACCGTAAAAATTGAAGCCCACTTTGGGGACCATTTTTTTCTTGCCTCTAAACTAAACTCTTCGAAGTATTTTTCCCCGAATCCTAAGAAATCTGTGTCTTCGTATGATCTTTCATTGATGTTGAAGTTTCCTTTTAAGCCAGACCACGTTGAATAATTAAAAGCCAATTTTGTTCCGTACTTACCACCAAGAGTAGACCCTTTTTTGATGTTGTAGAAAATATCAACTTGTCCGCCTATTTCACCCGATTTAAAAATAGGGTTAAAACTTAATCTCGGTTGTGACTGATATACATAGATATTGGTTAAACCATAATCATGTTGTTTTGTGAGTGCTGGAATAAAGTTGATGTAATTTTGATTAAATACATTTGCCGATTCATCTCGTTCTGAGAAAAATGCCATATTTTCCATACGTCTAAATGTGGCGTCAATTCCTAAACCAGATTTTGCATATCCAAAATTGAAAAGCAATGCACTACCATCAAAATATCTGTTTTCAATAATATTACCTAATTCAGAATAAACATCTTCCCCTTTTTTTACATATTCAATAGATGAATAAATGTTACCTTCAGAGAAATCTAATCGTGCTGAAAATGAATTCGTCAATGATTCGAAATTAGGGTCACTAATATTTAGGTCCTCATCTCTACCTACATAACTTAGGCCAAGATCTAACCCAGTACTTTCAAATTTAAACAATGAGGATAAGCCAATTTCAGCATTAAACCCGTAAATAGAGCCATCTGATACTTCAAAGCCATCACGCTGTCTGCCATACAAAGCCGAAAATTCTAAGGCATTGGTTGGTCTGTATTTCACGTTTGCTCCGCGTATTGAGTTGTTTATTCCTAATTGTCTGTCTTCCCATGACCGAAGGATAAGTCCGCTTCCAAATTGTTCATAAAAATGCCCAAGCGTCGCTTCAAATTTTGAAGACTTGTAACCTACTGCAAAAGTTCCAACATCTGTCCCTTTATATTTTGGATAAAAATTTAGAATAGCGTTGGGTTCGTAAGATTCAACCTGAATATGAGCAAACCAATTCTTGTAATCATAGTTTAATCTTAAGTAGTTATTGGATCTGAAGGGATCGTCTTCTTCAAAATCTCCAGTTTTAGAGTCGTCGATATAATACTGAGAGTTAGATTCTATACCTCCGCTAAGAGTTCCATAATCTTTTTTGCCTTCGTCTTGTGAAAACACAAATAAGGGTGTGCATAGCAATAGTGCTATTAATGTGTAGCGATTCATTTAGTTGTAGTTGTTGGTTTGTGATTTATTTAGAAAATTCTTTGATTTTTTCGTAAAGTTCATCTTCACTTCCAGGTGTGTAACCCGAATGTCTGTATAAGATTTTATTGTTTTTAACTAATAAAGTTAGGGGGATTGTTGGAGCGTTCAATTTTCGTTTTAAATCACTGTTGGTGTCTAGTAAAATGTCAAATTCCCAACCTTTACCACTTACTAATGGTTTTACGCGCTTTACTGTTCTTGAGTCGTCTACTGAAACGGCATATAATTTAACGTTTGTTTCATCGACCCAGTCATCATAAACTTCGCTAATAGCGTCCAATTCATTTTTGCAAGGAACACACCAAGTGGCCCACAAAGAGATAACTACGAGCTGGTCATCACTGGAAATATCTTCTAAGTTAATGTTAGAGCCTTTGAGTGTTTCAAGTTGCATTTTTGGTAAAACATCTTGGGCAAAAGCGGTTGTGGAAATTGTAAGCGTAAGTAGTAGTGAAATTAAAGTTTTCATCGTTAGAAATTTAGGTTTTTTTTGGGCAAAGTTAATTTATTTTAAAAAACACAGTCAATTATGTTGATTTTTTTGCAAACTATGTGCCAATTTGGCAAAAAAATATGAAATATATTTTTATATTCGCAAATCTTAAAATTTTAACATTTAACAACTTAACTATTATGAAAATTAAAAATTACACTAAGGTTTTTCTTTTCGTCGTGGCGGCTGCGCTATTCTCATGCAGTTCATCAGAAGACGGAGGGAATGGCGATGGTAATGGAAACGGAAATGGAGGACCTAACTCCATAACAGTCAATGCGAGCTCATTTTTTGTTGATTTAGGTGAATCTGTAACCTTTACCGTAGCTACAAACGAAGGTGATGATGTCACTTCACAATCTACTTTTTATGTAAATGGGGATCCTATTTCTGGTACTACTTACACGGCGACATCAACAGGATCGTTTTCTATTACTGCCAAGTATGAAGATTTAACAAGTTCTGCAATTACAGTTCAATTTTTAGCTGTTGTTGAATCCATTTCAATGACTGTAAATAATACTGCACTTAATTTAGGTGATAGAATAGAATATACAGTAATGGCAACAGATACTCAAGGTAATGAGTTTAACGTGACCAATGTTGCAAATATCTATATTAACGACCAACAGTCTGTAACAGGAGGTGTTTATATACCTGATGCAACAGGAGATTATAATGCCTATGCTGCTTATGAAACATTTACGACCGAAACAATTTCTGTAACAGTAGCTGATAATGCAGTGACACCTGCAAGTTATAACAGAAGAGCTTTAGTTGAAGATTACACAGGTGACTGGTGTGGATATTGTACTAGAGTATCAGTGGCTATTGAAATGGTTCAAGAGGCGAGTGATGATGTTGTGGTTGTAGCTACACATTTATTTAATGGAGATCCTTATCAAAATCAATATGGTGTTGAAATGTCGAATCATTTAGGAATCACAGGTTTACCTACCGCTTATGTAAATAGACAAGAAGAATGGAATTTTCCAGAAACTAATAATGTAGATCAAGTAACCGATAAGGCGGAAGGAACGATTGGAAGCGGATTAGCAATTAACTCTACGATTAAAGCTAATAACCTTTCATTTATGGTTAGCGTTGGATTTAGTGAAAATCTTAACGGATCTAAATTGGTAGTATTTTTATTAGAGAATGGTTTAGTGCTAAGTCAAGCAAACTATTATCCAGAATATTATGGTGGTCAAAACCCAGTGCCTAATTTTGTTCATAATCACGTTTTACGTCACTCGTTTACAAATGTGTTAGGTGATGCTATTCCAGCAGGTCAGGCAGTTGCAAACAATACTTACAGAGTTAAGTATGATTACACTGTGCCTTCAGGAAACATTGGTAACCCTGCAAACTTAGAAATTGTAGCGATGTTAGTAAACTCTAGCAATGCAATAATTAATGTAAATAAGGCAAGTGCTAATTCGCATGCTGCATTTGATTAATGTTAAACATAGCTTATAAAAAAAGCCTTTCCAATTGGAAAGGCTTTTTTTTATAATTGTAGTGAATAAAGACTATTATATATCTTCTTGATTTCTTAAATCCTGGATATAACTAGCTTTTTGAATTTCACGTCTTCTTTTTACTGATGGCTTAGTGAAAAATTGATTCTCACGAATGTTTTGCATCGTTTTTACGTTACGGTGTTTTCTTTTGTAACGCTTTAAAGCACGTTCTATGCTTTCTCCTTCTTTTACTAAAATTTTAATCATTGTAATACTTGTGGTTATCTATTTTAGGGCTATCCTAAATACGTTTTTAATATTTTACTTTTAGAATCTTGACGTAAACGTTTGATCCCTTTTTCTCTAATTTGTCTCACACGCTCTCTAGTTAAATCGAACGTAGCTCCTATTTCATCAAGTGTCATAGGTGGCTCATTACTTAATCCGAAATTTAATCGAATAACATCACTCTCTTTTTGAGACAATGTGTCTAAGGCTCTGTTAATTTCAACATTGAGCGACTCTTTCATTAAATCTCTATCTGGATTTGGTGATTCACCAGATTTCACAACATCATATAAACTTGATGTTTCTCCTTCTTTTAAAGGTGCATCCATTGATAGGTGTCTCCCAGAATTTTTCAATGACTGCTTCACTTCTGTAACAGTCATGTCTAACTCTTGTGCTATTTCCTCTGCACTAGGAGGTCTTTCATGTGTTTGTTCCAAGAAAGAATATGTCTTATTGATTTTATTTATTGAACCAATTTTGTTCAAAGGTAATCTAACTATTCGAGATTGTTCTGCTAAAGCTTGTAAAATTGCTTGTCTAATCCACCAAACAGCATACGAGATAAATTTAAAACCTCTAGTTTCGTCAAAACGTTTAGCTGCTTTTACCAATCCAGCATTACCTTCATTAATTAAATCTGGAAGTGTTAATCCTTGGTTTTGATATTGTTTTGCAACAGACACAACGAAACGTAAGTTAGCTGTCGTGAGTTTGTCTAAAGCCAATTGATCACCCTCTCGTATTCGTTGGGCGAGTTCAACTTCTTCTTCAGCAGTAATCATAGGCAGCTTACTGATGTCTTGTAGGTATTTGTCTAGAGATTTAGATTCACGGTTGGTAACTTGTTTGGTAATCTTTAATTGCCTCATGTATAAATGTGTATTTTAAAAAGTTTGCAAGAGTACAACATAACTTTTAATTTGACAAAAGCAAATTATTATGCATTTCTTTGCAAAAAAGATTCGAAATCGACTAATTTTTAGTCTTTTTTTAACGAATTGGGCGGTTTGCTGTTAGTTTTTGACCGTATCTTTCTTTTTCTTTCTGTTTTTTAGAAGTCCTCCCAATAAATCTTTAACACCTTCTTTTAATGGATCGGTTGTTTTAGTTGTATCGTTTTTTATCTCGGGAGAATTTTTTGGGGTGTCCTTTTTTGAGTCACCTAATATACCACCTAAGAGATCATTGATTTTATCTTTTCCTTGATTTAAAAGTTTTTCTTGTTGGATTTCAAATAGCTTTTTAGTCAAATTTGAAACTGCACTAGTTAAATCTGTTTGTACCTGAGGATTGGTATAACTTCCTGTGATATTTGCAGATACAGGAATGGTAATAGTGTTAACTTCGGGGTCATTTATTTTACCAATTAATTGGTTTACATCACTACCTAAGTATTTTGCAGGAACATCAAAGACAAGGTTATAATTCAAACTTTTATCAAAACCATGTGATCCAGACACGACAATATCAATATCGTCATATTTCAAATTAAATGGTTTTACGTTAACCATTCCATTAGAGAAATCTAATCTGGTTTTAAGAGCTTTTAAATCGAGTTTATTGAAATCAATAAACTTTAAAGCGTTACTTAATTTGCCTAGTATGGCTTCGTTTTGTGTAATGTTAGATGTTAATAATTCTGCAAAAGCATCTCCCGAAATTGTGTTTAGATTTGGTGTAAATTCATGATCTAATGTTCCTTGCAGCTTTATTACAGTGCTGAGTTTTCCTTGTAAAATTTTAGCAATAGGCGCTAAATTTTGCAACAATTCTAAGTCTTTGAATGATTGAGAGATATCAAAATCTTCAGCGCCCAAATTAAGATCAAAAACTGGTATATCGGTTTTAGTAGATACTTTTCCTGTTAGTGCCATAACCCCATTAAATAGGCTCGACGTTAGATTTTTTAAATCGGCTTCTTGATCTTTTATTAATAAGGTCCCGTTGACGTCTTTTAGTGTAAGATTGTCATAGACTACAGTTTTTGCATTAGCATTAATTGTGCAGTCTAAGAAATCAGGAATTTTGAGTGATTCGCTATCAGCTGTTGTTTTGTTAGAATTTTGACTGGCGGTTTCATCTTCAACCATAAAATCACTCACCACAAAAGTGTTAGAATTTACATTAAACTGTCCTTGCAGATTTTTATCGCTCAATAGGAAACCTAATAAATTTTTAATCGTACCGGTTGCTTTAAAGTCGCTTGTTCCTGTTTTTGCATCAAAGCTATTAAGTTTTACATTACCTGGATTAAAGGTCATATTCGCATTATTAATTTGAATGGGATTTACAATGTCTTCCGAAGAAAAAACAAAATCACTTATACTAACGCTACCTGTGTTTTTAATACGTTGATAAGCATTGGTTTCAATGGCATTCATGTCAAATGACGTATTGAGTTTTCCTTTTAATATACCACTTAGTTGTTTGTCTAATTCAATAGGGTAAGCCTTGGTTAAATTAGCAAGATTTAAAGTGCCATCGACATAGGCGCTAACAAGCATGTTCTTGGCAAGATTTCGTATTTGAGCACTAGATTTAAAGACATCATTGTCAATTTTAAAGTTGAGGGTTTTGATGTCTATATAGGTGTCGTCAGAATTTCCTGTGGTATTTTTTATTGCCGTATTAATGGTAATATTATTGACGCGTTTAGGTAAATCGGGATATTTAAACGATGCGTTGTTAGATGAGATGTTTATATCTAAATGAGGAATTGTTGTTTCTGTTACTTTTCCTTTGATGGTACCATTAACTTTGAAATCGCCCGAGGTTTCTACGTTATCTATATTTTTCGAGTATGCTTCTGGTATGACTGCCAGAAAATCTTTAAACGATGATTCTGGGTTTTCAAAAGTAATAGCAATATCCTGTCCGTCTTCTAATTGCTGTATATAGCCATCAAAAACGAGAGGAAGTTGATTGATAAACCCTTTGTTTTCCATAAATGTATATGTCTGTTCTTTTAGGTTAAGTCCAATAAGAGCATCGAGTTTTATGGTATTCTGATTCAGGTATTGAGTACTATCAATACTCATGCTTACATGGGCTGTAGTATGCGTGTCGAGCTCAGATTTTTCTTCTGAAAAGGAACCGTTGCCAGAATGGTTAAGTTCAGAAATATAAATTTGCGTATTAGATTTTTCGTCTAAAAATGTAAAAGCGCTATTATTAATTTTGTAATCTTCAATATTGAAAGCAAAACCGTTTTCCGAATCTGTCGTTGCGGTAGAGTTGTCTTTTTCCTTGGTAATGTCATAATTGTTATTGCCTAAAGGATCTGTTTTTAGTGTTAAAAGCGCTTGATCTATGGCAATAGAATTTACAACAATGGGATCGTCGTTTGTGTTTTTAAACAATTCTTTCACAGACATTGTAAAGGCTATATTTTTTGCTGTCGCGAAGGTTTCGTTTTCAAAAGGTTTGTAATTTGTAATTACCAAATCATCTACACTCACGTGTGCTTGAGGAAAACTCCTTATGAAACTTAAACTTACATCGCTAAACTCAACTTGGGCGTTTAGATTCTCATTGATAAAGTTTTTCACCATGTCCTTTATCTGGTTTTGAAATGCAAAGGGAATGGCAATTAATAAGAAAAATATGATGAGTAATGTTATTCCTGTAATCTTTAGAGCTTTCTTCATGTGATTGTTTTGTAGTCTATATACGTACAGAATATAGTTTAAGTCTTATTCATTCAAAAGTTTAATAAAACTTTAACCCATTTGATGTTTAAATGAGTTCAATTTCTTCATTTACTTTTAGGTTAAAACGTTTTCTAAAGAGAAAGACACCTAAGTATAAAAACGGAGTGTCAAACAAAGCAACCAGTACCTTAAAAAGAAATCCAGCAACTAATAATCCGCTAAATCGTTCCCAAGCAATAATATCAAAAGAGCACAGTAACAATAAAATGGTCATAGTATCTACAAACTGAGATAACCACGTAGAGAAATTATTACGTAACCATAAGTGCTTGCCTTTAGTGAGACGTTTCCAGAAATGATAAATTTGGATGTCTACGAATTGCGCTAATAAATAGGCCATCATACTTGCAAAGACAGCAATAGAGGTATTACCAAAAACAGTAGAAAACATTTCGTTTCCTACAGGAGACCAAGAGGTGGCGGGTACAGCATTAGACACATAAACGATTAGTAATGAGAATAGCGAAGCAAAAATACCGGCAACTACAACTTGGTTAGCGCGTTTCTTTCCATAGATCTCACTAATTAAGTCGGTTATTAAAAAGGTAATTGGGTAAGGTAAAATACCGACTGAAATTTCGAAAAGTTTCGCACCAAAAATTTCTACATCAACTGGATACCAATAAAAAAACTTTTGAAAAATAAGATTAGAAACCACTAACGACGTAATAAAAAGTGCGGCTAAAAATAAATAAATACGTTGGGCAGCGAGTTTGTCTTTTAAGGTCATAAATTGTGAATAAAAACTTACCGTAAATATACGTCAAAGTGATTTTCTTTTCATTATTTTGACAACTCAATATGAATTCTATTAACCACGTTTACATCGCTCTTGGTAGCAATAAAGGTGACAGATTAAAATATCTGCAGGATGCTGTGGATTTAATTTTCTCTGAAATTGGTACTGTCAATGGTATTGCTAAGGTCTATAATTCGCCAGCTTTTGGGTTTGAAGGCGCCGATTTTTTGAATACCTGTGTTTTCATTTCAACCAGATGTGATGCTGCAACTGTACTTAGTAAATTGCAACATATTGAAACCAAATTAGGTCGTGAAAAAACGAAGTCTGAAACCTATGAATCTAGAACTATAGATTTAGATATCTTGTATTTTAATACCGAAACTTATAATCAAGACCATCTGATTGTTCCGCATCCCGAACTTCAAAATCGACAATTTGTACTGCAACCACTTAGGGATTTAGCATCGAAGTTTGAACATCCTAACTTAAAAAAAACTACCGAAGAATTATTGGAGGAGTGTGAAGATAAAAGCGATTTAGAGACCATTAAAATTTGGTTAAAAAACCCATCTAAACAGTTTAATTTTTCGAACTACAGTTACATTGCGATTGAAGGAAATATTGGCGCAGGAAAAACGAGTTTAGCACATCAGATTTCTAGTGATTTTAATGCTAAACTTATTTTAGAACGTTTTGCAGATAATCCATTTCTTCCCAAGTTTTATGAAGAACCCCAGCGTTATGCTTTTACTTTAGAAATGTCTTTTCTGGCTGACAGGTATCAGCAAATAAGTGATGATTTGTCGCAATTAGATTTGTTTAAAGATTTTATCGTTAGCGATTATGATATCTATAAATCGCTTATTTTTTCTAAGATTACTTTACCAGAAGATGAGTTTAAACTCTACCGTAAGTTATTTTATTTAATGTATAAAGATATCGCTAAGCCAGAGTTGTATGTGTATCTCTATCAAAATACAGAACGTTTACAAGAGAATATTAGGAAGCGAGGTAGGGATTATGAACAAAACATTGACGATGAATATCTGGAGAAAATTAATTCTGGATATTTAGAGTTTTTGAAAAATCAATCAGAACTCAATGTAAAGATTATTGATATTTCAGATAAAGACTTTGTTAATAATCGCAGCGATTATTTATGGTTACTTGGTGAAATTTGCGACGCTGATACTGCCTAAATTTTGAGTTACTATTTAAAGATAAGAAGTGCTTAATTATTTGTTTTAAGCGTATAAAGGATTGTCCTAATCTCACTCTTGTTTTCGTCTGTCGTGATAGTGTTTAAAATACGTTCTTCGCGATTTTTTATATTGAATGGCGGGCACAATAAGTTAACACCACTTTGATGTTTTAGTCTATTCCCTTGTCCTGAGATGATATCTTTATTTGGCGTGAATGTTCTCGATGGAATATGTTCGGTTAAAATGATGTATTTATAATTGTTTAGTTTTTTTACAATGTTTAGAATTTCGGCATTTGATAAATGTTGAAGCACTTGTCTTATAATAACACAGTCTGCTTTTGGAAGTTGGTCTTCTGCAATATTTAAACAATGAAACTCGAGATGATCTTCTTTAAATTGATCTTTATTTCTTTCAATTAGGCTATTTACAATATCAACCCCAATATATGTTTTGGTATAACTGGTTAGGTGTTTTCCTATATTGAAATCGCCACAACCTAAATCGCAAACTGTTAACTTGTTGTTGTGAGATTTTAGAAAAGAAATTACAGCTTCTAAATATGGTTCTGTGATTTTTGGATTATGAGAACCTTCTCCCGAATAAAAATCAAACGTCTTTCCGCCCCATAAATGAGCTTCATAAATTTGATTCATGACATCTTTTGTTGGCCAAGGCGTTTTGTTTTTTTTAGCCAATTGTTTTAGGGTTTTAAGAGCTTACTAAACATATCCCAAACAACCACACCACAGCTTACTGATATGTTCAATGAATGTTTTGTTCCAAATTGTGGGATTTCAATCACAATATCACTGGCGTCAACAACGTCTTGAGACACACCTTTCACTTCATTGCCAAAAATGAGTGCATATTTCTGGTTCATTTCAGGTTGGAAAGTGTTGAGCATGGTTGCCTTTTCAGCTTGTTCAATGGAAATCGTTTTGACGTTTTCAGATTTAAGCATGTTAATAACGTCTAAAGTGTTTTCGGCATAGACCCAATCTACGGTTTCAGTGCTACCCAATGCTGTTTTTCTGATGTCATTATGAGGTGGCGTTGCCGTAATACCACAGAGGTAAATTTTTTCAACCAAAAAAGCATCACTAGTTCTAAATACTGAGCCAATATTGTTTAAGCTTCTAATATTATCAAGGACGATTATTAATGGTGTTTTTTTTGCGTGCTTAAATTCATCGATGTTTAATCGGTCTAGTTCGCTGTTTTTTAGTTTTCGCATGTTAAAATCTTATGCTTTTTGTAAATAACTTATAGGTTTTACGCTTTATAAAACTTCAAATTATAAGTACTTTAGCAGTCTTACAGTTTTGACAAAAATACTATTTAAAAAAGATAAATCCGTTGGCAAAAAAAGCAAAAAAAGAAACACCGTTAATGAAGCAGTATAATACCATCAAGGCTAAATATCCTGATGCGTTATTATTATTTAGAGTTGGTGATTTTTATGAAACCTTTGGTGAGGATGCGGTTCGGGCCTCTAAAATTTTAGATATTATTTTAACCAAACGAGGCGCAGGTAGCCCAACAGAAACAGAGTTGGCTGGGTTTCCGCACCATTCTTTAAATACCTATTTACCAAAACTGGTTAAAGCTGGAGAGCGTGTGGCTATTTGTGATCAACTTGAAGATCCTAAACAAACTAAAACCATTGTAAAACGTGGTGTTACTGAGCTTGTTACACCAGGAGTCGCACTCAATGATGATATTTTACATTCTAAAACTAATAATTTTTTAGCCGCTGTTTGCTTTGGAATAAAAACAATAGGCGTATCATTTCTTGATGTTTCAACGGGAGAGTTTCTAACATCTCAAGGTAATGAGGAGTATGTTGATAAACTGCTTCAAAATTTTAGACCGAGTGAAGTGCTAGTCTCTAAGCCTAATCGAAAGAAGTATAATGATGCTTTTGGAACCGACTTTCATGCATTTTATTTGGAAGATTGGGTGTTTCAAGACGATTATGCCAATGAGGCGCTACTCAAACATTTCAAGACCAAATCGTTAAAGGGATTTGGTATGGATGATTTGTATGAAGGTATTGTGGCTTCAGGAGCTGTTTTGCATTATTTGAATGAAACCCAACATCATAAATTAGAGCATATTACATCGATTCAACGTTTGTCTAAAGGAGAACATGTGTGGATGGATCGTTTTACTATTAAAAACTTAGAGTTATACCATTCTACGAATCAGAACGCCGTGACATTAGTAGATGTTATAGATAAAACGATTTCTCCAATGGGCGGGAGATTGCTTAAGCGTTGGTTGGCTTTACCGCTAGTAAATAGCGAGAAAATTAAACAACGACATGATGTCGTTGAATATCTTAAAGAAGATGCCGAGCTACGTCAAAAGTTTCAGCATCAACTCAAACAAATTGGAGATATTGAACGTCTTATTTCGAAAGTGGCAACAGCAAAAATCACACCTCGAGAAGTTGTTCAGCTTAAAAATGCCTTAGAAGCTATTGTTCCAATAAAAGCTTTGGCAGTTCAAACAAAAAATAAAGCCTTACAGCACTTAGGAGAGCAAATGGATGCTTGCGAGACTTTGCGTGAACGTATTAAAGCGACGCTAAATGAAGACGCACCAGTAAATATTTTAAAAGGTCAGACGATTTCATCTGAATTCTCTACAGAATTGAAAGAATTGAGAGATCTTTCGGCTTCAGGAAAAGATTATTTAGATAAAATGCTGGAGCGTGAGAGCGAACGTACAGGAATCACCTCGCTTAAAATAGCATCAAATAATGTATTCGGTTATTATATTGAAGTACGTCATACGCACAAAGATAAAGTTCCTGAAGAATGGATAAGAAAACAAACGCTTGTGAGCGCAGAGCGCTATATAACCGAAGAGCTTAAAGAGTACGAAACCAAAATATTAGGTGCTGAGGAGCGTATTTTATTAATAGAGCAGCAGCTTTTCTCTGAGTTGGTACATTGGATAGGTCAGTTTATTAAACCCGTTCAAAACAATGCGGCTTTAATAGCGCAATTGGATTGTCTTACAGGTTTTGCGCAATTGGCAACCGATAATAATTACACAAGACCAGTGCTTGGTGATGGTTATGAATTAGATATTAAAAATGGTAGACATCCTGTTATAGAAAAGCAGTTACCTCATGGCGAATCTTACATCGCTAATGATGTGTATTTGGATCGAGAGCGGCAACAGATTATCATGATAACAGGACCAAATATGTCGGGTAAATCAGCAATTTTGCGTCAAACAGCACTCATTGTTTTATTGGCTCAAATGGGTAGTTTTGTTCCTGCGGAAATGGCAACTATTGGATTAACCGATAAGATTTTTACTAGAGTAGGAGCCAGTGATAATATTTCGATGGGAGAATCGACATTTATGGTTGAAATGAATGAAACGGCATCTATTTTAAATAATATATCAGACCGAAGTTTGGTATTGCTAGACGAAATCGGACGTGGAACAAGTACTTATGACGGAATTTCTATTGCTTGGGCTATAAGTGAATATTTACATGAGCATCCAAGCAAAGCAAAAACGTTATTTGCTACGCATTATCATGAGCTGAATGAAATGTCTGAAACATTTGAGCGTATTAAAAACTTTAATGTTTCTGTAAAGGAATTAAAGGATAATGTGTTATTTCTAAGAAAACTGGTAGAAGGAGGTAGTGAGCATAGTTTTGGAATTCATGTAGCAAAAATGGCTGGTATGCCTCAGCAAGTTATTCATCGTGCCAATAAGATATTAAAGCAACTGGAGAAATCACATTCTAGTGAAGAATTAACAGATAAGGTGAAAACTTTAGATAATGAGATGCAATTGAGTTTCTTTAATTTAGATGACCCATTATTAGAGCAGATAAAAGAAGAGATTGTCAATACAGATATTGATACACTAACACCTGTTGAGGCGCTTATGAAACTCAATGAAATTAAACGTATGTTGCTGAAAAAGAAGCGTGCATAAAAAAAGTGTATTTTTTTTATTAAAAGGCTTTGCATTTCTAAGAAAAGTCTTAAATTTGCGCTCGCAATTACAACAAAACGTTCATTTAAATAATTGCTATAATGCGAAAGTAGCTCAGGGGTAGAGCATCACCTTGCCAAGGTGAGGGTCGCGGGTTCAAATCCCGTCTTTCGCTCTACATCTTAAAAATATACCAAGCTGAAGTGGTGGAATTGGTAGACACGTTGGACTTAAAATCCAATGTCCATTAGGACGTACGGGTTCAAGTCCCGTCTTCAGTACAGATGAAAAGCCGAAACGAAAGTTTCGGCTTTTTTGTTTTCAAAAGTGTTGGAAGTTTGCTTCTCAAATGATATAAATCATTGAAATTTAAAGCAAAAACCTTTAACATTTAAAGCAAAACCCCCAATCGAAGTCCTTTTTTAGTCACTAGATTTAATGACCATAAAATAGTTAACAAATTCAGTTACAGTCTTTTCTCAAATCAGGCTATTGATTTTGTTTTTAAGTAACCATTAAATCTAATTTCGATGAAAAATTTTGTAGCTCCCGCTTTAACCGTTCTAACGGTTATGATGTCCATGATGATGTTTGGACAAGAACTCCCAGAAGTCATTCCACCTTCTCCCACTGTAGCTAATTTGATGCAGTTTGAAGAAGTACCTGTAAGTTATTACACAGGGCAACCCAATATTTCAATTCCAATCTATTCTAAAGTATTGGCTGGTGATTTAGGGATGAATATGTCTTTAAATTACAATACCCAAGGGGTTCAAATAAATAATAGATCGGGTTGGACAGGAACCAGTTGGTCCCTTATGGCTGGAGGTTCGGTTTCTAGAACCGTAAGAGGAATTCCAGATGAGAGTACACCCAATGATAAGAAAGGCGCGCTTCATCTCCCCGAATTTTGGAATTATGATAATCTTTCCATTGAAGATAAAAAGCGATTTAATTGGAATTCTGTTGGTAGTAGTACCAATAAGAATGATACTGATGTAGATTTGTATCAGTTCAGTTTTTTAAACTATTCTGGAAGATTTGTTATTGTTATGGAAGGCGGAATTCCAACTCCTAAACTAATTTCAAAGAATGAGAATTTCGATATTACCTTTAGTTATAATACAAACTATGTCATAAGCGGATTTACAATAACAGATACTAAAGGGTATCAATATATTTTTAATCAGGTTGAAACATCCACAACAAGTCCCTTTGTAGGTTCAACACCTCAAGGCGGTGTTATTAGTGTACCTGCTTCAGGAGCGAGTTCAGATTATACGGTTAATACGGCATGGCACTTAACATCTATAAAGAGTAGTAATAATATGGTCTTGGCTACATTAACTTATAGTACCGAGTTAGAGAATTATGTGGCTTCGGTATCTCGAACGTATAATGATATTATAGCGATTCAGGGTAATATTAACAATATGCTTCAAAACCCCTATAATGTTGGAGTTTTAAAACCAGAGAATATAATCTCCTATATAAATGTTACTACACCTACACAAAAACTAGCGTCTATAGAGTTTAGAGATTTAACCAAAGTTTATTTTGATGTTAAACCCAATGATTCACATCCAGAAACAGGCGGAGCCAAATTAGAGAATATTAGAATAGAAGCACCAGATGGCTCTGAATATAAGCGCTATACTTTAGAATATGATACAACAACCGATTTTTTAACAACACCAATATCTCATAGGCTTTGGTTATTGAAAGTTACCGAGAAAGCTGGAACCATAAGTCATGATTATAATTTAAGTTATTACAATAGAGCGAGTTTGCCTGGTTTTGATTCTTACAAAAGTGGTCCTTGGGGCTACTATAGTGGAATAGGCTCTACGACCTTGGCCTGTGGAGGGCCTCAAACTTTTGATGATGATCAAATTAAAACAGGATTGCTAACTGCTATAGAATATCCAACAGGAGGCGTTAAAAGGTTTGATTTTGAACACAATACCTATGCTTTCTATGGTGATCAGTCAATGGGTTATGATGATTATATGAAAAACCCAAGAAATTCGTCGAGTGATAATGACCTTCCATTAGCCTTTAGTTATAACCATCCTAGTCAATCAAGTACACTACCAATTACGGTTAATACCGTTACTTTAGGTTTTGAACAAGATATTTATATTTCTTCGCATCTGGTAAATGGAACTACGGCTACTGCAAGTCAATTGTCAAATTATAGATTAGAACTGGTTAAAAATGGAACGAGTTATAGCGGGCTTATCGAATTAGGAGATGTTTGTCGTATTGTAAAGAATGTGCCTGCTGGTGTTTACCAATTAAAGTTTAGATATGGAGGATCTGGCGGTGTTATATTAAATGAGATTTTTGATATCTATGGGACAACAAGTATAGACTATGTAGTTGCAGATCTTAATCCAGATCAGGAAATGATAGGAGGAGGTGTTAGAATAAAGGAAATTACTTTTAATGATAACCCTACGACACTTAGTTCGGAAAAGAGAATCACTTATAGTTATAATCAGCCAGGAACAGGAGGCTTAGGCGCTGTTTTACCTTCATCTGGCGTGATTGATGCAAAGGAAGATATCTTGGAACGTAGCTATGTTCACAATACTAAAAAATATTTATTTGGTACAGAATATAATAGTCCAACATCATTTACAGACAAAACAGTAACCTATCAAGTTATTGAAAAGGGCGTCAATGTAGAATTGTCTCAAGGGTCATATGTTGGCTATCGTAATGTTAAAGTATCTGAAACGAATAATGGTTATACACGATATAGTTTTACATCAGCTTACGATTTTCCATCAGGAGCCTCAACTTTTTATCTACCACATGCAGCTCCAAAAGAGAACCTAGATTATAAGAGAGGGCTACTCTTGGAGCAGGAAGTATATGACAAGGATCATAGAATATTGAAACGCATTCGAAATCACGATGACCAAGGAAATCACTATTATGATTTTGACCAAACTCCAGTATTTACTTCAAGGTATATATTTAAAGGTGATTTCTGTGAATACATGCAATTCTATGACACTTATGAGTCGTTTAGAGATACGCAACCCAAGCCAGAATTAGTACCAAATTGTTCTAACGGAAAATGCCTCTTGTATTTTCAAAACTGTGGAGGTGGAATAAGTCAATTACCTACTGTTTTTGAATCGGGATGGGTTAAGTTATTACAGACAGATACTACCAATTATTTTTACGATTCTAATGGCAATCAATCTTCAGTTAAAACGATTAAGCATTTAAATTATAACGACGAAAACCTTCAATTAAGTGAGCAGCGTGTTGTAGGGATAATTAACGGAGTTTCTGAAGAATTAAAGACTAAATATTACTATCCAGTTGGGGATACGGCTCCAGACTATAATGATCAGGCTATGCTAACACGTCTCGAGGACCTTAATAAGATTAACGAGGTTGTTGCCGTAGAAAGTTTTAAAGACAATTTAAAACTGTCCCAAACCAATACCTATTATAAAGAATTTGAGAGTGATTTAGTGCTTCCAGAAATAATTAAAGTGTCAAAAGGCACAGGAGCCTTTACCTCACGTATAGAGTTCAATACCTATGATTCGTTTGGGAATCCTTTAGAGGTAAATAAAACGGAAGGTGTACCTATAAGCTACATTTGGGGATACCACAACACATTTCCGGTAGCAAAACTTGTAGGTGTATCCGTTTCAGAGATAGAAACCCTTTTAGGTAATAATTTTGATGCAGGAGCAGATGCTTTAACCACTCAGCAGATTACAGATTTACGATCCAATTTTCCAAGTGCTCAAATTTCAGTTTATGAATACGATCCAATGATAGGTATAACAAAAATGACCGATGCTAGAGAATATTTGATGACCTATTATTATGATGATTATGGTCGATTAGATCATGTCAAAGATAAAGATGGAAATATCCTTACTAAGAACGAATACAATTACAAGAACCAATACTAATACAAAACACAATGAAAACATCACTAATTACATTAGCATTTACTTTAGTGTCATCTTTAGTATTGGCACAGACAGCATCAGAGAATTATGTAAAATCTACCTCTTATAGAGTAGAGACGACAGATGGTATATTTAAAAAAGCAAGTATAATTCCTTTAACAGATGATGATAAGATAGAAACGATATCTTATTTTGACGGATTAGGTAGGGTAAAACAAACCATTGCAAAGCAGGCAGGCGGTAATAAGGAGCATATAGTTACGCCAGTTGTTTATGACCATATTGGAAGGCAAGAAAAGAATTATTTACCCACCATAACAATGTTAACGGGATCTAATGCTCTTAATTTTCTGGATCAGACTAACCTTATTTTAAATCAAGAGAACTATTATAAGTCAAAATATACAGAGGAGAACTGGGCAACGTTATCAGATGTAAATGCGTATTCTCAAAAGCGATTTGAGCAGTCGCCATTAAACAGAGTAATGGAGCAAGGAGCTCCAGGAGCTGATTGGCGTGTAGATACAGGAGCTGATACCGATCATACGATAAAATTTAATTATCAAACCAATTCGAGCCGTGTAGAGTTTTTTAAGGTTAATTTTCCAACGTTAGATACAGAACAGCCACAGTTATATTATGCTGGTGAGTATCAAGCTCATGAACTTTATAAAATGGTAACAAAGGATGAAAATTGGCAGCCTAACCAAACCTATCCTAAAGCCCATACAACAGAAGAGTTTACTAATACTAAAGGGCAAGTTATTTTAAAACGCACCTATGATTCTAAGGCAATAGCTCATAATACTCATTATGTATATGACGACTTTGGAAACCTAACTTATGTGTTAACACCTAAAGGGATAGACCTTTTATTAAAATCTACGTCTTATAAGTCGTTTACCGATTTGGCTAAATATGATGTTTTTATTCCAACAGATAAATTTGGAAAACCAATAACTGGTGGCGATGGAACAGTAGAGGTTACCGTTAATGCCATGAGTAATACAATAAAAGTAGCTTTCGATATTAGATTTAACACCGCTATCGACCTAAAAAATGGAGCGATTTTTAAACTCTCGGAAACCATTCCTAACATGATTATAGGTACCATAGCTAATGGGAGTTATACGGTTTCTATTCAAGATGGATTTTTATTTGTAGCTGGTAGCGGAAATGTAACTAGTGTAGAAGAGTCTATCGATGCGATTCTTCCTAGTAATATTATAAGTCTAACGATACTTGATGACTTATGTTATCAATACCATTATGATGACAAAAACAGGTTAATAGAGAAGAAAATTCCGCAGAAAGGATGGGAATATATAATATATGATAAACTAGACAGACCCATTTTAACTCAAGATGCCTATTTACGTAATCAGAACCCAAAGTTGTGGCTATTTACGAGGTATGACAAATTTGATCGTGTAGCTTATACCGGAACTTATAGCAGTACGGCAACCCGAAAGAGTTTACAAAATACAAGTAATAATCAGCAAGCCTATGATCAATCGGTGAATTCAATAGGGAGTCCAATAACTGTTGATGGTACTGCTATTTATTACTCAAATGATGTGTTCCCAGTATCACCAAGTTTAGTGTTGCATACTGTAAACTATTACGACGGTTATAATTCTAGCTTAACAAACGCCTTTTCAAATCCTAGTTCGGTATTTTCACAAACTATAACCAATAATACAATTGGGCTTGCAACAGGTAGTTTGGTGAGAGTATTAGGTACCAGTGATTGGATAACATCGGTTAGTTATTATGACGACAAGGGGCAGCCTGTATTTGCAGGTAGTGAAAATGCTTATTTAAATACGACAGATAGTTCTAAGTCTGAAATTGATTTTAGTGGCGTCCCAACAAAAATTGAAGTTTATCATAAAAAGGGCTCCAATGCAGCTATTATAGCGACAGATAGATATACTTATGATCATGCCAACAGAATGAAAACTCAGAAGCACCAAATTACTGGAGAAGCAGAGCAACTCATTGTTAAAAATACGTACGACGAGCTAGGGCAATTAGAAGAAAAGGCAGTTGGAAACACAGAAGCGTCTCCGTTGCAGCATGTAGATTATACATATAATATAAGAGGTTGGCTCACACATATCAATGATCCTGTTGCCATAGGAAACGATCTATTTGCCTTTAAAATTAATTACAATACAACTGAGCTTAATCAAGGAAATGCCCAGCTCTTTAATGGAAATATTAGCGAAACCCTATGGAAAACAGCTAACGATGCGGCAGGCACAAGTAGAGGCTATGCTTATGAGTATGATGCATTAAATAGAATAGAATCTGCCGGGATGGCCATAAATACAGGTTCAGGATACGCTCAGGCTAATGGGTATCACCTTTCTGGGCTTAAATATGATAAGAATGGCAATATTATGAGCTTAAAACGAACTGGGCAAACAGCTGTCTTTGACGATCTTATTTATACCTATAGTGGAAACCAACTTACTAAAGTTAAAGATTTGGTATCCAATCAACAAAATGAAGGTTTTATAGATGGAAATTCCACAGGGAATGACTATATTTATGATGATAATGGTAACATGATTGAAGATAAAAACAAAGATATAAGCCTTATAGTCTATAATCATTTGAATCTACCTACTAACATATATGTCGCTGGAACTCAAAGCGGCGTTATACATTATGTGTACGATGCCACTGGCGTGAAATTATCTAAGCAAGTAGTTGATGCTTCTAACGGAACTACCACTACTGTTTATGCAGGTAATTATATTTATGAGCAGGTTGGCTCAAACGAGGAGTTAAAGTTCTTTTCTCATCCTGAAGGTTATATAGAACCTTATGGTTCTGGAGAAGGGAGTGGGTATAATTATATATTTCAATACAAAGACCACTTAGGTAATATTAGACTGTCTTACACAGATAGTAACAGTAACGGTAGTGTTAATGCTTCTGAGGTTTTAGAAGAAAACAACTATTATCCTTTTGGACTTAAACATAAAGGGTATAATAATGTGGTCACTTCTACCAATCCAGCGCTTAAGAAAACTTATAATGGAAAGGAACTTCAAGATGAGCTTGGATTAGATTGGTATGATTATGGTGCTAGAAATTATGATGCTAGTTTGGGAAGGTTTATGAATATTGATAGGTTTTCTGAAAAATATGAGCATATGACTCCTTATCAATACACTTTTAACAACCCTATTCGATTTATTGATGTAAATGGTGATTATGTGTTTGTTGGTATTATGGATGATAATGGGGATCAAGTTAATTCTGTATTATACGAAAACGGAAAAGCCTATAATTATACGAAAGATAAAAATGGTAATATCACAAAAGGAGATTTGTTTGATGGGGATGTTGATTTTGTTGATAAGGCAGTAAATACTTTAAGTAAATTAGAAGGTAGTGGTAAAACAGGAAGTGACTTAGTAAGATATTTTTCAGGAAGTAAATACAATGTAACTATACAAAAAGGCAAAAAAAATCAAGAAACAAATGAGATAGTTTCATTAAATCTTAATGACAAAACGCTAACACCAACTGCTGAGGGAGTGATAGGTTCAGATTTTTATATTTCATTGGGTCATGAATTGGCACATAGACGAGATAAAAACACAAGGGGATATCAAGCAACTAATAGTTTATGGTATATGGATGGTAGTGATAAAATTACTGATTCTGAAATTTATGCTACTCATATTGAAAATATGATTAGAGCAGAAAGTGGTATTCCTTTAAGAACTCATTATGGAGTTGGTGCTGATATTATTAATGGTGAGTTAACTCTTTACGGAGATGAGAAATCTAGAATTATAGATTTAAAAGGAAATAGTCGTTATTATGGTTCCGATGGAAATAGGGTTTCTCCAAACCCAGGTATATCAAAAGATGTTTATGGTGGAGAAATATATAAGAATAGATTAAATTATAATAAAAAGGAATGATTTTTAGAATAAACGTTATATTTAGTAAAAATTCAGTTATGAATTCGATTAAGAAAATATTTTTTATATCAATTACTTTAATATCCTTTATCTCTTGCAAAGGTCAGGAATCTGAAATTGAAAGGAGACTTGAAGTGACATTCAAAGATTACATTATAAAGAGTTGGGAGAAAAACAACTCAAAGACAGAGGCAGAACATTATTTTAATAACGAAATGGAATTCATATTAAAATCAAGAAAGGAATTTTTTTCTAATATTGAACTGATTAAAAATACCGAAATTAATCTGGTTGAATTTTTTGATAAGCAAATGCCAACAATTTATTCGGCAATTTTAAAACTAGGTTCTAAACTTTATTATTTTGAAAAGAACACTTCTTTTGAAACTCAATTTAAAGAAGTCACATTTGATACTTTTAAAAAAGAACATAAAACAATGGCATGTATTCTTTTAGAGATGGACAAACCTACTCCTAATCAATTGACTAGGGATCCAGCCGAATCTAGCTATCATTATTCAGTTTTTATAACGAAAGTAAATAAGAATAATAACATGATTGTATATATTCCAAATGATATTTGCATTCTAGTTGATAAAAAGTAAGACTCCCTCTCTGGTGCAAACGTCTCGCTTGTGCTAATAGATAAATAATAATAAGAGCCGTAATGTAAGTTGCGGCTTTTTGGTTTTGAGCGTATTTAAAATAGAGTATATTTACTATAACGTTTTAGTGTGTTGTGGCACTAGCGAGAGGGAGCACTTGACGGAATAAAATCTAGTTTAGGAGGAGATACAGTAATAATTAATGGAAATTAATAATGGGAGAAGTGAAAATATTTAACTTTAAGGGTCTAAATTTAGTTAATTACTATATTATTATTGGGGTTTCGCTGTTAATTACTTTCGCTTTTACATTTTTGTTTTTTTCAATATTTACAGTTTCAAATAAAAAAAACAGTATCATAATTGGCATACTTATTTTATCTTTTTTACTCTTTAACTTGTTAAAAAAAAAAGCCATTACTCCATTTGTGATTTTATTTAACAAAGAAGAATTAGTGATAAATGATAAAACAATAATCAAAATAAAAGATATAAAAAAAATTAAAGTAAAAATGAAGTGGACAAGCTATGGCGAGATTAGTATATCTTTAAATAATGGCAATGTCATTAAAATAAGATCATTTGATAAATATGGTGAATTTGATGAACTTGTTAATAGACTTAAGTTAATTCAATTATAAGCTGTTAAATTTTTATTCTTTACAAGGTCAATGATCCAAAACAAAAGATAAAGTTGAATATGTAAATGATAGCCAGAGTCTTGAAAAGGAAATAAACACTTTCAGTGGTTTGATTAAAGAAGAATTAAATGAATTTTATAAATCGAATTATAAATATGATTTTTTCGTTTACAAATTTATAAGTAATGAAGATATATGGGTATTTACTAGGCTTTATTTCGACGACTCTAAAAAGGAATGGTTTTTAGTTCAACAAGGAGATAAATCTGTATTGAAGAAATCTATAATCAAAGAATTCGAAACGAATTTTAAGGAAATAGCTAAAGGAGGTTTTTTAATTAAAAATAATAGCAATTCAGGATTTTATAAAAATTATTTAATAAAAAGGGATGGAGTTTTAACTACAGAAATAGCAGTTATTAACCAAAGTTGCTCTTTATTAAATACCGAATTACACTCAGTAGCTGTAATTGAAAATAGATTAGTAAACAATTAAAAGAAAAAAGAGTCTTACTTGTGTTAAAAGTTAATACTATGATAAAACAAAAAAAAGCCCGATGTTTATCGGGCTTTTTTTATCTAGGCAACTATTAAATTAGTTATCTTTTTTCAATTTGTCTGCAGCGTCGTTTAAAGCTTTAGATCCTTCTTCTTTGGCTTTGTCTACAGCATCAGTTGCAGCATCTTTTACACCGTCAACAGCGTCTTTAGCTCCTTCTTTTACTGCGTCAGCACCTTCTTTTACTGCATCTCCAGCAGCATCCATAGCATCTTCAGCACCATCTTTTACAGCTTCAGCACCTTCCTTGATAGCGTCTCCTGTCGCTTCTGCAGCGTCTTCAACAGCATCTCCAGCTTTTTCAGCTGCATTTTCAACAGCATCTCCAGCTTCTTCAGCTCCTTCTTTAGTTTCTCTACATGATGTTACAGACACAACAAGTGCCAATACCAATGCGATGTTTAAAATTAATTTTTTCATTGTAATCGTTTTAGTGTTAATTGTTATTTCACGAAATTAGTAACTTAAATTGAATTTTTTAGTAAAAATTTAACATTTATTAAGATTTCACCATATTCACTCAATGCACTATATACGAATGTAGTTTGCAATTTGGACTACTGCGCCTTTATTTTTAAGGATGAATTGGGCGTTTTTATCACCTTCAGTATGGCGATACTCATTTGAAGTTATCAAAGTGTCCAAAACCGTTTTTAAATCGTTTTCATCTTTTACTGAAGTTACACCCGCCTGTTCAATCATAGCGAAGGCTTCTGGAAATTTATCGTAGTTTTTGCCAATGATAATTGGAACACCAAAAACAGCTGGCTCTAAAATATTGTGTAAACCAGTTTGTCCCATAGCACCACCAACATAAGCAATATTAGCATAACTGTACGCTTTAGAGAGAAGACCTATGGTGTCTATAACCAATACCTTATATGAGGTTAAAAGTTGCCCTTCCTTTTCAGAAAACAAAACCGTAGGAACGTCTAGTTTAGAGGTAATGTCTTTTATGTGCCCAGATTTAATTTCGTGAGGTGCTATGATGAATTTTAAATGTTCCGAAGCATTAGCATTGATATAAGGAATGAGTATAGCTTCATCTTCTTGCCAGGAACTCCCAATAACAACACAAGTACTACCATCCTTGAATTCTGTAATAAAATTCAAAGTGTTGCTTTGTAACAATTGATTACTTACGCGGTCAAATCTGGTATCTCCAGAAACCGTTACATTCGTGTAATTAATTGAGCTTAAAAGTGTTTTAGACTGTTCATCTTGAACAAAAATATGCTCGAAAGAAAAAAGTGCTGTTTTACGTTTACCACCATAAAATTTAAAGTAAGATTGTTTTGATCTAAACAAAGCTGAAATTAAAATAGCGCGACCACCTCTTTGTTTTAACTCATGCAATAGATTGGGCCAAATATCATATTTAACAAAAACTGTAAAATCGGGATGAATCAAGTCTAAAAAACGTTTAGCATTGGCTTTGGTATCTAATGGCAGATAGGTAACCACATCGGCAATTTTGGAATGTTTTCTAATTTCGTAACCAGATGGCGAGAAAAAAGTAAGAATGATTTTATGTTTCTGATAGCGTTGTCGCAATATTTCAAACACTGGAAGGCCTTGCTCATATTCGCCTAATGACGAACAATGAAACCAAATTGTTTTGTCTTTTGAGTCAATTTTTTTCTTAATGTTCTTGTAGGTTTGTTTACGTCCTTTTACACCAAGTTTTATCTTAGGATTAAAGAATGCAAGAACTTCTAGGAAAAAGCTAAGGATATATATGCCTGCTGTATACAATATCAAAACAATTTGTTCGTGCTAAAATACTGTTCTTTCAAATAAATTCATTGCTTAATGCTAATGAATTTTGTAAATTCGTCGGGTATGAAAAAAATTCAAATGGTTGACCTCAAAGGTCAATATAGTAAAATAAAAGAAGCAGTAGATAGTTCTGTTTTAGATGTTTTAGAGTCTACAGCTTATATTAATGGACCTAAGGTTCATGGTTTTCAGAAAAATTTAGAAAATTATTTAGATGTAAAGCATGTAATTCCTTGTGCTAATGGTACAGATGCGCTGCAAATAGCAATGATGGGATTGGGCTTGAAACCAGGTGATGAGGTAATCACGGCCGATTTTACATTTGCCGCGACCGTAGAAGTTATTGCCTTGTTGCAACTTACTCCTGTGTTGGTAGATGTGGATCCTGTAACATTTAATATAGATATCGAGGCAATTAAAAAAGCCATAACGCCAAAAACAAAAGCTATTGTCCCAGTACATCTCTTTGGTATGTGCGCCAATATGGAGGCCATCATGGAAATTGCTAATGCAAATGACTTATATGTTATTGAAGATAATGCTCAGGCTATTGGTGCTTCATATACCTATGAAGATGGACGTAAGGTAAAAGCAGGAACCATTGGTCATGTAGCGTCTACATCATTTTTTCCATCCAAAAATTTAGGTTGCTATGGAGATGGTGGTGCCATTTTTACAAACGATGATGATTTGGCCCACACTATTAGAGGTATTGTAAATCATGGAATGTATGTGCGTTATCATCATGACGTTGTTGGTGTAAATTCGAGATTAGATTCGATTCAAGCGGCGATTTTAGATATTAAATTGCAGCATTTAGATACTTATAATAAGGCCAGACAAAATGCAGCAAGAGCCTATAGCAAGGCTTTTGAGGGACAAGCGAATATTATTGTTCCTTCTGGAAAGAATAAGTGTTCAAATATATATGAATCAGATGATTGTCATGTATTTCATCAATACACATTACGTATTTTGAACAGCGATAGAGATGCATTGGTTAAGCATTTAAATGACAATGGAATCCCATGTGGTGTATACTACCCAATTCCATTGCATCGCCAAAAAGCATATCAAGATTCAAGATATAATGAAGCAGATTTTGAAGTTACTAATCAGTTAGTCAAAGAAGTGATTTCACTGCCTATGCATACCGAATTAGATGACGAACAAATTGAATTTATTACGTCAACAGTTATAAATTTCGTTAATTCATAACATGAACATGAAAAAAGTTCTAGTTACTGGTGGACTTGGATTTATAGGTTCGCATACTGTTGTCGAACTACAAAACGAAGGTTTTGAGGTGGTTATTATAGATGATTTATCTAATTCATCTATTGATGTTTTAAATGGAATTGTTTCTATAACGAACCAAAAACCGATTTTTGAAAAATTAGATTTAAAAGATAAATCTTCAGTAGAACTTTTTTTTAGAAAACATAATGATATAGCCGGTGTTATTCATTTTGCTGCGAATAAAGCCGTTGGAGAAAGTGTGAATAAACCACTTTTATATTATGAAAATAACCTCAATACGCTTATTTATTTGTTAAATGAGATTTTAGGTTTAGAAACGTCTAGTTTTATATTTAGCTCATCATGCACAGTTTATGGTCAGGCCGATGAAATGCCTATCACAGAAAATGCTCCTATAAAACCTGCAGAATCCCCTTACGGAAATACAAAACAAATTGGTGAAGAAATTATAAGAGATACTTGCAAGGTAAATTTAGATTTAAATGCTATCGCCTTACGATATTTTAATCCAATTGGTGCTCATGCTTCATCAAAAATAGGAGAGTTACCCATTGGTGTGCCTCAGAACTTAGTTCCCTATATTACACAAACGGCGGCTGGATTAAGATCGTATTTATCCGTTTTTGGTGATGATTACCCAACACCAGATGGAACATGCATAAGAGATTACATTCATGTTGTTGATTTAGCAAAAGCTCATGTGTTTGCTTTGCAACGTCTAATGAATGGTCGACAAGATTCAAATTTTGAAACCTTTAATATTGGAACAGGGGTAGGAAGTTCGGTGTTAGAAGTTATTAAGTCTTTCGAAAGAGTTTCAGGGAAATCTTTAAATTATAAAATGACCGCTCGAAGAGAAGGTGATATTGTTAGCGCCTATGCAGATACTAAAAAAGCGAATTCAATTTTAGGTTGGAAATCACAATTAACGCTTGATGATGCTATGCTATCTGCATGGAATTGGGAAAAACATATTAGGAATTTATAACCATTTATAATGAAAAAAGTAATACAACTTAGCATTCTTTTACTGACATTCACAGTACTAGGACAAAACACCTATTTACATTGCGGAAAACTTATTGATACGGAAACAGGAACCATTGAAATAGAAAAAACGATTATCGTTTCTGGAACTAAAATTATAGCTATTGAAAATGGATATAGTTCAACGAAATCAGGAGAAGATATAGTGATTAATCTAAAGAATAAAACGGTCATGCCAGGACTTATTGATATGCATGTACATATTGAACAAGAATTTGGGCCAAGAACGCGTTTGGAGCGCTTTATCTTAAACGAATCTGATATTGCTTTTAATTCGGTAGTGTATTCCAAAGAGACCCTTTTATCAGGATTTACAACCGTTAGAGATCTTGGGGGAACCGGAGTTAATATTTCGGTAAGAAATGCCATAAACGGTGGAAAAATTGAAGGACCTAGAATATTTACCGCAGGAAAAATTATTAGTTCTACTGGTGGGCATGGCGATTTTACAAATGGAGCCAAAAAAGGGCTTCTTGATGATCCAGGACCAGAAGATGGTGTTGTTAATAGTGTGGATGATGCCAAAAAAGCCGTAAGACAACGCTATAAAAACGGAGCAGATTTAATAAAAATTACAGCAACAGGAGGAGTGTTGAGTGTGGCAAAGAGTGGTGATAATCCGCAATTTACGGTTGAAGAGGTGACAGCAATTTGTGATGCAGCAAGAGATTATGGTATGCACGTAGCGGCACACGCCCACGGAGATGAAGGGATGCAACGTGCCATTCTAGGAGGTGTTAAAACCATAGAGCATGGTACTTATATGAGTGATGAAACTATGGAGTTAATGAAAAAGCATGATGCGTATTTAGTTCCTACAATTACCGCAGGAAAGGAAGTAGAGGAGAAAGCGAAAATAAAAGGGTTTTACCCAGATATTGTTGTGCCTAAAGCATTAGCAGTAGGTCCTCAAATTCAAGGTACTTTTGGAAGAGCCTATAAAAAAGGTGTGAACATTGCTTTTGGAACCGATGCAGGAGTGTTTAAACATGGTAATAGTGGAAAGGAATTCGGGTACATGGTTGAAGCAGGAATGCCTGCAATGGAAACTATTAAAAGTGCTACGATTACCAATGCAATGCTATTGGGAATGGGAAGTGAATTAGGTCAGTTAAAAGAAGGTTATATAGCCGATATAATTGCCGTTAATGACGATCCTACTAAAAATATATCTACGATGGAGGATGTTGTTTTTGTAATGAAAGATGGCAAAATTTATAAAGACTAATCTAAAAACATATTATAAAAAAAAGGTCTCGTTTAAACGAGACCTTTTTTTTATGCAGTTTGTGTTTTTTTCTTTTTTGAAAAGAATGCAACATAAGCGAGTATGAGCATTCCGAATGTAACCGACATGTCTGCTACATTAAAAATTCCAGTTCTAAAAACACCACCAAAATCTAAATGAAAGAAGTCTGTAACAGAACCAAAAACAACACGATCAAATACATTTGCTATTCCACCTCCAGCAATGCAGCTTAAAGCAATTAAACTGAGTCTGTCTAAAGTTTTAGTTTTTATAATATAGTATATCAGATATACCAAAACGGCAATTGGCAGCAACTTTAATAATAAAAGTTTAAGCGTTGGGTTCATATCACTTCCCATACCTAAAAATGCGCCAGGATTTTCTACATTCATCATAATGAAGGTATCACCAATAACGTTAATTCTTTCGCCAGGATCTGTTTTGGTTCGGGGCACAATATTAGCCCGAACAATAATTTTTGAAATCTGATCTATTGCAACATTAAATGCTGTAAGTAAGAGTATTCCGGCAGTTCTAGATAACTTCATATAAATTAAGCGTTAGATTCTAAAGCTGCTGAAGCTGTTTCTGTCTCTCTATTAATCTTTTTAACAAGCCCTTGAAGCACTTTTCCAGGGCCAACTTCTGTAAAAAGAGTTGCGCCATCTGAAATCATTTGCTGAACCGATTGAGTCCAACGTACTGGAGCTGTTAATTGAGAGATTAAATTGACTTTAATCTCATTTTCGTCAGTCACCGCCGAAGCTGTTACATTTTGATAAATTGGACAGTTTGGTGTGTTAAATTGTGTGTTCTCTATAGCCGCTGCTAGTTCTTCACGTGCAGGTTCCATTAAAGGAGAGTGAAATGCACCACCTACAGGAAGTACAAGAGCGCGTCTTGCGCCTTCTTCTTTTAGTGTTTCACAAGCCGCGTTAATAGCATCAATTTCTCCCGAAATAACCAACTGGCCTGGGCAATTATAATTTGCAGCAACCACAATACCATTTGTCGTAGCACAAACTTTTTCTACGATATCATCATCTAATCCCAAAACTGCTGCCATAGTGCTTGGTTGCAATTCGCATGCTTTTTGCATGGCTTGTGCTCGTTGGGAAACTAGTTTTAATCCATCTTCAAAGTTTAAAGCGCCATTAGCAACCAAAGCAGAGAACTCTCCAAGAGAATGTCCAGCAACCATATCGGGTTTAAAATTATCACCTAAAGTTTTAGCTAGAATTACAGAATGTAAAAAGATAGCAGGTTGTGTAACTTTAGTTTCTTTTAAATCTTCGGCAGAGCCCTCGAACATAATATCTGTAATAGAAAAACCGAGAATATCGTTTGCTTTTTCAAATAGCGCTTGAGCTAATGGTGAGTTTTCATATAAGTCTAGGCCCATTCCAGAAAATTGAGCTCCTTGACCAGGAAAAACGTATGCTTTCATTGTTATCAAATTTTATGCGACAAAAATAGGAATAATATCTTTAAACCAATAAGAATGAGATAAAGACAAATTAAATTTATAAATGACCAGTTGCAGCCTCTGCACAGCGCTCACCATCCATCGCAGCTGAGACAATTCCACCTGCATATCCGCCACCTTCTCCACAAGGAAATAGGTTTGATATCTCAGGATGACATAGTTGGTCGTTTCGTGGGATATTTACTGGAGATGATGTTCTTGATTCTACGCCAATAATGTTGGCTTCTGATGTATAATAGCCTTTCATTTTTTCTCCAAAAGATTTAAAACCTTTTCGTAAAGAGCCTCCAATAATTTTTGGAAAAAGGGAATGTAATGGAGCAGATTTAAGCCCTGGTTGATAAGACGTAGGGTTTAAATTAGAAGACAACTTGCCCTCAACAAAATCTGTTAAACGTTGCGCAGGTGCTGTTTGCGATCGTCCTCCTGCGGTAAAAGCCAAACGTTCTAGATCTTTTTGATATTCTAATCCTTTTAGAGCTCCATGGTTTTCATATTTGTACAAGTCTCTGTCCGCATTAATTTCTACAACAATTCCAGAATTAGCAAATTCGTTATTTCGTTTGGATGGAGACATACCATTAACAACAATTTCTCCATTTGCCGTGGCAGCAGGAACAATGAATCCACCTGGACACATACAAAATGAGTATACACCTCTATGATTGACCTGGTGCACCAAACTATAGGCAGCGGCAGGTAATAATTCATCTCTTTTTTCACCACGACAGTGATACTGGATTCCATCAATAATGTCTTGCGGATGTTCTACGCGAACGCCCATAGCAAATGACTTAGCTTTTAACTGAACCTTTTTCTTATCCAATAAATAATAAATATCGCGGGCAGAATGACCTGTTGCTAAGATAACCTGATTGACATCAAGTTCTTCTCCGTTTTTTAATACAAGCGATGCGATGCGCTTATCTCTTATATTGAAATCGACGACTTTAGTCTCGAAATGTACCTCACCACCAAATTTTAAGATGGTCTCACGTATGTTTTTAACTACTTTGGGTAGTTTATTGGTGCCAATGTGAGGGTGGGCATCAACTAAGATCTGATTAGTAGCTCCATGATACACAAGATTTTCGAAAATTTTTCTAACGTCTCCACGTTTTAAACTTCGTGTATATAGCTTACCGTCACTATAAGTGCCAGCGCCTCCTTCTCCAAAGCAATAGTTGGAGTCTTCATTAACAATATGATCTTGGTTAATGGCTTTAAGGTCACGACGTCTGTCTTGAACATTTTTTCCACGCTCTAGAACGATTGGTTTATAACCTAATTCTAGGCAACGTAAGGCTGCATACATTCCGGCAGGACCAAATCCGATAATATGAATTGGTTTTGCTGTAGTTACATCTTTATAATTGAATTTATATGCTATTTCGTCGGTTGGTTGTTCATTAATAAAAACCGCTACTTTATAGTTTAATATGATGCTTTTTTTACGGGCATCTATCGATTTCCGAAGTATTTTTACCCCAGAAATTGCCGTTTTATCAACATTAAAATATTCAGAGGCTTTGGTGATCAAAATATCTGGTTTTCGCTCTTCTTGAAGTGTAATACGGAGTTGGATTTCTTTGATCATAATGCGAAAATAAGAAAATACTTGTCAAATGCTATCTTAGAGTATTTCTAGGGTTGCCCGATCTAGAGTATTGAGTATTATATTAACAAAATATTAAGAAAATTAAATCCAAAAAGAGTTGAATTTATTGTGAAGATTAGTGTTAAAATGTGTTAAACAAGGTAAATTTACATCGGGATTTACTTCTTTTCCGAAATTGTTAACACTTTTTGTGAGAACTTTAGTAAATTGAAAATAAAAAACCTATGAAGTTCCTTAAAGGCTTTCTGATTTGTGTTTCTTTATTCTGTGTCAATTTACAGGCACAGGAAGGAGATATATTATCTATATTAGAAAGCAATTATGAGAATGGTACTTCAAAAGATATTCTTCCAATTTCGGATAACGTTATTGCACTAAATGTAAATTCTGCAGATTTTTGGTATTTAAAAGCCCTGTGCGAAGATCAAGTAGGTGATTATTTATCGGCAAGAAATAGTCTTATTAAATCTAAGGTTAATGGCTATTACAAAAAATCTGTTCTTTACTTTCATTTGGCAAGGACTGAATTAAACCTTAATAATAAAGAAGCGGCATTGGCTTATGTTGAAAAAGCCTTACAAAGGAATGCTAAGCCAGAAATGTTTAGAAGCGAGGCGTTTAGCGGATTGAGTGATAGCGTGCCTTTTATGAAATTACTGGATTTATATAGACCAAAATTAAATGGATGGACTGGCTTCTTTTTCTTTATTGCACTTCAAGGTATTTTGTTGTTTCTCATCTTGTTCTTTAGAAAAAAGGGGAATACTAAAGCCAATAGAAACTTAGGACTTTTCGTGTTGTCCTTTTCATTTATATTGTTATTCTATGTAGGTTACAAAAGTCGTTTTCTATACGAATATCCACTTATCTATTTCAGAAAACTCTGGATTCCAATCATGTTTGCCCTGGGGCCATTGTTATTATTTTACGTGAAAGATTTATTTAAAATCAAATATTCTCTAAAGTTTAAACTTGCGCATTTAGGTCTGTTTTTAATTGGTTTTGCATTTTATGCGTCATTTCATTTACTCGACCCTGCTAATCAAATCTATAATGTTGCCATGGATATTCTATGGTATGAGTGGGTGAAAAATGCTCAAATGCTTATTTATTTGATCTTAATCTATAAATTGGTGAAGAAAGCTAAAGATCATGTAGGTGCAAATGTTGTGAAGTGGTTAAATTATATGATGTATGCTTATGCAGGATTTGTGCTTTCATTTGTTTTGTATTCGACACTCAATAATTTTGACTTTTTCTATCGCGATGGATGGGACTATGTGATTTGTTTAATTATTTCTGCATCTATTATATTGATTGGCGTGTTTGGTTTAGTACAGCCACAAATATTTTGGGGCTTTAATGTGGTTGGAGCTTTTACAGCCATTAAGTATGAGAAGTCTGGATTAATTCCAAGTTTGGCAGCAGAACTAAAACAAAAGTTGATTGAACTCATGGTTGATGAGAAAGTATATAAAAACAATAATTTGAATCTGGATCAGCTGTCTGAGATTCTTGGTACGACCAAGCACAATACTTCCCAGATTATTAATGAGCACTTTAATGAAAATTTCTTCGATTTTTTAAATGACTTTAGAATTGCAGAAGCAAAAGAACTATTATTAAACGAAGAACAGAAAATGACCGTTTCAGAAATATTATATGAAGTTGGTTTTAACAATAAGGTTACGTTTAATAGTGCCTTTAAGAAAAGAACTGGAATTACACCAACTCAATATAGAGTTCAGGCATCTCAAGTAAGAGCAGTTTAACTTCACTTTTTTATAATACTTATATATATATAAGATAGTAAATAGGCAATTAGCCTATTTTTTTTCTTCGTTTCTTTTCTGTTTAAGTTTATCAAGACGAAATGTGCCACATTTTATGTCTAGTTCTTTTATAATCGGAAAGAATATACCTACCTGTAATCATCATATTAGTGTTTGAATTGACATTAGGTCTAATTGAATACTTATGTAGTAGTAAGAGCCTTTTTTTGCAAGTGTTTTAGAATATCTGTATAGTTTTTCATATAAAATTTGTTCTATTAATAAATCATATAATTGCTGTAAAAAATTGATAATCAATATGTTAATTTAACTTAAATTTTAACATTCTTCACATGGCTGAATTATATAGTAAGAGTGGGTCGGGAAGTGGTAAACTATTATCGGAATTGCCTCTGTTCGTGTAATTCTTCTCTTTTTTTACATCAGCAATTGCAAGGCTAGGCAGTCGTTGCCTTACTATATTTATGAAATATCCATGTTAACTTTAATTTCATACTGAGTAATTATTTTGAATTAGTCTTTAAAAATAACAACGCTGCCTGCCTTTCTCAATTGCACTATAACTAATATCGTAATAATTAAAATTTAAGCTTATGAAAGTAAAAAATTATGGTCTAGTGTTAGTGCTCTTGTTTTTAAGTGTTACATCAAGTTTTGCACAAGAGAGGACTATCACAGGAAAAATTACATCTGCGGATGATGGCTTGCCATTGCCTGGAGCTACTGTAATTGTTAAAGGAACAACAAGAGGTCAACAGACTGATTTTGATGGACAGTATTCTATTAAAGCCAGCACTGGGGAAATTTTGGTTTTCTCGTATGTAGGTTACCAAACTGTAGAAAGAACAATTGGAGAATCTAGTACAATTGATCTTATTATGTCTGCAGACAACACTTTAGATGAAGTTGTTGTTGTTGCATATGGTAATGTATCATCATTAAAAAAGAACACTGCCGCTGTTAGTACAGTAAAAGCTGAAATTCTTGAAGATAGGGCTAATGCATCTGCATTACAAAACCTTCAAGGTCAAGTGGCTGGTTTAAATATTGCAACTGGTTCTGGACAACCTGGTAATGATAGTACTATCATACTTAGAGGAGCAGGATCAATTAATGGTAACATCGAACCACTATTTATAGTAGATGGAATTCCAGTAGATGAAGATAACTTCAGAAGTATTAATCCAAATGACATTGAAACATATTCTGTTTTAAAAGATGCGGGTGCAGCGAATATTTATGGAAACAGAGCGGCAAATGGTGCCATCGTAATTACTACTAAAAAGGGAAGGTACAACGAAAGTTTAAGGTTTAGATATACCTCGGCTTACGGAAATTCTGAATTACAAGATCAACCATTTGAATTAACAAACTCTAGACAAATTCTAGAATTCCAAAGAGCTAATGGCGCAGGAATTGGTGTTGGTTTAACCGATGCTGAAATCGCGGCAATAGCAAGTCAAGCAAATACTAGCTGGACGGATGTTTTCTTTAGAACTGGTAAAACACAATCACATGATTTAACAATTACTTCAGGTGGTGAAAATTCTAATAACTTTACATCGCTTCAGTATTTTAATCAAGATGGTATTTTTGTTGGATCTGACTTCCAACGTTTTTCATTAAGAAATAACTTCAATGGAAAAACAGAAAATGATAAATTTAACTACGGATTTAACTTGTCGTTAGCTTTTTCAGAAACAAACGAACTTGATAATGCAGGTAGTGGAGCTACATTCTTTAACCCATTTAGTGCTGCACTTCAAGGTCTTCCTTATTTAAGTGTATTTAACGCAGATGGTTCTCAAACAATCGATGGTGGTATTACACCTGGTGATGCTGGAGCTATTTTATCTAATGGTGCAACGAACTTCCCTTACGTATTACTTAATAGTATTGCATTAAATACTGACCGTGAAGAGGAAATTAAAATACTAGCATCTTTAAATTCTAGTTGGAACTTTGCTAAAAACTTATACGCTCGAGTTCAACTTGGTGCAGATTTAAGTACAGAAAAACGATTAGAGATTTTACATCCAAATAGTATTCTTGGACCATTCCAAGCAAATGTTATTGGTAACCAAGCACAGTTTGGTGGAATTCATGAAGAAACTTATACTAGAGATTTCAGACTTAATTTATCACCTTCTATTAGTTATTCTAATGTGTTTGATGAAAAGCATGATGTTACGGCAACAGCTTATTTTGAATACTCTAGAGGATTTTTAGATGGACTTGATTTTGATCAAACAGGTATAGATCCAAGACTTGTAGGTACTGGTTCATCATTTATCCCAGGAACAACTACAGAGCCAAACCCGGCGAATGGTGTATTAGTTAATCCTTATATCCCAGTAGTAAACTCATTTACAAGTGAAGTGGGTAACTTATCAATATTTGGAACATTAGATTATGAATACGATGGTAAGTATGCTGTTTCTGCAGGTATTAGACGTGATAATTCATTTAGATTTATTGGTGATAATGCTTGGGGAACATTCTGGTCTGTTTCAGGACGTTGGAATATTAGTGAAGAAGCATTCATGGAATCATCTGGTTTTGATTTATTAAAATTAAGAGCTTCACATGGTTTATCTGGTAATGATAGAATTACTGGTGGATACTATGGAGGTTTAAACTTAACGAGAAGTTTATATACAGCAGGAACTGGATATAATGGTTCTGTATCTACTGTAGTAACTCAATTAGAAAATACTAATCTAAAATGGGAGGAAACTACACAAACTAATATTGGTCTTGATTTCGCAGTGTTGGATAACAGACTTAGTGGTAGTTTAGATGTGTACAATAAAACAACAGACGATTTATTCCAAAACAATCAAATATCTTTAATTAATGCGACAGCTTCAATTCAAGCGAACATCGGTTCATTAGTAAATGAAGGTGTAGAATTAGCATTAAACTATAGAGTTGTAAATAATGATAATTGGAGAGTAACTGTTAATGCTAACGGATCGTATAACGAAAATACTATCGAGCAATTACCACCATCTACAAACGGATTGGTAAACACAGGTGGATCTACAGCTTTAGGTGAAGGACAAGCATTAGGATCTTACTATTTAGTAAGATATGCAGGTGTTAACCCATCTAATGGTAATCCATTATTCTTAAAAGCTGATGGTGTTACACTGACAGAAACATTAGATGCTGCTAACGATAGAGTATTCCTTGACAAATCATTCTACCCTACATGGCAAGGTGGTTTTGGAACAGATATCAGACATAAAGGATTTGAGTTTACAACACAATGGTCTTTTGTTGCTGATGTATGGTTAAATAACTTGGATTATGCAGATTTACAAGAAGTATCTGTAGGTTCGGTTAATAATGGTAGAAACAGATCTGTAACAGTATTTAACGCTTGGGAGCAACCAGGTGATATTACTGATGTACCAAGAGTTGGTTCTACATTTTCAAGTGTGAATTATATCAATTCAACTGATAGATACTTAGAAGATGCATCCTTCTTAAGATTAAGAAACATTACGTTCGCTTATAATTTGCCAGCTAAGTTTCTTGAAAATACTCCTATCTCATCATTGAGATTGTATTTACAAGGAGAGAATCTATTAACATTTACGAAGTTTAGAGGTTGGGATCCTGAGTCTAATTTTAGACCAACAAACAGAGGACAATTCCCTACACCTAAGATTTACACGTTTGGTGCAACAATAAATTTTTAAAAAAATGAATATGAAAAAATATATATTAAAAACACTAGGCATTGCAGCCATATTTATGATTGCTGTTTCCTGCGAAGATGCAACTGATGTTGTACAAGAAGGAGAGCTTAATGAAGAAGTTGCCTTTCAAACTGTAGCAGATTTGCAAACAGGATTAAATGGTGCTTATGCTGCATATGGGCCTGATTTTGGCGGAAATGGTACAGGAGATGCCCTTTATGCCAACGCTATTTTGTCTGACAATTTAAAGGCTGGTCAAGCGAGTAACGGACAAGGTGCTCAAGCGTATGCTTACATTGTGAATTTCGCTGGTGGTACACCTTCTAGCGCAATATGGGCAAACCGTTATGCTACAATCAACCGCGTTAACCGTGTGTTGAGAGCGATGGGAAATTTAACTTTCACCACACAAAGTGACATTAATGAAGCAAACCATATTAAAGGACAATTATTAGGATTACGTGCTTTAGCACATTTCGACTTGTTCGAGTACTATACTGTAGATTATCAAGATCCTAATTCGTTAGCCATTATTAATGTTGATTTTGTACCAGCAACATCAGACGCTTTTGAAAGAAACACCGTGGCTGAAACGGTTGCATTTATTAATGCAGACTTAGCAGAAGCTAATACTTTGTTAGACCCAAGTAACATTACAGCAGCTACACCAATCTTTATCAATAGAGATTTTGTAAAAGCATTGCAAGTTAAACTTGCTGTAAATGTAGGTGACTTTGGAGCTCAGACGATGACTTTAACAAACCAGTTATTAAATGATTACCCATTGGCTAATCAAATTCAATATTCATCAATGTACTTAGGTGCAGATAATACTGAAGTTATTTTTAAACTAGCTAGAGTAAACGGAGATAACGGTGTTGGTGGATTATTTTACTTTAACCAAGTAATGCCAAATGATGCCTTTTTAGAAATTTCTAATCAACTTTTAAATGAGTTGTCGGCACTTCCTAATGACATCAGACGTAGCGTTAACTTAGCACCTGTTAGTACAATTATTGGATTAGACGATCCTGCAAATGAATTGTTAATCAATAAGTACCCTGGAGGTTCTGGTGGTTTACAAGTAAATGACATTATGATTGTTAGATCTTCGGAAATACAATTGATAAAAGCAGAAATCGAGGCTCGAAATGGGATGCTCGGTAATGCGGCTCAAACGGTTCAAGATTTACGTGATGCAAGAACTGGTTCTGCTTCACCTGCGCCTTCTTATGCTTCATTAAATGCGGCACTTACTGATATTTTAAGTGAAAGACGTAAAGAATTCTGTTTCGAAGGAAAACGTTTCTTAGATATTAAGCGTATAGGTTCTGAAATTGGACTTGGTGTGAACAGATTAGCTGTTGATTGTGGTACTTTCGATGCGCCTTGTGATTTAGCTGTAGGTGATTTCAGATTCACATTAGCTATTCCACAAAATGAGCTTGATGGTAATAATGCAATTACTCAAAACCCAGGATACTAACATAATCAATAATATGAACATGAAATATATTTATAAAATAACGTTTGTACTTGGTCTTTTACTAAGTATAACGTCTTGTGATGAAAATATTGATCCTATCCTTTCTAACGGTGTAGAATCAGAAAACAGAACATTTTTATCATTCGCTAATTCGACAGTTAGCTTACCTATCACTATTGATGATACTGGTAGTGTTGATCTTGTCTTAAATTCTAGTACTGTTTCAGCTACAGATAGAGTTTTCAATATTAATTTGGAAACAGAAAGTAATGCTGATCCTGCAACCTATACATTACCAAGTTCTGTGACGATTCCTGCAAATTCTTATTCAGGAGTTTTAACAGTAACTGGTGTAGATAATGGTTTAGTAGATGCTACTGTTAAGCAAATCATATTTTCTTTATCTGGCTTACCAGATAATGTAGATATTGACCTTAATAGATTCGTTATTAATGTCTTTGAAGTGTGTCCTGTACCAGAAACTTATTTGGTTGGTGACTATTTACTAACAGATGACGGTAGTGGTAATTTCTTAACAGGGAATGTAACAGTAAGCCTTGGTGGAACTCCAACAGAGCGCGTCTTTACAACAACGTTTTTACCTGGATCAGGTGTAGATACTGTGTTACCTGTAACTATTAATTTAGCTTGTAACCTTTTCAACTTGGCAGGTGATGTAGATATTTCGGTGTCTTGTACTGCTGGAAACCCTCCATTCTATATTCTATCGAGTGCAGGCAATGCTAATAATGGTACATACTCATTAATGAGTGACGTTATGCATACTATAACATATAGACAGGATCCTTTTGAATCTTGTGGACCAACATCAATACAAGGCTTTACATTAACTAAACTATAAAACAAATACACATGAAACATCTTTTTAAAATAATGTTTTTCTCTTTTGCGTTGTTATTGACTGTTTATAGTTGTGATGATAGTGAAGGTGAAAATGAAGGTAAATTTGATGCTAATCCTACAACAGGTTGGGTACAATTTGTAACCTCAGGAGCATCAAGAGATATTGCAATTGACTCTTACAATACAGATAACTTATTTGAGGTTCCTGTATTTGTAAATGTGCCAATTTCAAGCTCAGAATTAAGAATTAATTATGACTTAGTGTCTGTATCTGGACCAAATCCTAATACTGTATTTAATAATAATGGCGTTTTACTTAACCCTGCAGGAAGTTCAACATTCTTTTTCTTTTCAGATTTAGAAGCTGGAAACTTAGATGTTGCCAATGGAGGAGCTAAAGATCCATTAACTATTGAAGCATTTCCAAAAATACAGTTTGATATTGCGCAAGCTGCGAATATTACTGAAGCTATGGTTTTTGATGTTGTTTTAACATCTACAAGCTCAGCTGACGTTACAGCAGGTGTTGACGGATCTAGTCGTCCAGTATCTTATAGAATTCGTATTTGTCCATCTTTAAATTCTGCTTCAGGTAATTTTGTTGGAGATTACAATTTAACTGTAACATCTGGAGATAGTCTTTTTGGAGGACCTGTTTTTGCAGATCAAACCGTGACTATTAGCGAAGGAGCAAATGGTGCATTTAGCAGACAATTTGACGTTGCATATTTGCCTGGTGGTCCAACAAATACAATGACAGTGACGTTCTCTTTTACAAATGGACAAGTCATAATTGATAACGGACTATCTACTAATATTGGTTGTGCGTCTCTATTATTACTTGGAGGTGATCCAAGCAATATTATTGCTCAACCGTGTGATGACTCTGAAAGCCTAACGCTTAACATGCTTGATTTCCAAGGAGGTTCAGGTGGTTGTGGCGTGTCTGATATACCCTTAGTAGTAGTTTTAACTAAAGTCTAAAGTTAGATGTGAGTTAAGACTAAAGCGAGATGTCATTTTAATGATGTCTCGCTTTTTTGCGAAACTTCCATTCAATTTGAAAACTAAGGTTAGAAAATAGAATTATAAAAGCTAACACCTGTAATTATTAGCTTTTTGGTTTCGTATAAATACTAAGAGTTACAAAGTCTTAAAACGAAATATTCAGTTTGAGCCTTGCTTCTGTTAGCAAGGAATAGATCAAGCTCTTCTTTAATGTAAAGGTCTAACATTAACGAAGTTTCAGAATAAAATTCTGATTAGAATAGTTAGTTTTAAGACTTTTTGCATTGTCAACCTATTGATTATTTTGTGATGTTGTACAATAGGTACGTGTTCTTGTAAAGCTAATTATTACTTTGTGTAAAGACAGTTTGTTGACAACATTAAATAGAAATAGGAATATAATTCCCCTTATTTTATCAGATTATTAGTGTTTAACATAAGTTAAAAACGTAAAAGAAAAGTCGTGTTTGTCATCTTTTTCATGAAATTCACTGCGGGTTTCTTTCCAAATGGATAAGTCTATTTCAGGAAAGAAGGTATCTGCATTTTCGAAACTATGGTGAACACGTGTAATTTCAATTTTATCGGCCAGCGACATAGATTGTTTGTAAATTTCACCTCCACCTATAATAAATGGTTGTTCGTCATTTTTAGAAGCATCTAAAGCGTCTTCCATGTTATTCACAACAATAACACCATCGGGTGCTTTATAATTGTCTTGTCTCGTAATGACCACATGTTTACGGTTAGGTAAGGGCTTTGGGAAACTTTCAAAAGTTTTTCGACCCATAATAATATGATGGCCATTAGTAAGGGACTTGAAACGCTTAAGGTCATCACTTAAATGCCATATTAAATCATTGTCTTTACCAATGGCATCGTTCTCACCAGCGGCAACTATTATAGTGAGTTCAGATTTTTTTTTTTGATCTGGAGAGGCTGGCTTTAAAGTTTCGTTATATACCTCAGATTTTGCAATTTCGGTTTCTTCTTTTAAAAGTTGCTGTTTAAGTTTTTCAATACGTTGTTGCTGCTTTGCAACTAAGGCCTCACGCTGTTGATCTTCCCAGTCTTTACCCATAAAACTATGAGTAATGAAGACCGTCACAAAATGATATACAAATAGGGCTAACCACAATACAATAGCAATAACAAACCAATCGAGTCCAGCAATTGTAAAATCTTTGCCTATTCCTAGAACGGTATTCGCTAGAATTAAAAAGACTGCACCAATTAAGAATATTACAAAATGGACATAAACGCGTTTTTTTTGTTTGATGCGTTTTTCGGCATATTTAATTAACGCTAATTGTTCTTTATCAATTTGAGGTATAGGTTTCTTTTTTCCAAACATAAATCAAAAATTAGTAACGTAAATTTAGTCTTTTTAACTCAAATATTATGATTAAAGTATGTGGAGCTTATCACATAAAGTAAAAAAGAGCTTTCAAACTGAAAGCTCTTTTGTATTAATTTTTTTGACTTCGTCTAAGGCGTCGTCTTTCCTTTTTACTAAGTTTTTTAGAACTATTGTCAATTTGAAAAACAATAGGCAACGAATAAGGTACAATTACAGGTTTGCCTTTTTGATAACCAGGCTTATCCATGTCTGGCATTAGGCCAATGACTCTTATAGCTTCTTTTTCAAGAGCTGGGTGAGGAGCTCTTGCTTGAATATCAACAACTTTTCCTTCTTTATTAATTTTAAAAATCACATTAATTCTTACTCTACCATCTGGCAAGCCTAAATTAGTGGCGATGTCGGTATTGAAATTTACAGACACGTGCTTTACTAATTTTTTGCTCATACAATTTTTGAGATCTGCATTGGATAGTTTTTCGTTGCAACCATAATACACAGGGACATTTTCAATAACAACAAAGGCAACTTCATCGTCATTTTTATCGAGATCTTTAATAATAACGCCTTCTTTATCTTCTTGTTTAGGCCTTTCTTCTTGTGCAAAAATTAGCATACTTGTCAATGCAAATAGCACAGTGAATAGGTATTTCATCTTCATCTATAAAAAGTATTTTGTTTTAAACCGCTACAGCACCTTTAATGTGTGGATGCGGATTGTAATTCTCTAAAGTGAAATCTTCAAATTTGAAATCGAAAATATCATTTATTTCAGGGTTAAGACGCATTTGAGGCAAAGGTCTTGCATCTCTAGATAATTGCAGTTCTAATTGCTCATAATGATTGCTGTAAATGTGGGCATCACCAAAAGTGTGTATGAATTCACCAGCCTCATAACCACATACTTGAGCCATCATCATTGTAAATAAAGCATAAGAAGCAATATTGAAAGGCACACCTAAAAAGATATCTGCGCTACGTTGATAAAGTTGACAAGATAATTTTCCGTCAGCAACATAAAACTGAAAAAAGGCATGGCATGGCGGTAAAGCGGCTTTACCATTGGCAACATTGTCGCTAAATGATTGCGAAGTGTCTGGAAGTACCGATGGATTCCAAGCGGAAACCATCATACGACGACTGTTAGGGTTATGTTTTAAGGCATGAATAACGTCTTTAATTTGATCTATCTCATCGTTATTCCAGTTACGCCATTGGTGACCATATACAGGTCCTAAATCACCATTTTCGTCTGCCCATTCATTCCAAATACGAACACCATTTTCGGTAAGATATTTAATATTAGTATCACCCTTTAAGAACCATAGTAATTCATAAATGATAGATTTTAGGTGTAGTTTTTTTGTGGTAACCATTGGGAAACCTTCACTTAAGTTAAATCGCATTTGGTATCCAAAAACACTTTTGGTTCCTGTTCCTGTACGATCTCCTTTTTCGTTTCCGTGTTCTAAAACGTGCTTTACTAAGTCGTGGTATTGTTTCATATTCCTATTCTGCAAAAGCAGAAATCTCTTTTAAATTCTACGTCATTTTTCAGCAAATAAAAATAAAAATAAGGGTTGAATCTCAATGGCTTCAACCCTTTATAATATTAAAAGTTATTAACTATCCTTAGAAAGTTGGTTTGAATATAGAACTAACCTATAATCATTCCTGCAATAGTTGCAGAAATTAATGAGGCTAATGTTCCTCCAATAAGGGCTTTCATACCAAATTTAGACAATTGCTTTCTTTGGCCAGGTGCTAAAGAACCAATACCTCCAATTTGAATTCCAATAGAAGCAAAGTTGGCAAATCCACATAACATATAGGTTGCCATAATTATTGACTTTTGATATTTTAAGTGTGTTGCACTAGCTGCATCTTTTAAATCGGCCAATTGGATATACCCAATAAACTCACTCGCAGCTAATTTAATACCTAATAATTGACCCATCAATGCCATATCTTCTTTGGCAACACCAATAAGCCACATTAATGGAGCAAAGATATAGCCTAGAATAAATTCAAGGGATAAACTATTGTATCCTGTGTTATTTACAATCCAGTCATTGAGTCCTGTAAAGTAACCTATTTTATCAAAGCCGTAATTTATCATAGCAATAAATGCTACAAAAACTAATAACATCGCACCAACATTAACGGCAAGTTTTAAGCCCTCGGTTGTTCCATTTGCGATAGCTTCTAAAATATTAGAACCTATTTTTTCTTGAGAGACGTGAACATCTGTATCAATTTTTTCTGTTTGAGGGAATAAGATTTTAGAAATTACAATAGCTCCAGGCGCTGCCATAACAGAAGCGGCTAACAAATGCTTTGCATAAAATAACCTTAATGCAGGATCGTCGCCACCTAAGAATCCAATATATGCTGCAAGAACGGCGCCTGCTACAGTAGCCATACCTCCAATCATAACCAAGAGGATCTCAGATTTATTCATCTTTTCAAGGTAGGCCTTGATTAAAAGTGGGGCTTCGGTTTGACCTAGAAATATATTTCCAGCTACACTTAAACTTTCTGCGCCTGAAATCTTCAATACTTTTGATAGTAACCAGCCTAGCCCTTTTACTAATTTTTGAATAAGACCTAAATAAAATAAAACCGAAGTTAAAGCCGAAAAGAAAATAATTGTCGGTAATACTTGAAAAGCAAAGATAAATCCAAAGGTGTCCATATCAACTACTAAACCTTCGAATAAGAACTTACTACCAGCTCGGGTGAACTCTAATACTTGAACAAAAAGTCCACCAATAAACTCAAAAATAGCTTTCACAAACCCTACTTTTAAAACTCCTACGGCAATAATGAGTTGAAATGCTAATCCTAGTCCAACGGTTTTCCAATTGATAGCCTTACGATTACTACTAAATAAAAATGCAATAAAAACGAGTGTTATCATCCCTAAGGCACCACGCCATAAACTATTCATGGAAAACCCTTGACTCGGGATAATATCGGTGGTATTAGCCGTAGTTAAAGGTGTTGTTTCTGATGTGCTACTATCGGCTGATGCAACAATGTCGTTAGTTTTGGCAGCTTTAAATTTATAGATAGTTTCCTTTTCTGAAAATACTAAAGTAGAATCGGTAAGTTCAGAAATCTTATATCTTCTTATGGTGTCGGTTGGCTTAGAATAGTAAAAAACCAATAGGTTGTTTTGGTATAAATAATCGCCTTCAGCTTCTAAATTATCTTTTGCATTTAAAGTGTAATTAAATTCACCTGCCTTTAAATTTAAAATATCTGCCGAAGTGATATTATATAAAGAAGAGCCATCTTCAGATTGAATCGCGTCGAATTCCCATTTTTTTTCTAAGTCTTGACTAAAGCCTGTTGTAATTCCAAAAAAAATAGCTGCAACAGCTAGTAAAAAATGTCTCATGTGAAAGGGATTAACGTTTGGAAATTTCATCTCGAATTTTAGCGGCTTTTTCATAATCTTCGTTATTAACTGCTTCATCGAGGAGTGTATGTAATTCTTGAAGCGACTTATCCATATAATTATCTTGTATGCTTGCTTCAATTTCTTCGACCACCATATCATCAACCAAAATAGAATCTTGATCTTCGGTTTCTTTTTTAGGGTTGACCTTTAGGTAAATTCCGGCTTTATCTAAAATGTTTTTGTATGTAAATATTGGTGCCTTAAATCGTAAAGCCAATGCAATAGCGTCACTTGTTCTGGCATCAATAATTTCTTCAATCTTATCGCGTTCACAAATTAAGCTAGAGTAGAAGACACCGTCAACCAATTTATGGATGATAACTTGTTTAACTACAATGTCAAAGCGGTCTGCAAAATTTTTAAATAAGTCATGAGTTAACGGTCTAGGAGGTCTTATTTCTTTTTCTAGGGCAATGGCTATTGATTGTGCTTCAAAAGCGCCAATGACTATAGGTAATTTACGATCACCATCAACTTCATTAAGAATTAAAGCATACGCACCATTTTGGGTTTGGCTGTATGAAATTCCTTTTATGTTTAATCTCACTAAACTCATAATTTCTAAAACACAAAGAACCGTTTTAATTAGGACTTTACAAACTGCAAAATGCAGATTTATATATAAAGAACCAAATCAAAACAGCCCTTTTCCAACTACAATTTAAAAAAAATTATGCGTTTTGGGCTTTAAAAGCTTTTAATTTTTCAATGAGTGTTGGTACAACTTCAAAGGCGTCACCTACAACCCCGTAATCTGCAGCTTTAAAGAAAGGTGCTTCTGGGTCTGTATTGATAACTACTTTTACTTTAGATGAGTTTATACCAGCTAAATGCTGAATAGCTCCTGAGATACCAATAGCAATGTATAAGTTAGATGCCACAGGTTTTCCTGTTTGACCAACGTGTTCACTATGAGGTCTCCATCCTAAATCTGATACAGGCTTCGAACAGGCTGTTGCAGCTCCTAATACTTCTGCTAATTCTTCAACCATTCCCCAATTTTCAGGACCTTTCAATCCACGACCACCAGACACAACAATTTCTGCATCTGCAATTGTTACTTTATCGGTTGCCTTATCTACAGATTGTACTGTAACTCCAGACGTTGGTATAGAAGGAGAAAAATCTTCCGAAGTTGCATTTCCGCTAGTTTCAACTAGGCCGAATGCATTTTTAGAAACACCAACAACTTTCACATCGGTATCAATAGATGTTAGGTTGAATGCTTTGTTTGTAAATGCTGTGCGTTTTACTGTAAAAGGTGCTGTGTTTGATGGTGTTTCAACCACGTTTGAGGCATAACCTGCTTCCAAACTAACAGCCACTAAAGGTGCTAAATATTTACTATCTGCACTCGAACTTAACACAACAACTTTAGATCCTTCTTGTTTAGCAGCTTGCTCAAGAGCAGCAGCATAGGCATTAGCATTGAATTTGTCTAAATCACTGTTGTTAATCGTTAGTACTTTGTCTACACCATAAGCTCCTAATTCTGAAGCGTCTCCAGCGTTAACCGCTACTGCCGTTACAGTAGTGCCTAGTTGGTCTGCAACTGCTTTGGCATAAGAAGCAACTTCAAAAGCTACTTTTTTAAATTTTCCTTGTTCTGATTCTGTATATACTAAAACTGACATGTTTTTTTCTTTTAAGGTTGATTAAATGACTTTCGCTTCATTGTGAAGTAAGCTCACTAATTGATCGATATTATCTGCATCTACTAAAGTTACTGCACCTTTAGGAGCAGGCTTTTCAAATTGAACCGAATTCGTCTCAGAAGAGGCGTTTGTTGGTTCTACTACAGATAACGGTTTTTGACGAGCCATCATAATTCCTCTCATATTTGGAATTCGAAGATCACTTTCTTCAACCAATCCTTTTTGACCTCCAATAACCAATGGTAAACTTGTGGTTACCGTTTCTTTTCCTCCATCTATCTCTCTCACAGCAGTAGCATTAGAGCCATCAACGTCTAAGCTAATACAGTTGGTTACATAGTTGGCTTTAGTTAAAGCAGCCAACATTCCTGGAACCATTCCTCCGTTATAATCAATAGATTCACGTCCAGCAATAACAAGATCATAAGCACCTTCATTCACTACACTGGCTAACTCCTTTGCCACCTGAAAACCGTCCTTAGCTGCAGTGTTTACACGTATAGCCGCATCTGCTCCAATAGCTAATGCCTTACGAAGCGTTGGTTCTGTTTCAGGGCCACCAACATTAACAACAGTAACGTTAGCACCTTGCTTTTCTTTAAACCACATAGCACGCGTTAATCCAAACTCGTCATTTGGATTAATCACAAATTGAACACCAGTAGTGTCGAATTTTGTGTCTCCTTCGGTGAAGTTAATCTTTGAAGTCGTATCAGGAACGTGACTAATACATACTAATATTTTCATATCGAATTATTTATTTTGAGTGTATATTTATTTTAATTTTTTTGCTTTTTTAATAATCTTAGGAAGACGTTTGTTTAAGTCCTTCATAAGTCGTTCAAGTGCGCTTTCACACATTGGTAATATTTTTTTTGTGCTCATTACAGGAATTCCTTTAACCATTACAGACGTTTTTTTCGAATTAGCACCTTCGTTGATTACGAAAAGTTTTTTTCCTGATTTGTCATACATTGTAATTCTTGCATTAGCTCTCATTTTTACCGTTGCAGTTCCGCCAATTCCAAAACCTTTAGTAAGGTCAAAATGTATTTCAACGAACATAACACCATTGGCTTTATCGCTAAACATCTTTGCCGTTGCTACCTCATTGTCTTTACCAGCAAAACCATCATAGATGTATTTATAACCAGGATAAACAACATAACGCTTGAGTTCTTCAGCGTCTTTTTCATATTTTGGTTTGAAATCTATATAGGCCTGATTTTTCGTAACCTCGTCTTCTGGAAGTAATTCAAAAGGAAACTTCTTTGCGTAGGTGTCAAAAAACTCTGTATGAAACTGTTCTAAAATTGGTGTTAAATCAAAATCTGGATTATCTCTTAATTTTAATACACTTGCTAAAAGTTCTTCACCTCCTGCATCGAGTTCACTAAAACCGATAATTTTATCTGTATAAAAGCTTACTACAGCTACTTTTTTGTCTTGAGCGAATCCTTTGAATGCTATACATAAAGTCACACAAAGTACTATTAAAATTTTTTTCATATTGAAGTTTGTTTTTGATGTTAATTTTTAGAGGTTACGAAGATAATTATAATAATTTGAATTTTACTATGCGTGCATAATAAAATTCATGAAAAATTTGATTATAAGAAGTTTGATTGTCAAATTATCAGAAATTAGCTTGAAAAGTACTAATAATTCAATTTTTTGGGAATCAAATGTATTGGAGTTTGATGAATTTTAATTGTAAAACGTTGAAATTGTGTAAAAATGAGAACTTACAGGAGATTGTTTCTAGTTTTCGGCCTCATTTTTATATTATTTTATTAGCAATAATTATTACTTTTGCTATTCGTTTAAAAAACTGATAGATGAAGACAATTCAATTTAGAGAAGCGATTGCCGAAGCCATGAGCGAAGAGATGCGTAGAGATGAGAGCATTTATTTAATGGGTGAGGAGGTTGCAGAATATAATGGAGCGTATAAAGCTTCAAAAGGAATGTTAGATGAATTTGGACCTAAACGTGTGATTGATACGCCAATTGCTGAGCTGGGTTTTGCAGGTATTGCCATAGGGTCTACAATGACTGGGAATCGTCCCATTGTAGAATATATGACATTCAACTTCTCTTTAGTTGGTATTGATCAAATTATAAATAATGCGGCAAAAATAAGACAAATGTCAGGTGGGCAGTTTAAATGCCCAATTGTATTTCGTGGGCCAACAGCATCGGCTGGACAGCTAGCAGCCACGCACTCTCAAGCATTTGAGAGTTGGTTTGCAAATACACCTGGTTTAAAAGTTATTGTACCTTCAAATCCTTATGATGCAAAAGGTTTACTAAAATCTGCTATTCGTGATGATGACCCTGTGATTTTTATGGAAAGCGAACAGATGTATGGTGATAAAGGTGAAGTACCTGAAGGCGAATATACAATCCCATTAGGTGTTGCCGAAATTAAACGAGAAGGTACAGATGTCACTATAGTATCTTTTGGTAAAATTATTAAAGAAGCCTATAAAGCGGCAGATGAATTAGAAAAAGATGGCATTTCTTGTGAGATTATCGACTTACGAACAGTGCGCCCAATGGATAGAAAAGCCATTTTAGAATCGGTTAAGAAAACAAATCGATTGGTTGTACTTGAAGAAGCATGGCCTTTTGGAAATGTTGCCACAGAAATCACATACCTAGTGCAATCTGAAGCATTTGATTATTTAGATGCTCCAGTTGTAAAAATAAACACTGCTGATACACCAGCACCATACTCTCCTGTATTACTTGCAGAATGGTTGCCTAATAGCGAAGATGTAGTTAAAGCAGTTAAAAAAGTGATGTACAAATAAATAAATCGCAATTATTTGCGTTTTAAAAACTTCATTAGCACGATTGTTGATGAAGTTTTTTAATTAAATGGCCAATACGGCATTTGAATTGCAATACCGGTTTCGACTAAGAAGAATAATATCTGAATACTCGTAGGTTGCAAATATTAAAATTGATGAAACAAAAGCTCCTTATTTTATTTTTATTCTTTGGAATAACTACGGCTTTCTCACAAACTAAAGTGAGTGGTTATGTGTACGACGAAAATAACGAACCTATTGCCTTTGCAAATGTATTATTTAAAGGCTCTACCGAAGGTACCATTACTAATGAAGATGGTAGATTTTATTTAGAGTCTGAAAACACTTGGCAAACCGTAATTGTTTCTTTTCTGGGTTATGAACTTAAAGAGTTTAATTTAGAACAGAAAGTTAACTACGACTTAAGATTTATTTTAAAAGAAGAGGCTGCCGCTCTTAATGAAGTGGTCATAGTTACTGGGAAACAGTCAAAAAAAGCATCTGAAAATCCAGCCATTAGAATTTTAAAGAAAATTTGGGAACGGAAACGACAAAATGGATTGCGACAATTTAAACAATACCAGTATGATAAATACGAGAAAGTAGAGTTTGATATCAATACAATTGATAGTGCTTTAATTAAAAGTAGATTATTTAGAGGTATGGAATTTGTCTTTGATAAAGTAGATACTTCTAGCGTAACGGGTAAAACTTACTTGCCAATGTTTATTAATGAAGCCGTAAGTAAAGTATATGGCGATAATCTACTGAAAAAAGAAAAAGAAGAACTAAAAGGTAATAAGAATTCTGGATTTAGTAATAATCAGGTGATTATTGATTTTGTAGATGATTTATATGCCGATTTCAATATTTATGACAACTATCTTAAATTTTTTGATAAGAGTTTCGTAAGTCCGTTGTCACGAACAGGAATCCAAACATATAATTATGTACTATCTGATAGTGCATTTATTGATAACAAGTGGTGTTACAACATTATTTATTATCCTAGACGTAAAAACGAACTAACCTTTAAAGGTGATTTTTGGGTAAATGATTCGACTTATGCTATTAAGGATATCAATTTACAAGCATCAAAGAGTGCAAACATTAACTGGGTTAAAGAAATTTATATAGAACAGGAATTTGAAGTCCTAAACGACACGCTGTTTTTAATTAAGCGTGATTATATGCTTTCTGATTTTGCCTTGAGTAAAAAAGAAAAATCTCGAGGTGTCTACGGAAAAAGAACGACCTTATATGATAACTATGTTTTTGATGAGGTTCAGGACGAAAAATTTTATGACGAAGAGGTTTATAATTATAATGAAGATGCCTATAATCGTGATGATGAGTTTTGGGAAAAAAACCGAATGGAATCGCTAAATAAGGACGAGAAAGGTGTTTATAAAATGCTAGATACCCTTAAAACCGTCAAAAAATTCAAGCGCCTTTACAATTTAGGAAGTATTTTGGCTTCAGGCTATATTGAGGTGCCAAGCCTTAGTCTTGATATCGGACCCGTATTTTCGGTATTTGGATATAATGAGGTTGAAGGCGTTCGTATACGTGGAGGAGGACGTACTTACTTTGGACCTAATGATTTATGGAGAGTAGAAGGGTTTTTAGCCTATGGATTTAGAGATGACAAGTTTAAATATGGAATCTCAGGAAAGTGGCTTATTGATAAGAAAAACAGATTAATCATATCTGGAGGAAATAGGAGAGATGTAGAACAAATAGGAGCAAATCTCACATCATCAACCGATGTTTTAGGACGAAGCTTAGCCTCTTCTGCCGTAGTTGGAACAAGTACTAATGATAAGTTGACTAATGTGAATTTAACAACATTAGCATTAGAGATTGAACCTAGTAAGAATTTCGTAATTAGAACGAGTGGTACCTACAGAACATTAGAGTCTGCTTCTCCTACATTTAGTCTAGATTATAACGACCCAGAATCTCCAACAGGAATTTCGTCTGAGGTAAAGCAGTTTGAAACAGCCTTATCATTATCGTATTTTCCAAATCGAAAAATGACAGGTTATGGTGTAGAGCGTAGAAATGCCAATGATGGTTTTGCAACCTTATTTGCTCAAGTGACCCGAGGTGATAAGAGTTGGTTTAATAGTGATTTCGATTATACCAAGGTTCAATTTTCATATATTCAACCATGGCAAGTTGGTGGTTTTGGACGATTGACAACCACAATCGAAGCGGGTAAAACTTTTGGTGAAGTGCCGTTAGGATTGCTTAGTGTAGTGCCAGGAAATCAGTCGTACTTTTCAATATATAATACATTTCCACAGTTAGATTTCTATGAGTTTGTTACAGATACATACACGTCACTGCATTTGGAACATAATTTTAATGGACGCATATTCTCTAGAATTCCATTCTTAAAAAAATATAATTTAAGAGCTATAATTGGTCTTAGAGGTGTTTGGGGAGATTTGTCTGACGAAAACATTGCATTGAATACAACAGGAAACCCTGTTGAAACACCTTTGGTTGCTCCTAGTGAAGATATATACTATGAATACAGTTTTGGTGTCGGTAATATCTTTAAAATATTGCGAATCGATTTTAACTTTAGAGGAAACTACCTAACCAACCCAGATGCCCGATCTTTTGGTGTGACTGGAAGTTTTGGATTTAGCTTTTAGAGATTATACCTTATTAATAAGCGCTATAATTCTTAAAGGTGCGCCACTACCACCTTCAATTTTCATAGGTAAAGCAATAATTTCAAACCCATTAGATGGCAGCATACTTAAGTTAGTGAGATTTTCGAAAGCTGGAATATTTTTTTCAAGTAAGATCACATGACTTTTAAAATATTCAGACTGACCATAATCTATACTAGGTGTGTCTATTCCAATGGAATTGATCTGCCTATTTTCAACTAACCATGTTGCGGCTTCAGGAGAAAGCCCAGGAAAGTGTAAGAGCTTCACCGCATGATCTCCGCGTTCGTCTGTACCTAAATATTTTGCTTTGTTCGGGTAATATTTTGAGAAACCTGTTTCGATTAATACAATACTACCATCTGGTATTTTATAACCATGATTTTTCTCCCAGTTCTTGAAATCCTCAATACTTACCAAATAATCTGGGTCGTCACTACTTTTTGAAGACACATCAATTTTAATAGCATTACCAACTAGTTTTTCGAGAGGAATTTGATCTACGGTTTGCGCATTTTTAGCAAAGTGAATAGGCGCATCTATGTGAGTACCACCATGTTCTGCCGTACTAAAATTATTGGCCGCATAATAATAGCCCTTATCTGTTTGACCCTTAAAAACCGTATCTAATTTAAATTCTTTGGCAGTTACCCAATACACAGTTTTGTCAGAATAACTATGAGATAAATCAATAATGGTTTTATCTGAAATTTTTGTAGGTATGGTCTGGGGCTGTTCTTTTTCAGTTTTATTAGTACAACTTATAAGAGTTAAAAAAAAGAACAGATATAAAATTAATGTTTTCATTGTAATGGCATTTTGAAATCGTATGGCGCTATTCTTCGTGAGCGACACTTCATTTATATCTAATGTAATAAATTGAAAATAAACTAGCGCAGAACCTGTTAGGTTTTTAATTCTGCGCTGGCTTTAGAGAACAGCAAATCAAGTTCAATATATTTTTCTTTGAATTGGCTTAAAGCAAATGCTCCCGCCGATGCACTTAGTACCGAAAAGTCTAAAACACCTTTTATGCCTGTTGAAAATGCCATTGACAGCGCAAAGATTAGGAGTAAAAAACCGCTAAGTTTGGCGAAGAACTCAGTTTTAAGTCCAATTAAAAGGAACATAGCAAAGGCTATTTCAAGGACAGTAACAATGACGCCAATTAGTGGTATGACATGATGAGGCAACCACGGATTTATGAGTTGGGTATAGTCTAAAAAATTAGACCAATTTTGCCAGACCGAAATGTTTTCAGGCCAAAGACCGAAGCGATCTGCTACTGCCGATAAGAAACTAAGCGATAGCGCTAATCTTAAAAAGAGTTTAATGATTTTAAGCTTCATAGATATATTATTATTCGTTTGCCTTATAGTTTCCTGGAGTAAACTCAAAAGTTTTCATTAATCGATTCCAAGTATTGCTTTGTGAAATTGCTAAAGTGATATAACAAATTTCTTCTTTGGTAAAGAAACTTAATAGTTCGTTATAGATATGATCTGAAATAGGCTTACGATCTAGCTTGGTAAGTGCATCTGTAAAATGAAGAACGGCTCTTTCATTTTCGTTGAAATAGGGCGTTTCTTCCCAAACACATAAAGAGGACAATCGTAAATCGGTTTCACCCATATGTTTTAATTCTTTATGGTGCATGTCTACACAATAAGCACAACCATTTTTTTGAGAGGTTCTTAATCGGATGATTTCAATCAATTGTTTGCTTAACGAAGAGTTAAGTATGAAGTCTTCAATTGTTCTTAAGTGTTCAAACATTCCATTAGGAATATCGTTATAAGTAATTCGTGCCATTTTTGTTTGTTTTTAATTATGGCGTAAAATTATGTGATCGTTTGAACCTAAAAATTAAGATATCTTAAGAAAGACTTTTAAATGCGTTGTCTTCGCAATTCGCTAAGGTATTCTGGAGTGATTTCTAAATATGAAGCAATCATATATTGAGGTACACGTTGGGCAAAACCTGGCAGTTTTTCGACAAAAAAAGAATAACGTTCCTTACTTTTCATTTGGAGATATATATCACTTTTTCTAAGGTTTGCAATTAACATATTCTCCGTAATAAGCCTAAACATGCGTTCTAATTTTGGATAAGTTTTATAAAGCGTTTCCAAGTTGCTTTTAGATAAACATAATACTGTGGTGTCCTCAATGGCTTGGAGATATTGTGTTGAAGGAATTTGTTGAATAAAACTTTCCATGTGTGTAATCCACCAATTGTCTATGGCAAATTGTGTAATTTTCTCATGACCTTTGGCATCTAAATAAAACAACCTAACAACGCCTTTGACTATAAAAAAATTATAACGACAAATACTATTTTCTGTTAAGAGAAATTCCTTTTTGCGAAACGTTTTTTCTTCTAGCTTAGAATAAATAGCATCTATTTCAGAATCTTCAAATGTTACATATCGGTTAAAATAGGTTTTGATTTGTTCTTTCATTATACGAAATAAGTTTTATGATACAAATCTAAGGTCAAATATGCTATGACTGAAATGGAATCCAGCTTTTTCAATTGCTTTTTTAGATCCTATGTTATCAATTGTTGTTGAGCAAATTGGTTTACGATGTTTGGTTAGTGCTTTTTTGGCGAGTACATGTAAAGTTTGTGAAGCATAACCTTGTCTTCGGAAAGTTGAATGTATCGCTACACCAACATCAGCATATCTAGGTTGGGAGTCGCTTAATCTACATTCTCCTGTTCCAACAAAATCTGAACCATTTTTAACTATAAATAATTCTTGACGTTTTACAAGATTTTCGGTATATCCAAAAGTGTCCTCAAAACCTACTTGAGTTTTATAAAATGATTGTATCATCTCAACATCTTCGTTGGTTGCAACAGTTAATTCAACAGATGTATTTTGCTCAGGTGTGTCGTTTTCAAATTGAAAACAATAGGTGTTATTTTTAACAGATGAAGCATGTATTAAACAGGTATTAAAACCTACAGGTTCAATAGAGCTAAGCTTTGCCGACACAATAAGTTTTAAATCAATAAGCGAGGTTATGGCGTCCTGCATACGAGTTAAATGTGGTTTTTTAATATAGATTTGAGTGAGGCTTTTGTCATTGTCAATACAACAATAACCTATGGTTTTAGTATTAACCTGAATCAAGTAACTTGTGGATGACCCAATATAAAGAGATTCCCACATGCTGTCTAAAGCGGTTGTGAAGGTGTCGTAAAGTTCTTGTCTCAATGGTTGTATTATATTGAAATCGTTGGTTTTTATAAAGTTCATTATTTAGTGTATTTAGCTATAAGTTGTTGTTGTATTTCTTGTAGGGGATAATCTTCAAAAATGGTTAGATAGTTTAATGCGATTCCGTCTAATTCAGCAATAAACATATAACTTCTAATAGTGGCATTTTCTGGGTCTATCAAACCATATATGTGTTTAACATGATTTAAAATATAAGATGATCTTTGGCCTATTAGATCATTTAGAAGTCTTCTTGTTTTAGGTTGAAGAATTAAATGAAGGTTTAGTTGGAACAATGTTTTGTCAATCTCTAACTGAACGAACAATGAGTTAATAATGTTCCGTAATTGCTGATAGGGATCTTCGTTAATGTTATCAATGGAGGATATGTCTGCTACTTTTTTGGTGGTTTCTTCAAAAATGGCACGTAGAAGTCCGTCTTTTGATTTAAAATGATGAAATACCAATCCTTTAGAAACTTTAGCAGTATCGCAGATTAAAGAAACAGGAGTGTTTTCAAAACCGCGCTCTACAAATAGTTGAGTGGCTACTGTTATAAGTTGTTGCTTTTTATCCATAGAAATATATAATCACTGACTGACCAATCAGTCAGTTGCAAATATATATAATTTTTAGATATAAGAAAATGTTCGTTAGTAAAAGTTTTTGTTGTCAAAATGTCGTACCAATGTTATCACGTTTTTAATAAAAGATGCTTTGTCATTGCGAATACGATCAATGATATTTTTCAGTAGTTAAAAAATCGTGATATTCCAGTTTTTCAATCGGTCTGATAAGGCATTAGTGACTATTCCTTCACCAGCGTCTAGAAATTCATTGTAAAAGTGGTAGCCTTTAAAAACAAGGTTTACAAATAAATCTAGTGATAGGCTAATAGGTCGTTGTTTCCAAGATCTTCATAAGTTTTTAAACTTAAAAATCTATAAATGGTGTATAATAATACACCGCATAAGAAAATGTTAGCGTGCAATATAATAGTGTTCCAATAACTAAGAAGGTCCATCTGAAGTGCTGCAATTTTAATTTTCCTTTGAAGTAGTAATCCTCTAAAATTTCAACCAAGATTCCTGTTGAAAAAAGAATATTCGCCAAGATGCCCCATGCCAAGACACCTAGTAGGTCTGTAAATTCAAATTGAGATATACCAGTGAGCATACCTAAAATACCAGATATTCCAACAAGAAAATTAAACCATATACGTTTTGGTTCCCACCATGAAAGAATGGATTTATAGTAGTTGACTGTCATGAAATGAATTCAAATTTGTACTCGTCTTCTAAGCACTTAGGTTGTTTGGTTGCTACTAAATTCTCGCATTTTACAGATCTATAGTTGTGATCTAAAGGCTGTAATTGTTTGTTGTTAATCACTTTATAAATATGAAAGTTTAATGTGTTTAAAAGATTTATAATATCTCCTGTATTATAATTGTAGGTCGCATAATTGTTTTCAAAAGATTCGAAATAAATGAGTTTTGTTTTATTTAAAACATCAGTTGCACCTTCAAAAACATACTTTTCATAGCCCTCAACATCAATCTTTAAAACATCGATGTGATTGATGTCTTTTAATAATTCATCCAATAAGTTCACATCAACTTCAACACCTTGGTTAGAATCTAAAAGTATTTTGTTTGAGTCATCAGATTTGGCATCGCTAAAATGGAGCTTGCCTTTTTCATTTCCAACGGCAGAGTTTAGGAGTTCAATATTTTTAAATCCGTTAAGTTTAATATTGGATTTTAGGACATCAAAAGTTTTAGGGTGCGCTTCAATTCCAATTACTTTTCCTGCGTTACCCACAGCGATAGAACCTGTAAGCACCAACGTACCTATGTTGGCACCAACATCGACATATGTCGCATTAAGTTGAAGTGTTTTTCGCAGAAAGCCTTCGTCTTCTTGTCCGTAATCTTTGTTGCCAAATAAAGTTATTGCCAAATTAGATTGGGATAAATGAATTTTGTACCCACGTTGTTTTATGGTTATATACTTATTTAAACCTGTACGCAGCAATACATAAGCCCAAATAATCTTAAGCGGATTGTCACGTTCCCGAAGAATGGAAAGTACAGTTTTGATATGTCTAAGCATGCTAATTGGTTAAGAAGTTACCTTACAATTAACAATATTTATTTGACATAGAAAAGATTGAAGCTCAAAGCAACTTTATTCTAAAAGCTATAATGCTACTTTAAATGGGTAATGAATCTTACTTTTTTATAATGTACGACGTAAAAGAACTGCGATTTGCAGATACATTTAAAAGGTACATTCCCGAACTTAATTTTGAAAAATCTAAGTTTAGTGTTGAGGTGTTTTTAGACGTGTTTTTGCTAATGAGTTTTCCAGAGACATCAAAAATGAGTATATCAATAACCTCATAATTTGTATTTAAATGTATAGTCAGAAGGTCAGAAACTGGATTTGGAAAAATAATTGAATCTTTTAGTTCTAAGTCTTCTGTGCTTAAATTTGAAATGCTAAACGTCTTTGTTTTCGTATTTGATTTCCCACATTTAGTTACGGTTAATGTTACCATATAATCACCTGTTGCGGCGTACATGTGGATTGGATTAATTGCTGTTGATGTATTTCCGTCTCCAAAATCCCAAAGTAAAGAATCAAAATCATTACTTGTGTTGGTGAACGATATTTGTTCTTCATTGACAACTTCAGTATAATCTGCCATGGCTGGATTTATGGTGAAATCCCAATTAGAAATCTCATCAAAGACTATCGTCTTTGCAGCCATTTTTATGGTATTGGCATCGTTTGTTGATAAACCCGAATTCCAAGTGATTAGAGTTGGGTCTTTTTTATAAACCATAGTGTAAAAAGCGCAGGCAGCAGCATAGGAACCTGCTAATGAAGGATGTGAGCCATCATTGGTGTATAAATCAAGGCTTGGATGGTTATTACGTAAATACCGCCAAACGGCTCCTGCTGGAGATACTTCGGCATTGTTATCATTGGCCATAGTGATATAGGTGCTTCTTATAGCATCATCCATACCTTCGTAGGTACAAACCCAATCTAGGTTGCCGCAATTAGAAGCATCGCCATTTTCTCTTCCCCATGTCATATAAAACATAGGTTCTGAACATTCATAGTTCGCCCTTATAGCATTACTTAGCGACAGAGCATATGGAAATACTTCGGCCTGCATTTGAGTTTGACTCCACGATGTTTCTTGACTCTGTCCTTGTAATACAACGTAATCCCAATTGTCTGAGTTGATTTTATTGAGAGTAGTTGTATTGGAGGCATGATGTATTAAACGATAGCCACCTGGCGTATTAGAATCATAAATTAAAACATCTCCTGTACTTGTAGCCATAGTGTTTACCATAGCTGGTAAATTGTTGACTCCCGTATAGCTATTACCAAGAAAGAGTACTTTTTTTGTGGTTTGACTATGTATTGAAAAGTTAACGCAAAATATTAAAATGCAAAACTTAAATAAATACTTCATGTTGATTTGATTGTTTGGCATTCAAATGTAAGCAAAATAAGAAAACAGTTGATTGGAGTTAATGTTTTGCACAAATAGCTGCTAAAGACGTAGTTATTTTCTAGGGGCGTTTATTTTTTTTAACGTTTTATCATAAAATTCTTTATCAGTAGCTTTAAAAATTGCCACTTTTTTTAATTCTATATTAAGATTTAAGGATTCCAAAAATGAAATGATATCATCAGAGTACAAATCGACGGCTTCACTATCAAAGGTTAATGTGTTTTCACTTTTTGAGATTTTTACTGAATAGTGATCCTTCAAATTTTTAAGTTTTGCACTGTTTTCGGCAATTTTATAACCGTTATCCGAGAGCAAATATGAGTGATACTCATCAGAAGATTTTTTAATTAAAATAGATAAAGAAGTAATTGATTGACCATCATCAGTCCACATTGTTGTCTGTGCTATAAACCTGTTTTCTATTTTAGTTTCTTTTAACCGAAGATAGACTTTACCTTTAGCGTTCACTTCACAAACCCAAATTTTACTTTTGCTGAAATAACCTGCATTTTCAAAATAATAGCACGACTCAGCTTTATTTGTATCGCTATCATAACCAACCCAGTACTGAGTTGATATGTTCGCATTATCACTATTGATATCGGTTAATAATAAGCGTTCTGTAAAAACACCTGAGCAACTTGAAAATAGAATTATTAAAAAAGAATACTTGATTAATTTAAAAGACATAAGCGTTAGAGTTAAAGGTTGTAGACTGCTGAAAATAATATAGTTAATATTTTTTGCTAAAAAAAATATTTTTAAAGTTCACTTAATAAATCTCAAAACATCAGTCATTTTTAAATTCACGAACCTCTAGATAAACAATCACTACAAGAAATATCACAGTTTTCTCTTTTATGTTACATAAATATGAAGATTTAGAATTCTAACGTAAACAAAAAAGCAATCTTTTGTACCAGAACAAGGGATTGCTTAATTGCATATTAAGATTAGAGGATGTTTAATCGGGCAGTAATTTAATGTTAAAACCTCTTGTGTTTGCCAGATTTATAATGTCATTTTGTAAAGAATGTGATACTGCTTCAATTCTAAGAACGTTGTCAATGTCTTCAATGTCTATGGACCATTTTAGGATGCCCGAATGATTATTGAATGACGACCTTATGGATTTGACTTTTGTTTTGGTTTCGATGTCTGTTTGAAAAATTAATACTTCCATAATGTGTTTAATTTAATTCAGAATCTGACTGTGTAGAATTATGTCCTTCGTCTTGACTTGTTTGACGCTCTATGTACCGTTTGTAATAGGCATCACCTTCCTCTTTCCAGAACTTATCGTAATATTTCCATTTAGAAAAATCTGTTTTAGAATTATCTTTGCATTCGTTTTGTGATCTTTTTGACGACTTTTTACCGCCTCCGCCGCCACATCCTCCAAGAAGGAGTTTGAGTAGTATAAATAGGCCAACCGCTTGCCAATACGTTAACAAAGGAAGTCCAAAAATTAATGGCATTAGCCAATTCCATAGCCACATAATAACAAAGCCAAATAAAATGGCTAGTCCTGCTATGGCAATGATACCGAAGATAATCATTCCCGCTATTTCTATAGGAGACTTTTTTCTGAATTTATGAGTGAAAAAATTTGTCATGATTTATTAGTTTTATGTTTGTTTATTTCTATTTCAATTTTTTTATATAATATGCCTATGGCTCTATGTCTTCTCGACATTAAAGTGCCTTCTGGGATTCCCGTTTCTTTCGAAATTTCACTGTATGAATATCCTTCGAAATCAACAGCCAGAATAATATCTCTATAGGCTGGTTTAAGTGTTTCTATACAGGTTTTTAATACAGAGGACATTTCTTCTGACATGTAATTTTCATTAGATTGCTGCAATGTGTCAGATAAATCTACAAGAGGACTATCTGTATCAATAGGTTCTGTTTTTTTTCCGGATCTCATAATATCAACAATCTTGTTTCTTATTGATCTATAAACAAAACCAGCTACGTTATTTATTGGAGCATATCTATCAGCTCCAGAAAATAATTTTAGAGCGACATCTTGAATAATATCTTCTGCATCACGATTTGTGGTGTCACTTATTTTAGCGTTCACGTAAATCTTGAGAGATTGATATTCTCTTCCGAAAAAATCTTTTAGCTTTTTACTGTTTTCTGATTCCAATGTTATTATACCTTTTTAAGAAGGCTCTTCAATATAAAAGACGACATTTTTTTATTCTATTGCATTTTTATTTATAAAAATTTTAAAAGTTTGGAATAGACGCTATATTTTAATTGCTAAACCCAAACAATACATTATCTTTGCAGCCCGAAAAAAGAATAAGAAGCCTCAGTAATAGGCACAAAAATATAAGAAGATATGACAGCAACAGGAAAACAGACCTTTGATGTACTAATAGAAATCCCAAAAGGAAGCCGTAACAAATATGAATATGATTTTGAACTTAACAAAATACGTTTTGATCGTATGTTATTTTCATCAATGATGTATCCTGGTGATTATGGATTTATCCCAAAAACACTGGCCTTAGATGGAGATCCTTTGGATGTATTAGTGATGGGTACAGAACCTACTTTTCCAATGTGTGTGATGGAAGTTAAACCCATTGGGGTGTTTCATATGGCCGATGAAAAAGGACCAGATGAAAAATTAATTTGTGTGCCAGTAACAGATCCAATTTGGAATAGTTATAATGACATTACCGATTTAAATCCGCATAGAAAAAAAGAAATTACACACTTCTTTCAAGTGTATAAAGACTTAGAAAAAAAGAAAGTAGATGTTGGCGGATGGGGAGATGCCAAAGAAGCATATGACATTTTAAATAAATGTGTAGATAGATATGAGAATAGCGAGCACAAAACAAATGGTGACTTTACCATTTAGTTAATACATTTGATTTAAGTGAGAAACCCTTTGTAATAAAAACAAAGGGTTTTTTAGTTTTAATGGTTTTCACTACTTTTGCCCAGCTAAATAACAAATCAAAATAAAATTATAATATGGAATCACTGATGATTTACATGCCAATAGCTTTGGCGCTTATAGGATTAATTTACATGATTGTAAAACAATCTTGGGTTATGAAACAAGACGCTGGAGATGGTAAAATGAAAGAAATTTCAGATCATATCTACGAAGGCGCATTAGCATTTTTAAATGCAGAGTATAGACTACTCGCTATTTTTGTAGTTATCGTAAGTATTTTACTTGCTGTAGTCTCTTTTGTAGTGCCAACAACACATATTCTTATCGTTGTTGCCTTTATTTTTGGAGCTGTTTTTTCTGCTTTCGCTGGAAACATTGGAATGAAAATTGCAACGAAAACAAACGTAAGAACTACGCAAGCAGCACGTACAAGTTTACCAAACGCACTTAAGATTTCTTTTGGAGGTGGAACGGTAATGGGGCTTGGTGTAGCTGGATTAGCAGTTTTAGGTTTAACCGCATTTTTTATTGCATTCTTCTACTATTTTATGGGTGGAGAATGGACCAATACTATGGACATGACTATCGTGTTAGAAACCTTAGCAGGTTTTTCTCTTGGGGCAGAATCTATTGCCTTATTTGCTCGTGTAGGTGGAGGTATTTATACAAAAGCTGCCGATGTAGGAGCCGATTTAGTTGGTAAAGTTGAAGCAGGTATTCCTGAAGATGATCCTCGTAACCCTGCAACGATTGCAGATAACGTAGGTGATAATGTAGGTGATGTAGCAGGTATGGGAGCCGATTTATTTGGATCTTATGTTGCAACAGTATTGGCTGCGATGGTTCTTGGTAACTATGTGATTAAAGATATGGGTGGAGATATTGTAGATCTTGGATTTGGTGGTATTGGACCAATCTTATTGCCAATGGCAATTGCAGGTGCAGGAATTATTATTTCTATCATAGGAACTATGTTGGTGAAAATCAAATCTAACGACGCAAAAGAAGCTCAGGTTATGGGTGCCTTAAATGTTGGTAACTGGACATCTATTATTCTTGTGGCTGTTTCTTGTTTTGGATTATGCTACTACATGCTTCCAGAAACTATGAAAATGGAGTTCTTTGGTGAAGGTTTACAAGAGATTTCTAGTATGCGCGTATTCTATGCAACGCTTGTTGGTTTATTTGTTGGTGCTGTAATTTCATCTGTAACAGAATTCTATACTGGATTGGGTAAAAAGCCAATCTTAAAAATTGTACAACAGTCAAGTACAGGAGCAGGAACTAATATTATAGCAGGTCTAGCAACAGGTATGATTTCTACATTCCCTTCAGTATTATTATTTGCTGGTGCTATTTGGGCGTCTTATGCATTTGCAGGATTCTATGGTGTTGCATTAGCTGCTTCAGCAATGATGGCTACTACAGCGATGCAATTGGCAATTGACGCTTTCGGACCAATTTCTGATAATGCAGGTGGTATTGCTGAAATGAGCGAGCAAGAACCAATCGTAAGAGAACGTACCGATATTTTAGACTCTGTTGGTAATACAACAGCTGCAACAGGAAAAGGATTTGCTATTGCCTCTGCCGCTTTAACGTCATTAGCTTTATTTGCAGCTTATGTAACGTTTACTGGAATTGACGGAATTAATATTTTTAAAGCGCCAGTCTTAGCGATGTTATTCGTTGGAGGAATGGTGCCAGTAGTATTTTCTGCATTAGCAATGAATGCTGTGGGTAAAGCTGCGATGGAAATGGTACAAGAAGTACGTCGTCAATTTAAAGAAATTCCTGGAATTATGGAAGGTACTGGGAAACCAGAATACGATAAATGTGTAGCAATCTCTACACAGGCTTCTTTAAAAGAAATGATGTTACCTGGATTGTTAACTATTGGATTTCCTCTAGCTATTGCGTTCATTCCAATGTTATTTGGTATGGATCACTTGGCTATTGCCGAAATGTTAGGTGGTTATATGGCTGGTGTTACAGTTTCTGGTGTATTATGGGCTATCTTTCAAAATAATGCTGGTGGTGCTTGGGATAATGCAAAGAAATCATTTGAAGCTGGTGTTGAAATTAATGGTGAAATGACCTTCAAAGGATCAGATGCTCATAAAGCTGCTGTAACTGGTGATACAGTTGGAGATCCATTTAAAGATACTTCTGGACCTTCAATGAATATCTTAATCAAATTAACTTGTTTAATAGGATTAGTTATTGCACCAATTTTAGGTGGGCATACGTCTGAATCAGTATTAGTTGATAGCGAGATAGAAGCTGTTAATGAAAGAACTATCGATGTGTCGAAAGAATTAGCACAAACAACACTTACATATACTGAAATAGAAAACGCTAAAGAAGAAACAACATCTGAAGTTGAAGCTGATATGAAAGCCTCTGAAGCTAGTGTTGAAACAGTTAAGGAAGACACTAAAAGAGTGATAAAAGAATAACAACTGTTCAATTATATAAAAAAGAGCCACGTTTATCGTGGCTTTTTTTATGCATAAAAATCAGGTGTTTTTACCTAATTCTATGTCTAGAGATTCGTGTAATTTTATGAGACCAATGAACACTGCACATCATATAACTCATCTGCTTAAAAAAATTCAAGAGTTCCAAGTTATTAAATGTAACATGCATCATGAGCGCGTTGTTTTTAATGCCAATAGAAAACCTGTGTATCGAAAAACAGCTAATGAGTACTTTTTTGATCGTGTGAACCTGTGTGATGCTAAACTAAGAAAACAGCGCTTGGGGTGTGCACATTCTAGCGTCAATCAAAACTTTGCCAAGGTAATAGACGATTTAGCACAGCAGTTGCCAAAGAAAGCACAACAAATATTAAGGTTCAAAAAACAGTGCAATAACATCGTTAATAAGATTTATCAATTGGATCATGAAAAAGGACAATTAGAACATGATCTAGCACTTTGTAAGCTAACACCCGATACACATCAAGAAAACCAATTAGAGGTTGTATCTAAGCTCTTAAAACACCGACATGGCATACTCATGGACGAACTTTCCGTGATGAAGTCTGATATTGAGTTATTTATTAAATCAGTTCTCAATAACACCCACTAAAACTACCTTAGTTTTTTATGATTTTAGTATCTTGAACCTCTAATGTCTCAATTAGTGTTTAAAAAAGACCCTTTACAAATTATTACATTTCAAAGTTATGGTACAGATAACCATTTTTATATGCGCGGACGTGCCTTAGAAGATGAAACCATTAACTTAGAACAGAAAGGGTTGTTTGGTTTATTTATTAATTCATGGAAACGTTTTGAAACAGACGAAATTAAACATACCGAACTTAAAATAACACTTCCAAACGGTACAATCCTGAAAACTACTACTGACGATCATGGCTATTTTAAGGTTGATGAAAATGTAGAGGGCTTGATGAATTTAGCTGATGACGATGGTTGGCTCAATTTTGAAGTGGCCTATAATAATGTAAATATCAAAAGGAGTATCCAAAACTCTAACTGTTTTATTGGAGAGTTGTTAATTCCATCGGCCAAGGCAGATTACGGTGTTATTAGTGATATTGACGATACTATTATTCATACTGGTGTTGTATCAACATTAAAATGGAAGGTGTTACTAAATAGTATTTTTAAAAATGCAGGAAATAGAATCCCCCTTGAGGGCGCTGCCGAATTTTACTTTAAGTTACATAGAGGACAATCTGGTCATAATGCAAATCCTATTTTTTATGTAAGTCATAGTCCATGGAATTTATATCGTTATCTAGAGTTTTTTTTAAGACAGCATACCTTTCCTAAAGGTCCTATACTATTAAGGAGTTTTAAGGATATTTTTAAAAAGAAATCTGGAGATCAACCGCAGAAACAAATTGAGATCATAAATATTTTAAAAACGTATCCAACACTACAATTTATTTTAATTGGAGACAGTGGCGAACGCGATGCAGATATCTATATAGATATTGCCAAAACGTATCCAGATCAAGTTAGTGCCATTTATTTACGAAGTGTAAAACACAAAAAGAAAATGATGCGTGTAAGAGGACTTTTTGAGAATTACAATCAAACACCTGTCTTGCTAGTAGAAAGTAGTGCTCAGGCTATTGAGCATGCAAAAAAGCATGGATTTATAGCATCGTAAGTCTAGTAAATATTTGAAACTTCACTTTTTACGTTTATATGCTCTGGACTTATTTTTAGTAGATACCAGTCTTCCATTTTCTCAATAGTTCCAGTAATTTCCGAAGGCTTCCCAATAAAAGGAAGTATGTCCTGATTTATTGCATTACCATTGAGATCTGTTAGCAAATAATAGGTTGCTATATTATTATCGTCGTTAGTTGCTAAGACAGGAGGAATACCACCAGAAATACAACGTACAGCACAACTTCTGTGAATTTTACCCTTTCCTGGCTTCATGACACCAAAATAACATTTCGGATCTATGATTTCACCTTGTAAGGTCATTTCACTTATAGTTGTCTTTTCGGGTAGTTTAGTATTAGTGTTTTTCGTTAAACTCACTTTTTCATCATTTGTGATTTGAATTAATGTTTTTCCATTATAATAAATCAAATTACCTTCAATGGTTAATGTCTTTCCGTTTAAATCTGGAACCTCATGTTGCAGTTTTTCTAAATACGGATTAGCACTAAACTTTCCGAAACCAAGAAGGAGGATGTTCTTATACGTGTCTTTTGCAACGTGAACGCGTAACATAGGGTATGGGCTTTCATGAAACGTTCCTGTTATTTTTGTCTCACTTAGTAATTCGAAAGTCGCATTTTTAAATTGATTCTGAGAAAAACTAAATACTAATGCAGTTATAATGATAAGCCCAACAGCAGAAAGAACGAAACGCTTTAATGATTGCTTCGTTTTCACTCCTAAACTCCCCTCTATATAGGGCACGTAGAATTCGTCATTTTTTTTCATTTTCTTAATAATTACAGGGTTCAACTTCCGTACCTTCATCAAAAGCTTCTGGGTTAATATAAATCATATCGCCTTCAAGTTTTAACTGATAAGTGGCAACCTTTTCTGTAAAAGGAGGAGGTGATTGACCATTACTTGGTAAATATTGATATCCATGCCAAGGGCAAGTAATGCAACCGTCAATAATCTTACCTTCGCCTAATGGACCACCTTGGTGTTTACATACATTATGAATTGCAGAGAGTTTGCCATTGTATTTGAACACAGCTACACGTTGGTTTTTAACAGTAAAGATTTTGGCACGATCCTCTTCTATTTCTGAAATAGTACAAACTTTTAACCATCCTTCTTGTTCTTCCATTTTCATAGAGTCAATTTTTTGCTCTTTAAATGCTGTAATCAAATGAAGACTCGCCACTGTAAAGAAGCCTATTGCCATAATACCAATAGTAAGTGGAGATGTTTCTTGTTGAAAGGCACCCAAAAACACGTGAGCTATAATTAAAGCATAAGCAAAATACACCATCATGTGTAGTCTTTTCCAGACTTTCGCTGATAGGTTTCCAAGGAAAAAATCATGGCTAGTTGATGCCATCGCAAATAGAATAAGCAAGGCAATAAAACCTAAAACTTGGAACGGAAAATTGGTTAGAGAATTATAATCCATATTGGAAGTGAATATGGAATAGATGGGATTCACATCACCCAGAGCATGAAACTGAAATATTGAAAAACCACCATGAATAAATGCTGCAATAAACATACTAACGCCTAGATGTCTTCGGTTATATAGTATAGGAAGAAAATTAGGATTCAATCTTGCCAACGGACCAATAATTAAAATGATGTTGAGCATAATAATAGCGAGAGACCCGAAGGCACGAATCACTAAGGTTTCTATGGTTGTTTCAGAGTTAAAAATTAGAGTTATGGCAGCAAACAAAATAATATAAAGAAGCATGCTTATTATAATTATTTTGTCATATGCTTTCTTGTACTTATTCCAAAGTACTAATTGATAATCAAGTCCCATTAGAATATAAGTTTTGTGATTTCCGTGCCTTTTAAAGTGTCGAATACTAAAATGCCAGTGGCATCATTATTTAGATAAAAACTATAGGTTTTAGCTTTACTCATTGGCCCTAAAAAGCGACCTTTCTCTTTATTTTGATTAAGCTCATAAACTTCGGCTGAAGATGCTTTTAAAGGTGTTTTAATTTCAATATCTATTTTAATAGAATCCTCATTTTTTAATATAGCGGCTTTCAATACCTCGTTTTCATCTGTTGCTACAATACGATAATCACCTAATTCGAACGACATTTCTTTAGCTTGTTTATCAGTGAAAAATTCTAAATCTTTAACTGAAAAAAACATAATTATTGGCACTGTTATGATGAGAAGTAACCAAATAAATTTATGTGCTTTTCTTAATCCTGAAGTCATAACTAGGGAGTTTTAGATTTAAACAATCGACCAATTAAAAAAGGCCAAGTTACGACGACACCTGGAAACAATAAAAACCGAACTTTTGTTTTAGTGTTTTCCATTAAGGGATCTATTTTGGATGCGCCTCTAAAAAGAAAATAAAATCCAAAAAGTAATCCTATAATAAAGTAAACAGATAGAATTAATAAAAAAATATTGATGATGATTTCCATATTAAATAAGGTTAACGTCTGCAATGATTTCTAAAACTCCAGCTTTAGGTTGGGCATATAATTCTCGCATCGCGTCCTCCAACGCTTCTTGTTTTTCAACTCTTTTTCCCCAAGCACCACATGATTGCGCGAATTCAGCAAAATTTGGATTTGATAACGACGTTTTCCAAACATCAAATTCACCAGCGCGTTGTTCTTTGGAAATTTTACCAAGCTCATGGTTATTGATAACAATTAACTTCACAGGCATATTATACTTTACAAGCGTTGTTATTTCTGCTAAATACTGGCAAACGCCACCATCTCCTGCAACAGCAATTATTGGTCTTGTTTGTCCTACAGCAGCCCATGCGCCAATGGCTGCTGGCAGCGCAAATCCAATAGAACCTAAATATCCTGACATTAAAAAATCTTGGTTTGTAGGCTCAAAATAGCGACCAAAAGAATAAGCGTTATTACCAACATCAACACACATTACAGCATGTTCTGGTGTGAGTCTATTCATGGTTTCAAATACCGCAATTGAACTAATGCCATCATCTGAGGTTTCTAATAAACGCTTTTGTTTCTCGGCTTTCCAGATGTCCCAACGTTCAACGATTTCATGGCGTTGATCGTGAGTGTTAATATGTCCTTTTAATTCAGAATTAAATAACTCTAAGGTTCTCGAGATTTCTCCCCAAACCGCAACTTCAACTTGATGAAACTTACTTAAAACTAACGGATCAAAATCTATTTGGATAATTGGTTTTTTAGGAGTGATTCCAGTATGATTAGAAAATGAGGCTCCAAAAACAATTAGCAAATCGGCTTCATTCATAAACCACGAAGCAATAGGTGTACCACTTCGTCCTAAAACACCACAACCAAGAGGATGATTGTCTGCTATTAAACCCTTTCCTTTAAATGTTGTTACCACTGCAGCATTTAAACTTTCTGCAAAATTAACAACAGCCTTTTTATGTGCTCTGGCGCCATGTCCCATTATGATTAGAGGACGTTTTGCATTTTTTATCAAATTAACAGCATCATTAACAGCTTCTTTAGGTGGCGCAATTTCAAGAGATGTAATTCTATTTTTTGGGCCTTTTGCTTTAGATTTAGGATTTACTTTTTTCTCTTGAACTTCATCTGGAAATGTTAAGTGGGAAACATCACGTTTTAAAATAGCATGTTTCACCGCTAAAGACATGAGTTCTGCATGTCTACTGTCGCTTTGAACACGTTGATTAAATTCGGCGACAGTATTAAACCCTTGAACGAGGTCTACTTCCTGAAAATTTCCAGTGCCTACGACTTGAGTTTTTACTTGTCCTGTTAACGCTAAAATTGGTGCTCGATCTACCTTGGCATCCCAAAGTCCTGTATACATATTTGTTGCACCTGGACCTGCAATAGAAAAACAAGCGGCAGGTTTTCCGGTGAGCTTCCCATAGGCCGAAGCCGCAAAAGCAGCCGCACCTTCATGTCTAATGCCATAAAAATTAAGTCGTCCTTTTTCTTCTTGACGCCTCATGGCATCAGCAAATCCGAGGTTAGAATGTCCAACCATACCAAAGACTTTGTTTACACCCCAATTTACCATCGTTTCGACCATAATATCAGAGACCGTTGCTTCATGAGGTGGTTCTTCTTCTAAACCAACATAGATAGCATCATTTTCTTCTTTTACTGGGAAGGTGTCAATACCATCATCAAATCCTCCTGGTGGTTTACCAGAACAAGGGTCAAAATCCCAACCATGCCATGGGCAACGCAACATCCCATTTTCAATAGATCCTTCACCTAAAGGACCACCTTGATGTGGACAACGATTATCTAAGGCAGAAAATTTACCTTTATAATGGGTTAAACAAATGCCTTTATGGGCAGCTGTTACTGTTTTTACACGACCTTCCGGTAATTCTTTTTTATGACTTAATACTTTGTGCCAAACTACTTTTTTTTCCATTAGTTACGTTTTAATAATTTTGAAACCAGTTTTTCTATACTTAGACCTTGGGCAATAATTGAAAATACCACTACGACATAAGTAGCATATAAAATAATATCTTTTACTTCGCCTTCTGGAAGTGATAAAGCTAGGGCTATAGAAATGCCACCACGAAGTCCAGCCCAAGTTAGTATGATGCGCTCACTTTTGTTTGCTCTATGCGATTTTTTTAAGAATAGATTTGATAATATAATTGCAATATATCGTGCTAGAAGCACAACAATAATAGAAATGATTCCGAGTAATAAGTGATATATGTCAAACTCTAATGTAATCATTACAATACCAATAAGCACGAATAAAACAGCGTTAAAGATTTCGTCTAAAACTTTCCAAAAGATGTTTAAGTGATTTTTTAAATCTTCGGAAACAGTTTTGGCATGTAAGCTATGTCCGATGATAAGCCCTGCTACAACCATAGCAATAGCTCCTGATATATGTAGCATGTTGGAAAGCACATAGCCGCCCATTACAATGGCTAAGGAAATATGAACTGTAATTACCGCTTGTTTATTAACACTTTTAATACAGCGTTTACCTAAATGCCCCAATATAAAACCCATTAAGAAACCGCCTCCAGCTTCTTTGCCGAACTCTGAGGCAATATGTGATACATCAAACTCGTGCATCATTGTTGCCAAAGAAAGTACTGATAAAAATACAACAATACCAACGCCATCATTAAATAATGATTCTCCAACAATTTTAATCTCCATATGTTTTGGAGCTCCAGCTTTTTTTAGCAACGCTAGTACAGCAACAGGATCTGTTGGAGAAATAAGTGCACCAAAAACTAAGCTATATAAATAGCTTATGTCTAATCCAATAGATGATGCAACATAATAGAATACTGTTCCAATTATAAATGTAGATATAATAACACCAAAGGTGGCATAAACAAAAACAGTGATTTTTTCTTTTAATAACCCTTTTAGGTTCACATGTATTGCTCCAGCGAAGAGCAAAATACCAAGAAGAAAATCGAATAAAATGGTTTTAAAATCAATGCGCCTTGCAAACTCTGTGACATAATTGAAATAAGCATGGTCGATAAAATAGCTAGCGGCAAAGAGGAGTGAAACAATTATAGAAAGAATCATCACGCCAATTGTTTCTGGAAGCTTTAAAAATTTTGCATTTAAGTAACTTAAAAAAGCTGCTAGAGCAATTATACCAACAAATATTTCAAACATTATTTTTCAGAATTTATGTACGTATTAATAGCTGTTTGGCAAAAATCCATTGCCGATGATTTATCCAGTTCACTAATAGACATTGCAAACCCTTGCCATCCATCATTATAATAGGTCTTTTTAGTAGAACTATTAGTTATCGTTACATCAATAGGTTGATGACCATTATAGCCGCTTATATAAAAATAATAGTCGTTAATTATGGTGTCAGGAGTAGCCATGCCTAGACCGATAGAGCGTTTTTCTGTAACATTAATAAATGCTCCAGTATCAAAGTGATGAGGCCAGATTCTAATGGGGGATTTGTAATGATTAGCCTCCAGTACATTTGAAATGACATATTGCGCCAGATCTCTATTTTTAATCAAATCGTTTAGTTCATTTTGGTTTGTGATTGCGAAACTTGTAGTTTCAGAAATTGGTGGGTATGGAAGTTCGTAATGTAAGTTATAAGCATACGAATTACGCAAATCGTTTTTAGCGGCCATCTGAGATATCCATTCAACAATTTCTTTATGTTTAAGATTATTTAAAAGTAAATGTTCAGTGTTTCCATTGCTGTATTTCCATTCTAAGGAAAAATGCTCATAATTTAAACCAAGTTTATCTCCGTTAGGAAACGGATGCGTTTCTAAAGCGTGGTTTACCCATCCTAAATTGGTATGGCTATCGTCATCTTTTTTGGGAATAAAACTAATTGCTGCAGTTGCTAGATATTGCGCAGCTAAGTGCATTGTCGATTTCATAAATTAAAAGTTTACACCAGCGTAATTAATACCAGTAAGTTTATGCATGTCTAAATCGAATGTTGAAAGATCATTATGGTTAAATTTTGAAATATTATCATAACCACAAGACCTTGCCACAACTTTAATGAGGTTATTAGTGGCATCAAAATAATTATATAACTGCTTGGCAGAAGAATCAATAATAATTCTACTTCTCAATGATTCTTTTTGAGTGGCAATACCAACAGGGCAATTATTTGTTCCGCAGGCCCGCATACCTAAACATCCAATAGCTTGTAAAGCCGAATTAGAAACGGCAATGGCGTCGGCACCAAGCATCATTGCTTTTGCGAAATCTTCGGCAACTCTTAGACCTCCCGTAATTACCAATGTAATATCAGTAGCGCCTACTTTATCTAAGTACTTTCTAGCTCTTGCTAAGGCTGGAATTGTTGGAACATTAATATGGTCGCGCAATATGGTTGGTGCAGAACCGGTTCCGCCACCGCGACCATCAAGAATAATATAGTCTACACCAGCATCTAAGGCAAATTGAATGTCTTTTTCGATATGACTTGCTGCAATTTTAAATCCTATAGGGATTCCTCCTGTACGTTCTCTTACCTTATCTCCAAAGGCTTTAAAATCTTCTGCTGTACGAAAATTAGGGTTTGCGGCTGGAGAAATGGCCGTTTCTCCTTCCTGTAGTCCTCTAACGTTAGCGATTTCTTTACTTACTTTGCTTCCAGGTAAATGGCCACCAGTTCCTGTTTTAGCACCTTGACCACCTTTGAAATGGAAGGCTTGAACATGGTCTAACTTATCCCATGAGAACCCAAACTGAGCTGAAGCTAATTCATAAAAGTACTTAGAATTAGCTTGCTGTTCTTCAGGTAACATGCCACCCTCTCCAGAACAAATTCCAGTGCCAGCTAGTTCAGCACCTTTGCTTAATGCTATTTTCGCTTCACGCGATAAAGCTCCAAAACTCATATCGCTTACAAAAAGAGGTATATCTAATTCTAGAGGTTTTTTTGCGTTTGGACCAATAACAACTTTTGTGGAGACTTCTTCTTCATCTAATAGAGGAAGTGTTGCTAATTGTGCAGGTAAAAATTGAATGTCATTCCATTTAGGTAATGTATTTCTATCAACACCCATAGACGCCGAAAATCCATGATGACCAATATTTTTAAGTCCGTTTTTAGCTAATTCTTTTATATAACCAGTATATGGTTCGGTGTCTTCGGGATGTGTATCGGCATAGGCCCCCAGATACTCATTGCGATTAAAGGGTTGTGGATTATTTAATAAATACGCGTCTATTTCAAATTCGTCAACCATTAAGTTATCACCCTCAATTTTAGTCGAAAATTTATGCAGTACCTCTTTGTTGTTATATTCAGAAACGCCAGAATCTACTCTATAATCCCAACCATGAACACCACAAATCAAATTGTCCCCATCCACATGACCATCAGACATTAGCGCACCTCTGTGAAGACATCTTCCATAAAGTACAGAAATGTCGTCATCAAATTTAACAACAACTAAATCTAATCCATTGACAAGAGCATGTTCGGGTTGTTTGTTTTTTAAGTTACTTATTTGAGCAATTACAACTGGTTTTTTCATAGGTGATAATTATTTTGATTGTTGTTAATAGAAATTGAGTTTATATCATAATTTATTAAACCATTTTTTCTCATTTGGCTTAATACATTACTAACAGTTTGTCTGGATGTATTTGTTAGGTTAGCTATATCTTTATGAGATAGGAGATTATTAGCAATGTGCTGGCCTTCGTCGTTTTTTTTTCCAAACTCTTCAATGTATTCTAAGATAAACTCTTTAATTCTTGTAGCGCTATCTTTATAGAGTAAATCACTTAGCCGTCTTTCTAATTTTTGAATGCGTAAACCATAAATTTTGAGAACACCATTTTTGAGTGATTTATGCTTTTCCATAAGGTTTTCCATTTGTTCAGATTCTATATAGCATATAATACAATCCTCTAAAGCGTAGGCTTCCTCTAACTTGGCAGCTTCTTTATCATAGAGCGCTAACTCTCCAAATATATGTCCGCGTTTTACAATGTATTTGACTGATTTAGTTACTGAATCTACAATTTTTACACTGCCCTTTTTTAAAAAGATAATACTGTCTTTGTGCTTTTCGGAATATTTAATGGGATTCCCTTTTTCAATATTATCCATTTCAAGAATCTCGCAAATCTTCATCATGCTAACCATTCCAAGTTTTTTGAAAAGGTTAAAGCCTTCTAGAAACCAGTATTTAGTAAGTGCTTTCAAATTGATAAAGTTGGTTAGAAAGTAAATATAGCCAATTAGGTAGTTGTGGGCTTTTTAAATTTTTTCAATAGTTACTTTAGACGACACCTGGTTGCTTTTAAATATTAAAATTTGCAATGATATCTTGAGTACTAAGAAAACCCAATTGAGCTAATTATTTAATTTCATTTAATTGGTTGTTATGATTATGTAAGTTACAACCTTTGGACGAAAAAAAAGAGGACTAATTACAACAATGCCAATAAAGCACAGTTAATCTATAGCTTTAAAAGTATCGCTACTAATGATTGTAATAAAAATAACAGGAGGATAAACCTTGAGAGGAACCTTCTAAAATAATCCGTTAATTTGAGCGTCTATCTTATTAATGATACCGCCTAAATCTTCAGGGTTTGCAACAAAATCCAGATTATCAACGTCTATAATTAATAAGTTTCCTTTGTTATAACCATGTATCCAAGCTTCATAGCGTTCATTTAAGCGACTCAGGTAATCAATGCTGATTGAGTTTTCATAGTCTCGGCCTCTTTTATGAATTTGAGATACCAAGTTTGGAATTGTACTTCTTAGGTAGATGAGTAAATCTGGTCCTTCAACAAAACCTTCCATAAGATCAAAAAGTGAACGGTAATTTTCGAAATCACGATTAGTCATCAATCCCATGGCATGAAGGTTAGGTGCGAATATATGCGCGTCTTCATAAATGGTTCTATCCTGAATAATGTCTTTCCCGCTTTTGCGAATTTGAGCCACTTGACGAAATCTACTATTTAAAAAATAGACTTGTAGATTAAAACTCCAGCGTTCCATCTGGTTATAAAAATCGTCCAGGTAAGGATTGTCAACTACATCTTCTAATTGAGGTTCCCATTTATAGTGTTTGGCTAGTAATTTTGTAAGTGTGGTTTTACCAGCACCAATATTTCCTGCGACTGCAACGTGCATATCTATTTGATTTTTAGTTGGTATTTATGAAGTTTTTCAAGATCGTAAATATACAAGGTTTCATTGGTTAGTAAAAACTGATTTATTAACAATTTGGGTGTTTTTAGCGGAATTATGTCATGACTCTTTTTTGATTTGTAGAATAGCGTGTTTTCTGTTTTAAGAATAATGTTTTCGTTATTAATAGCCAAGGCTGTATAACCTTTGTTTTCTGTTTTTGAAATTAGACTTCCGAAGTATGTATACTGATATAAGAAGTTATCGGTTAACATCCAGCAGTAATTATAATCACTTTTGAGATCTATAACATTAGATTGTACAGGTATCGTAGTTACTCTTACCTTGTCATTTTTATAATCGTATAATTCTAACTGCTGAATATCTTGATTAAAAATCCAAAGCGTGTTATCATAACCTGTTGATACATGTGATACATTTTTATATGCTGGAATAGTATTAAAGTCGATTTTGAAAATTTCTGCTAAACGATTATCTAATATAACCACAGTATTAAAATCTTGATAAAACATATTAATCTTTAAAGGATTAAAAGCATTAACAGATGTAGGAATTCCCAATTGAACATTACTGTAATTTATAGCTGGCTTATCTTTTGGTTTTTTATGTAAAATTGTATTTGTAGTATAATATATGGTTTCAAAATTGTCTACTGCTACGACATTATTAGCTTTTAAATTTGTAGAATCTAGAGCAATAACTTCTATTTGAGTCTGTGCAATTGCAATAGATGTGAAAAGAAAGAAAAGATATTTCAAAAATGCCATGTCTTGTATATAGAAGTGAAAAATACAAAAATTGATCCATTATTTTGAACCTTTCGATATTTAAACGAAGAAACAAGCTATCTATTTTCTAGCAAACAAGTTTATAGCCAAATCCTCTAATATTAATAATTTGAATATGCTCGTCTTTTTGGAGTTTTTTACGAAGTTTAGTGATAAATACATCCATACTTCGAGCAGAAAAGAAATCATCATTTCCCCAAAGTTTATTGAGTATAATTGACCGATCTAAAACTTGATTTTTATTTTTTATTAAATGAAATAAGAGATGGGATTCACGATGTGTTAACTGTTCAGAATCGTTGCCATAGTACAATTGTTGTTTAGGAAAATCAAAGGTGTAAGCTCCAATCGTTAGGACTTCTGACGTTTTTTGAATTTTAGACCTATTGAGTAAATTGTTAATTCTCACAATAAGCTCTTCCATACTAAATGGTTTTTTGAGATAATCGTTTCCACCAATAGTAAATCCTTCAACGACGTCCTGCGTTTGTGACTTGGCTGTTAAAAATATAATAGGAATCGTGTCATCAATAGCTCTAACCTCCTTAGCTAAAGTAAAACCATCCTTTTTTGGCATCATAACATCTAAAACTAATAATTCGGGTGTGTTGTTTTGGTAGGTTTTTAAGGCCTTTTCACCATCATTACATAGCAAGACATTGAAGTCTCGTGTTTCTAGGCTTTCTTTGATAATTTGTCCCAGAGCAGGTTCGTCTTCGGCCAGTAAAATTGTTGTCTTAAGCATGAGGTAGTATTATTTTAAAAGTGGTTAGCTTATTGTTGAGATCAAGAGTAATTGTCCCTTGATGTTTTTCAATAATTTTTTTAGAATAATATAGTCCAATTCCAAAGCCTTTTACGTCGTGAGTATTTCCCTTCGGAACACGATAAAACTTTTCGAAAATTCTATCCTTGTTCACTTTTAACAATGATTGTCCATTATCAGCGATAGAAATGTCAATGTTAGATGCGGTCTTTTTTAGATCTACAAAAATGTTATCACCACCATATTTAAAGGCATTATCAATGACATTATTTATAGCGTTTTCAAAATGAAAGATATCTACGTTAGCTGTTATATTTGGGGAGATATTAGTAGTGATTAATTTACTCGAGTTTTGCATTTTATGTTTTTCTAGAATCACCTCCAATACTTCGGAAATATTATAATTGTCCTTATCGAGTTCTAGATTTTCACTGTCTAAAGTTGCGGTCTCGAGTAGTTTTTCAACCATCGTGTTTAACTTAGATAATTGCGTGCTAGACATATCTAAATAGGTCTTAGTTTTATCTTTGTTATCAATTACATTAAAGTTTTGAATGCTCTCTAAAGCTACTCCAATTGTAGCAATAGGTGTTTTAAATTCGTGAGTGATGTTACTAATAAGGTCATTCTTTACTTCGGCCAATTGCTTTTGATGTTTAATTATTTTCAGTAGATAAAATAAACAGCTTATAACTGCTAACACCAAAAGAGATGAAATTATTATGCCTGAAATAATACGTTTTAAAACTGCCCAGGTTGTATTTTCATATTGAATAGAGAGTACACTATCTAGAGGTAAAAAAGTAGATTTAGATACAGAACTTAAAAAGACTTTGTTATGAGATTCATCCAGATGACTTTTTGAACGCTCAATCCAGCATGTGTCTAACGTGCTTTTAAAATGTTCCTTATAATCGAGGGTGTAGTTTATATCAATATTCTTTCGAATTAAATCTACTTTTAGGAGGCTATCTACCTCTTTTAAATCTAAAGAATCATTGTTAATAGAGATGACAATTTTTGATGTTAACATCTCAATGTTAGACACATCAATTTTAAAGCTGTCGGGATTTTTGTTTAAGGATTCAATACGTCGTTTAAAAGCTTTTTCAGATAATGGTTGATTGTCCCTTTTATCCTTTTTCATCATAGAGTCTACTTTGAGACCTCTTACGATGGTAAATCCTTCAATTGGGTTAAGTTCTAATGAATCTAAGTTTGTAAACTCTTTATTAGTTTCATCAATCTGTTCTAGCAATTTTTCTAGCTCGCTATTTTCTCCAAACGCATTTTTTTGATGCTCACCCTCCAATGAAATCCCTAAAGTGGTTCTGGTCGCTAAAGCAGTATAATAGTCATCAACAGCCTTATCTAAACTTACCTGAACATCGTTTATAAGTTGTTGTTTGTTCGTTAAGTAATTTTTGTAGTTCCAATAGGTTTGAATACCAATGGTAGCAATAATAACAATAACGATAACATATAGAATATATCTGTATTTCGAATCATTCATAGGTCAAAAGTAAATGTTAAAATGGTTAAAAACTAATCGGTTAACACTCGTTAACACTGGTTAACTCAAAAACACAAAAAGGCCAGTTACATTTGTGTCATATTAATCATTAAACATAAAACACATGAAAAACCTATTAACCATTTTAGTGCTTTTAGTTACAGCATTTAGTTTTAGTCAATCAAATGGTATAAACGGAAAAGTAACATCTAATGACATTAAGGTAACAGATTTGAGTATTTCGGTAACTGTTGATTCGGCCGAAGAAGTTAAATCTACTTTTAAGATAGAGGATGTAAAAGAACTTTTAGCAGAAGTTGGAAGCGATGAAAATATTACATTCGAAATTACATGTAATGGAAAAGCGATGTCCAACGGAAAAAAGAGTAAGTTCTCCTATAAAGTTAATGGCAGTAATAAAGACATTGACGGTTTTTTAACTAATGTAAAAAAAATGAGGAAAGCTGCAATTGAATATTATAACAACAAATAAATAAAACCAATGAAAGTTATTATTAAAGTAATTATTGTATCGGCACTTTTGCTTGTTTCAAAAGTTAACGCTCAAGAATTTAAAGGTGAGGCTACTTATAAGTCTAAACGTAAAATAGATATTAAATTAGATAGTACCCAAGTAGATTCTGGTATGCAAGAACGAATGATGGAAATGTTAAAAAAGCAATTCGAAAGAACCTATATTTTATCATTTAATAAAGAAGAATCACTATACAAGGAAGAAGAAACATTAGGAGCTCCACAGCCACAAGGAATGCAAGTCGTTATGATTGGTTCTGGCGGATCTGACGTCCTTTATAAGAACATTAAAGAAAAACGCTTTACTAACCAAAATGAATCTTTTAGTAAGCTCTTCTTAATCAAGGATTCTATACAAAATCATAAATGGACCTTGGGATCTGAGACTAAAAATATTGGAGAGTATACATGTTTTAAGGCTACAATGACCAGAGAGATTGAGGACATTGAAAGCGGTATAAGTTTTAATGGAGATAAGGATTTGAGCAGAGATGAAAATGCACCTCCAAAAATGAAAGAAATCACAATTACCGCTTGGTATACACCTCAAATTCCTGTGAGTGTAGGGCCTGGGAATTATCATGGTTTACCTGGATTAATTCTTGAAGTTAATGATGGCACAGAAACCGTAATCTGTAGTAAAATTGTTCTGAACCCAAAGAAAGCATCTGATATTGTGGAACCTAAAAAAGGAAAAGAGGTAACGCAAGAGGCTTATGATAAAATCATGGAGAAGAAAATGAAGGAAATGGAAGAGCGTTTTAGATCTAATGGAAGAGGTGATGGTGAAAACATTGAGATAAGAATTGGAGGTTAAGACCATACTTTAAGAAAATTTTAACCTTTAGGGATTTAACATTTGGTGTTTTTTTGAGTCTTAGTACTTTAATTAAAGTATTTTTGAACGTTAATGTTATCGTAAAAAATAGCATTTTGTTTAATGCTTGTTTAAATTTGATGAACAAGACTAATTTATTACTCAATTATGAAAACACTAGTATCACGACTTAGCGTTGTAGCAGTATTATTATTTTTATCGCTTAATGTAAACGCGCAAGATTTTCAAGGACAAGCTATTTATCAAACAAAAACCACTCTAGATATGAGTAGTTGGGGTGGAGGACAAATGAGCGATCAGCAAAAAAAGATGATAGCCGAGCGTATGAAAAGTATGCTAGAGAAAACTTATGTGTTAAATTTTAATCGTAGTGAGTCTACATACAAAGAGGAAGAAAAACTTGAAGCGCCAGGATCTGGAGGAAGTCGATGGGGAGGTATGATGAGTAGCTTTACTGGAGGACCGCAATACAAGAACATAAAAGAAAATGTGATTCTTCAAGAGCAAGAATTTTTTGGCAAAGCGTTTTTGGTTAAAGATTCTCTTCCAGCGTTAGAATGGAAACTGGGTAGTGAAACCAAACAAATAGGGCAGTATACATGTTTTAAGGCCACAACTACTAAAAAGGTAGATGAGATGGATTTTATGAGCATGCGTCGAAAAAAGCCTAAGAAAGACGAAGAAAAGAAGGAAGGTGAGGAAACTGCAGATACAACTGCATCAAAATCTGATGATCCTTTTGATGAAGTTGAGGTGCCAAAGTTTGTCATAGTAACGGCATGGTATACACCTCAAATTCCTGTGAGTGCTGGGCCTGCAGATTATCATGGTTTACCAGGTTTAATTCTTGAAGTTCAATCTGATAGAACTGTGATGCTATGTACAAAAATAGTTATGAACCCTCAAGAGAAAGAAGCCATTGATAAACCTGAAAAAGGTGATATTGTAACTCGAGAAGAGTACAATAAAATTATGAAAGACAAAATTCAAGAAATGCGAGAGATGTATGGTGGTAGGAATAGAGGTCGTAGAAATTAAAAAATAATCAAAGTTTCTGTTTTCAGTAGAAAACAAATAAAGAAACAAAATCCAATCAAATGAGAAACATAATTATACTAGCGTTACTGTTAGTAACTGGCATATCTAGTGCCCAAATTTCAGTAAGAGGAGTTGTTAAAGATAGTTTAGGAGCGCCTTTAGAGCTTGCCAATGTAATTGCAATTAATAAAGAAACTAAGGCCATGGCGTCTTATGCAATTACAAACGACAAAGGTCAATTTAAACTCGATTTAGAGAAAAATAAAACCTATAGTATCCAAGTGAGTTACATTGGTATGAAAACGCTTTCAGAAGAACTATCTACCAAAGAAGTTAGTATCACCAAAGATTATAAGTTAATGCCAGATAATGCACTTGCAGCTGTGGAATTAACCTATGAAATGCCAGTAACAATAAAAGGAGATACATTAGTTTATAATGCCGATTCCTTTAAAGATGGTACCGAACGGAAACTCGAAGATGTACTTAAAAAACTTCCAGGTGTTGAAATTAACGATGACGGACAAATAGAAGTTGAGGGTAAAGTTGTTTCTAAGGTTATGGTTGATGGTAAAGATTTTTTTGATGGTGATTCTAAATTAGCCACAAAAAATATTCCTTCAAATGCCGTTGATAAAGTTCAAGTTCTAAAAAATTATTCTAATGTTGGGCAGCTAAGTGGTGTGACTAATAACCAGGATAATATCGCCATTAATATTAAACTAAAAGAAGGTAAAAAGAACTTCTGGTTTGGTGATGTTACAGCTGGAGGTGGTGTTTCAGATGACGAAGGCTTGTATTTGGTGCAACCAAAACTATTTTATTATAGTCCAAAGTACAGCGTCAACCTCATTGGAGATTTAAATAATATTGGCGAAGTAGCTTTTACTAGACGAGATTTCTTTAATTTCTCTGGAGGCTTCAATCGTCCAAGTCAGCAAAGTGGTACGAACCTTAATTTAGGAAATAATAACTTAGGTTTCTTAACGCTTCAAAATAATCAAGCCCAAAGTATTGAGACAAAATTTGGCGCAGCTAATTTTAGTTATTCGCCAAAGAAAACTTTAGATATTGGTGGTTTTGCCATTTTTACAAGCTCTAGAATAGATCTTCAAGAAAACCGTTCTGTGAAATATACCGATTCAGATTTAGGAATTCCTGATGAAGACACCGAAAGTAAAACAGAACAAAAAAGTGATTTGGCATTGTTTAAACTTAATGCCAAGTACAAGCCTAATGCAAATAATCAACTAGATTATGCCATTTTAGGAAGAACATCAAAAGAATCTCAGGATCAAAATTTCTCGTCGTCTGTAGTAGGTAATACCTTGCAATTTGAAGAAAATAGCCCTTACAGCGTTAACCAAACTTTAAATTACTATTACACCTTAAACGACAGCAATATTTTTGCACTAGAAGCACAACATTTAATACAAGATGAAGACCCATTTTATAATGCATTGTTAGAAAACGATCCAACAAACAATGACGCCGATCCACAAGATAGAGACCCTTTTGATACTACAGCACAAGGCTTAGGGTTTGATCAAACATTGAACAACTATAATATAGCACAAGACAAACGTATCAAGTCAAATCAATTAGATGCTAAGTTAGATTACTGGAATGTATTAAATAACAAGAGTAATATTAATTTCACTCTTGGAACCATTTTAAGTCGTCAAGATTTTGATAGTAATATCTTTCAGTTTTTAGATGATAATTCGGTTTTCGATTCGTCTCCAATCTTTAATGATGGTCTCGATACAAACGATATTAAATACAACTTTAGTGATTTGTATTTAGGTGTTCACTACAGACTTAAAAGTGGTAAGTTTACATTTACTCCCGGGTTTTCAACGCATGCTTATAGTGCAAAAAACACCCAGTTTGGAACCGAGTTTAAAGATAATTTCTTTAGAGTATTGCCAGACTTAAACGTGCGTTTAGAATTGAAAAAAAGCGAGAATTTAAACTTAAGTTATCGCATGAATACAGAGTTTACAGATGTGACACAATTGGCAAGAGGATTAGTAATGAACAATTATGATTCTTACTTTACAGGAAATCAAACCCTAAAAAATGGAACATCGCATAACGTAAACCTATCCTATTTCAGCTTTAACATGTTTAACTATACCAATGTATTTGCAAACATGAGTTATAGCAAACGAATAGATCAAATAAGAACACTATCTAATTTCGAAAGTATTATTAGAACAAGTTCGCCTTTTAATTCAGGATTTGCAGATGAGACCTTTAATGCTTTTGGGCGTTTTCAAAGAAACTTCCGAAAAATTAGAGCTACATTAAATGCCAGCTTTACATACTCTAAGTTTAACCAATTTATTCAGGATAGACGTTCTGTAAATGAAAGTTACAATCAAAATTATCGTGCACAATTGCGTACCAATTTTAGAGAGGCTCCAAATGTAGAGGTGTCTTATCGTTACGGAATTAATAACAATAAGCAAGGTGGTACAAATACAACGTTTTTCACGCATGCGCCAACTATTGAGTTTGATGCTTATATCTGGAAAGCAGTGACCTTTAGAACCGATTTCACTTACAACGAAACACGTGATAAAGAGCGTATGCTTAATAACAACGAACTATGGAACGCCTCATTAGCTTACCGAAAAGATAAAGACGCAAAATTTGAATACGAACTCAAGGCTACCAACTTATTGAACACACAATCACGATTTAATAACAGTCAAGGTAATTTCTCTGTAAGTACAACCGAGTATTTTATTCAACCGCGATTCTTAACGTTTAGAGTTATCTATTCGCTATAAACATTAGGGCGTTACTTTTGTTAAGACAAAAGTCAGGCTTTCGGCAGTCGCTCTCTGCGAGGAGCTCCAACAAAGCCTCAATCCTTAACGCATAAAAAAGCCTTCTCATTTGAGAAGGCTTTTTTTGTGGTTTGTTAAATTCTAATAATATCATATAAGTTGTTTAGCTTTTTCGTAAATTTGTTAAACAATTTATAGACTAATTCAAACATTATGAAAACACTAACCACAAAATTCTCTATTCTGGTATTTAGTTTGCTTGTGACATTAAACTTAAGTGCTCAGGATTTTCAAGGTCAAGCCACTTATATCACAAAATCTACAATGGATTTGGGTCGTTTTGGAGACCGATTAAGTGAAGCTCAAAAAAAGCAAGTTAAAGACCGATTAAAAAACCGGCTAGAAAAGACCTATACACTTACATTCAATAAAGAGGAATCTACATTTAACGAAAATGATAAATTGGATGCGATTTCTGGTGCCACCGATTCTTGGGGTAAAAATTTCACACCAGGAGAGCAATACAAAAATGTGAAAACCAATACCCAAATTCAGGATCAAGAATTTTATGGCAAACGTTTTCTGGTTAAAGACAAATTGCAACCCATCATCTGGAAAATGGAGTCAGAAACAAAACAAATAGGGACATACACATGCTTTAGGGCTACGGCTTCTATACCTTCAGACGAACTCACATGGTATAATTTCTCATGGGATAAATTACGACCTAATTCTGATGCCAACAGTGATGAGAAACAAGAAGTCGCAATGACAGAGGTAGAGGCGTGGTATTCACCACAAATACCTGTTGGTCATGGTCCTTCAGAATATTGGGGCTTACCAGGACTTATTCTAGAGGTAAGTGCAGGAAGTACAACAATATTATGTTCTAAAATCATTATAAACCCCGAAGAGAAAGAAAAGATAGAGGCGCCAAATAAAGGCAAAGAGGTGACCAAGCAAGAATATCAAGACATCATTGTTGCAAAAATGAAAGAGTTTAGAGAGAATCGTGTTGGACGCCAACGTGGATAGTTATGATTGAAAATTAAAAAAAGCCTTCTCATTTGAGAAGGCTTTTTTTAATTTTTTACCTTTTGTTTATTCATCTCTTAAGATGTGCACAACACCTGTGAAGGTATGTGAGTTTCCTTCGAAATCTTCATAAGTACCATCAAAGTTAATATCTATATATTCACCTACCTCACCAAAACTAGTAATGTTACAAACAAGCGTATTTGGTCCATCATCTATAAAAATTGGACCTTCTACACCAAAACCAATGTCATTGCCAAATCCATTATGGTTATAAGCGCCTGTATATGGCGGATTATCATTTAACCTAAATTGAAAGAAAAAAGAATTCTGATTTTCATTACTAGAATCATAGCCTTGTATTGATAATCTAGGTATTGAAGGAGTGGGCGGACTAAAATATAGTCCCGCAAATAAGTTTGTAACAATCATTACGCTCTCGTCTTGATCTATTTGATAGGTGATAAACTCGTCAATCGTGTTACACGCTGTTAACGTACCAATATTAGTTATCGGACTAGTGTATGTATATGCAATAGAGTCTGTTTCTTGTAGATTAACATAATCAAAGGCTTGAAGATAAAACGTATCCTCATCGTCACAACGCAAGAAGTTGATTTCAAAGTCACCATTACTCACATATTCTGATGTTTGGTAACTAGCTGAATTTAGAAATACATAACCATCTGTTACAGGGTTACCTGAACATGTATTGAAAACACCAGTGACAGTTTCAAGTTGTATATTGGGGCTTTCTGTAATTTCGATTCCAATTGAAGAGTCTTCTAAAAAAGGCCCAATATTAGCAGTATAAATGCTCTCCGAACTGCAAGTCCCTAAACCTTGTATATAGACGTTCACTTCTAATAGTTCTCCGCTAGGCACCAAACCGCATACTTCTCCACTTCCATTAGTATACCCACTACGAGTGCCATAAACAGAACTCGTAATATCAACACGTAAATTGGCTAAGTCATCATTGGTTGAGTTTGTAACGGTAACACATAAATTTACAGCTTCGGCAGGAATGTCACAGTTCCAAAATGAGAAATGCGATACGGTTCCAACATACATGTTACCAACTAAAGTGGCCTGACCTTCTTCTATCCAATACCCATTTGCTTCGTCAAAATACCACAGCGGAATTGTATTTGGCGCATTAGTTACCAAACTAGGATCTAATGGTACTTTTATTTCTGCTGTTGATCCCTCTGCAAGGTTAAGGTCTTCCCCATTCTCACCACGTAATTCTACCGCCAACATTCCAAAGGTTTGAAGCATACGCTCCTCATTTTGGGAATTAGCAGCATAGAGCATACCTGGCATTTGATCTTCCATGTCTTCGTCTGTAGGATCTAAAAGATGCATAATCACATTAACATTACCATCGTAGGCAGTGCCATCAGGTTTTATATAATCACCTTCCAAACCAACCGAAGCACCATTTGGTAAACTAATCGTTTCTTGAGTACCACTTGCCGTTGTTCCTACAACAGTTTCAGGCAACATCATGATACGTACTTTGTTGGTACCTACACTAGGCACGACGGCTCTAGAAGCATGGATATAACCAGCTTTTTCAGCTTTTACATAACCAAAACGTTGATTAACAGTGGCGTCATTAATTATAAAAATACCATTGCTATCAGTCATGGCTGTTGAGGAGCCAATACTGATCATTACATTTTCTAACGGATTGCCATTGATGTCAATGACAGTTCCAAAAAAGTCTCTTGAGATTTCATTTCCAAAGTTTTCGGAAAATGTGGTAGGGTCTGGACCTTGATTTTGTGGATTTGAAGCCCTGTTGTCATCATCTGTACAAGACAAACATAAAAACAGAGATAGTAAAACAAACATTAAAGGTTTACGGGGCATTTGTAATAATTTCATAGAGTTAAGTTTTGTTGTTATTATAATAACAGTTAATATGATTAAATTCCTAGTGACTAATTGCCTAGATCCCTAAGAACATGGATTGATCCTTCCATAGTGTGTGGTTGACCATTAAAATCGAAATAGTCTAATTCGAAAGTGATATCTATGTATTCACCAACTTCTCCTATACTATTTATATTGAATAATGCTGTGTTATCGAGAGTCATAGCATGACCGCAGTCATTGCCATTAAATGTGATACCCATGTTGTCATTAGGGTCTTGAAAATACCAATAATCATAAGAGCCTACTAATGTGTTAAAATCTTGTGTTAAGATGCCAATTAACCTGAAACAATCTTCTTCAGGGAAATTTCCAAAAGTAGTTTCAATTTGAATTAAATAGGTTTCAATTGGAAAACTTTGATCGTCTAAATTATATTCGAGTTCTGCTACAGAAATTTCAGTAAACAAGAAATTTTGGGTACTGTCAATGGTATACTCTATATATTCGTCAATGTCGCTACAAGTAGAAATTGTACCAATATTTGTTTCCGGAGATGTAAAAGCAACATTAGTTTGACTAGCACTTTGTAGTGTATTTGTATCATAAGCCTCAATTGAAAAATCACTGTCATCAGCACATCTCAATACAGTCGTTTGTAGCATGCCGTTGTTTATGTTTTCAAAAGATGAAAATTCACCAGTATTAATTAGAGCATATCCATTAATAATTGGGTTTTGATCGCAATCCACAAAATTCCCTACTATTGTTTCTGAAATTAAATCAGTACCATCTAGTACAATAGTAATAACTTGTTCTTCTGTTATTGGACCAATAGTATCTTCGTAAGCAATAGTACAAGAACCATTTCCATTTATCGTTAGCTCTAAAGACTCATTTAGAGGCATATAACCACAAACTTGTCCTAGTTCATTTGTAATTCCTGAAGTCGTCTGATTTAAGTTAGAGCTGTGAAGAATAATCTCTTGATTTGGAATAGTATTACCAATGTCATTGACTAATTTAATGCATACAATTTCAGCTTCTCTAGGAATATCATAATTCCAAAATGAGAAATGAGATACCATTCCAATATATTGATTGCCAACTAATGTTGCTTCACCTTCTTCAACCCAATACCCATTAACTTCATCAAAATACCACAATGGAATTGTATTAGGAGCATTAAGTATTAAACTTTCATCTAGAGGGATTTTTATCTCTGCCGAAGATCCTTCTGCTAGGTTAAGGTCTTGCCCATTTTCACCACGTAATTCTACGGCAAGCATCCCAAAAGTTTGTAGCATGCGTTCCTCATTTTGGGCATTGGCAGCATACAACATCCCTGGCATTTGATCTTCCATGTCTTCGTCTGTTGGGTCTAAAAGATGCATAATCACATTAACATTACCATCGTATGCGGTTCCATCAGCTTTTATATAATCACCTTCCAAACCAACCGAAGCCCCATTTGGTAAACTAATCGCTTCTTGAGTACCACTTGCCGTTGTTCCTACTACAGTTTCAGGCAACATCATGATATGTACTTTGTTGGTACCTTCACTGGGAACAACAGCTCTTGAGGCATGAATGTAACCTGTTTTTTCTGCTTTGATATACCCAAAACGTTGATTGACCGTAGCACTGTTAATAATAAAAACACCGTTATTATCGGTTGTTGCTGTAGAATTTCCAATGGTAATCATAACATTTGAAATGGGAATGTTATTAATATCAACCACTGTCCCTAAAAAGTTTCTTGATATCTCGTCGCCAAAGTTTTCTGAAAATGCTGTTGAATCTGGGTTCTGGCTTTGTAAGGTACCTGAACTATCACTATCGTCTAATTCGCAAGAGGTTAAAAACAGAGCGATTAGTGTTGTAAAACATACCTTTAAAATTTTCATAGTAGATTGATTGTTATTTCTACTAAGATGAAGAATATAAAAAAAGGTTGCGTGATGTCTTACAATAAATTTTAACTGAGTCTATTGATTTTGTCTTTTGGTCATGTTAAATGTTCCTTGCCCAGGAGAAAAGAATATTGGAATAAAACCTTTCCAGAAGAATAGCTTCTTCTTAAATTTCCAAGTACCTGTAATGGTTTGTTTACTTCTCGAAAATTCACCTGTATAAAAAAGAGTTGGATGTTTTTTACTTTGATCTAAATGGTGATTACCAGCCGTATCAAAGCTTGCCTTTATGGGCATGTTTTTTGTAAAACGAATAATGTCCTCTCGGTAGGTTCCTTTTACGATTCCAATTCCAGGAGTGCCCCCAGTTGCTAGGTCATCTTCAACAGTTCCGGAAAACTTGTTGTTTTTTACTGTATCTATTGTTAGTGTGAAATTGACATTCATCATAGTCTCATCTTTGTATGTGTCTGGAATGCCATATTGATATTGCCCCAGCCAAGTGCCTTGGAGATCAATGTTGCCCTCTTCTGTCATAGGGTTTAAAATGGAAGCATCTAAAGCAAATGGGCTGCTAGAAATTGTAATCACGTTTTCTCCATATGCTAAATCTTCGAGTTGCTTTAAAATAACTTGGTCTAATTCTTTTGGAGCTTGATTTTTTGGGTATTCATTGGCAACACTTAAAATATACTCTTCTACGGTTTGTTGACCTAGCGCATCTAAGAACACTTTTTGAGGCCATGGATCCATAGTGATAACACGTGGTCGTTCATTATCAAAAACATGAATCATATCATTATTTAACCAATCCCATTTAGAATTTCGGTAAAAATAACTGTCTTTGATTTCTGAGGATTCTAGTGCTTCGAAGGTCATTACAACTAAATATTAGATTTGAGAAGATACAAACTCTCAATAAAATAAAAAACCTCTAAATCATGATTTAGAGGTTTTTTTATAAATTTAATTAGATTATAATCCAAAAGCACTTTTAATCTTATCTACATAATCTAATTTCTCCCAAGTAAACAATTCGACGTCCATCGTAATTGGGTCTCCATTAGGTTGATTAAACGTTTTGCTAACCGTTTCGGTATCACGACCCATATGTCCGTAAGCTGCTGTTTCGCTATACATAGGTTGACGTAATTTTAAGCGTTCTTCAATGGCTGCTGGCCTCATATCAAAAACAGTTGCGATTTTTTCGGCAATTTCTCCATCAGTGAGGTTAAAAGGACAAGTACCATATGTGTCTACAAAAATTGAAGTTGGTTCAACAACACCAATGGCATAACTTACTTGAACTAGAATTTCATTACAAATTCCTGCTGCGACCATGTTTTTTGCAATATGTCTTGTTGCATATGCAGCACTTCGATCAACTTTACTCGGATCTTTCCCCGAGAATGCACCACCACCATGAGCGCCTTTTCCTCCATAAGTGTCTACAATAATCTTACGTCCAGTTAATCCAGTATCTCCATGAGGGCCGCCAATTACAAACTTCCCAGTTGGGTTGATGTGGTAGGTAATATCATCATTAAACAACACTTTAATATGTTCAGGTAATTTTGCAACAACTCTAGGAATTAGAATGTCAACAATATCTTTTCTAATCTTAGCAAGCATTTCTTCGTCATTACCAAAATCGTCATGCTGTGTAGATACTACAATAGCATCAATACGTTGAGGAACATTATCATCGCTATATTCAATAGTTACCTGACTTTTAGAATCTGGTCTTAAATATGTGATGTCTTTGTTTTCACGTCTTAAATCTGCCAATTCTTTTAAAATTCGATGCGATAAATCTAAGGCTAGAGGCATGAAGTTTTCGGTTTCACGAGTGGCATATCCAAACATCATTCCTTGGTCTCCAGCACCTTGCTCTTCCTTGCTCGATCTGTCTACACCACGATTAATATCTTCTGATTGCTCATGAATAGCCGAAAATACGCCACATGAATTTCCATCAAACATATACTCACTTTTTGTATACCCAATTTTATTGATAGTATCTCTTGCAATTTTTTGTACATCCAAATATGTATTGGATTTAACTTCACCAGCAAGAACAACCTGTCCAGTCGTTACCAACGTTTCACATGCCACTTTTGATTCTTTGTCAAAAGCTAAAAAATTATCTATTAAAGCATCACTTATTTGATCTGCTACTTTATCTGGATGTCCTTCAGAGACGCTTTCCGAAGTAAATAAATATCCCATAAATCCCTTTTAAATTTTAATTATTTCTGAAAAATTAATTGAGATTGCTTGGTCGCTAGAGAAGTTGTAAACTAACTGCTTTAGCATTTTTTAATGAGGTTGCAATCAGAACAAATTTTTCCTCTTAAATTGTTATTTGGCAAAAGTAAAAAAATAAAGGGGAAACTAAATTTATTTTAAATTTTTTATGAATTATTTGGATATTAAATTTTTCTGTTGCAATATTTGTACTCACAAAGTTCAATAACTTACTGAAATGTTATCAAGAAAGGCGGAGGGAATAGACCCGACGAAGCCTTAGCAACCCTTAAGCAATTAAGAAGGTGCTACATTCTACTTGAAGCGTGATTCATTTATCACGATTTAGATAGATAACTCAAGCGTAATTACTCATCTGTATTTACGTATTTCTTATAACATTTTTCTATTAGGTACGCTTTTTATAAGCGCATTTGACTTTTGGTTTAATCGTGCTATCTGTTGAGCGAGATTAATGATGAGGGAACAGATAGATTTTTTAATTAGACAAGAAAGAAAAATTTAACATAGTGTTTAGCTACGTTCAATTTTTATTTTGAAGTATAAGTGATAAAAATACTTTTAACTCCATTTATCTTGTTTAACAGATAGCACACATTATTAACTCAAAAAAAATTAGAAAAATGAGTGCAACAAAAATTATTCATTCCATTCCTAGTGATCCACTCACTGGAGCAATTTCGGTACCAGTGTACCAAACTTCAACCTTTATTCAAGAAGCACCTGGCGTCAATAAAGGTTATGATTATGCAAGAAGTAATAACCCAACACGTAAGGCTTTAGAAGATGTCGTCGCCAATCTCGAAGGTGGAGATTCAGCTTTTGCCTTTGCAACAGGGTTAGCAGCTATTGATGCTGTTTTAAAACTATTATCGGCTGGTGATGAAATCATTGCTGTAGATGATATTTATGGAGGAGCCTATCGTTTATTTACCCATGTTTATGAAAAACTCGGCATAAAAGTTCATTATGTCGATACTACAGAGGCTTCTAATGTGGCTAATGTTATTAGTAGTAAGACCAAACTGGTGTGGATAGAGTCTCCTACAAATCCAACCTTGAAAGTGTCCGATATTCAAACGATTAGCATTATTGCTAAAAGTGTTGGAGCCTTGTTGGTTGTTGATAATACATTTGCGAGCCCAATAGCACAACAACCTATTGCGTTGGGAGCGGATATAATTATTCATAGTGGTACCAAGTACATAGGAGGGCATTCCGACTTAGTCGCTGGTTTGGTGGTGACCAAAACAAAGGAACTTTCCGAACAACTTAAGTTTATTCAGAATGCATCTGGTGGGATTTTAGGACCTTGGGATTGTTTTTTAACCATTCGTGGCATCGAAACTTTAGAGTTACGTTATCAAAAACAATGTGAAAATGCCTTTGCAGTTGCTGCCTTTTTGGTAAATCATCATGCCGTTGAAGAGGTGTATTTTCCTGGTTTGGTGACTCATAAGAATCACGATATTGCGAAACGTCAACAAAATGGGTTATTTGGCGGTATCGTCTCTTTTACCTTAAAAGAAGATACACAAGAAGCTGCTAATCGTTTTGTGACCAGCACAAGCTATTTTAAACTTGCTGAAAGCCTTGGAGGTGTAAAGAGTTTACTTTGTCATCCTCCTCAAATGACACATGCCTCAATACCAAGAGAGAAACGTTTACAATCTGGAATCAAAGATTCGTTAATACGTTTGTCTTGTGGAATTGAAGATGCTCAAGATTTAATTAATGACCTAAATCAGGCCTTCGCTGTAGAACATAAGTCTAAAACCAAAAGTTATGTCAAATCCTAAAACCATACATTTAGTCATATTTGGAATTGGAAATGTAGGTAGTACACTTATAAATCAAATTAATGCTTCTAAACAGCGACTAAAGGAGCAACTCAATTTAACTGTTGAAATTCCTGTTGTTACCAATTCAAAGTTGGTGTTTTTTAACGGAAATAAAGACACACATACATGGGAAACTAATTTTGAGAAGTTTTCAGTGCCTTTTAATGTGACCGAGATTATTCAGTATATAAAAGAGCAACATTACAAGCATGTTATTGCCATAGATGCCACGTCTGGTGAAGACCTAGTTAAGAGCTATGTGTCTCTAATTGAAAATGGATTTCATATTGTTTCGGCTAATAAATTAGCAAATACATTACATTATGATTTTTATGAGCGCTTACGATTATCTCTTAAAAAACACAATCGATCATTTTTATATGAAACCAATGTAGGTGCCGGGCTTCCAATTATTGAAACGATAAAGCAACTCTATGACTCAGGTGAGCAGATAGAAAAGATTCGAGGCGTGTTTTCAGGGTCGTTAAGCTATGTGTTTAATAGGTTTTCTGCTGAAAATGAACCATTTTCAAAAGTGTTGTCCAAAGCATCGAATTTGGGATTAACAGAACCAGATGCTCGGGATGATCTTTCTGGTCATGATGTGGCTAGGAAATTATTAATCTTAGCACGAGAATTAGACTTAAACGTAGAATTTCAAAATGTCAAAATTGAATCGCTTGTACCCAAACAACTTAATGGGAAAACAACATTGCATCAATTTAAAACCAGAATTAAGGAGTTAGATCAGCCTTTTTTAAAACGCAAACAGGCCTTATCTCAATGTGAGGTTTTAAGGTATGTAGGAGAATTGAATGTGGCCAAAAAAGTGCTGGAGGTGAAACTTATTTCTGAAGATAAGCAATCGGCATTAGGTCAATTAAAAGGTGCGGATTCTATTTTTGAAATTTTTACAAAATCATATGGAGAGCAGCCATTAGTCATTCAAGGAGCTGGTGCAGGAAAAGCGGTTACAGCACGCGGATTACTATCAGATGTTGTTAAACTTTCAAAGCATTTAAATTAAAATTTATGGGCAATATTAGAGAAGAGATAGAAAAGCGAATATTGGTTTTAGATGGTGCCATGGGAACGATGTTACAGCGATATGATTTTTCTGAAGAAGATTTTAGAGGAACACGCTTTAAGGATTATCCATCGTCTTTAAAAGGGAATAACGACCTATTGTCGTTAACCCAACCTGAGGCTATTGCCGAAGTACATCGCTTATATTTTGAAGCTGGTGCAGATATTATAGAAACCAATACATTTTCAGGAACAACAATTGCTATGGCAGATTATCAAATGGAAGATTTGGTTTATGAGCTCAATTTTGAATCGGCAAAAATAGCAAAACAAGTGGCTAATAAATTTACACTTGAAAACCCCGATCAGCCTCGATTTGTGGCGGGAAGTATTGGTCCTACCAATAAAACGGCTAGCATGTCTCCAGATGTGAATAGACCCGAATATAGGGCAATTACATTTGAAGAATTACGAGTTGCATATAAGGAACAGGTGGAGGCTCTAATTGATGGAGGTGTAGATGTGCTTTTGGTAGAAACTATATTTGATACACTCAACGCTAAAGCAGCGTTGTTTGCTATTGAACAGGTTAAAGAAGAACGGCAAGTTGATATACCAATTATGGTGTCTGGAACCATTACCGATGCTTCAGGACGTACTTTGTCTGGTCAAACTGTTGAAGCGTTTTTAACGTCCATTTCTCATGTTCCTTTGCTAAGTGTAGGCTTTAATTGTGCATTAGGAGCCGAGCAATTACAGCCTTACTTACAACGTTTATCCCACGAAAGCGAATTCTATATTTCTGCCCACCCCAATGCAGGATTACCGAATGCATTTGGTGAATATGACCAATCTGCAGAACAAATGAAAGCCTTAGTAGAAAGCTATCTTAAAGATGGCTTAGTAAATATTATTGGTGGATGTTGTGGGACAAACCCAGAGCATATTAAGGCCATTTCAGAAGTTGCACGACACTATCAACCACGTCAGATTAATGTAGAAGTATAATGGCAAAACGAAATACATATTTAAAACTATCAGGTCTAGAACCACTTGTAGTAACTCCAGAAAGTAACTTTATAAATGTTGGAGAACGAACAAATGTAACTGGGTCTCGAAAATTTCTTCGTTTAATAAAAGAAGAAAAATTTGACGAGGCCTTAGACGTGGCTAGAAATCAGGTTGAAGGAGGAGCCCAGATTTTAGACGTCAATATGGACGAAGGTATGCTTGATGGGAAATATGCAATGGTTAAATTTTTAAATCTCATTGCTTCAGAGCCCGATATTGCACGTATCCCCATAATGATTGATAGTTCTAAATGGGAAATTATCGAAGCAGGATTACAAGTAGTTCAAGGTAAATGTGTTGTCAACTCGATTAGTTTAAAAGAAGGTGAATCAGAGTTTTTACGACAAGCAACTTTGGTTAAACGTTATGGAGCAGCTGTCATTATAATGGCCTTTGATGAAATTGGTCAAGCCGATACTTTTCAAAGACGTATAGATATTTGTAAACGCTCTTATGAGCTTTTAGTTAATGAGATTAATTTTCCTCCTGAAGATATTATTTTTGATCCTAACATTTTTCCTGTCGCTACAGGAATGGATGAACATCGTTTAAATGCCTTAGACTTTTTTAAGGCTACAAAATGGATTCGTGAAAACTTACCACATGTAAATGTATCTGGAGGCGTGAGTAATGTTTCGTTTTCATTTAGAGGCAATACCACAGTTAGAGAAGCTATTAACTCTGCATTTTTGTATCATGCTATACAATATGGGATGACATTAGGGATCGTAAATCCAACCATGTTAGAGGTCTACGACGAAATTCCAGACGATTTATTAGAGCGTGTTGAAGATGTATTGTTTGATAAGCGAGAGGACGCTACAGAACGCTTGTTAGATTTTGCTGAAACTGTAAAAGGGCAAAAAAAGAAAGATGAAACCACTGTTTTAGAATGGAGGAACGCACCTTTACAAGAACGAATTACACATAGCCTAGTTAAAGGAATTGATGCTTTTATCGTGGAAGATGTTGAAGAGGCTCGTGTATTGTCTATTAAACCTATTCAGGTTATCGAAGGCCATTTGATGATTGGAATGAACGTTGTTGGCGACTTATTTGGAAGTGGGAAAATGTTCTTACCTCAGGTTGTAAAATCTGCTCGTGTTATGAAAAAGGCAGTAGCTTATTTGCAACCTTTTATTGAAGCCGAAAAGGATGGGAAACAGGCATTTGCTGGTAAAATTTTAATGGCCACAGTAAAAGGCGATGTACACGATATTGGTAAAAATATCGTGAGTGTTGTTTTGGGATGCAACAATTATGAGATTATCGATTTAGGAGTTATGGTGCCTCCAGAAAAAATTATAGAGACAGCAGTTAAAGAAAATGTTGATGTTATAGGATTAAGTGGTTTAATAACACCATCACTTGATGAAATGGTTTACCTTTCAAAAGCTATGAAAAAGGAAAATTTAACCATACCATTAATCATTGGTGGTGCAACCACATCCAAAGCGCATACGTCTGTTAAAATTGCTCCTAATTATAATCACACTGTGGTGCATATTAATGATGCTTCGAGAGCAGTAACCGTTGTTGGTAATTTATTGCAAAAAGACAATCATATTTTTAAAACTCAGATAAGGGAAGAGTATAATGCATTTAGAGAACAGTTCTTAAAACGCGGAAAGCGAAAAGAATATATTTCTATAGAGGCAGCCCGAAAAAATAAGTATCAGATTGATTGGAATACATCAGAAATTGTAAAACCAAAACAATTAGGAATTCAGGTCATTGAAACTTTTAATCTTAAATTATTAGAACCTTATATTGATTGGAGTCCGTTTTTTAGAAGCTGGGATCTACATGGGAAATTTCCAGAAATATTAAACGATACTATTGTTGGAGCACAGGCTCAAGAATTGTATAAAGATGCGCAACACTTATTGAAACAAATTTTTGATGAACAGTTGTTAAAGGCAAAAGCTATTTATGGATTATTTCCGGCCAATACAGTTAACGATGATGATATCGAAGTCTACGATGAATCTAAAAATGTACAGGCCACCTTCTTAACACTAAGACAGCAGCTTAAAAAGAGAGCTGGCGTTCCAAATCATGCTTTGGCCGATTTTATAGCGCCAAAGAATAGTGGGAAACAAGACTATATAGGAACGTTTTGCGTTACAACCGGTTTTGGAACTCAAGAGCTAGCAGAACAATTTGAAAGTGATAATGATGATTATAACTCGATTATGATTAAAGCTTTGGCAGATCGTCTAGCCGAGGCCTTTGCAGAATATTTACATGAACATGTAAGAAAAGATGTTTGGGCTTATGCATCAAATGAACACCTTAGCAATGAGGAGTTAATTAAAGAAACTTATAAAGGGATTCGTCCTGCTCCTGGTTATCCTGCTTGTCCAGATCACTTAGAAAAACAGACCATATGGCGAATATTAGATGTTGAAAATAGAATAGGGGTTAAGTTAACCGAAAGTTTAGCGATGTGGCCTGCAGCGAGTGTTAGCGGCTATTATTTTGGACATCCAGAAGCAAAATATTTTGGTTTGGGTAAAATTACCGAAGATCAACTTAAAGATTATGCTAAGCGTAGACAAATAACCCTTGAAGATGCCCAAAAATGGCTCAATCCAAACCTCGCAGAAACTTAACAATTTCTTAGAGTTGAGCTTATAATAACATAGAGATTAAATAGTAATCTTGTATTAACCTATAAATTCAAGATGATGAAAAAGTATAAAATAGAAATCAGATTTGCATTACAATTGATATTACTTACTGCAGTGTCATTGCTTATAGCATATCTGACGTCAACACCTTAATATGAAAGTTACCAGACACATAAAAAATGCCAATGGAAATACACAGTTTTCATTCGAAATTTTACCGCCTTTAAAAGGACAACATATTCAATCTATATTTGATAATATTGATCCGTTAATGGAATTCAATCCACCTTTTATTGATGTCACCTATCATCGTGAAGAATACACCTTTAAAGATGTAGGTAATGGGTTGCTTAAAAAGCAAATTGTAAAAAAACGACCAGGAACAGTAGGAATTTGTGCCGCTATTCAGAACAAATATGGTGTTGATGCAATACCGCATATTTTGTGCGGTGGGTTTACAAAAGAAGACACCGAAAATTTTCTTATCGATCTCGATTTTTTAGGTATTGATAATGTCATGGCACTTCGTGGTGATGCCGTAAAGACCGAAACGTATTTCAAACCAGAGAAAGATGGTCATCACTATGCTAGCGAATTGGTGAGTCAAATTTCCGACTTAAACAAAGGGGCTTATTTGGACGAGGAATTGGAAAATTCTTCACCAACTAATTTTTGTATTGGCGTTGGGGCGTATCCCGAAAAACATGCCGAAGCTCCTAGTCTAGATAGTGATATTCACTTTCTAAAAAAGAAAATAAAAAAAGGTGCAGAATATATCGTCACACAAATGTTTTTTGATAATGACAAGTATTTCAAATTTGTTGAAAAATGTAGAAATGAGGGAATAACCGTTCCTATAATTCCTGGATTAAAACCAATAGCAACAAAAAAACAACTCAATTTAATTCCGCATCGATTTCATGTCGATTTACCCGAAGATTTAATTATCGAAATTGTAAAATGCAAAGACAATAAAGCGGTTAGACAAGTAGGAGTAGAGTGGTGTATTCAACAATCTAAAGCCCTTCAAAAAGCAGGAATTCCTGTGCTACATTATTATTCTATGGGAAAAAGTGACAATATTAAAGCTGTTGCGTCGCAGGTGTTTTAAAAGCTTGATTTATATATAATTAATATATTAGAAGTTGTATTTTTAATATATTAATTAGATTGTATGAAAAAGGCTTTGGATATTGAATTGGATTTTGAAAACATCAAAAATTTCAAAAATTACTTTTTAAATGAAAATTCTAATAAACCGATCAGGTTTTTACCAAAAACAAACCATATAAATATTCTTATAGGCTCAAACAATAGTGGTAAAAGTAGGTTTTTAAGATCTTTAATGAATCAAAATAAACTGTTAGGAGTTCATAACATTAATTCACTAAAGCTTTTTATAGAAGAGTATAATGTTTTAATTAATAGTTTTGATTCTGTTTTTTCAGTCTCATCATCTCTAATTTCATATTTAACTCAAACTTATGGAAAAGAAAAAATTAATGATGAATTAAAACTTGTTGCAAACAATACGTTTAAATTGATTCCTATAGACTTTAACTTTCATTTATATAAGTTGTTTCAAGGAATGAAGCAAAATCTTTTACTAATTGATCAAATAGATATGGTTCTTTTTGGAGCAGATGAATTGAGTGTAAGTGGACGAAGGAACTATCTTAGAGGTCTTAATGTTAATAATAATAGATTTATCAGTAATAACTATATAAACGAATCTGCTTTAACAAATTTAAAGGACAAGCTTAATCCAATAAGAAACGTCTCTAATCAAATTAAGCAATATGTTAATGGCTTAGAAATAAAAAGGGGTGGTAGAATTTATATACCAACTCTAAGAACAGCTCACTCATTATTTGAACCTGATATAAGTTCTATTGAAAATGAAAGCTCTGAGAGGGTGAGTAGAAATAGAATAAATAAAGATATTTTTCAGGAAACAATTAGGAAAAACTATGAATCGCTTAGTAAGGATATAGATATTTTTACTGGTTTAAATTTGTATAATGAGATTGTTAATACTAGAAATAGTAAAAAAGAAAATAGATCTAAATTTCATGAATTTGAGGAATTTTTAAGACTTCATTTTTTTGATGGTAAAGAGATTGATATTGTCGCAGATTTTAATATAGAAAAAAACCACTCAGGTGATTATCAAGATAATTTAATCCAAATTTTTATAGGGAATAAAAGTGAAAAACTACATGATTTGGGAGATGGTATTCAATCGTTAATAATTTTAATGTATAAAATTTTTCTTGCTGAAAAGGATTCAATTATATACATAGATGAACCAGAATTAAATTTACATCCAGGTTATCAAAGGCTTTTTCTAGAGCAAATAACAACAAATAAGAATCTGTTAGATAAGAATCTAACATATTTTATAGTCACGCACTCTAACCATTTTTTGGACTTAACATTGGAGAAAGATAACATCTCAATTTATTCCTTTAACTCGCTTGATAAAGAGAAATTTTTAATCCGTAATGTTAACGCTGGAGATAATCAGACTTTAAGAAATTTAGGAGTTAATAATTCATCTGTGTTTTTAGCTAATTCTAGTATTTGGGTTGAAGGTATTTCAGATAGAAATTTTATAAAAGCATTTCTACTAGCTTATTGTGAGAGTAAAAAGAAACCTAGGCCTCGAGAGGATATAGATTTTGCATTTTTTGAATATGCTGGGTCTAATTTGGTTCACTATGATTTTGATAAAAGGAATAAAAATGCTTACAAGGAGGAAAAAGATTTAATTACATCTTATGCATTGAATAATAAGATATTATTGATTTCAGATTTAGATTCTGGTAAAGATACTAAGCACAGTCATATTGATGAGATAGCGAAGTCAACTGAAGGGTTTGAATATAAAACAACTAAACCTTATAGAGAAATAGAAAACCTATTAAGTGATTCAATTTGGAGTAAAGTTTTAATCGAGTTTTGTAATAAGAACGACGTAAAAAAGAATAAAGCTAATATTCAGAAAAGAATTGAAGAATCTTTGGAGAAAACAAAGCCTGAAAAATTTAAAAACAATTATATAGGTGTTTTTCTAAAGGAGTTGAAAATAACAGAATTAAATTCTATTTACAAAGTTAATGATGACAAGTCTCCAGGAACATTCATTCCTAAGGCAGAATTGAGTCAGATTGTATTATCCAAAGTTAGAAGTAAAGAAATTACATGGGGTGATTTTTCAAGTAATAAAACTATAGTTGAGTTAACTAAATCAGTTTATGATTTTATAGAAAAAGCTAAAAACTAAGACTGTCATTTAAAATGTTATTTTTGTGGCATAACTAAATTAAATGAAGCGTTTCAGTGCCTACATTTTTTGCTTAATTTCCACATTCGTACTTGCTCAAGAGAATGACCCTAAACGGTTTACTCTAGATGTAAATACTTACTACGGAACTATTTTAGAGCATAACCCAGATATAGCACATTTAATTACAGACCATCCTTCTGGATTAATTTTAAGTTATAATAGAAAAACATACGGATTTAAAGACTGGGAAAGTCGTTATAATTATCCAGATTGGGGTTTTTCATTTATTTACCAAGACATGAAAAATCGTTTTTTGGGTGAGAATTATGGGCTCTATGCACACTATAATTTTTACTTTTTAAAACGACATTTAAATTTCAGAATCGGACAAGGCATTGCATATACCACAAACCCCTACGATAAAGAAACCAATTTTGTTAATAATGCTTATGGTTCCGATTTGCTGAGTACAACCTATGTGATGCTTAATTACAAAAAGGAGAACATTTTTAAAGGGATAGGTGTTCAGGCAGGTATTTCGGTAATTCACTATTCTAATGCCAATTTTAAAGCGCCTAATAATTCTACAAATACGTTTGTGTTTAATGTGGGAGCTAATTATTTGTTTGATTATGACAACGAACCCGAATATATTCCGTCTTCCGAAGAAAAGAAATATAAAGAGCCTATTAAATATAACTTAGCCTTTAGAAGCGGGGCTAATGAGAGTGATATTATAGGTGTTGGTCAGTACCCTTTTTATATTGTCTCTGCCTATGCAGATAAACGATTAAACCGAAAAAGCGCTGTTCAGGTTGGAACAGATATTTTCTTTTCTAAATTTCTGAAAGAGCTCATTCATTTTTATGCTGTGGCTTTTCCTGAATTGAATGTAAGTGGTGATGAAGATTGGAAGCGCGTAGGTGTTTTTATTGGACATGAATTGTTTATTAATAAAATGTCATTTATATCTCAATTAGGATATTATGTCTATTATCCATACGATTTTGAAGGACGTGTTTATAACAGGATTGGGTTGAAGCGTTATTTTGGAGATAAACTATTTGGGGCAATAACACTGAAGTCGCATGGCGCCAAAGCAGAAGCTGTTGAATTTGGAATAGGAATACGATTATGAGAAAGTTAGTATATATAATGGTTGTTGTGTTGTTTTGTTCATGCAATGGGGAAAATGTGCCCGATTGTTTCCAAAATTCAGGAACTATTATAGAACGCGATTTTGAAGTAGATGCCTTTACTGAAATTACTGTTTTTCCTAGAATCGAACTCATACTCACCGATGAGTTAACACAGAAAGTAACCGTTCAAACGGGCGAATATTTAATGAACGATATTGACGTGGACGTGGTAAACGGCAGGCTCGAAATCCACAATAATAATGCCTGCAATATTACTAGAGACTATGGCATTACCAAAGTGTTTGTAAGCGCTCCGAATATTACAAAAATTAGAAATGGATCAGGTTTAGCTGTACGAAGCAATGGCGTACTTACCTATAATGCCTTAGAATTGATTTCTGAAGATTTTGAAGAGGAAGACGCCGTTAACACCGATGGTAATTTTATTCTCGAAATAGACTGTAACGTGTTTACTGTAACCGTTAATAATCTATCAACTTGCTATATTTCGGGATCTACCGATACGGCTAATATTCGTTTTTTTTCTGGAGATGCTAGATTTGAAGGCCGTCATTTAATAGCCCAAGACGTGGCCATTTTTCAGCGCAGTAGCAATGATATGATAATTAATGCGCAACAATCTCTAACAGGAGAGATACGAAGTACAGGAGATGTTATTGTGGTCAATGCACCTCCAGTTATTGACGTGCAACAATTTTACACAGGACAGCTTATTTTTGAATAAGCACATAAACCCCTACAAGTAAAAAGAAACGAATATCTGCAATTAGTTGCGTTTTTGATTCTATTAAAGTTTTAACAATATCTAATGCGACATCATGAAGTTAATTCTCTAAACAAACTTTCTAAACTTGCATTTTTTTGATTGAGTTGGAGAATTTTTAATTGATTATCATGTGCAAAATCAAACACATGAGAGCGCATGTCTTCTGTTGTAGAGAAGGTGATTTCATAAATAAAATCATGTGTGTTTACGACATTTTTAACATTAGGAAGTTTCAGTAAAAAAGCATCTTCAACGCGATAATCAAACTCTACAATAACGGTTTGTTCACTGTCATCTCTAAGTTCCTTGAGTTTTTTGTCGGCTACAATTTCACCTTTATTGATAATAATGACACGATCACAAATTGCTTCTACCTCTTGCATAATATGCGTTGATAAAAAAACAGTCTTGTCCTTACCAATATTCTTAATAAGATGTCTAATATCTACCAATTGATTTGGGTCTAAACCAGTAGTAGGTTCATCTAAAATTAATACAGATGGATCGTGTAACAAAGCATTGGCTAAACCAACACGCTGTCTGTACCCTTTTGATAACTGACTCATTTTTTTATGTGCTTCGGGAGTGAGTCCGGTTAATTCTATAACCTCATTAATTCTAGATTTAGGCGTTTTATAAACACTTGCGTTGAAACTTAGGTATTCTTTGACATACATGTCTAAATACAAAGGGTTATGTTCTGGGAGATAGCCCACATTATTTTGGACATCCTTTTTATTAATTTCAACGTTAAACCCGCTTACCTTGGCAACACCATTGGAAGCATTGATATATGTAGTTAGTATTTTCATAAGCGTAGATTTTCCTGCGCCATTTGGACCTAAAAAGCCAACAATTTCTCCTTTCTTTACAGAAAAAGAAATGCTGTTAAGGGCTTTTTGTTCACCATATACTTTAGAGATGTTTTCAACTTCAATAGACATATATCAATTTATTTATTCAAAAATAGCAATTATAACTAATGCTGTCCTTTAAATTAAGAATTCTTTAAAACTGAAACGTTAAACTTAAAAATATGGTATAACAATTTTGATTTCTTAAAATAATAATTACATTAGCAATTCAATAACGACATGAATACATTAAATTATACATATTATAACTGGTTTTATTTCTTTTTTAGCGAAAAGAGAGAGACGTTATATGTATAATTTATTAGAAATAAATTTAATGTAAGTCTCGATGAAAATCGAGACTTTTTTTATGATAAAATCAGTAGCCATACAAGGAATAAAGGGATCTTTTCATCATATTGTTTCACAACAATTTTTTGATGCTTCAGTGACCGTTAATGAGTGTTTAACGTTTGATAAAGCTGTAGATAGTTTGTTGTCTCAAAACAGTGATGCCGCGATTATGGCCATTGAAAATTCGATTGCAGGTTCTATAATTCCTAATTATGCCTTAATAGATTCGGAGGACTTGCATATTGTGGGTGAGCACTATTTAGATATTCAGCATCACCTCATGGCCATGCCTAATCAATCTATTCATGATATTGAAGAAGTGCATTCGCATCCTATGGCATTGTTACAATGTAAAACGTTTTTTAAACAATATCCTCATATTAAACTTATTGAAGATAAGGATACGGCAGAGGTGGCCCAACGCATTCAGAAAGGTCAAATAAAAAAAATGGCAGCGATTGCTTCAAAATTGGCAGCTCAATTGTTTGAACTCGACATTATTTCAGAAAGTATTCAAACCATACCACATAACGAGACGCGATTTGTCATTGTAAAGACAAAAAATTCTGAAATTTCAGAAGATAAAATCAATAAGGCTTCAGTTAAGTTTGAATTAGACCATAAAAGAGGAAGTTTAGCGACTATTTTGAATGTATTAAGTGATTGTAAGTTAAATTTAACGAAGATTCAATCACTCCCAAAAATTGAAACCCCTTGGAAGTATGCTTTTTTTGTGGATTTGACTTTCGATAACTATTCAGATTTCGATAAAGCTAAATCCATAATGAACCTTATGGCTCAAGAATTTAAAGTATTGGGAGAATATAAAAACGCAAGACAATGATTCAGATTGCTAACCGATTACAAACTGTTGAAGAATACTATTTCTCCAAAAAATTACGAGAAGTAAGGTTACTTGAGTCTCAAGGAAAACCAATTATTAATTTAGGTATTGGTAGCCCAGATTTAAATCCGCCCGAACGTGTTCTTAATGCGTTGGTAGAAACGTTTAATGAGGAAGCTGCTCACACCTATCAAAGCTACCAAGGCATTCCAGAATTACGAGAAGCTATTACTACTTTTTACAGAAAACATTTTAATGTGTCTTTGAGCCCTTTGAGTGAAGTCCTTCCACTTATGGGAAGTAAAGAAGGTATTTTACACATATCGATGGCATTTTTAAATGCTGGTGATGAGGTATTGATTCCTAATCCTGGTTATCCAACATACGAGTCGGTAACCAAATTGGTTGGAGCCGTCCCTGTACACTACGATTTAACTGAAGAGAACAATTGGTTGCCAGACCTTATTGCATTAGAAAAAAGAGGCGTTGAAAATGTTAAGATAATGTGGGTTAATTATCCGCATATGCCAACAGGAGCTCCTGCTACTAATAAGCTATTTGAAGACCTAATTACTTTTGCTAAACGCAATAATATATTAATTGTTAACGACAACCCTTATAGCTTTATACTAAATAAATACCCAAGAAGTATCCTTAAATATAATGGTGCATCGGACGTGTGTTTAGAGTTAAATTCACTTAGTAAAACGTTTAATATGGCAGGCTGGCGTGTTGGCATGTTAGTAGGCAAAGGTGAATATATTAATGCTGTATTACGCGTAAAAAGTAATATGGACTCAGGGATGTTTTTAGGAATTCAAAAAGGCGCCATTGAAGCATTAAACTGTTCTAATATGTGGTTTTTGAGCCTTAATAGCGTGTATGAACAACGACGACAAATCGTGTGGAAAATTGCTGAAGCACTTAACTGTACTTATGATAAAGGTGCCACAGGACTATTTGTTTGGGCCAAATTACCAGACTATTTGAATGGCGAAGAATATATTGATGTCATACTCAGAGAAAAATCTATTTTCATAACACCAGGAACCATTTTTGGAAGCAATGGTGATAGATATATTAGAATATCGTTGTGCGCATCTCAGGACGAATTAGAAGAAGCATTAGCTAGATTAACGTAACATATGAATAACATTTACATTATTGGCGTTGGATTAATAGGAGGTAGCTTGGCACTAGATGTCAAATCTAATACGAAGAATATTAGCGTTTTTGGAATTGATTCTAACCCCTTTCATTTAGAAGAAGCCTTAGCTCTTAAAATTATTGATGCTACCGCAACTTATGATGATTTAAAACATGCAGATTTGGTTGTACTTTCTATTCCAGTTGATAAGAGTGTTATAGAGTTGCCTAAAATTTTAGACCTTATTTCTGATGATACTTTGGTTATTGATGTGGGCTCTACCAAATTTCCAGTTTGTAAAGTTGTTGAAAATCACAAAAGAAGACGTAATTTTTTAGCTACACACCCTATCGCAGGTACAGAATTTTCTGGTCCAAAAGCAGCAATAAGGTATTTGTTTCAAAAGAAAACTAATATTATTTGTGAGGTTGAAAAAACCGCATTTAAGTTACAAGAGAAAGCTTTAGCGTTATTTTCAGACTTAGGGATGCGTATTCGGTATATGAATCCAGAAGCACATGATAAACATATAGCTTACGTTTCTCACTTATCGCACATAAGCTCGTTCATGTTAGGAAAAACAGTAATAGAAAAGGAGAAAAATGAGCGCGATATTTTTGATATGGCTGGAAGTGGTTTTGAAAGTACAGTACGCCTAGCTAAAAGTTCACCAGATATGTGGACACCAATTTTTAAACAGAATAAAACTAATGTTATTGAAACACTAGATGAATATATTGCTAATTTAAAACGCTTTAAAAATTATATGGAAGCCGATGATTTTGAAGAGATTTATAACGAAATGAAAAATACAAATCATATAAAAGAGATATTAAAAGGAATTGCTTAATAGAAATTATGGAGAATAAGAAAGAATTGAGAGCATGGTTAGATAAATTTGGGTTAGAACATCCGCTTGTTATTGCGGGGCCATGCAGTGCCGAAACCGAGCAGCAAGTTTTAAAAATTGCACACCAATTAAAAGATAGTGATGCTACTGTGCTAAGAGCTGGTATATGGAAACCGAGAACGCGTCCTGGAAATTTTGAAGGCGTTGGTGCACTGGGTCTAAAATGGTTGCAAAAAGCTAAGGAAGAAACAGGGATGATGATCACTACCGAAGTGGCAAATGCGAATCATGTAGACTTAGCGCTTAAACATGATGTTGATATTTTATGGATTGGCGCGCGTACGACTGTTAGCCCTTTTATTGTACAAGAGATTGCAGATGCTTTAAAAGGAACAGATAAAACAGTACTGATTAAAAATCCGGTAAACCCAGATTTGGCCTTATGGTTAGGCGCTGTAGAACGTTTTTATACGGCCGATGTTAAAAACCTTGGGGTGATTCATAGAGGGTTTTCAACTTATGAGAAGACACGTTATAGAAATAATCCCGAATGGCAAATTGCGGTGGATTTACAAAACCGTTTTCCAGACCTGCCTTTGATTTTAGACCCTTCTCATATTGCGGGTCGTCGTGATATCATTTTTGATTTGTGTCAAACAGCACTCGATTTAAACTATGATGGTTTAATGGTTGAAACGCATTTTGACCCAGATAATGCTTGGAGCGATGCAGCACAACAAATTACGCCAGAAACATTAGTTAAGTACACTGAGGATTTAAGAATTCGTAAAGAAGTAGGTGAAGCTACCGAGTTTAAAAATAGGATTAATACCATGAGGACTCAAATTGATGTGATTGATCATCAGTTAATTGAAATGCTAGGAAAACGTATGAATGTTGCCGACGATATTGGTCAATTAAAAAAGGATCATAACGTTGCTGTTTTACAATCAAAACGTTGGAACGAAATTTTGGGTAAAATGATTTTACAAGGGGAAGAAAAGAACTTAAGCGAAGAGTTTATTTTACGCGTCTTTAAAGCCATTCACCAAGAATCAATTAATCATCAAGAAAAAATTATTAACGGATAAATTTAAAAGCCTCAATGTATTGAGGCTTTTTTTTACTTCTTTATTCGCATTCCTTTTTTTATTAAATAATAACCAGATGACAATACTATTATTAGAGAGCTTATGCCTATCAGAGTTAAAGGGGCGAGATGTTTGAAATCTAGATCAATAACGTGTCTGGAGATTCCAATTAAGGCTACTAGTAGTACAATTTCAACATGAACAACATCTTCTTTAAGGTACATTTTAACTGTATGGACTAATTCAACTCCAATCAAGACAAGCATAAAACCTCCAAATATTTTATGTAAATGCGTAAGGATATTATTTTGAGAGAACGAGTCCTGAAATTGAACTATAATACCGCCAAAAAGTAAACTTATAAATACAATAGTCGCGTATAACACAACAGCCAAGAGCGAGAATAGTAAGGTTAATATAATCACCCTTTCTATACGTTCTACAATTTTTATCATGTACAGCTTATTCATTGATTAACATTTTGAGAGTATTTTAACTCAAGTTTGTTAAGTACTAACTCTTTAAAAGTATTCATGATTTTTACGTTTTCACGATACTGTTTTTGGGTTAAAATAGGTTTTAAGTCCGTGTTTGTTTTATCTATCAACACATGAATTTCTTGAACCATTTCATTGTAGCTGTATGTAGAATCTTTATCATCTAAACGCGACATTTTATAAGTATACTTTGATATAATGTAGCTGTATTGTTCTTCAACATCATTAGAGAGTTTTAAGTCTTGAACTTTGTTGTGAAACCAAAAATGAAGATTTGAGAATTCTTGAACGCTAAAGAGTTCTACCTTATTTTTTTGTCGTTCTATTTGCTTTTGAGACAAGTTTTGTGAATTGACATTTATAAATGATAATACACAGATTCCGAATACGATTGATTTGATAGTTTTCATAATATTTTCGTTTTAAATTATACCCCAAAAGTACTGTGGATACTCGCTTTAAAATGAAAAATAAAAGTGAAACGACCTAAATCGGAAGTGAAGTGACATTTAAGTATTGTGAATTAAAATGAATTAGGAATTAATCCAGTTTTTTACTTCACTGGATTTAGCTTTACTCACTACAATACGCTCATTAAAGTTCGGATTAACATTGACAATAAGTTTGCCGTTGAAATAGAATTTGATATTTACAATAGACGCTCTATTTACTATAAACTGTCTGTTGATTCGGTGAAAATTATCCGGATTCAATTCTGTCTCAATATCTTCTAATTTCTTATTTATGATATAAGATTGATTGCTAAATGTGGTGGCCTTCACAATTCCTGTTTCAATATAGAAATATGCAATATCTGTTGTTTTTATAGGAACTAATTCGTCTCTTTTCTGAACCAGATAAGTAGATTTAAATTGTGCTGTTTTAGTCTGTAACATTTGTAGTAAACCATCAATATCATTTGAAGCAGGTTTTGTTGATTTGAAAGTAGCATTAAATTTCTCTAAGGCTTCTAATAATTCTTCTTCATTGATGGGTTTTAAAATGTAATCTACGCTATTTACTTTAAATGCCTGAATGGCATATTGATCATAAGCAGTAGTGAAAATAATGGGCGTTTTGAGTTCTACCTGATTAAAAATCTCGAATGAGATACCATCGGCTAAATGAATATCCATAAAAATTAAATCGGCTTCTGTATGTTTCGAAAAATAGGCAACCGATGATTTAACCGAATCCAGAGTTTTAAGAACATCTATTTCAGAATCTATTTTGCCTAATAAATACACTAGGTTCTCGCTTGCAGCAATTTCATCTTCTACAATAACTACTTTCATAAGATACTAATTTAAGGGTAGTTTTACACTAAACATATGATTTGCGTTGCTTATTTTGATTTCTTTTTCTTTCAGCAAGTCATAGCGCTTTTTAATATTGGCTAGACCTTGACCTGTACTATGTACAAAGGTGGATCTAGGTTGTATTTTGTTTTCTATGATTAACTCATGGTTTTTAACATAGATTCTAACTTGTAATGGTTTCTCTTCTGAAATCTCATTATGTTTTATGGCATTTTCAACCAATAGTTGCAAGGTTAATGTAGGGATGTCCTGATTTAAAAAACTCTCATCAATGTCAATATCAATGCTAAATCGATCTCGATATCTCGTTTTGATTAAGTAGATATAACTGTTTAGAAATTTCAACTCTTCGCTGAGCGCTACCAAATCCTGTTGTCCACTTTGTAAAATATAACGATACATATAAGAGAGCTTATTTACAAATGTTGTGGCTTCTTCATTTTCTCGCACCAACGAGTTTAATGAGTTTAATGAGTTAAATAAGAAATGTGGGTTTATTTGATTTTTTAAAGCCGAAAGTTCATTTTGTAAACTTTGACGTTTTAATAGTTCTTTTTCGGCAAGATCCTCACGATGAATAATTTGAAATCTCAATAGTCTTGATATAAAGATAACAATGACTAAGATGATAAAATAAACGAAATAAGTTAGGCCCTTATCTGAAGAATTCATAAGGTTGCCTGTCGTTTTTTCATGCACAAAAATGAAGCTAAATATTAATATAAAAAACAAGAATATATTTGCTATTACAGTAAGAACAGTGTTTGCTATTTTACTATAATTAAAATATGTAAAACTCCAGCTTGTATTTAGCTGTAAACCAAGCCATGAGTATATAAATAGGAAAAAAGATCTGGTGATAATATCATTGACGGAGACTTGGTCAAATGACTTGCCTAAATTATCTATTATATCATATAAATCAAGAACCCTAGGTAAATTGATTAAAAAAGAAATCAATAGAGCGATATATAATAGAGTAGATTGTTTTACGCTTTTAGTTTTCAAAACCCAATGTCTTATTTCTGTTTTATAAAATGGTAAATTAATCAAAATATATGGTTTTAGATTGTTTATAATTGAAATAAAAGAGACTGCCCAACCCGGTAAGACAGTCTCGAAGTAAATACGCTATTAATCATTCAGGGTTTGTATTGTTTTTATAAGCCTAATTCTAGAAGTTCGATGTCATAACGAAGTTCATCAACGGTAATATCATTTGGATCTATAATTGAATCCGTCTGGTTAGTTTCGAAAAGCTGCCCAAGAGCTTTTTTAATACTCTCAAGCAGCTGTCAAACTAACCAATCAATCTATTTTATTGAATTAACTCCTTAACTAATTTTTTCGAAAAGTCTTTAGATGTTTTTTCTATGTCTTTTGGATTATCCACAACTGAGGTAATTACAGATGATAATTGCTGATGCTCAGGCTGCGTTAGGTCGTAAATTGAAGTTTCTAAAATATATTCTTTACTCGTATATGTCGTCGTCGTTTCTGGTTCTACATTTAAGTAAATGGTTCTGTATGACCTGTAAAGCCTACGATGGTATCCGTCAAAATAATAAGTGGGATAGGTGTTTTGATAGTATACTGTTCCACCTTCGGTATAGGTCTTGGAATATTCGTTAATGTCTTTTAAAACTGTCTTTACAACGATGTTAATGCCAGAGTTGCTAAGTTCTTTTTTTATGTCTCTAAGCTGCTCGTCTGTTAATGTGTCATTTGAATTAAGAAAAGGAAACATTTTAAAACTTTCTAAAGATTTATATCCTTTTTTACTCAATTGTTCTACGATATCTTTTTCAAAAGTTGTTCTAATAACTTGGTTGTTACTTTCGGTTACAATCAATATGTTTTTGTTCTCTATATTTGATGTTCTTACATCTTTCCATGAGTCTGTGACTTTTACAGACGAACATCCAACTAAGAGTATTGAGAGTGTAATGATGCTCAGTGTGATTTTAAATGTTTTCATGATTTCTAAGGTTTTAATGGTATTACTGTTTTTAAATGAATAGGTGACTTTCGTCGTTATTTTGATATAAAGGTTTTAAAGTCAATCTTTTTCTTTTTTCGTAGTTTTTGATTTTAAATAAACCTGTAATTTTCTTTTCTAAATTTGATCTAAATAATTTCATAAAGCGTGATTTTAAGTGTGTTTATATTTTGATTTCTTATACAAATGTAGCCTTGATTAATAGTGTTTTATGAGGTTTTTAAACCGAAACGACCAATTTTAGAGGTGAAGTGTACTAAAGAAAGAGTGAACTATTTTTCTAAAATTTAAGGCATAAAAAAGCCCTCATATGTCTATGAAGGCTTTTATTTTTGACTTTAAAGTTATCCTCTTCGTTTTCTTCGTTTTGTGTCTTTTTCGCTGTGTTCATTTCTGTCGTCACGACGTTCTCTACTGTCCTCCCTTCGTTCTCTCATATCTTCTGACAATTCTCGTTTTGTCGACTCTAGATCCTGTTTCATAGTATTAGCAAAATCTAAAAAGAGTCGTTTGTTTGATACAGCTAAATCTTTATCACTAAAAACAAAATTGTAATTTTTTAAAGTCTCTAAAATGGATGCCTGTTGCTGAGCTCTTTCTATTTGCTGTTCAAAATCTCTAATGTCATCACGTCTATCTCGCTTGTCATCTCTTTTATTGGCTTGATCTCTTGCCATGTCTTTTTTATCATCACGTCGGTCAAAACGATCTTTCTTTGAGTCGTCTTTATTATCTCGAATTTCACGTCTGTCAGACCGTATTTCAGCGGAGCTTTGAGCGATTTCTTTTCGCGCTTTTTTAGCTTTTATACCACTTTGTTGAACTTCTCTTGTCATGTCCTGAAGGATATCCTTTTTTAGAGCATTTGTCTTTTCCGAATTTCCAGAATCAAATGCTTTATTGAGTAGGGCTAATTTTGCATTAAAAGTTTGCAGTTCTTTGGTGTCTCGTTCAAGGTTTTTCTTTCCTTCTTGGATTTGCCTAGTGTTTTGAATACCCTCTTTTACATTTTGAGCACTAGTACTTATACTAAAACAAAGAGCCAGTATTATAAATTGAATTGAATATTTCATTGTTAATGGATTATATGTTAATTATTCGTTTTACTGTAAACCACTTCATAAGTGATGTCTCCTTCTTGGCTTTTGTGTTTTTTATATAAAATGTCATTGTATTCATATAAGGTTTTGCCATCAATAACAACTTCTTTAGAATCTTCAGGAATATGATTTAAAATGACACCAACAGGTGGTTGAGTGACTTCATACTTTCCATCATTGTCCGTTGAAGTGGTTGAAGATTCTATATAGTACACGCCAGAATGATAAAAGTAAATCGAAGGACCTACAACAAGTCTTGTGTAACCTACAGGTAATACTGTTATCCTAAAACCTCTTGGAGGCATTACAACAATATACTGATCTCCATATAAGGTATAGTATATTCCTGAGTAATAGAAATATGATAAGCCTCTAAAACTTATTCTAACATGATTAACAGGCAAAGTTCTTACTATTCTTCTGTGATGTGGATATCTGTAATGCGGATTTCTTCTCACGGGTTGCGTTCTGTACCTACTATCATGTCTTCTGTGAGTTGTGTTTACTCGGTCATTGTTGTGCGATCTCTCAGTTTTTACAGTTCTGTTTTTTGATGTTTGACGCTTTTGGCCCATAGTGTTGTTAGGGAAGAAGAATAAACATAATAACACGCCAATTCCAAATGTCTTTTTTAATGTATCCATCGTTTTTAATTTTAATAGTTTTTCAGCATTATTGCATAATTCTTCAACAAAAATATGTGCAGAAAATCATTTTAAAACGAAAAAAGAAGTGAGGCGACTAAATGCAAAAGTGAAGTGTCTTTTATAGGGAATGAACTGTTCGTAAATGCTGAACACTGTTTTTACTCAATGAAACCTCCCATTCACTCATTGTAGGTTTTGGTTGTTTGCAGTATCAACTAAGTTTGATTCATAAACCAATACCATATAACTATGAAACAGATATTACTATCATTGACAGTGCTTTCAGTATTTCTTTCTTTCGGACAATCAACAATTAAAGGTACAATTTCAGATGCCAACGGAAATGTGCCTTTTTCGAATGTTATTATTAAACATTCTAATAAAGGCGTTTTAACCGATGACAAAGGTCATTTTACTATTGAAGCCAAATCTACAGATACCTTACAAATATCAAATTTGGGATATCGCACAAAAGAGATTGTGGTAGGCAAACAAAAAGACCTTCAAATTGTCTTAAATGATTATGAGTCATTAGAGACCGTTGTAGTTGTTGCGTATGAAGCTGTCTACTGTAGAAAAACAATAAGATGTGGTACGACCAGAGTTTTATGTGATTGTTATGTTGAGAGTGATGAAAGCCAAAGACAAGATAACAGTAAGAAAGGAAACGCAGTTAAGATGTTTCCAAACCCTTCAAGAGATGGCATATTTAACCTAAAGACTACAGATGATGTCTCTGATGTTAATGTTGTAGTGGCGGATTTATCAGGTCGAATTATTTTAGAAGAAACATATAAAAACTTTAACTCAACGGTTAGTGTTGATTTGTCTAATCAGCCTTCAGGACTTTACATCATCAACTTACAATCCAGCGGAAAAACGATAGCTTCAAAAAAAGCAATTCGAATTTAGATGTTTAAAGGCTGGTAACCGACAGTCTTTTTTATTGGTTTAAAAGCTAATTATTAGCATCTTTGTTGTAATGACAGGAATTGTTTATAAATCAACTGGAAGCTGGTACACCATTAAAACCGATTTGGGCGCTACATATCAATGTAGAATCAAAGGAAAATTTCGCCTTAAAGGCATAAAAAGTACCAATCCTATTGCTGTTGGCGATAGTGTTGATTTTGAGTTAGAAACCAATAATGACGAAACTACAGGTGTGATTCATAATATCCATGATCGTAGTAATTATATTGTCCGGAAATCGGTAAACCTTTCAAAACAAACCCACATAATTGCATCCAATATCGATCAAGTATTTTTATTGATCACTATTGACAATCCGCCAACTTTCACCAGCTTTATAGACCGGTTTTTAGTGACAGCGGAAGCCTATTCTGTTAAAACTATTTTACTGTTTAATAAGGTCGATACTTATAATGAAGAGACCTTAGATGAGGTGCGTTATTTAGCTCATGTCTACCGAAAAATCGGGTATGAATGCATAGGGATTTCAGCAGAGACAGGAAAAAATGTAGATAAAGTAAAATCACTTATGATAGGTAAGGTGAGTATGTTCGCTGGCCATTCGGGAGTTGGAAAATCTACTTTAGTAAATGCCATAGAGCCTGGTTTAGAACTTAAAACAAAAGCCATTTCAGCACAACACAGTCAAGGACAACATACAACGACCTTCGCCGAAATGTTCGATTTAAGTTTTGATGCTAAAATTATTGATACACCTGGTATAAAAGGATTTGGTGTCGTAGATATGGATAAAGAGGAGGTAGGGGACTATTTTCCAGAATTCTTTGAATTAAAACAAGACTGTAAGTTTAATAATTGTCTTCATTTAGAAGAACCTAAATGCGCAGTGAAAGATGCACTAGATAAAGATGAAGTTGCCTTTTCTAGATATAGAAGTTACCTTCAAATTATTGAAGGAGAAGACGAACATTATAGAACCGATAACTGGGATAACGAATGAGAAAACTAGCTTGTTTACTTTTAGGTTTTTGCTTGTATTCTTGTGCTTTCGAAGAACCATTTTTTATGACAATCTATATCGATGCTGATACCGATGAAAGAATAGTGATTGACGATAAATACGCAGAACTCTCAGAAATACCTCACGCCTATTACGATAAAACCAAAGACTTAGATTCGCTTCAATTAGCAAAGTTTTACGTTAAACTGAAAATAGAAAAAGGTGCAACTATGGGAATGGTTTCCGATGTTAAGCATGAGCTTCAAAAGTTAAATGTTCTAAACCTGAAATACTATCAAGAGGAATATACAAACAACTTTAACAGATAATGAAAGCAGTTATCCAACGCGTATCAAAAGCTTCGGTAACGATTGAAGGGGAAAAAGTAGCCAATATTCAATCGGGTTTACTCATTCTTCTAGGAATTGTTAATGAGGATACTCATGACGATATTAAGTGGCTATGCAATAAAATAACCAATCTTAGAATCTTTTCAGATGACAATGGTGTCATGAATAATTCTCTAATGCAAGTGAAGGGCGATGCTATTGTTGTTAGTCAATTCACACTGCATGCAAGTACAAAAAAAGGAAATAGACCAAGTTATATCTATGCGGCAAAACCAGATGTTGCTATACCAATTTATGAAGCCTTTATAAAACAATTGGAAAACGATTTAGGTAAAGCTGTGCAAACAGGTCGTTTTGGAGCAGATATGAAGGTTGAACTTCTCAATGATGGTCCTGTTACCATTGTTATCGATACTAAAAATAGAGTTTAATGGCATCAATTTTTGGTCATGGACTCGTCGCCTATACAACAGCAAAAATTTTAGACTCAAAGTCCAATAAACTTTTAATGATACTTGCTATTGGTTCGGCGATACTTCCAGATTTGGATATTTTGGCATTTAAGTTTGGTGTCGATTATTTACATCCTTTAGGACATAGAGGTTTTACACATTCCATACTGTTTGCTCTAATTTGGAGTGTTTTATTATCTGTTTTCTTTGGTAAAACGAGAAAGTTAATTTTCGCTATAGTCCTATTTTTATCCACGATTTCTCATGCCTTATTAGATGCTATGACCACTGGAGGAGAAGGGGTTGGTTTTTTTATTCCTTTTGAAAATTCGAGATACTTCTTTCCTTTTAGAATAATTAAGGTGTCTCCAATTGGTATCGAGAAGTTTTTTTCAGAATGGGGACTTCAGGTTATTATGAGTGAAATAAAATATATCGGGATTCCTTGTATCATAATTTTATTGACATTTTATATGTTTAGAAAGAGAAAAAATTCTATATTGTAGTGGCGTAATGCTTTTCGGTTTTTTACACAAAACGTTAAAATAAAACTGCTATATTTGATATAGCTATTAAACAAAAACTCTAAACTAAATGCCCTTCAAATTTTTGACCACACTATGCTTGATGCTTTTATCATCTGTAGTAATAGCTCAAGATGACGATTTGCTCAAATCGTCTACAATTCCTTTACATTTATATACAAAGTCTAACGCTGTAATTAGATATGATAATGTTGCCATTGAGGTTAAGGCTTACAATAAGTTTTTATATAAAAGAAAACGTATAGTGACTGTTTTTAATGAAGAGGGAATACGTTATCAAGGCACAGTCGAGTCTTATGACGAACATATAAAAATTAAGTCATTGGAGGCAAGGGTTTTTGATAAAAATGGCAAGGAAATCAAGAAATTTAAGGAAAGAGATTTTGAAGATGTAAGTGCTGTTAGCGGCGGAACTTTATATTCGGATAATCGTGTTAAGTATTTAGATTATACACCTATTAGTTATCCGTATACTGTGTTATACGAGGTTGAAGTGGAGTATAATAGCACCGCATTTTTTCCAAGTTGGAGACCCATTGAAGGGTTTTATGCGAGTACACAAAACTCTGAGTATAACGTCACTAATAATTCGGGTGTTGAATTAAAAACAAAAGCTGTTAATTTTGAAGACTTTGATATTGAAACACTTGGTGACTTGCATTATAAAGCTAAAAACTTGATGGCAATAAAGCCTGAAGCCTATAGCCCTGCATTTGCAACATTTGCACCTGTTTTGAGAGTTGCACTAACCGAATTTGAAATGGAAGGTGTTAGAGGAATTAATAACAACTGGGAAGATTTCGGAAAATGGATGTACGATAAGTTACTAACAGGTACAGAGTCACTTCCAGAAGAGATTAAAATCGAAATTAAAGACCTCACTAAAGATGCAACAACAGCTGTAGAAAAGGCAAAAATTGTATATAATTATATGCAAGAAAAAACGAGATATATTAGTGTTCAAGTAGGTATTGGAGGCTGGAAACCTATGCTCGCCGAAGATGTAGAACGTTTAGGTTATGCAGATTGTAAAGGCTTGTCTAATTATACAAAGGCCTTACTAAAAGAAGTAGGTGTAGAAGCCCACTATGCTGTCATTTATGGAGGTAAAAACTTAACAAGTGTTGATAAGGATTTCTCTGCAACCGAGGGAAATCATGTAGTGCTATGTGTACCTAATGAAGATCAAGATATTTGGTTAGAGTGTACCAGTCAAACTAATCCGTTTGGTTTTATTGCTAGTTTTACAGATGATCGTGATGCTTTGTTGATTACACCTGAAGGCGGAAAAATTGTTCATACAACAACCTATGGCGAAGAGGATAATCTGCAACGCACCAAAGCTAATGTGACGCTTTCGGCAACTGGAGAAATTAATGGAGATGTTACAATTAAAACCTATGGTTACCAGTATGCCTTACACGAGGGTGTTCAAAACCAACCGTTGAGGGATCAAGAGTTGTATTTTAAAGAATATTGGAGTCATATCAATAATCTTTCAGTAAAAAACATCGAGTTTATTAACGACAAAGAGAATATCGTATTTACTGAAAAAGTTGACGTATCATCATCTAATTTTGCAACTAAAAGCGGGAAACGTCTATTGTTTCAACCCAATGCATTTAATAGAGTAGAAGGTATACCAACACGTTATGAAAACCGAACACTAGATTTTCAAATTGAAAGAGGTTATAAAGACGTAGATGAGTTCGTTATTAAAATAGACGCTGGTTTAAAGGTAGAGGCTATGCCTAAACCTTTTGAAATCTCTAATAAGTTTGGTGTCTATAAGTTTTCCATTGAAAAACGCTCAGATCACGAATTGGTATACAAAAGAACTCAAATATTAAACAAGGGTTATTACCCAAAAGAAGACTATAATGATTTCCGTGCATTTATGTCTGCTATTGTTAAACACGATAAAACTAAAGTCGTACTTACCTCCAATTAAATTAAATATCTAACCATGAAACAACTATTAACCGCGATGCTCCTTGTAGCATTTACTTTAACTGGCAATGCCCAAAATCACAAATTTGGAAAAGTCTCGAAAGAAGAGTTAGAACAAAAACAACATGCAATAGATTCAACTGCTAGTGCTGCTGTATTGTATAAAAACGAAAATATTTATTTTGAATTTGCGGATGAAAAGGGATTTATGCAGCGACGAGAAGTACATGAACGCATAAAAATATACGATAAAGAAGGTTTTGATTATGCTACTGAGAAAATCTTCCTATATCGTGGAAACGGAGGGAGTATTGAACGATTAAGTGGACTCAAAGGCTATACTTACAACTTGATTGATGGGAAAATTCAAAAAGACAAGCTAAAAAAAGATGGAATTTTTGAAGAAGACGCAAATGAGTTTATTGAAATTAATACGATTACGATGCCTAATGTAAAAGAAGGTTGCATTATAGAGTTTGTCTATAATGTTACATCTCCTTTTTTAGGCATTGATGATATTGTTTTTCAATATAGTATTCCAATTGATAAACTAGATTTAAGAATAGCGAGTCCAGAATACTATGTGTATAATAAAAAAGTGAATCCTAGAGCTTTTTATTATCCAGACATTAAAAGTTCTACAGAAAACAAATCAGCCACTTATAAAAAAACTGTTCAAAACAATCAAGCTTCAAGAAGTGTTAAGAATTATTCTAGCGGCTCGTTTGAGTATAAGGTAAATGTTCTAACGGCCAATGAAACTGATATACCATCCTTAAAAGGAGAAGCATACGCAGGTAATATGGATAACTATAGAGCCAAAATGAGTTTAGAGCTATCAGCCATTTTAAATAGTTATGGTGCTGTCGAGAAATCCTTTTCTTCTAATTGGGAAAATGTATCTAAATCTATATATGATGGGTCCGATTTTGGAAACCAACTCAATAAATCTAACTTTTTTAAGGATGATATTGCAACGCTCATGGCATCGGCAACTGATGATTTTCAAAAAGGATTTATTCTACAATCCTATATAAAATCCAAAGTAAAATGGAATGGGTTATACGGTTTTAGAACTCATAAAGGCACTAGGAAAGCGTATAAAGAAGGCGAAGGTAATGTAGCAGATATTAACCTTTTACTTATTGCTATGCTGCGATCTCAAGGGGTTAATGCATCACCTGTTTTAGTAAGCACTAAAGATCATGGTGTTCCATTGTTTCCTACAAGAAAGGGCTTTAACTATGTGATATGTATGATAGAAAGTCAAGATAGTTACGCTCTATTTGATGCTACAGAAATGTATAGTATGCCTAATGTATTACCGCAACGTGTTCTAAACTGGCAAGGTCGTGTCATAAAGGATGATGGCACATCAAGATGGGTGTCATTAAGGCCAACAGGGAAAGCTAAAGGGTCTACAGCGTTAAATGTGAAAATCAACGATGACTTCTCAGTAAATGGAAAAGTAAGACGAAATATTACAGACCACTTAGCAATGTCTTATCGAAAAAGAAACACTGGAATTAGTGATGACGAGCATAGAAAGCGTTTAGAAAAAAACAACGGGGATATTGAAGTCACTGAAATAGAATACCAAAATGGTACAAATATTACAGAGCCCGTTAAGTTATCTTACAACTATGCACTTAAAGATGGTATAGATGAAATTGGAGATAATTTATATTTTGCACCAATGCTCTTTATGGCAACAAAAGAGTGTCCGTTTAAGTTAGAAGAACGTCAGTATCCTATTGATTTTATCTTCCCTTTTGAAGATAAGTATATGATAAATATTATGATTCCTGAAGGCTATCAGGTAGAATCATTACCAGAGAGTGGTATCTTTGAATTTAAAGACGGTGAATCTAAATTCACATATAGAGTTAAAGAGAATGGTAATTTTCTTCAATTTAATATTGCTTTAGAAATCAATACCTCTTTTATTAACTCGGCAGACTATAAAGTGTTTAAAGAGTTTTTTGAAATGATAGTAGAGAAGCAATCAGAACAAGTGGTTCTTAAAAAAGTTTAGATATGGACATAAAAAATGCGCAACTCAATGTTGATAATTGGATTAAAACTCATGGCGTAAGATACTTTAATGAGCTTACCAATATGGCACAACTTACCGAAGAAGTTGGAGAAGTGGCACGAATAATTGCCAGACGTTATGGTGAACAAAGCGAAAAAGAAAGTGATAAAGATAAAGACCTCGGAGAGGAGCTGGCAGACGTAGTTTTTGTAGTTTTGTGTTTAGCAAACCAAACAGGAATAGATTTGCAAAGTGCTTTCGATAAAAAAATGGACAAAAAAACAAAACGAGATCACGATAGGCATCATAATAATGACAAACTAAAATAAACCATTCCTGCCTAGGCAGGAATTTTTTTATGACTATAAAACTTCATAAATCATCAATTCGTAATACCTCGCATATTACAATAACAGGCTCAAAAAGTGAATCTAATAGATTACTACTTTTAAAAGCATTATACCCAGAATTGGAGATAGACAATATTTCAAATTCAGACGATTCAAAGGTCATGCAGAAGGCTTTAGATTCTGTAGATGATGTTATTGATATCCACCATGCCGGAACCGCTATGCGGTTTTTAACGGCCTATTTCGCACAACAAATGGGTAGAGAAGTTATTCTTACAGGCTCCCAAAGAATGAAGGAACGACCTATCGAAATATTGGTAGATGCCTTAAACCAGCTAGGAGCCGATATTTCTTATCTCGAAACTCATGGATGTCCTCCGCTTAAAATTAAGGGCAAATATTTAGTAAAAAATAAGGTCACTTTAAAGGCTAATGTGAGTAGTCAGTACATTTCGGCATTATTGCTTATTGCGTCTGGTTTAGAAAACGGACTAGAATTAACTTTAGACGGAGAGATAACATCAATTCCTTATATCAATATGACTCTAAATTTATTGAATCAATTAGGAATTAAAACCACATTTGAAAATCAAATTATTAGTGTGAAACCTAAAGCTAATGATTTGAATTCACACCATGTCACAGTCGAATCCGATTGGTCGTCTGCCTCCTATTTTTATAGCATTGTTGCTTTAAGTCCAGTTGATACTGAAATCCAATTAACAGCCTATAAAAAAGAGTCTTTACAAGGCGATGCCGTCTTAGCAGATATCTATAAAACCTTTGGCGTTCAAACCACATTCGAAAATGAATCTATTAGACTTAAAAAAGTAGAAGAGATTCAAGAAAAGGCTGTAGCATTTCAGCTTAATAAATCTCCAGATATTGCTCAAACAATTGCAGTAACTTGTCTTGGCTTAGGAGTTAATTGCCACCTGTCCGGGTTGCATACACTTAAAATAAAGGAAACTGACAGATTAGTAGCGCTACAAAATGAATTAGAGCAACTCAACGCAAAGGTTGATATTTCAGAAGACACCTTAGAATTATACGCAACAGCACATATCAAAAAAGACGTTACCATAAAAACATATAACGACCATAGAATGGCTATGGCATTTGCGCCTCTCGCCTTAAAAACAAGCCTGTATATCGAGGATTTTATGGTAGTTTCAAAATCGTATCCCACATTTTGGGAGGACTTAAAAACTCTAGGTTTTAAAATTTCTAAATAAATACACCAATTTACTTGACAACCCCTATGTTGAGATTGTATATTTGCAACTTGCAAAAAATAAGCACAACTGAACCTTTACGATTACATTAAGGAAATGTTCTAAGTCTTATTAAAATCAATAAAACTATTACATATGAAATTATCACACTTCAATTTTGACCTTCCAGAAGAATTATTGGCCGAGCGTCCTTCAGATATAAGAGACGAATCCAGATTAATGGTTTTGGATAGAAAAAATCAAACAATCGAACATAAACTATTTAAAGATGTCATCGATTATTTTGACGAAGGTGATGTTATGATCTTAAATAACACCAAAGTTTTTCCTGCACGTTTATACGGAAACAAAGAAAAAACAGGGGCAAGAATTGAAGTATTCTTATTAAGAGAGCTAAATGAAGAACAACGACTTTGGGATGTATTGGTAGATCCAGCTCGTAAAATTAGAATAGGAAATAAGCTGTATTTTGGTGATGACGAAACTTTAGTAGCAGAGGTTATTGACAATACAACCTCTAGAGGTAGAACACTTCGTTTTTTATATGACGGATCTTATGGAGAGTTTAGAAGAAAACTAACAGAACTAGGACAGACACCACTTCCAAAATATATTAAAAGAGATGTTGAACCAGAAGATGAAGAGCGTTACCAAACAATCTTTGCTAAAAACGAAGGAGCTGTTGCAGCACCAACGGCTGGATTACACTTTTCTAAACACTTATTAAAGCGATTAGAAATTAAAGGTGTAGAGTTGCCAGAAGTAACATTGCACGTAGGATTAGGAACTTTTAACCCTGTTGAGGTAGAAGATTTGTCTAAGCATAAAATGGATAGCGAAGAAATTTTTGTGACAAGCCCAGCTACAGATATTATTAATAAAGGAATTGCAGATAAAAAACGTGTATGTGCTGTCGGTACTACTGCCATGAGAGCTATCGAAAGTTCGGTATCGTCAAGCGGAACACTAAATGAGTTTTCTGGTTGGACAAACAAATTTATTTTTCCACCTTATGATTTTAGTATAGCTAATAGTATGATTACTAATTTCCATACACCTAAGTCAACATTATTAATGATGGTGTCGGCATTTGCAGGGCATGACTTTATGAAAGAAGCATACGAAGAAGCTGTTAAAGAAAAGTATCGTTTTTATACCTATGGTGATGCGATGTTGATTATTTAATACAAAACAATATAGTATTAAAAGCCTTGTGTTATCATAAGGCTTTTTTTATTTTGGGCATTCCCCTAAAGGGTCGTGCTTTCCGCTATATCTTTTTATGTTAATTCTAATGTTTCGTTTATAGTTTGTTATCTTAAGTGATTAGAATTAAAAGACAAACCTATTAAGAATGCATAAAAAGGATGCCGCTGCAATCACTAATGCTAGACATACATTGAATATTTAGGCATACCATCAGGTAATTTTACCCTATTTTTGCAACATATATGGACATTAAAAAGAAAGACATTCGAGCGCTTACAAAGGAACAGTTGAGAGACTTTTTTGTAAAAGAAGGTGACAAAGCATTCCGAGGAAACCAAGTCTATGAATGGCTATGGAGTAAGGGTGCTCACACTTTTGAGGATATGACTAATATCTCAAAGGCAACCCGCCAAAAACTTGAAACACATTTTGTAATCAATCATATTAAGGTAGACCAAATGCAAAAAAGCGCAGATGGTACGATTAAAAATGCAGTGCGTTTACATGACGGGCTTATAGTAGAATCTGTTTTAATTCCGGCAAAAAATAGAACAACTGCCTGTGTGTCGAGTCAGGTAGGTTGTAGTCTCGACTGTAAATTTTGCGCCACAGCACGATTAAAACGAATGCGTAACCTAAACCCAGATGAAATTTATGATCAGGTTGTGGCCATCGATAAAGAAAGTAGATTATATCATAATAGACCACTTAGTAATATTGTGTTTATGGGCATGGGAGAGCCACTTATGAATTATAAGAATGTGCTCAAGGCCATAGAAAAAATCACATCGCCTGAAGGTTTGGGGATGTCGCCAAAACGCATTGTGGTATCAACATCTGGTGTGCCTAAAATGATAAAGAAAATGGCCGATGACGAGGTGAAATTTAAGCTAGCTGTTTCGTTGCATTCTGCCATCAATGAAACCCGAACATCCATAATGCCTTTTAATGCTACGTTTCCTTTAGAGGACTTAAGAGAGGCTTTAGAGTATTGGTATGCTAAAACAAAAAATAGAATTACATACGAATATGTGGTTTGGGATGGAATTAACGATTCTAAAAAAGATGTGGATGCACTTATTAAATTTTGCAAATTCGCTCCTAGTAAAGTCAATTTAATTGAATATAACCCTATTGATGATGGCGAGTTTCAACAAGCTAATTCTAAAGCCATAGATATGTATGTGTCTATGTTAGAGGCTCATAATATTACGGTTACGGTGAGGCGTTCTCGAGGAAAAGATATCGATGCGGCTTGCGGTCAATTGGCAAACAAAACATAAAAAAAAAGAGCTACAAACTGTAGCTCTTTTTTTATGTTGAAACGTGTTTTATTGTTTTAAAAGTTTTAAGGTTTTCGATTGGCCTTCTATGGTAACTTTAGCTAGATAAACACCATCTTTTAAAGACGACATTTGAACCGTCTCTTCCGTTAGAGATAATTGTTTGTCAATAACTTGTTGTCCTAGAATATTGTATATGGTAATATTATCAAAAGATTGACCCGAAGACTCAAGCGTTAACACATCTGTCGTTTTATTATAAGAATGTGTGAATGCATTCGTTTCAAAATCTTCAACTCCTAAAGTAGCATCTACAGCGATATCAAATAAGATGATAATTCCACTATTTGCTGCTGGAGTGGTTGAGTGAATGGCAAAATAGAAATCGCCATCTGCAGTTGGCGTATAACTTACAGTACTGGTATAAGCATTTTGTATCAAAGACGCTAGATCACCAGCTTGCGTAATACCAGAGTAAGTACCTAATACAGATTGAGAAGCTGCCGCAGAAGACGGAGAGTCTAAAACAACAATATCAAAAGATTCCTCTGCTGCTGGCGCCGGATTATTAAATACATTATACATTACGGTAAATGTATATTCTGCATCGGCTACACCATTAAAAACAGGTAAATATAACCAATCATCTTTTGCTACTCCTGCTGCCTGTGGAAAAATTAAGCCAACACCATCATCCATGGCGTCACCGTCAAAATCATTACCATTGTTGTATCCCCAAGTTGTCGCATCGGCATCAACATTTTCAATAGTATAGCATGCTATTAACGGATTTATGTCTGCAAAATCATAAGAATAAGGACTGTCAGTACTGCAATCTACAGCAGTTTCAGTAAGGATAAAATCAAATCCACCAGCACTCCATCTATCATCCCATGCAAATGTATAGGTAACACCACTGCTTACAAGAAATGTAGCATCAGATAAATAATTTCCACCTACAGCTGCACCATTAATGTCATCATTTCCACCAATACATGTTAATGAGCCACAAGCTCCTTCGTAAATATGTAAACGTGTATCTCCGCCAGCACTACCTGGTAAATCTGATGTAATATTTGCTATACCATCAACAGAAGCAGTGAATGTATACCATTCTCCAGCAGTTCTTGGATCTGGATCTGCTGCGTTTGCGGCGCACTCTGGCGTGGGTATGTCACTACCATCTACACCAGCAACAGTCACTGTTACATCGGCCGACACAGCAACCGCTGTTGCACACGTGTCTTGGGCATTCGTGAAGTTGAATGCGATTAAAGCTAAAAATAATAAAGTAATTTTTTTCATAAAGTTCAGAGTTTTAATTAATTAACAATTAAATATACAAAATAATGCTATAAGCCATTTCTTACATGCTAATTTTAACTAATTATTATCACTAATTAATTTCTATACGGACATTATTAGTAATTTTGTAAAATACATATCTGAATACTTACTTTAATTGAAGATTACCGAACAAATAAAACAACCCATTACCTATGAAATGGAACTTTTTGAACAAAAGTTTCTACTTTCTATGTCAAGTAAAGTGGCGTTGCTAAATAGGATTACACATTATATTGTTAATCGCAAAGGAAAACAAATGAGACCTATGTTTGTTTTTCTCGTTGCTAAAATGGTAGATAATGGCCAGGTGAGCGAACGTACTTATAGAGGAGCTTCGGTGATTGAATTGATACATACCGCTACATTGGTGCATGACGATGTTGTTGATGATAGTAATCGTAGGCGTGGCTTTTTCTCTATTAATGCACTTTGGAAAAATAAGATAGCTGTGCTTATTGGTGATTACTTACTATCTAAAGGATTACTGCTATCAATAGATAATAACGATTTTGACTTACTCAAAATAATTTCTGTGGCAGTAAGAGAAATGAGTGAAGGTGAATTACTTCAAATTGAAAAGGCTAGACAATTAGATATTACTGAAGATGTTTATTATGACATTATAAGGCAAAAAACAGCTACCTTAATTGCCGCTTGTTGTAGTTTAGGTGCAGCATCAGTAAAACCTAATTCAGATCATGTGGAGTCTATGCGGAAATTTGGAGAGCTTATAGGTATGGCATTTCAAATTAAAGATGACCTCTTTGATTATGGAGAAGAAGCTATTGGCAAACCTACAGGAATTGATATTAAAGAGCAAAAAATGACATTACCACTCATTCATGTGCTTAATAATTGTTCTAAAAAGGACAAATCTTGGCTTATTAATTCTGTAAAAAACCATAATAAAGATAAAAAGAGAGTAAAAGAAGTTATTGCTTTTGTAAAAGCTAATAACGGGCTAGAATATGCCATTGATAAAATGAGACAGTTTCAAACTGAAGCACTTTCTATATTAAAATCATATCCAAAATCTGAGTATAGAACAGCTCTAGAGCTAATGGTGAATTATGTTATTGATAGAAAAAAATGATTCTATCTATTTGATAATCAATTGTATATAATTTTTTTTAATTCTTGGGCAACCATTTGCATCATTCTTGCGTCTTTATAAATAGAAGACCAAACGAAAGTTATTTTGAAAGTCATTCAATTACATCACAAAAACAACACAACGCTTATTAAAAAAGCGGCTAAAGGAAAGCGAGATGCTCAGCATACACTGTTTGAAATTCATGCACCTAAGATGCTAAGTGTTTGTAGATATTATATAAAGGATATGCAGCATGCAGAATCTGTGATGTTAAAAGGATTTTTGAAAGCGTTCACTAATCTGAAAACCTTTAAGAATGAAGGGAGTTTTGAAGGATGGTTAAGACGTATTATGGTTAGAGAATCTATTTCTTTTTTACGACAAGAAAAAAATGTTGAATTCTCAGTTGAAGACGAAACATTCACAAACGAGCACTACAATAATGTAGAATCTCAGATTGAAGTGGCTCAAATTCAGCAAATCATTGATGAGCTTCCAGAAGGTTATAAAATGGTATTTGTCATGTATGCAATTGAAGGTTATAAACACCACGAAATCGCTGAGATCCTGAATATTTCTCAGGGCACTTCAAAATCACAATTGTTTAAAGCAAGACAGATGCTTCAGAAAAAAATTAAGGACATAAATACAACAAGTTATGGCACCAATTAAATTTGAAGAAAATATAAAAGACAAGTTAGAAAAACGCTCCATTCGGCCGTCAAGTGATGCTTGGAACCAGTTGTCAGAACAACTTGATGCCCAAAATAAAAAGAGCTCTAGAAGTTTGTTCTTATATATAGGAATTGCGGCAAGTTTTGTTGGTGTTTTACTAGTGACTACGTTATTTTTTAAATCTTCTGAAAAGCAAATAGTATCACCAAACGTAGTAGAAACTGAAGTTAATGAACAGATTAAAAGTGAAGATGCGAATCGTCCTTTTGAGCTAGCAACTGAAGAAAACGTAGCTGTTGACAGCGCAACTAAAAACGAGAGTTTAAATACGAATGCCGTTAATACAGAGAAATCTTTAACAACATCAATTGAAAAAGAACGTATTAAAATGGCTCAAATTTCCGAAGAAAAGAAAGCTCCTATTGTTGAAGAGAAATCTATTATAGAAAATTTAAATACTCAAGATACTAGGGTTGCTTTAAATAAACCGAACAAGGGAATAGAGGATATAGAAAAAGCATCAATAGCTGTAAATACCTTGACGCAGGAAGAGTTAAAAGTACTTAAGGTAGTTAATCAAATCAAAGCATTAGATGCAGATGGTACAGCGGCAACTGATGAAGAAATAGAAGACCTTTTAAAGCGAGCGGAAAAAGATATTTTAAAGCAACGAATATATAACGAAACAACACGAACGGTTGATGCCGATGCACTTCTTCAAGACGTTGAGGATGATCTCGATCAGTCGTTTAGATCCAAAGTATTTGAAGCTCTGAAATCGAGTTACAATACGGTAAAAACTGCAGTTGCCGAACGTAACAATTAAATAATCATCAATTAAAAACAAACATTATGAACACTATTACTAAGTACGTAGTGCTGCTCACCCTATGTCTAATTGCAACGGGTATGAGCGCACAAGAAACACAAAAAGATTCAATTGCATACAGGGAAAATGGTCTTAAGATAGATCGATTAACTGAACTAAAGAAAACAATTCAAGAAGAAGAACGTGAATTTTTAAAGGCTGAGGTTGAAATGATCAACGAACGTTTAGAAAAAGGACTCATTACAAAATCTCAAGCCGAAAAACTAAAGAAAGAAGCTGCCAAAAAACGCGCTTTAAATATTGAAAATCGTATTGCTATTATTGACAATAAAATTGCTCTATTAGAACGTAATGATGCAGAATATAATGATGGAAATAGTGAATCGGTAATGATTGGCGTTAGTTTAGGGAAATTTTCAGGATTTAGTTTTAGTAAAAACAAACCGAAAAAATACGACAAACGAACAACAAGTGATCTTGTGTTTGCCGTAGGTTTTAATAATGCCATTGGAGAAGGTCAAAAAATAGGTGACGAGTATACTTTTATGCAATCTGGATTTTTAGAATTAGGCTGGGCTTGGAAGACAAGAGTGTTTAAAGACAATAATGCTGTACGTTTAAAATATGGTTTTTCATTCCAATGGAATAAATTAACACCTAAAGACGATCGCTATTTTGTACAAGATGGAAATACAACCACCTTACAAACGTTTCCGTCGGAATTAACAGAATCAGAGTTTAGAATTACAAATCTCGTTTTTCCTTTGCATTTTGAATTTGGGCCATCTAAAAAAATTGAACGCAAAAACTACTTTAGATACAGTACCTATAAGCATTTTAAAATAGGTATTGGAGGTTACGCAGGTTTTAATATTGGAACACAACAAAAGTTACGTTTTAAAGAAGATGGTGATCGTGTGAAAGAAAAAATAAGACGTAGTTATAATGCCACCCCTTTTGTTTACGGATTAAGCGCTTATGTAGGTTATGGAAGTATTGGTATTTATGCCAAGTACGATTTAAGTCCGATGTTCAAAGATCAAACATTTGACCAACATAATTTATCTATGGGATTCAGATTTGATTTGGATTAGTCTAATTATATATTCAAATAAAAGCCGATTCAACTTAGTATTGAATCGGCTTTTTTATTCGGTAATAAGTGATCTTATTTTTTTATAAATCGTTTCACTGTGGTATCTCCATTTGACGCTTTAATCTCTATTAGATAAAAGCCAGAAACTAATCCTGAAGTATTTAATGTTTTGTCTTCAATAGTTTGATGAACGAAGTTTACTGCAGTCACTAATCGTCCTCTAATGTCATATATGTTGGCATGTTCTAAAACTAAATTAGAACTGTTTTTAATGGTTAGAATATGATCAACAGGATTAGGTGTTAAACTAATGTTGTTTTCTAACTCAAAATCTTCAACACTTAAATTTTCAGATACGACAACATCAAAAGAACAGGTTACAAAATTTCCCGCGATGTCTGTCACAATAAACGTATTTGTTGTTGTTCCTATAGGGAAGTCACTTCCGCTAGCCAAACCTTCGGTTTGTTCAGGAAGATAATCAACCTCTAACAAATACCTATAGCTACCACTTGCTCCAACGACATCGTTCCAGCCTCCAGAAGATTGCATAACCGTATAATCTTCATTACCTGCATTATTTGGTTCGCCACCATTCCAGTTGGTGTAAGTAGCACTATCACCACTTTGCCAAACAAATGTGCCTTCTGTATCTGTATCACTATAACCGATAAGTATATCTCCTGAACCACCAATCATGGCTATTGCATTTAAAAGAAAGCTCCCATCGTTTGCATCTCTAATGGTGCCAACAAAACCATTTTGGGTTAGGGCATCAGTATAAGCATCTTGAGGCGTAAATGTGTTATTCGATAAATAATAGGCTTTCCCAGCTAAAGTACCTAAAGGCGTAAAATCGGTTAATGGGTTAATAGTAGAGCAATTGTCAGAAGCGCTTACTGTATAATCAACAACAGCTGTGGTTTCGCCAGGATTGGTCTCTGTCATAATGTCTGCAGGACACCCTATAGTTGGGTCTTCATTATCTGAAACGGTTACTGTAAAGGTGCAACTTACTGTATTTCCATCACTATCAGTTACAGAATAAATATTTGTTGTAACACCTAATGGGAAATCGCTCCCAGAATCTAATCCATTGGTTAATGTTGGGGTTAAGGAACCATCTTCAGCATCGTTGGCTGTAACAGCAAAGGAGGTGTTTCCAGTGCATTGTCCCGCATCATTGTTTATCGCAATATCACCTGGGCAATTTAGTACAGGAGCAGTGCCGATAATGCCATATAATTGTACATCTGCAATTTGATTAATACTGCTAGATCCGCAAACTCCAGTAAAGTTAATACGATAGTACGAATAGGCCGTAGCATTGCTAAATGAAAATGTTCTCGAAAAAAAACGATCTGAAGCACATGGAATAGTTCCTGTTGTAATACTTGTAAAGTCGGTTCCGTTATTTGATCCAAAAATCTCATAATCAGTGGGATCGCGTTCTGGAGCGTCATTTGCTGTTACAATTTCTATTGAACTTGCTGTTTGAGCAACTCCAAGTAAATCGACTTCGAAGCCGATGCCATCAAAAGCATTAAAATCTAAAAATTTCGTTGCAGAATTTTGATCAATAATATTCTGAACACCTTCTCCTCCTGGTGAATTAACACTACCGAAAGGAGTTGCTGTATGAATTGATGAATCAAAAATTGCTTGTGCAAAAATGAAGTTTAGGTTAAATAATAACAATAAACTAATAAGAGTAATTTTTTTCATATTGGTTGGGTTATAAGGTTATGCCTAAGATAATATTTTTTCAGTTGACTTTGATTTGTCTTACATTTACATTTTCTAAAATAGTTCAAACAATACGTTTTTTTAACTGTAAACAGATTAGTAATTGATATCAAAATCCACCATAGAACAAGTATTTGACACCGCTCGAGTAGAAGAAGTGATTGGTGATTTTGTGCAACTTAAAAAAGCAGGAAGTAACTTTAAAGGACTAAGCCCCTTTAGTGATGAACGTTCTCCTAGTTTTATGGTATCTCCAGTAAAGCAAATCTGGAAAGATTTTTCTAGCGGAAAAGGGGGAAATGCTGTGACATTTTTAATGGAACATGAACATTTTACCTATCCAGAAGCAATCAAATACCTCGCTAAAAAATACAATATTGAAATTGAAGAGACCGAACAAACTGATGAGCAAAAGCAAGAAGCCAATGAGCGAGAGAGTTTATATTTGGTTAATGAATTTGCCAAGGATTATTTTGAACGTATTATGTTCAAAACAGATCAAGGTCAGGCTATAGGATTAAGCTATTTTAAAGAGCGTGGCTTTACCAATGAGACTATAAAACAATTTAATTTAGGATATTCCCTAGATGAATGGCAGGCTTTTACAGATGAGGCATTAAAGAAGGGGTATCAACTGGAGTTTTTAGAAAAAACGGGATTAACTATTGTAAAACCCGAAAAGAAATTTGACCGCTTTAAAGGAAGAGTGATGTTTCCAATCCACAGTATGAGCGGCCGAGTTTTAGGATTTGGCGGACGTATTCTGGCAGCTGATAAAAAAGCAGCTAAGTACCTAAATTCACCTGAGAGTGAGGTCTATCATAAAAGTAAAATTCTCTACGGAATTTATCACGCTAAGCAATCTATTGCTAAAGAAGATAATTGTTATTTGGTTGAAGGATATACTGATGTTATTCAGTTCTATCAAACAGGTATTAAGAATGTTGTGGCGTCGTCTGGAACAGCCTTAACTCCAGAGCAGATTAGATTAGTTAATAGATTAACCAATAATATTACAGTGTTATTTGATGGCGATGCGGCCGGAATAAGAGCATCTATAAGAGGTATAGATTTAATTCTAGAGCAAGGAATGAATGTCAAGGTTTGTGGCTTCCCTGAAGGTGAAGATCCAGATAGTTTTGCCAAACAAAATACCTTGGAAGAATTAACAACTTATCTAAATGATAATTCAAAAGATTTTATTCAATTCAAGGCATCTCTGTTAATTAAGGAGGCTAATAATGACCCGATTAAAAAGGCAGAAACTATTAGAGATATTGTTAATAGTATTTCTAAAATTCCGGATCAAATAAAAAAGGAAATTTATATTCAAGAATGTTCGCGCATTATGGATATAAGTGAAGATGTCTTGTTTAGTACACTTGCTCAGATTACTAAAAAAGAGATTAAAGAGGCTGGTAAAAATCTCAAAACAGAGCAAAAAGCATTTGACATTATAAAACCACAGGTTAAAGCGCCTAAAATAAATTTACAATATGAATTAGAGCGAAAGATTATTGAAATTTTATTGCTCTATGGAACCGAAATTGAAGATTTCGAAGATCTTGTCTTGAAAGAATCTGAAGATGGAGAATTACAATTAGAACCTGTAATTCATAACGCCAAGGTTTTTGAAAAAATCTACCTCGACTTACAGGAGGACGAAATGCAATTCACAAATCCTAATTTTAAGTTGTTGTACTATACGATAATAGATACCTTAAATCAAGAACCAGAGTTCTCAACAAGAAATTTTGTGAATGGCTTAGATCAAGAATTGGCTAATGACGTCACCACCATTTTGATGAATGATGAGCGTTATAACTTACATGATTGGGAAAGAAATCATATTATTCCGAAGGAAAAAAAGCACAGTATCGCTCAACTTGTTACTCAAACTATTTTAACCTTGAGGTGTTACTTGATTGATAAAAAAGTAGCAGAATACCAAAACGAAACTTTACAAGAGAATGCTAATGCCAGAACAATTTTAGAGGATGTTAAAGATTACCTCGGTCTAAAAATGCTGCTTTCAAGAAAACTTGGTAAAGTTGTTGGTGGTAAAATCTAAGTTAAATCTAGCTGTTTCCCTTGGTTCACCAAATCAATGAGATTAGTGACATTTAATTTTTTAAATAAACGCGCTTTATAAGTACTTACCGTTTTTTCATTAATGTCTAGCTCTTGAGCTATTTCTTTATTTTTCTTACCTGAAGATAATAGTTTTAAAACTTCGACCTCACGAGTTGATAAGCGCTTATAAATCCTGCTTTTTGATTGTCTTGTGTCATTATAATTAAGATGTTTGGACATCTTATTACTAAGATAAATCTCACCGTTATAGGCTGATTTTATAGCTTTAGTAATCGTATCTGTAGACTCAGATTTTGAAACGTAACCAGAAGCTCCGGCCTTAATAGTGCTAATAGCATAAATTTCTTCAGGATGGTAGCTAAACATAATGATGTTTATCTGGCTATGTTCTTTTTTAATAGCTCTAAGTGCAGTAATTCCATTGAGTTCAGGGAGTTCAATTTCCGAAACGATAACATCAACGTCATGACGTCTTACAAATTCGAATATTTCCACACCACTTCCAACGGTTCCAATAACTTGGATGTCGTCGTGATTTTCAAATAATAATTGAAAGCCAGTAGTTACGATAGGATGGTTGTCAACGACTAATACCTTGATCATAATACATAAATTAAATTGGTTAGTTAGTATAGAGTGCCAGAACTTATTAAAATAAATTCAAGAATGTGGAGATTTGCAATGCAAAATTAATAAAAAAATCAACATAACCGCCGTTTGTTAACAGAAAATCCAGTAATTATTTCAATTCGTTAGGAATTTCGCAAATGGGAATAGGGATCATTTTGTGTGTATTTGAGCGATTATATCTCATAAATATTTGAAACACTTGCTTTTGGCGTCCTTCAAAATCGTTTTCGGTTTTGCCTTCATCCTTCATTTTCATGGCCCATTCTAATTCTGGATAAGAAGCTCCAATTTGGTCTTCATCACTCCTTGCATCACCAAAAAGACCATCACTTGGTGCTGCTTTCATGATCGATTCGGGTACTTCTAAATGTTCACCAATGGCATAAACTTCAGATTTTAACAAGTCGGCAATCGGACTTAAATCTACGCCGCCATCGCCATATTTTGTATAAAAACCTACACCGAAATCTTCTACTTTATTCCCAGTTCCCGCAACTAATAGCCCTAAAAGTCCTGCGTGATAATATAATGTGGTCATGCGTAACCTTGCTCTAGTATTGGCTAAGGCCATATCAACAGTTGCTTGCTTTCCGCTAAGTGAAACTTCAGTTTTAAATTCTTCAAAAACAGGCGTTAAATCAACCCTCGAATCTTTAACATTTGGAAAACGTCTTTTTAGTTGCTCAATATGTTCCTGAGCGCGATTTACATGGCTTTCCGCTTGATGAATTGGCATTTCAATACATAATAAATCTAAACCCGTTTTTGCACAAAGTGTAGACGTAACGGCAGAGTCTATTCCGCCAGAAATCCCAATGACAAATCCATTTACCTTAGCATTTGTTGCGTAATCTTTAAGCCAATTTACAATATGGTCAACAACTTTTTCTGTTTGCATTTTAGTGAGTTTTTTATGTAATAATAGTACCTTTGCGTAACAAAAATAACGTAATCACGTTAGTAATAAAAATTTACTAATATTAAGTTATCGTTAATATAACCCATGAAACAATTTGTCTTATTTACCCTTCTATGTGTTAGTGTTTTTAGTTGTAAAAATGAGGACGCCGTAGAAAACGAAATTTCTAAAATTGAAACCGACTTTATTGTAGAGCGATTTGATCGCGCATTTGCCGAGGTAAAACCCGAAGGTTTGTCTGATTTAAAAAAGGCCTTCCCTTTTTTGTTTTACAACCGAATTCCAGATTCTCTGTGGGTTGAAAGAATGCAAGATTCTAATCAGATTATGTTGAATAATGAAACCGATAAAATTTTTGAAGATTTCAAAAATGAAACCCATGAGATCGAACAGCTATTTCAGCATTTAAAATATTATGATAAAAGTTTTACCGAACCGAGAATAGTCACATTGACCAATTTTGTAGATTATAGAAACAAGTTAGCAGTTACAGATACTGTTGCTGTTATTGCAATAGATAATTACTTAGGGAATGACCATGAAGTGTATTCAGGTATCCCTGTTTTTTTATCTCAAAATATGAAACCTTCGCAGATTGTTGTTGATTTGGCTAAAGCGTATAGTGAACGACAGATTTTTCAATCCAGAAAAAAGACGCTACTAGATGAAATGGTATATTTTGGGAAACAACTCTACTTTAAAGATAAAATAATCCCCTTTAAAACCGATGCAGAAAAAATAGGTTATACTCCAGAACAGCTGGAGTTTGCTCGGTTAAATGAAGGTGTAATTTGGACAGAATTTGTTGAAAAGGAAATGTTGTATAATACAGATAGCAGTTTGCCTGCTAGATTTATTGCAGACGCCCCATTTTCGAAATTTTACTTAGAGCTCGATAGCAAAACACCTGGCAGACTTGGACAATATATGGGATGGCAAATTGTAAGAGCTTATATGAAAAATAATGATGTGTCATTACAAGAAATGTTGCAAACAGATGCCAATGAGATATTTAATAAATCTAATTATAAACCACCAAAATAATGGCAGAAAACCATACTTCAAAAATAGAACTTAGTGTAGAACTTGACGAAAACAGAGTCCCTGAAAAACTGCAATGGACAGCAGAAGATGGTGGGATATCTAACGAAGAAGCTAAAGCTATGATGCTCGCAGTCTGGGATGCAAAGGCTAAGGAAACCTTACGTATAGATTTGTGGACAAAAGACATGCCTGTTGATGAAATGAAACAATTTTTTCATCAAACTCTTGTGGAAATGAGCAATACATTCTACAGAGCAACGCAAGACGAAAAAATGACAGCTACAATGAAAGATTTTTGTGATTACTTTGCTGAAAAGTTAGAACTTAAAAAGGAGTAGCATTTTTATTGATAATGTAATTCAAATCATATTCATATTCGGTTTCAAAAACGTAGTCTGAGAACGTTGCTGTAACACTACTTAGTAATTTGTCTGATGTAGTTGGATTAAGGTTGTTCTCTGTAAATGCTGGAGAACAAGAAACTAATACATATAAAAAGACGATTGCAAGTCGATTCATAGTAAGTTGGTTTGTATAATTAACTTACCAATGATCCATTTATTGTTCTTATAGCAAGTGATTTAGACAATATTGTAATCTCGATATCATATTTGCGTCAACATTTTATACTCATATTTTAATTATATTAGCATATGCGAAAAATAATATTCGGCGTTATTATTACCTTAATTATACTCTTTACTTTTAAGTACTGCAGTGATAAGCGGCAAGATGAAATCGTACTTCAAGAGCACACAGCGCTTATAAAAGAACAGGTTAAAAATGTTGGTAAACTTGTAGTTACCGAAGGACATTTTAGTGAAGTATTTACCTATAAAAATTCTAAAGCGGTTTTTGCCGATTTATTAGAAGCAAAAAAACAGGCTATAGTAATTGTTAATGCAGATGTAACGATTGCTTATGATTTGAGTCTTGTGAATTACGAGATCGATGAGCTTTCTAAAACATTAAGAATAACGAGTATTCCCAAAGAAGAAATAAAAATTAATCCAGATTTTGAATACTACGATATTCAGGCGGATTTTCTAAATCAATTTGAAGCCAAAGATTATAATGACATTAAGGAAACGGTAAAAAAATCGTTGATGAAAAAAGTTGAAGCCTCAGAATTAAAATCTAATGCCCAAAACAGGTTGATTAGTGAATTGGCTAAATTTTATATTCTCACTAGTTCTTTAGGATGGACCCTACAATATAATGAAAATCCAATAGACTCTTCCGAAGAGTTATTAGATATTAAGTTATAATTTATATTGAACACTTACCCAGCTACCTCCATTAATTGCATCAATATTATTAAGGTTTAAATATTTTGCAGCTTTTGCAGAACGCACACCACTTTCACAGCAAGCAATTATTGGTTTGTTAAGGTTTTTTACTTCTTTAACTCTCGCATTTAATTCATTCAACGGAATATGAACAGAATTTTCAATATGTCCTTTGTCCCATTCACGCTGTGTTCTAACATCTAAAACAATAGCTCCATTTTTTATGTAACGCTCAACTTGACGCTTTTTAGCTCCAAAAATAAATCCTAATAATCCCATGGTATAACGTTTAATTTGTAATTAATTCTAATCCATTTGTGATTAAATGTGCAACGTTTGGTCGTTTCAGCTTTAAATGCTCCAAATGGTTTAAAATATTTTTACTAAAATCTTTGTCGTAACGATATGCTAATTCATACAATTCTAATGCTAAAAGCCAATCATCATTATGATTATCGGTTAAGGTTTTAAAAATAGTTTTGACACGCTCTTCGTCGTAATTTGATTGCCTTATATCACTCGTATTCTTATAAAGTGACTCGAGTTCTAAAGTGCTACTGTCTTTAAGTTTTCGCACTGTTTTAGTTTCTGATACATGATATAGATTGTCAAAAGATCTGTAGTCTGCCGCACCAGCAAATGCAGAAATTATTGATGATCCTACCGCCAATTTGAAAGTTCCTTGGTTCGGAGAGAATAAAACCCTGTCTTTATATGTTACCGTACAATCTTCAAACTCTATAAGAATTAATTTTCCAAATACATTTCTAATACCAGTTACATTTAAACCTTCAATTGTAATGCCGCTTTCGTATTCAATGGCAATCCTTTTTCCGTCGTAAAAATTATAAGCCTTTAAATCTCTAGGCCTCATGTCTTCAATAGCTAAGCTAATACCTTTAAGTTTTCCAATTGGAGAACTAAATCCATTCGGATTGGCTTGTGCGCCATGACCTATAAGTTCTTTTTCTCTATTAGCCAAAGCAGTTGGGCCTTCGGTTTTAAAGAATACGACGTTATTGTCCTCGTCGGTAATCATTTCGGTAAAAACACCAGAAATTTGCAATCCTGTATTTAATTCTATACTACCAATTTTTCTAGAATCTATAAGTTTTTGTAAACCTCGAAATCCGCCCTTTCTTAATGCCATGGTACTAGAAAATTCTTCAAGCACCTCCATGAGGTAAGCAAAATCTGGAGTTACAAAGAGTTGTGGTTGAGGTTTGGTAATATCAAATTCTATGTCGGCTGCATCAATGCTATATAACCGCTTTTCAACTTGGTCGGTCATACACCATTTACTTTCTCCAATAGATGATAATAGCCCAGCGCCATAAATTTTAGGATTTTCGATAGTGCCTATAAGTCCATATTCAACAGTCCACCAATGTAAGTTTCTAATTTTTGCAATTTCAGAAAGCGGTACTTTTTTATGCTGAAGTTCTTGTACTAAGGCTTCGGCATTTTTAATGGCTTCAGATGTTGATGTTGGAGATTCTTTTAAAATAGAAAGTGATCGAACAGCTTCATACATATCATTGTCATGTGCAGATAAAATAGCCTTCGCTCCAATTTCACCAAAACGCCTTAAATATTCAGCATAATCGGGGTTGGCAATAATAGGGGCGTGCCCAGCCGCTTCATGAATAATATCTGGAGCAGGTGTGTATTCAATATGTTCTAATTGCCTGATATCTGAGGCAATCACCAAAACTTTATAAGCCTGAAACTCCATAAAAGCGTTTGGGGGAATAAAGCCATCAACAGCAACAGCGGCCCAACCTATATCTTTTAAAATACGATTCATGCCATACATACTTGGTATAGTTTCAATAGAAATACCAGTCATATCTAGCCCTTTTAAGTATGAGTGGTGGGCCACCTTACTTAAATAAGATACATTTTTCCGCATGACATAGCGCCAAACCGCTTGATTAATAGGAGAGTAATCATCATAGTCTTGAGGCTTAATAAACTGCTTTAAGTGAGGAGGTAATCTGTCAATTAACGGATTGGTTTCTATTGCTCTATTCATAGTTTATTTAAGTGCATTTTTCTTTAAAACCTTACAAAGTTATGAATTAAAAAATGGCTGTTTAGATTGATTAACATAATGTTTTAGTTTAAATTGAATATGTATATTAGTGCCAATGAAATCAGAAACACGTAAGGACGAAATCATAAATACGGCAGCTAAACTTTTTAAGGATAAAGGCTATAGCGCAGTGACGATGAGGGATTTGGCTACAGCCATGGGAATAAAAGCTGCTAGTCTTTATAATCATATTAACTCAAAACAAGATATTCTTAAAGAGATTATCATTGATATCGCCGAAGCCTTTACAAATGGTATGAGCATTATTATTGCATCGGAGGTTTCGAATATCTCTAAACTTAAGCAAGTGGTCGCCTTACATGTTAATATTACAGCTAGTAATACAAATGGTATGGCCTCTTTAAATAATGACTGGATGCATCTTGAGGATCAATTGGATTACTATTTAAAATTAAGAAATGAGTACGAAAATAATTTTTTAAAAATTATTGAAGAAGGTATTTCTACTGCCGAAATAAAACAAACCAATGCCGAAGTTATAATGTTCTCTATGTTATCTACTTTGCGTTCACTCTATTTATGGATACCTAAAAAAGAAGATCTTAATGCCGATGATTTGGCTAATAATTTAAGTGAAGTTCTCATAGAAGGAATTAACGTCTAATTAAGAATAATATTTTGTATCTTTGTTCACCAAACTAACAAGTGTTAGTTAAATGTTTAAGGTATACACATGGCAGAATTTCATAACTTAAAAGTTGCAGATATTTATAAGGAAACCGAAGATACTTCAGTAGTATCATTTGATATTCCTGTAGAATTACAAGATAATTTTAAATTTAGACAAGGCCAGCATTTAACGCTTAAGGCAGATATAAACGGCGAAGATGTTCGTCGTTCGTACTCATTGTGTTCGAGTCCAAGTGAAAATCAGTGGAAAGTAGCCGTGAAGCAAATTCCTGGTGGTAAATTTTCTACCTATATTAATACTGAAATAAAGAAGGGCGATTACCTCGAGGTTATGACGCCAAGCGGAGCGTTTGGGGTCTCTGTAATGCCTGAGCATTCAAAAAACTATCTGTTTTTTGCGGCAGGAAGTGGAATCACGCCGGTGTTATCAATGATAAAAGCCCACCTGGCTCAAGAACCAAACTCAACTTGTAAGCTGTTTTATGTGAATAAAACGGCAAAATCTATTATCTTTAAAGAAGAACTAGAGCAACTTCGAAACACCTATTTTGGAAGACTAGAAATCTATTACTTCCTAACTAAAGAACGTAGAGATATTGAGCTTTTTAATGGAAGATTTGACGACGACAAAATGGAAGTCCTAACCAAAACTTTCATCGACATTCCTGATACAAGTGAGGTTTTTCTCTGCGGTCCAGAGCAAATGGTGAATTATGTAAGTGACTATTTAATTAATAAGGGATTGCCAAAAGAATTAGTGCATTTCGAGTTATTTGTTACAGGTCTATCAGAAGAAGATATTAAAAGAGCTGAACGTTTGGCAAAACAGAACGTTGAAGGTGTTGAAATAACAATTGTAGATGGTGGAAAAGAATTTGCATTTACAATGACTAAGGAATATGATAATATTTTAGATGCTGCTTTAGGTGCAGGGGCCGATTTGCCTTTTGCTTGTAAAGGTGGTGTTTGTAGTACATGTAAGTGCGAAGTGATAGAAGGAGCAGTTGAAATGAAAATTAATTATGCCTTAGATGATAAGGAGGTAGCTCAAAACTTAGTGTTAAGCTGCCAAGCCGTGCCAACAACAGAAAAAGTAGTAGTAGATTTTGATGTATGATTTTTAAAGACTATACCATCAAACCAACCATATAATGAAAAAGAAAATTTAGTCACCAAAAACTTAAAGTTATGAGTGAAGAACAAATTAAAAATCTCGAAAAACAATTTGACGAGCGTATCGCCAGAGATGAGAAAATCGAGCCTAAAGATTGGATGCCAGAGAAGTATCGTAAAACGCATATTCGACAAATGTCACAACATGCACATTCTGAGATTATAGGAATGCTTCCTGAAGGTAACTGGATTACAAGAGCACCTTCGTTACGACGTAAAGTGGCGTTACTGGCAAAAGTACAGGATGAAGCTGGTCATGGATTGTACCTCTATTCCGCTACTGAGACCTTAGGTATTTCAAGAGATGAACTCTACGAACAATTGCATACAGGTAAAGCCAAGTATTCTAGTATTTTTAATTATCCAACATTAACTTGGGCAGATATGGGTGCTATTGGTTGGTTGGTTGATGGAGCAGCCATCATTAATCAGGTGCCATTATGTAATACATCTTATGGTCCTTATGCAAGGGCAATGATTCGTGTATGTAAAGAAGAGAGTTTTCACCAAAGACAGGGTTATGAAATCATGATCAAATTGGCTAATGGAACTCCAGAACAAAAGGAAATGGCTCAAGATGCTCTAAATCGTTGGTGGTGGCCCAGTCTTATGATGTTAGGTCCAACCGATGATAAATCGGTACATACAGCACAGTCAATGAAATGGAAACTTAAACGTAAAACCAATGACGAATTGCGTCAGCAGTTTATAGATCAAACAGTGCCTCAAGCCGATTTAATTGGTTTAACAGTTCCAGACCCAGATTTAAAATGGAATGAAGAACGACAAAGCTATGATTTCGGAGCAATTGATTGGGATGAATTCTGGCAAGTTGTAAAAGGTCATGGACCAATGAATAAAGAAAGAATGAAAGCAAGAGTGGGCGCTTGGGAACGTGGAGAGTGGGTTCGTGATGCTGCCATGGCTCACGCAAAAAAGAAACAAGAAAGAAAAGAAAAACAAGCAGTTTAAAACTATAGTTATGTCAACAAAAAACTGGCCTCTTTGGGAAATCTTCGTAAGAAGTAAAAACGGATTAGAACACAGACATTTTGGAAGCCTTCATGCTGCAGATGCAGAGATGGCATTAGAAAACGCCCGTGACGTCTACACTAGACGAAATGAAGGTGTAAGTATTTGGGTTGTAGAATCAAAGAATATTACAGCTTCAAATCCCGAAAATAATGGTGAGCTGTTCGAACCAGCACAAGATAAAGTATATCGTCACCCAACATTTTATGATTTACCAGACGAAGTAAAACACATGTAATGAAAAACGAAAATTTATATAATTATATTCTTGGTATCGCAGATAATAGTCTTATCCTAGGACAACGTATGGGAGAACTCTGCGGTCATGGGCCAAATTTAGAAACTGATATTGCTTGTACAAATATTTCTCTAGATTTATTCGGACAAGTACGTAGCTATTTTCAATATGCTGCGAAAATAGCAGGAGATGAACGTAGTGAGGACGATATCGCCATGCTTCGCAAAGAACGTGAGTATAAAAATGTGTTGTTGGTTGAGCAACCTAATACCAATTTTGCTTATACGTTAGGACGTCAATTTTTATTTGATGTTTATCATCTAGCATTTTTAAAAGAACTCCAAAAAAGTACAGATTTGACACTTTCGGCCATTGCCAATAAATGTGTTAAAGAAGTAAGTTATCACGAACGCTTTTCCTCAGATTGGATAAAACGCTTAGGTGATGGTACCGAAGAAAGCAATGCAAAAATGCAAGAAGCTATTAATGATTTATGGACATATACCGATGAGTTATTTCATCAAACAAATGCAGACAAAGCAATGCTTGCTGAAGGAATTGGTGTTGATGTGACAAAACTAAAAGAAGATTACTATAACAGAGTGAATGCTGTTTTAGAAGTAGCAACACTCAATACTCCAGAATCAAAATGGTTTCAAAAAGGAGGGAAAGAAGGTATACATACAGAACATCTGGGATATCTATTAAGTGATTTGCAATATATGCAAAGAACCTATCCAAATATGGAATGGTAATACACCTTTGATTGACAATTCCACGGTTTGTTGCGGAATATCATCAAAATAATTATGACAACCACAGAGCAAAATATAGACAAAAAGTTAATCGCAATATTAGAACAGGTGTCTGATCCAGAAATCCCTGTATTGTCTATTATGGATATGGGTGTCGTTCGCTCTGCAATCATCTCAGATGGTGTTGTACAGGTCGAAATTACACCAACTTATAGTGGTTGTCCAGCAATGGATGTTATTGGTGATGACATCAAAAAAGCATTACTAGATGCAGGTTACAAATCTCAAGTTGAGTTGATTTTGTACCCAGCGTGGACTACAGATTGGATTACTCCAAGAGGTAGGCAAGCACTAGAAAAATATGGAATTGCCGCTCCTTTAGAAGCTCAAGCAGATAAAGATGTGTTGCTCCATGGAAAACGAATGGTTAAATGCACCAATTGTGGTTCACAAAACACACGATTGGTAAGTCAATTTGGTTCAACCGCATGTAAGGCACAATTTCAATGTGATGACTGTCAAGAACCATTCGACTATTTTAAATGTTTAAAATAAATATAGCGTTACCCAAAGGGTCAGGCTCTCGGCAGTCGCTTCCCGATAATTATCGGGAGAGCTCCAACAAAGCCTCCATCCTTAACGCAAATTGAGATAAAATAATAGGTATGAGCAATAATTCAATACAATTAAGAATTGAAAACAAGGTCGCGTATATAACGCTCAATAGACCTGAAGTATTTAATAGTTTCAATCGTGAAATGGCATTAAATCTTCAATCTATTATGGATGATTGTGAATCTAATGATGAGGTCAGGGCCATGGTGCTTACAGGAAACGGTAAAGCATTTTGTGCAGGTCAAGATTTGAAAGAAGTCACAGATCCAGAATTAAACCCAGGATTTAAGAAAATTCTAGAAGAACATTATAACCCAATAATTACTAGAATCCGCGCCATTAAGAAACCTATTGTTGCTGCCGTAAATGGTGTGGCTGCTGGGGCAGGAGCTAATATTGCTTTAGCCTGTGATATTGTAGTGGCACATGAAAAAGTTAGCTTTATTCAGGCATTTAGCTTAATAGGGTTAGTTCCTGACAGCGCTGGAACCTTCTTTTTACCGAGATTAATAGGTTTTCAAAAGGCATCAGCTTTGGCAATGCTTGGAGATAAAGTTACTGCCGAAGAAGCAGAACGTTTAGGAATGATTTATAAAGTTATGCCTCTAGATAGTTTTGAAGATGAAGTAAACAAATTAGCCTACAAGTTAGCACACATGCCTACAAAGGCTTTAGGATTAATAAAGGAGTTATTTAATCAATCCATGAATAATAGCTTAAAAGATCAATTGGCACTCGAGTCTAAATTACAAATAGAAGCAGCGCAGAGTGACGATTATGCCGAAGGAGTTGCCGCATTTATAGAAAAAAGAAAACCAGAATTTAAAGGGAGATAAATATGAACGTAGGTATTATAGGTTCAGGAACCATGGGAAGTGGCATTGCTCAAGTAGCTGCTACTGCTGGTTGTAAGGTGAAATTGTACGATACTAATCAAAATGCTTTAGATAAAGCCAAGGCTGCTTTAGAAAAAATATTAAATCGTCTTATAGAAAAAGGACGAATCGATACCCTCGAAAAAGAGAGAATTCAAAATAACATCGCTTATGTGGATCGTTTAAAAGATTTAAGCGATTCAAACTTGACCATCGAAGCAATTATCGAAAACCTTGAGATTAAAAAGAAAGTGTTTTCAGAGTTAGAAACCTATGTGGCAGATGATTGTATTATTGCATCAAATACGTCAAGTTTGTCTATTGCATCTATTGCAGCATCATTACAAAAGCCAGAACGTTGTATAGGTATTCATTTCTTTAACCCAGCACCTTTAATGAAATTGGTAGAAGTGATTCCTGCAATCCAAACAGCAAAGAATGTTCTGGATATTTCAGTGAAAACTATTTCCGATTGGAAAAAAGTAGTTGCTGTGGCCAAAGATACCCCAGGATTTATAGTCAATAGAGTGGCAAGACCATTTTATGGTGAATCTTTGAGAATTTATGAAGAAGGAATTGCCGATTTTGCAACCATCGATTGGTCCTTAAAAACAATTGGCGGTTTTAGAATGGGGCCATTTGAATTAATGGATTTTATTGGTAATGATGTAAATTACACAGTTACCGAAACCGTATTTACCGCATTTTATTTCGACCCTCGATACAAGCCAGCATTTACTCAGAAACGTTTTGCCGAAGCTGGATATTTAGGACGTAAATCTGGAAAAGGTTACTATGACTATGCCGAAGGCGCTACTAAACCAAAGCCATTAGAAGATAAAGTTCTAGGACAACAAATATTTGATCGTGTATTGGTTATGCTTATCAATGAAGCAGCAGATGCCTTGTTTTTAAACATTGCGTCAGCGGAAGACATAGATAACGCCATGACTAAAGGTGTTAATTATCCTAAAGGTTTATTGGGATGGGCAGATGACAAAGGAATCAATTGGTGCGTGTCGGGATTAGATGCCCTATATAATGAGTATCATGAAGATAGATATAGATGCAGCCCATTGTTGAGAAAGATGAAGAGAGAACATAAAACATTTTTTTAGCGTCAGTTCGAGTGCGAAGTGTATCGAGAACAAGTGAGACTTCTTGATATAATTTTCTATTAAAATATCTCGAAGCAGTTAAATATTAAATTATGAAGGGAGAAGATATTCCACATAAAATGCTAAGTCAAGATGCCTACAGCCAATGGTTAGGTATTGAGATTTTAGAATGCGAAATTGGCCGATGCAAAGTTGCAATGACCATTCGTAAAGACATGCTCAATAGTATGAATAAGGCACATGGAGGTATTAGTTATTCTTTGGCTGATACCGCATTTGGTTTTGCCGCCAATACCCATGGGAAATATGCTGTATCCATTGAAACTAGTATTAATCACATCGAAGCCTTAGATGAAGGAGATTATTTAATAGCAGAATCTGTGATTGAAAAAGTAAATAATAAACTAGGCTTTAATATTATTGAAGTAAAACGCGAAAACGAATTAGTAGCCTTGTTTAAAGGCGTTGTATATAGAACTCAAAAAGATTGGACACATGATTAAATTAAACAAAAAGTACCTCATTGTAATTATTGCAATGTTATTTACAAGCATCGGATTCGCTCAAGAAGATGATGTTATTGAAGAAGAAATTGAGATTAAAGAAACTATAAATTCAATGTTTAGCTCTGTCATAGAGATGGATATTGATAAAAGTATATTTCCAATCACTCAAGGGAATACTCATTTTTCAGAAGATCAGAAATCAGGTATACTAGCAATGCTTGTACCCTCTTCTTTTGAAAATTTAGAAAAAGATTTAGAAAACGAACAATCTAAAGAAGGTATAAAAACACTCAGCAAAGGAGCGCTTAAAACAGATGGTAATCGCATTCTCTTTTTAAAACAATCAATGGATAGAGATGGGCAAACCTATTATATGTTCATCTTCGCTAAAGAGCATGCCAAAGATGCCACCATAATGGTAACTGCCTTTTATGAGGCGGAAAAGGATGAAGACTATAAAAAATACGCAGAAAAAGCTGCGAAATCAGCTAAACTTGTTGAAAAAGAATAAAATTATATGAAAGACGCATATATCATTGATGGTGTAAGAACACCAATTGGAAACTATAAAGGCACATTATCTGCTGTACGCACAGACGATTTGGGAGCCTTAGTCATCTCAGAAGTTGTTAAACGTAACCCAAACATTCCTAAAGAGGCTTATGACGATGTTATAATGGGATGTGCAAATCAGGCTGGAGAAGATAATCGTAATGTGGCAAGGATGTCATCATTATTGGCTGGATTACCGTTTACAGTTCCTGGAGAAACCGTAAATAGATTATGTAGCTCTGGTTTATCAGCTATCATACATGCCAATCGCGCTATAAAAGCAGGAGATGGAGACCTTTTTATTTCTGGAGGTGTTGAAAATATGACACGAGGACCATACGTTATTGCCAAACCATCTACAGGTTTTGGAGGTGATTCTAAAATGTACGATTCTACGTTTGGATGGCGTTTTATAAATCCAAAAATGCATAAATTGTATGGAACCGATGGTATGGGGAATACAGCCGAAAACCTCGTTGAAAAATATAATATTTCAAGAGAGGATCAAGATAAATTTGCATACTGGAGTCAAATGAAGGCAGCAAAAGCCCAAGAAAATGGACGTTTGGCAAAAGAAATCGTAACTGTAGAAATTCCGCAACGAAAAAAAGATCCTATTCAATTTTCCAAAGATGAATTTGTAAAACCAACGACCTCACTTGAAGTGCTTGGAAAATTACGAGCCGCTTTTAAAAAAGAAGGAGGAAGCGTTACTGCTGGGAATTCCTCAGGTTTAAACGATGGTGCTGCAGCAACAATAATTGCATCAGAGGATGCTGTTAAAACATATAACCTAAAGCCTCTGGCAAGAATTGTAAGTTCTGCAGTGGTTGGTGTAGAGCCAAGAATTATGGGAATTGGTCCAGTACAGGCGTCTAATAAGGCTTTGGAAAAAGCAGGATTAACTATGGACGATATAGATATTATAGAGCTAAATGAAGCCTTTGCAGCGCAAGCGCTTGCATGTACGAGAGCATGGGGATTGGCAGATGACGATCCAAGATTAAACCCAAATGGAGGGTCAATTGCTATTGGTCACCCTCTTGGAGTTACAGGAGCAAGAATCGCTTATTCGGCAGCTTTAGAGTTACATGAGCAGCAAAAAAAGTACGCTCTAGTTACAATGTGTATTGGTGTTGGTCAAGGTTATGCTGCTATAATAGAACGTGTTTGATGTTGGGGTAATTTGGGCGTTACCACAAGGGTCGCGTTTTCACTACTCGCTCTCTTTGAGGAGCTCAAACAAACCGTTCAACCGCTAACGCAGTTGGGACTAAAATAAGAGATAATGAAAATATTAATCATAGGAGGCAACGGAACAATAGGTAAAAAGGTAAGTGAACGCTTAGCTCAAAAGCATGAAGTACTCATTGCTGGTCGACATTCTGGAAACGTCACTGTCGATTTTTCAGATTCATCATCAATACAGACGATGTTTGAATCTGTGGGGAAACTAGATGCTATTGTAGCTATTGCTGGAGATGCGAAATGGGACAAGTTGAATAAGCTTTCCGAAGATGATTTTTATATTGGTATAAAAAGTAAAATGATGGGACAGGTTAATACGGTAAGAATTGGTAAAAATTACTTAAACCCAGGAGGATCTATAACATTATCTACCGGAATCTTAGCAGATGACCCTGTAGATATGACAACAAGTGCAGCTATGGTAAATGGCGCTATCAATAGCTTTGCTAAGGCTGTGGCTTTAGAGTTAGAAGATGGAAAACGAATCAACGTTGTGTGCTCAGATTTGGTAGAAGATTCATTCGAGAAATACAAAGACTATTTTCCAGGAAATACACCAGTACCAATGCATAAAATTGTAGACGGTTACGTAAAATCTATAGAAGGAAAAATTACAGGAAGAATATTAAGAATAATGGCATAAGGAGTTATTATGGATAAAATACAACATTACGTTCAAGGTCATTGGACAACAGGAAAAGAAGAAGGCGCACCAATTTATGACGCTATAACCGGCGAAGCATTTACAAGTGTTGCAGTTGAAGGGTTAGATATTCCAGAAATACTAAACTACGGACGAACCAAAGGAGGTGAGCAACTTCGAAAAATGACATTTCAAGAGCGTGGTAACATGCTTAAGAAATTAGCATTGTATCTTACAAAAAGAAAGGATGCATTCTATGAATTGAGTTACCGTACAGGAGCTACCAAAGTAGACAGTTGGATTGATATAGAAGGAGGTTTTGGTAATCTTTTTGCTAATGCCTCTCTCCGAAAATTGTTTCCAAATCAACCTTACCACGTTGAAGGAGATCCTATCGACTTGTCTCGAGGAGGGCGTTTTATGGCTCATCATATTATGGTGCCTAAAAAAGGTGTCGCTGTACATATTAATGCATTTAATTTCCCTGTTTGGGGTATGCTAGAGAAATGTGCAGTAAACTGGATGGCTGGTGTTCCGGCTGTCGTATTACCCGCACCTTCGTCATCTTATCTAGCCGAAGCCGTTGCCAGAGACATCATAAATTCAGGGATCTTACCAGAAGGGGCACTTCAAATTATTAATGGTACAGTAAGAACTATTTTAGATACTGTTGAGTCACAAGATGTTGTCACATTTACAGGTTCGGCGGCTACCGGACGCTTGCTTAAAGCACATCCTAGGCTCATACAGGAATCTGTGCCATTTACAATGGAAGCCGATTCATTGAACGCTTCTATTTTAGGTGAAGATGCCGTGCCAGGAACGCCAGAATTTGATTTATTTATTAAGGAGGTTCGTAAAGAAATGACAGTAAAAGCTGGTCAAAAGTGTACAGCAATTAGGCGTATCATAGTTCCTGAAAATTTAGTTGAAGATGTACAAATTTCATTAGGAAAAGCATTAGATAAGGTGACTATTGGAGACCCAAGATTAAAAGAGGTAAGAATGGGGGCTCTAGTAAGTCGCCAGCAAGTTAAGGCCGTTAGGGATTCTGTAAACGACTTGGCGAAAGAAGCTCAAATTGTATATGGTGATTTAGATAAAATTGAAACTATAGGAGCAGATGCACAAAAGGGTGCATTTATCAGCCCAATTTTATTGAGAGCAGACCATCCTTTTCAAAATACAGTGATTCATGAACGTGAGGCTTTCGGACCCGTAAGTACTATTATGCCTTATAAGAACTTAGATGAGGCTGTTACATTAGCTCAGATGGGTAAAGGGTCTTTAGTATCTTCTATAGCAACTAATGACGATAAAATTGCTAAAGATTACGTAGTTAATGCTGCCAGTCACCACGGAAGAATCTTGGTTTTAAATCGCGAGAGTGCGAAAGAAAGTACAGGTCACGGCTCACCTTTACCATACTTAGTTCATGGAGGACCAGGACGTGCAGGAGGTGGTGAAGAAATGGGAGGAATGCGAGGGATCAAGCATTACTTGCAACGTACAGCAATTCAAGGCTCACCAACAACAATTACTGAAATTACAGGCATTTACCAACAAAATGCAAAGTATAAGGAAGCGGAACAGCATCCATTTAAATACCATTGGGAAGATATTCAACCAGGCATGTCGCTCAAAACGCATAAACGAACATTTACAGATACCGACATAATCAATTTTGCCAACCTTACTTGGGATCATTTTTATGCTCATACAGATATCACATCCTTAGACGGAAGTATTTTTGAGAAAAGAACAGCTCATGGTTATTTCATTATTTCGGCGGCAGCAGGATTGTTTGTATATCCTAATAAAGGCCCAGTAGCTGCAAACTACGGTTTAGATAGTATTCGGTTTTTACGACCATTATATCACAACGATACAATCTATGTGCGATTAACTTGTAAGGAAAAAGTAGATCGAGATGTCGCTTCAGCTGAACATCCAAGTGGTATTGTAAAGTGGCATGTAGAAGTGTTCGATGCCAATTTTGAAGATAGACCTGAAAGTCAAAAAAACGATAAAGATAGTCCTTTAGTGGCGGTTGCAACCATTTTAACAATGGTGCAGAAGAAACAAGAGGTCTTCGTTGAAATGACAGACGCTAAAATAGAGGAGTGTTTAAGTAAACTTAATGAAGACACGAAACCTCAGTGGGGAATTATGACGCCTCAACATATGATTGAACATCTAGAGTATACATATAAAATTGCTGCGGGAGAGATTCAAGATTTTGAAGTGGCTACTCCTGAAAAAATTCTTGAGAAGGTAAAGAACAGTTTATATAATTACAGGAAATTTCCGAAGAATTCAAATTTCCCATTACTAGAAAAGGATACGTTAGATGATTTGAAACATGAAAATCTGGCGATTGCAATTGAGACATTTAAAGCTCAGAGAGCAGCTTATTTAAATTACTTTAAAGAAAACCCAGAAGCAACATTAAGCAATATGGTTTTTGGAGAATTAAATAGATATGAATGGTATTTAATGGAGCGAAAGCACTTAAATCATCATTTTGAACAATTTGGATTATTATAAATTATGACACAACCATACGTTAAACAAACGATAGAAAACGAAGTAGGATATATTGAATTTTTTCATCCTGCCCATAACTCCTTACCAGGAGATGTATTGGCAAAACTAGCTGAAAACATAACTGAAGCAGGTGAAAATGATGCTATTAAAGTAATCGTTTTAAAAAGTGGAGGCGATAGAACCTTTTGTGCTGGAGCAAGTTTTAAAGAGCTTATTAATATAAATGATGCTGTTACAGGAAAAGTTTTCTTTTCCGGATTTGCTAATGTGATTAATGCCATGCGAAAATGTCCAAAGTTTATTATAGGACGAATCCAAGGTAAAACTGTTGGCGGAGGTGTAGGACTCGCAGCTTCAACAGATTATTGTATGGCCACGAAGTTTGCAGCTATAAAATTAAGCGAGTTAAATATTGGAATCGGACCATTTGTAGTTGGACCAGCAATAGAACGAAAAATGGGATTGAGTGCGATGTCACAAATTGCCATTGATGCAAATTCATTTTATCCGCCAGAATGGGCTAAAGAAAAAGGTTTGTTTACACATGTTTACGATAGCACTGAAGCACTTGATGATGCTGTAAAAACAACGGCCGAACATTTATGTACATACAATACAGAAGCCATGTTAGAAATGAAAAAAGTATTCTGGAAGGGAACTGATGATTGGGACGAGCTTTTGGCAGAACGCGCACAAACAAGCGGAAGATTAGTGTTGTCTGATTTTACCAAAGAGAAATTAAAAGGATTTAAATAATAATGATTTACAGTTTTAAAGGATTTATACCAGTGGTTCACAAAAGTAGTTTTGTGCATCCTTTGGCTGCCGTAACTGGTAATGTGATTATTGGTAGAAACTGTTACATAGGTCCGGGAGCGGCTATTAGAGGGGATTGGGGACAAATCATTTTAGAAGATGGTGTTAATGTGCAAGAAAACTGTACTGTACATATGTTTCCAGGAAAATCCATTACCCTTAAAGAAAGTGCGCATGTTGGTCATGGAGCCATAATTCATGGTGCGAACTTAGGTAGAAATTGCCTTATTGGTATGAATACTGTTATTATGGATGATGCCGAAATTGGAGATGAATGTATTGTTGGAGCTATGGCATTTGTAAAGGCTGAGACTAAAATTCCGAATCGAAGTTTAGTGGTTGGGAATCCTGCAAAAATTATAAAGGAAGTAAGCGACGATATGATTGCTTGGAAAACGAAAGGCACGCAGTTATATCAACAATTACCAGCAGACTGTCATGAAAGTTTAAAAGAAGTAGAACCTTTAAGAGAGGTTCCAAAGCATATGAAAATACAGGAAGATGTTTATAAAACACTTCGCGATTTCATGAAAAAATAGAGAAGACAACAACTTACGAAATGAAAAGAATAATTGTTATAGCCTTACTGTTTTTTGCCTCAAAAGGATTGGCGCAAAATGAAATAACATATTTCGCACTTGATAGTAGTGTTGTTTATGTTGATAACTCAAAAGGCGCACATTTTACAGTGAAATTTCCGGGAGATTCTATAAAAACGACGGGAATGTCAAATGCTTATATGATTGGTGACGAATTTGTTCAATTTTTAAAACGAAAATATGACCGAAATAATTATACAAATAAATCTAAGCCAGAAAAGGAGATTGCAGTTTTAAAAGACGCCATGAACTACGAAGTAGATTATTTAAAAGATGAAATTTTCAAACAAGATCTTGATATAAAAGAAGAAGTGTTTTTAAATGATCAAGGAAAGAGATTTCATTTATGGAGTTATGCGATGCCAGAAAAAGCCCTTGAAGAGATGGGAAATGATAAACTGGAGCAAAAAGTGTCGCAGTACTATTTTCTAAACTGTATTGTAAATGATTTTATTTCTGGAATGATGTTAGTATCCTATGAAGGCGAAAGTATCGAACAAAAGATAGAAAGCATTAAAAATATCTCTAATTCTGTCGACATTTTTGGTGGCCCAATTGATATTGATGGCACCTATGCTAAGATGGAAGCTGAGGAGGACAATACTACAATCGAATTCATAAATGAGAGTAAGGGATTTGAATTAGACATCCCAAATTGGGCTAATTTGGTTAAATCGGATTTGAGCTTGTATTGGATGGCAACGATGCCAGACATTAATAATGTGAAGAACGCTATAAGTTTAAATTGGTTTGAAAAAGAGGCATATAAAGGTTTCAAAGATTTTAATAAGGAATTTGTTCTAGGAAAAAAGATAGGAGATGGTTTAAATACAGGAACGTTCTTAATGAAAAAAGAACTTAAAACTGCCGAGAATATGAATGGGGTTACCTATAAAATTCAGGCCATGTTTGGCGGTTCGTTATATGATTGTCAATATGTGACTTTTGAAACTAAAACTCATTTCGTTTTGGTGAAATTTATTGCTACACCAGACACCTATGAATTAAATGTTGAGAAGTTTAATGACTTTATTAGCAACATAAAAATATTAGATTAATAATTTTTAAATTTTAAAACTAGGATAAACTAGTTAATACAAATGTCAAAAGTAGAGTTTAAAATGCCCAAATTGGGCGAAAGTATTACTGAAGCTGCCATTATCACATGGTTTAAAAATGTTGGAGATACAATTGAAGAAGATGAAATGCTTCTCGAAGTTGCTACAGATAAAGTAGATTCTGAGGTGCCTTCAAATGTGTCTGGAGTTATTGAAGAGATTTTATTTGATGCTAATGAGGTGATTAAAATAGGAGAAACCATTGCAATTATTAAAGCAGATGGAGATGTTGCAGAGTCAAAAAAACAATCTAAAAAAGCAGATAAGAAACCAGAACAAAAAAAGACCGAAAAACCTAAGGCACCAAAACGACCAAAATTAGATCCCGTTGCTTCTTCAGGGCAATTTAGCGTTTCTAATTCGAATACATTCTTCTCGCCTTTGATTATAAAGATTGCGAAGGAACACCATATTAGTTTTGAAGAATTAGCTAGAATCTCAGCAACAGGTCATGAAGGTCGATTACGCAAAAGTGATATATTTCAGTATATCGAAGAAGGGAGACCCTATAAATTTGCACAGCCAGTTGCTCAACAAGACCCAACGGCATATCGTATTCCACAGCTAAATTTTGATAAAGGAAAAGGAAAAGTCATTGAAATGGATAGAATGCGTCAAATGATTGCAGATCATATGGTGTATTCAAAACATACGTCGCCTCATGTAACGGCTTATGTTGAGGCCGATTTAACCAATATGGTAAATTGGCGCAATGCCAATAAAAAAGCATTCCAAGAAAAGCATGGAGAGCGTTTGACCTTTACACCATTATTTGTTGAGGCTGTGGCAAAAGCTGTTAAAGATTTTCCAAATATTAATGCCTCAGTTGATGGTAAGAATATTATAGTGAAAGAAGATATTAACATTGGTATGGCTACTGCATTACCTAGCGGGAACTTAATTGTACCAGTGGTTAAAAACGCAGATACAAAAGATTTGAAAGCATTGGCAACCAATGTTAACGAGCTTGCTAATAAGGCTAGAGAAAATAATTTAAAAGCGGATGATATTCAAGGGAGTACCTTTACTATTTCTAATGTAGGAACTTTTGGAAGTGTCATGGGAACACCTATTATCAATCAACCTGAAGTGGCGATTCTTGCTTTGGGAATAATTAAAAAACGTCCTGAGGTTATCACTACAGAAAAAGGCGATGAAATTGCCATTCGAAGTATGATGTACTTGTCATTGTCGTTTGATCATCGTGTTGTTGATGGGTTTTTGGGCGGAAGTTTTGTGCGTCGTGTTGCTGATTATTTTGAGCAATTTGATGTAAATAGAACAATATAAATAAAATAAGAAGGCCTGTATTTGCAGGAGTTACTATGAATAAAGACATATTAAAAAAAGGATTTTCAAAATTGTGTACGGCCAAAGCAATGGCAGAATTATACGAAGCTAATTTTAAACAGGTTTCCAAATATGTACATGCCACCTCTAGAGGTCATGAGGCCATTCAAATTGCTTTGGGGATGCAATTGCTACCTCAAGATTATGCGTTTCCGTATTACAGAGACGATGCTATGTTATTGTCATTTGGATTAGAGCCTTATGATTTAATGTTGCAATTATTAGCAAAGAAAGACGATCCGTTTTCTGGTGGTAGAACTTATTATTCGCATCCAAGTTTAAAGGACGATGATAAACCGAAAATCCCACATCAATCTTCAGCAACAGGTATGCAAGCCATTCCTGCAACAGGTGTTGCAATGGGAATGCAGTATAAAGAACTTCAAGATTTAGATGATAAAACACTTAAAGATGCGCCTTTTGTGGTGTGTAGTTTGGGTGATGCTTCTGTGACCGAAGGAGAGATTGCAGAGGCATTTCAAATGGCAGCTTTGAAGCAAATGCCTATTCTGTATTTGGTACAGGACAACGGTTGGGATATATCGGCAAATGCCGAAGAAACTCGTGCTCAAAATGCATTTGAATATGCTCAAGGCTTTCATGGATTAGATGCTATCTCTATTGATGGTGCCAACTTTATAGAAAGTTATGACGCGGTTGAAAAGGTAATAGAAACCATTAGGACAGAAAGACGACCATTTTTGGTCCATGCTAAGGTGCCACTTTTAAATCATCATACGTCTGGTGTTAGAATGGAGTGGTATCGTGACGATTTAGACGAAGCACGATCTCGAGATCCTTATCCAGTATTAAAACAACAATTAGCTGATAACGGATTCTCGCAAGAGGAGATAGATGATATAGAACGCTTGGCAATCTCGAAGGTACAATCCGATTTTGAAAAGGCATTACAAACTGAAGATCCTAAGCCTGAAGATTTGTTTACACACGATTTTGCACCAACTCCAATTTCCGAAGAGAAAGGAGAACGCACACCAGAAGGAGCAGATAAGGTCATAATGGTTGACTGCGCATTGTTTGCCGTTGAAGAATTGATGAGAAAACATAAAGAATGTTTGCTTTATGGGCAAGATGTAGGTGGTCGACTAGGAGGTGTTTTTAGAGAAGCCGCAACATTGGCACAAAAGTTTGGAGATGATCGTGTGTTTAATACACCAATTCAGGAGGCATTTATAGTAGGGTCAACGGTTGGTATGAGTGCAGTTGGATTAAAACCAATTGTTGAGGTTCAGTTTGCAGATTATATTTGGCCTGGGCTCAATCAATTGTTTACAGAAGTGAGTCGTAGCTGTTATTTGTCTAACGGAAAATGGCCAGTGAGCATGATTTTACGTGTCCCTATTGGAGCTTATGGTAGTGGAGGACCCTATCATTCTTCGTCTGTAGAAAGTGTAATTACAAATATTAGAGGAATAAAAATTGCTTACCCGAGTAACGGAGCAGATTTAAAAGGACTGATGAAAGCGGCGTATTACGATCCAAATCCAGTTGTGATTTTAGAACATAAAGGCTTGTACTGGTCTAAAGTGCCTGGAACATTAACAGCCACTTCTGTAGAGCCTTCTGAAGATTATGTTTTACCTTTTGGAAAGGCTTGGGTACTGCAGGAAATATGGAAGCAAGAAGACGTTGAAACGTGCACAATCGTAACCTACGGAATGGGAGTACATTGGGCTTATAATGCATCTGGAGAATTAGGAATGAGAGATCAAATTGAAATTATAGATTTAAGGACCTTATATCCTTTAGATGAAGATGCTATTATGAACTCGGTTAAGAAAACTGGAAAATGTTTAGTGGTAACTGAAGAGCCATCTAATAATAGTTTTGCTAGAGCGCTTTCTGGAAAAATACAGGAAGAATGCTTTAGATACCTAGACGCGCCAGTGATGACTATAGGTAGTGAAAACATGCCAGCTATCCCGTTAAATTCTACTTTAGAACAAACGATGATTCCTTCTACAGAAAAGGTAAAGGCGAAGATTGAAGTTTTATTGAATTATTAAAAGGGTATATTTAAAAGAAATTCTTTGTATATTGAACCTTTAATTTATCACTCATATCATGAAAAAACAACTACTTTTATTGTGCTTCGCATGCTTTTTATTTGCAGGAAGCCAATTGTCATTTGCTCAAACTACGATTAAGAAACAAAACACAGCTGTAAGTAATGCTGATTATTCTGCTGAAAAAAGTGTACAGACATTAACTAACTTATTAGAACGCGAAGCAAAGTTAGATGCGACGCAAAAGGAAAAGTTATATGACGTGTTTGCTGCAGTAGAGAAAAAAATTAAAGGTATCGCCAGCATTGAAGATGCAACTGAGCGTCAAGCTAAGAAAAAGAAAATACGTGCTTATATTGACCAAAAGATAAAGCAAGTATTAACACCTGCCCAATACGAAATTTATAAAAAGAAGACGGCAGCTAAATAGAACGTACCGAAATAAACTATATAAAAAAAGCGACCTCATAGAGGTCGCTTTTTTTATATCTTATATTCTGAAAGCGGTTTTGTGAACTTTTCAGGATCGGCCGCTAAGTGGTATCGAGGATCGTCAATATCCTCAACGATGACTTCCTTAAACTTAGGGCTTGCCTTATACATCAATGTCTTACAATCTGTACTTAGATGCTTTAATTTGATTGTTTTGCCTTCGGCTTCGTATTTGTTTACCAAGTTAAAGATGGCTTCCATAGCCGAGTGATCACTTACACGAGATTCTACAAAGTCTATTTCAACATGTTGTGGGTCGTTTTTAACGTCGAATTTAGCGTTGAAATTTTGGATAGATCCAAAAAATAATGGACCCCAAATTTCGTACGTTTTTGTGCCGTTGGCCTGGATGCGTTTACGCGCTCTAATCATTGTTGCATTTTTCCATGCAAAGACTAAAGCTGAAATAATTACACCAGCAATAACGGCTACGGCCAAATCTTTCCATACAGTAATGGCTGAAACTGCAATTAAAACAATAGCATCAGACAAAGGAATTTTTCTAATAATTCTAAAACTACTCCATGCAAAGGTTCCAATAACCACCATAAACATCACCCCAACTAATGCGGCAATTGGTATTTGTTCAATTAATGGTGCTCCAAACAATACAAAGCACAATAAGGCAATGGCTGCAATGGCTCCAGATAATCGACCACGACCACCAGAATCTACATTAATAATAGATTGGCCAATCATAGCACATCCACCCATACCTCCAAAGAGACCGTTGAGCATGTTGGCTCCACCTTGAGCAATACACTCTCGATTTCCATTTCCTCTAGTTTCAGTGATTTCATCAATTAGATTTAAAGTCATTAACGATTCTATAAGGCCGATAGCGGCAAGAACAAAAGCTGTAGGAAGGATTGTACTTAAGAAATGACCATCTAAGGTGCCAAATAAACCAAAGATTTGATCTTGAAATGTAGGTAAACTACCTTCTAACCCTTTTCCTCCACCTTCTTGGATAAAAGAACCAACTGTGCTCATTTCGATACCTCCGAAGATAGTAATACAAGCCACAACAATAATGGCAATGAGGGCTGCAGGGATTTTTTTAGTAAGCTTTGGCAAACCATACATAATACCCATTGTAAGTCCGATAAAACCTAACATTTTCCATAACGCCATATTTGAGAATAGGTGAGAGAACCATTCAGATGTGTTGCTCCAAATAGAAATATCTTTAGGAACGGCGTTAGGAAATAGGCCTAATTGTGATAGGAAAATCACAATGGCTAAACCATTCACAAACCCCATCATTACTGGATGTGGAATAAGTCGAACAAATTTTCCAAGTTTAAAAACACCAGCTAGTATTTGGATGACACCAACAAAGAGTAGTGTAATGAAGAGCCACTGTAAACCTAGGTTGTCGATGGGAGTTTCTAAGCTAAGCCCTACTTCATTTCCTTTTTGAATAAGATATACCATTACAACAGCCATAGCTCCAGTTGCTCCAGAAATCATACCTGGTCGTCCACCAAAAAGAGCCGTTACGATGCCCATCATAAAGGCACCATATAGTCCGACTAAAGGGTCAACACCTGCGACAAAGGCAAATGCTACGGCTTCAGGAACCAAAGCAAGAGCAACGGTTAAACCAGAAAGAATATCATTCTTTGGGTTTTGGGTAAAGTTTTTTCGTGTGGTTTGGCCTAGTATCATAATTCTTGCACTTAAAAGTCGGCAAAGATAGGCTTTTAGAAATGAAGCAGAAAATGAACTGGAATAAAGGCATAAAAAAAACACCAGAGAACTGTTCTGATGCTTTTTTTATTCTTGTTAAGATAATTTATTGTGCGATTTGCGGTGGGTATTCTTGCATGATTTTAGTTACAAACTCTTTTATTTTTGCTTCTTTCTTTTCCACACTTCTTTGTGTTAAAAGTCCGGTGCCCATACCTTGCCATACTAATTCCTTTTTATTAGCATCGATTAAGTCAACAAATAAAGAACCTTGAGTTCTTGTAGATACTGTTGGTTGATTCCAACCCCAGCCCCAACCAGGACCAAAGCCTCCCCAACCCCAGCCGCCATAGCCCCAGGTATTGTTGTAAACATTAACACGTTGTTCTGATTTTGTAAAAATACTAACCAAAAGATCTGGATTTTCAGATTTGGTATAGCCTTGAGCTAATAATTCGGTTTCGATAGCGCGCAGAATTCTACGTTTATCTAGGTCACTAATTTCGGCTTTATCGATTCCTGTTTTAAAGAATGCGAACGTCTTGTATTTGCCGAATTCGGCATTTTTGTCGTAATCTGATGCGACTCTAACAGAGCTACAAGAAGTGATAACCAAAGTTACCATCACAATGGGTAATAATTTGAGTAGTTTTTTCATAATTCTTTTTTTTATGGTTATAACGAGTTTAATAAATCATCATCAACTTTATTAGGTAATGTTACCTTTAAATTAGGTTCGTTTTGCATGGCGCGTTTAATGGCAAAAATAGCTTCGTCATTTCTTGCCCAACTTCGTCTAGCAATTCCGTTGTTAACATCCCAAAAAAGCATACGTTTTAATCGTACAGATGCTTCCTTAGTACCATCAAGAACCATACCAAATCCACCATTTATAACTTCTCCCCATCCAACACCTCCACCATTGTGAATGCTTACCCAAGTAGCACCTCTAAAACTATCACCAATAACGTTGTGAATAGCCATATCTGCTGTGAATCTTGATCCATCATAAATATTACTGGTTTCTCTATATGGAGAATCGGTTCCAGATACATCATGGTGGTCACGACCCAATACAACAGTCCCAATTTCACCATTGGCTATGGCTTTATTAAATGCTTCTGCAATTTTCATTCGTCCTTCGGCATCGGCATATAGAATTCTGGCTTGTGACCCAACAACGAGTTTGTTTTCCTGTGCGCCTTTGATCCATTGAATATTATCAGACATTTGTTGCTGAATTTCTTCGGGAGAATTCTTTTTAATCGCTTCTAAAACTTGGCAAGCAATAGCATCTGTTTTGGCCAGATCTTCTGGTTTTCCAGAGGCACAAACCCATCTAAATGGCCCAAAACCATAATCAAAACACATTGGCCCCATAATATCCTGCACATAAGAAGGGTATTTGAAATCTATACCATTTTCAGCCATAATATCTGCACCAGCTCTAGAGGCTTCAAGTAAAAATGCATTTCCGTAGTCAAAAAAATAAGTGCCTTTTGCAGTGTGATTATTGATAGCTTTAGCTTGGCGACGTAAACTCTCCTGAACTTTGGTTTTAAATAATTCAGGGTTTTCTGCCATCATGATATTAGCTTCATCAAACGATAAATCAACAGGGTAATAGCCTCCAGCCCATGGATTATGTAAAGAAGTTTGATCGCTTCCAAGATCTATATGAATATGTTCTTGATCAAATTTTTCCCAAACTTCAACGACATTACCTAGATAGGCAATAGATATCGTTTCTTTTTCAGCTTTAGCCTTTCTAACTCTGGCTACCAATTCATCTAAATCTGTGGTTTTTACATCGATCCAGCCCTGGTCTAATCGCAATTGGGTAATCTTAGGGTTTACTTCTGCACAAACGGTTATGCAGCCTGCAATATTGCCAGCTTTGGGTTGAGCGCCAGACATGCCTCCTAAACCTGAGGTCACAAATAGATTACCTTTGGGCTCTTTTTTTATTTTTCTAAAACCATTCAAAACAGTTATAGTTGTGCCATGAACAATACCTTGCGGACCAATATACATGTAACTTCCAGCCGTCATTTGTCCATATTGAGTAACACCTAAGGCGTTGAATTTTTCCCAGTCATCTGGTTGAGAATAATTAGGAATCATCATACCATTAGTGACAACCACTCGCGGAGCTTCTTTGTGGCTTGGGAATAATCCCATTGGATGCCCAGAGTACATAACTAAAGTCTGCTCGTCTGTCATTTCAGACAAATACTTCATTGTTAACCTATACTGCGCCCAATTTGAAAAGACACCCCCATTGCCACCGTAAGTAATTAATTCGTGTGGGTGTTGCGCTACTGCGTAGTCCAAATTATTTTGAATCATAAGCATAATCGCGGCAGCCTGTTTAGAGTTAGCAGGGTACTCATCAATAGGTCTCGCATTCATTTTGTAATCAGGGCGTAAACGATACATGTAAACCCTTCCGTGCGTGTCAAGCTCTTTTTTGAATTCTGGTAGTAGGGTTGCATGCTGAGATTTATCAAAATAGCGTAGAGCATTTTTAAGCGCTAGCTTTTCTTCATCTGAAGATAAAATACTTTTTCTTTTAGGAGCATGATTGATTGAAGGATCATAAGGTTTGGGTTGAGGTAAAACACTTGGTATTCCTTCTTTTATTTGATCTTTAAATGATAAGGTTGTTGTTGGCATTACTTTTTTTTTAAAGTATTTTTATTAAAACCATAAGGGCAATGTCTACAGCCGCTTTCACAGCAATATCCTCTTTTTAAATGATATTGTTCGGTGAAACAACGATAGCCTTCTGGTGTTACATAATAATCTCCTTCTTCTACAGGAATTATTTTCTTCATCTTACAAAGATAATGTAAATTGGAAAGATTTTTGATTGTTGATTCATATGGTTTTAATTTCTAAATATATTGTACCTAGAGGTTATGTTGGAATAACGATTTTTCCTTTTATTTTCCTGAAAAATTATAACTTGAAAACTAATGCAATATTGGTGAATCATGAGCGTATTCATTTAAGGCAACAACTAGAAATGTTGGTTGTTCCATTCTATGTTTTCTATTGTGTTGAATTTTTAATTCGTCTCATTGTAATGAAAAACTGGCATCAGGCTTATCGTCGTATATCATTTGAACAAGAAGCCTATAGAAATGAAAAAGACCTCAACTATTTAAAATCAAGACCTTTTTACTCATTTTTAAGTTATTTATAGTTTTATTGACGAATAACCACCTTTTGAGTTTTTTGTTTTCCGTTGTTTAATACAACTTTTACAATGTAAGTGCCATCCGATAATGCGGTGTCGTTTAAGAGGAAACCGGACTCGTTAATATTGGATTTTGTAAATATAGATCTGCCTATGATATCGTAAATAGTAAAAGTACTTATGGTTCCAATTTCCGAAGAAACCTTTACGTATTCACTTTTAGGAGCAATAATAGTTATGCCTTCATAACCATCTGTTGGGTTGACACCTAGAGATTGGTTAGTATATCTTAAAATGAATCTATCGTTATGAATTCCAGCTTCTATGGTAAAGGTGTAAGGCGACATCCGAATATCATGTATGATGTTCAATGCAGTGTCTTCTATATATATGGTTTGTTCCTCATCTGAGAACAAACCATCTAATGAATTTATAGCTATAGTATGACTTCCAGTTTCGTTAGAGATAATGCCTAAGGGAACAATGTCATCTTGTAAAAATGGTAATGATCGACCTTGAATGGATAAATTTTCGTTGTTTAAGACTGAATAAAAGGCATTGTTCTCTCCGCTAAAATCATAACCGTCATAAAGACGATCAAAATCGTTGGTCGCATCATTAACATAACCAACTAATATCGTATTAGTAATATCATTTGGTGACAATAAATCTAGCCATATTCTATGGCGTTCTATAGTGTTTCGATTGGTATTCTGATCTGAATCGATAGATCTAAAAAAAGTGTTATTGTTATAAGTTGAAAGCACTTGTCTCATGTTATTATTAAATGTAACAGTAGATCCAGAAGTGGCGCTGTGATTCATCATTACAAAAAATGCCTGACCTGATCCGATAAATAAATCACTTGTGCCAGGGGGATTTGATCCTGTATTGTTATGTTCAATATAGTCATTGCCATCGTAGTTATAAACATAATCTTCATAGAAGGGATCTTGAGTTGCAATGGAGTAACTAGAGTTATGCGGCCAAACATAAACAGTACCATTAATATTGGTGTTTAAATTTGTAAAGGCATTAGCGGAAATAGCCGAAGGGTAAGGGTTTCCAATGAGATTCCAGTTGTCGTCCTCGTTAGTAGCGGTATTGCCTATTCCTGGGTAATTACCTCCATTATAACCTCCATGAAAAATCTGTTTTGTAATAATTCCATTATTAGGAACACCACTAAATAGAGCGGTGTTATTTGCTATGGTATAGGTCGTAGAAGGTATTGTGGTTGGAGTGCCTGCCAATCCTCTTACAATATAACCAGCACCATTTATCATATTTCCTGATGCTGAAAACCATTCGCCGTGGTTGCCTGTTCCGTTTCCAGCAACGGTTGGTGTCCAGTCAAAAATTAAACTAGAAGAAGGAGAAATATTTGCAACTTGATAATTGGCAACAGGTGATGCCCAGTATACATATTCTGAGTTTGCTACAGCACTTTCATCAAAATTGGGAGAGCGTTGCACATGAATAGTTCCAGAGTTAACGGCAGCATCCTCAATTTGAATTAAACTCGAACTACTTTTTAAATTTAAAACACCTGTATTTTGAACATTTACCCATTCTTGAACAATGAGTTCTGTATTGGTTTCAAGCTCGAGATAAGCATTTGACTCTAACGTTAGGCTTCTTGCTTGAGCAGGCTGAGGAGGTAACGGGATTGGTGTTTGAGCTTTATCTGCTAAAGGTGCATTGGGTACAGTGCTATTATCTGGAATTACAATGCAGTTATCTATGGTGGGCACTCCAGTAGGTGTCCAGTTGCTGCCTATATACCAGTTATTATTTGAGGAACCGTTCCATGTCTTTTTATTATAGATAACTGTTGCTGTATCAGTACAGGCGTTGTTATCTGTTGCGGTATAAGTTTGGATACCGTTTGGAGCAGCATAAACTGTGCCTGCAAAACCACCTGCATATGCTGTGGTCAAAGTATTATCTGTGTATAAGCCGGTCGTTGGAGACCATGTGACCTGTGGAGGTGACGGTGTTCCATCGGCCGTAACAATCACGTCATCGATGAACCAATCAAAGAGGTCTAGTGTGTCTCCATTTAGTCTAAATCTAATGTATAGGGTAGTATTTCCATCTAACGCAGAAATATCTATGTTTTCAGTAGTAGCTGCAATATCATTTGGAACATTTAAAGCGGTATACTGGTTTGTCCAGTTAGTTCCGTCTAAAGAGGTTTGCACCCGAATTGAAATATCACCACCTAAAAAAATATTTAATTCATGTTTAAAACTTAATTGAAGGTTGGTTTGGCCTGTTATATCGATAGCAGGAGATCTTAAACGCCAATTACTTACATCATCACCTGTTGTCCATTCTAAATTTGCTTCGTTCGCTGTTCCTCCCGCATTATTTGTAGTGGATACAATCCAATCTGCACTTGGTGCGCCGTTGGTTACGGTCCAACCTGCAGGGAAATTAGTCGCGTTAAAATTTTCAACAAACACGGTAGTTGTAGGCGCAGGAATAGGTGCGTTTGTTGTAAGTTCGGTATAGTCTAAATTGCATTCATCAGCTCCAATAGGATAGTTAGTATCTGTAATCATTAAGTTACAATTATTGCCACAGGTAACATCAGCTACCCATCCGCTTTCGGTTACTGAGCTATCACTATCAAAAACAAAAGTCAAAGATCCAGAAGGATCTGTGGATGTGAATGGTCCAGGAATAGCTGTTCCTGAGAAGGTTCCTAATAATGGATATGTAGCATCAGGCCCATCATATACAAGCAGATCATCGCAGCAAGATTCTAAGTCGAAAGCTGTAAATGTTACCGTTATAGCAGTGCCTGGGATATCTGGAGTTAATGTGGTTGTGCTCAATTCGTTATTTGAGTAATTACCGGCCACACCACCGCTGTCATAAAAAGTAGAGCCGCAAATCACTGGAGGTACGTATGGTGCACAAGTTAAATTCGCTGCCCATCCGCTTTCGGTTACTGAACTATCGCTATCAAAAACGAAAGTCAAAGCACCAGAAGCATCAGATGACGTGAATGGTCCAGATATTGTATTTCCTGCAAAGACTCCTAAAAGAGGGAACGATGCATTAGGTCCGTCATAAATTCTTAATTCGTCGCAGCAGCTTTCAAGATCAAAAGCTGTGAAGGTTGCAGTTACGGCATCACCTGCAATATCTGGATAGAATGTTGTTGTTTGAAGTTCGTTATTGTTGTAATCACCACCTGAGCCACCACTGTCATAGAATGTGAATCCGCATGTTGGTGGTGTTGGAGGAGGTGTACATGTAATATCTGCTACCCATCCCGTTCCAACATTAGCATCCCCGTCTGAAACGAAATCAAACGTAATCTCTCCCGTTGGATTACCTGCAGTATTGGAGGTAAATGAAACAGGTGCAGAAGTTACTGTTCCTAGAATCGGAAACGTGTTATTTGGTCCATTGTATACCGTTAAAACATCCCCAGCGTCAGGAATATCAACAGAAGTAAAATCTACTGTAACTGTTCCGCCAGCAAAATAAGGGCTTATGGTTGTAGATTCATTTCCAGAATATGGACCAGATGTGCCGCCCATGTCATAATATTGACTTCCACATACTGGTAAACTTGCACATGTCGTTGTTCCATTTCCAGAAGTTTGTTGAAAATCAATTATTCCTTGACTACCATTATAATTGGTTATTAGTACAACATAAACCTCGCCCTGCATTGCGTTTAAAATATTCATGGTCTCGGTAGGAGCGATACTAAAGCTGCAATCGGTAATTTGATCGGTTGCATACGGGTAAAACGTTGGGTTGGCGGTGTTGTTTGGACATGTTGGACAATTTGTAAAGGAAATGTTAGCATTCGCATCTGCTATATCTATGAAAGGTCCCCAAGCAATGAAATCAACATCAATTGGAGTGCCACCTGTGTCTTCTTGATTAATCGTGAAAATTAAATCACCTGGTTGATCAATTTGTAAGTAGAAGTAGGCCGCATTTGGTATGGATCCTAGACAGCCAACGGGAGTATTGTCTGGCATTCCAAAAACATTATTGAATGTTAATTGAGAAGTTCCAGAACAAAATTGTTCTGAACTTAAGACGTCTGTTCCTTGAGAAAAGGATAGATTTAAAGTGAAGTAACATATAAAGAATATTGTAATTTTTTTCATGTCGTCATGCTTCTGAGTTGGTTGTTAATTACAAGAAACTAGTAAACTGCCATTCTGTTTTGGTTTCACAATTTGTAGTTGGGTTTAAGATTATGGCTTTCCATTTAATACACTTACAATTCAAATCATTGTACGCTAATGTTTTATTTCCGATGGTGTTTTCTGAAAAGTCAACGATTTTATAAGTTTTTACTTCAGATCTGTTTGTTCCGTTTAATCCATTCCAACAAGCATTTAAGGGTTGAACTTCGAAAGTTAACTCTAGGTTTTGTGTATCGTTTGTTTCAGAAAAATCCCATGAAATTATAATATCATTTACGTTTTGATTATTTCCTGAAATCGTCTTAGCTTCTATTGTAAAATTTTGGATGCATTCATTAGTGTTGGAAGTAATTGTTTGGCTTTCAGCAGAATAATAAGCAAGTATTAAAGCCGTTAAAAAAAGTAATTGTTTAATCATAATCTATATCGTTCTAAACTTAATAGAATAGTATCATTCTAAAGAGATGTTAGTTTTAGTGACTAAAATGTCTAATATAGATTTGAGGCTTAAAGATGATTAATGTATGAAAAAATATTAATAATTTTAATGTTTTATTGTGTAATTAATATGATTTTAGTTAACATGTTGTGAATAGCTAATGATTTTAACTTTTTTGGTTAAGATTATCAATTAAGATTATGTTTTAAATGAAATATGATTACCGAGTCTATGATATCTAAAATAAAAAAGACCGCCTTCGAAATGTATGGCGGTCTTTTTTTATTATGATTCTTAGCTTTATTGCTTAAGAACGACTTTTTGAATTTTTTGTTGGTCATTTAGCAATGTTACTTTTACAATGTAAGCAGAATTTGCTAGATGTTTGGTTTGAATATTTAACTCACTAGCATTTACGTTAGGCTTATCTATTACCATTCTTCCTAATAAATCGTAGACCTTTACATTTTGAATAGGATTGGTCGTTGATTCTATTTTAATGTATTTTCCGTTTGGAGCAATTATAGTAAGTCCGTCTAATGCTTCTGGGTTATCAACAGATAATGTGTTATCTGTATATCTCAGAATAAACCTGTCATTAATAGTTCCAGCATTTGAGTTAAAATTATACGGACTTAAACGTAAATCGTGAATTGTATTTGTATAGGTGTCTTCTAAAAAGATGTTTTGATTGATGTCCTCAAATAAGCCGTCAACTGTGTTGATTGCAATAGAATAATCTCCATTTTGAGAGATTCTGTATCCAAGAGGAACAATATCATTATTGTTAAAAGGAAGCGATCTCCCTTGAATCGACATGCTTTTTTCATCAATAATTGAATAGAAGAGTGTGTTGCCATCACTTAACTGATCACCATCATAAAGTCTGTCTTTATCATTGGTGGCTCCTGAAATATAACCCACTAATATAGAATGCGCGTTATTGTTATTATCAATTAAATCTAGCCATATTCTATGCTTTACTATTACAGTATCACTATCATTAGATGAAGGATTAGCATTTCTGTAAAATTGATTATTACTATAAACACCGTTTCTCATTGTATTGTCAAATACAAGATTCGCTGTTGTTGACGCGGTATGATCCATGAGAACAAAAAATGCTTGACCTGCACCAATAAATCCATTAAATCCTGCTGGAGTAGAACCTGTCAAATTGTAAGCGATGTAATCATTTGGATTATAATTATAAACAAAATCGCCATAAAACGGGTCGGTAACAGCATTGCTTGGAGCTGATTGATGTGACCAAAGATAAACAGTTCCTGCTATTGCCGGATTGGAGTCATCAATGATATTAGAAGCATTCATTGTAATAAAAGTGTCAGCAAAAATTGCCGAGGGAAAAGGATTACCTACAAGATTCCAATTATCATCAATGGCTGTAGCGACAGTTGCCCCAGCACCTGGGTAGTCTACTCCGTTATAGGTACCTCTTAAGATTTGTCTGTTAATTATACCATTACTTGGACGGCCAATAAACTCTGCAGTATTTGGTGTTAAAGTTCCAGATAATCCCCTTATAGCATAACCTTTTCCTGGAGTCATGTTTTCTGAAAGGGAACGCCATTCGCCATAGTTACCAGCACCATTTCCACCAACTGTAGGAATCCAGTCTAAGAGGTATCCTGCACTTGTACCAGGAGATACTGCACTAAGTCCGAAATTTTCAACGGCAGAAGACCAATAAACGTAATCTGAAGTACTTAACCCAGTAACCTCTCGCTGCATTGTGATATTTCCTGTATTGTTATTGGTAGCTACATTGGTCACCTGTACCAAATTAGCGCTGTTTTTTACCATTAATGAGCCATTTGCATCTACATTTATCCAATCCGTAACAGTTAATGATGTTGACGATTCCAGTTCTAAATTGGCATTACTTTTAATGGTTAAATTTCTTGCGTATGAAGGAGTTGGAGGTACCGGTGGTCCTAAAATAGTAGGGTCTGGTAACACACCAACATCATCAATAATAACACAATTATCGCTAGTTGGAACTCCCGTAGGATACCAATTATTTGGGTCGTTCCATGTTGTTGTGCCCTGAGTACCATTCCAGATTTTTGTATTATTAGTAATTGAAATATCTTTACTAATGGTACAACCGTTTGAAAGTGTTGCATTAGCGGTAAAAGAAAAAGTTGGTTGTTGCAGTTGTGTAAAAGTTGGTTTTACATAGACGGATCCTGTGGCTGTTCCAGGAGTGTAAGGTATAGTAGCTGCAGCGTCAGTATAAGCGTCAACTGTGCCAGTCCAAGTAAAAGATGGGCTAAGTGGTCGTGTTCCATGAAGTTGAATGTTGTCTACTGCGACGCCATCACCCCAATCTGCATAATAGTAAATTCTTACCATTAAACTTGGTGCACCATCAAAAGCGGATAAATCATATGTTAAATGACTAAAATTAGTTCCGAACCCTACATCATTAGTAATGTTCGCAATTATGGTTGGCCATGTTGTTCCACCATCTGTTGAGACTTCAATATTTACATATTCCGGAACTGATGGGAAGTATTGCGAAAAATACATATCCAATTCTAATGTGAGGCCCGTAAAAGTAGAGGCATCTAATAAGGGGGAAATTAATTCGTTTTCGGTATGAATTACTCCTGAATCTGAAGTACTCATTACAAAATTATTTGCACCAAAACCAGAGGATATTGCTGGATTCCAAACAAATTGAAATGGTTCATAGGTGCTAGTTTGCGATTGCCATTGAGAAATTCCATCAAAGGGAGCTCCATTAACCTCAATGTTGTTTTGAGTAAAAACTCCTAGTCCGCCAGTTTCAAAATCTTCGTCAATTAAATAAGCAAGTTCTGTGCTTCCAATTGCGGCTATTTGAATAATGTCATTTTCGCCACAAATTTCTGGTATCGCTGGTGTAATAGTAAGTGTTGTTATTGGATTAACAGTTCCTGTGATTTTGGTTCTTACCAAAGATTCGCAGCTACCGTTGTCTGCTGTTACCCAATAGGTAGTTGTATTAGAGATTATTGGAGACCAGTCTCCTGTTGTTGTTGCTACTAAATTGCCTCCTGTTTCGGCATCATACCATTTAAATTGCGTTGTCCCTGCAGAACCTGTTACTTGAAGGGTTACGGCACCTGGTCCACAAGTTGAGCCGTCCGTTTTGCTCGTTATTGTTGCACCACAACTTTGCACTACTGTAAATAAGTAGTCTTCGGCTTCTCCATAATCAGTGTAATCATTATTTTGACCTGGAAAATCATGATTGATAAAGGGTTCACAGGCCGTAAAGTTGTATGACCCCAATTCGGTTCCAAAGCGATCATTAAAGGCATTATGAAATCTTATTCGAATTCTATAATCACCTATGGCTTGATTTGCTGGAATTACAAAGCTAAAGGTCGTTGTTGTTGTTAATGTTCCTGCAGAGTCATAGACGATTTCCGAGGCGTCATTATTAAAGACACCGTCTTTATTCCAATCTACCCATGCTTTATAACGTCCTCGTCCTGTAGCCGATTCTACATAAACGTTTACACCTTCGCCTTGCGCCTGAATACTATTTGTTAATCCTGACCAATCTTGATATCCTGATGGTGAGTTCGAAAAACCACTGCCAAGATTAGAGACGTCATTAAGTGTTCCAATAAATTGAACATCATCTATGTATTTAGTAATTGGCGAATTATTGGTGGCTGGAGTACAGTATGTAGAAGTCGTTGTTGTCGTACTTCCATTTAGAGGATTAATAGTGTTGTATAGAGGTCCATTAGAGCAAACATCATTATATGAAAATACGTATAAGTAGTATGTGGTTGCAGAGTTTAGGCCTGTTGCTGTAAAGTTTGTGTCGTTATCAATATCAACTACCACGTAACCAGCACCTATAGTGTCGCCTATATTGTAAGTTGTTGTATTCACGGGCGTTGGTGCAGTTGCAGAGGTGCTTACAACAACGAGATAATTATCTGGGACAGGAGCAGCATCTGTAAATGAACCAAATACAGTATCTCCAGTTGGGGTTAAATTAAGAGTCGTTGGCTGATTGGGTGTTGTACACGGAGTTAAGGCTATTCCTTTAACATCAATATCATCGATAGTAAATGCTGGAAAACCTCCAACAGAATTGTCATTTTCCCAAGCAAAACCAAGATAAAACTGTTGTCCATCAATTACCGAAAGGTCTAAATTTGTGACATTTTGAGTTGTGCTTTGTCCTTGATAAACTCCAGGAAGCGCAGCCCATGTGGTTCCATCTAACGAATAGATGACAGATCCAAAATCAAAAAATAGTTCACCTTCACATATCCAATTAAAATCTAATGTAACGTTTGTATAGTTGGTAGCATCAATCGGAGTCGTGTAGTACACAAGAGTTGAGGCTACTCTATTGTCTCGATACTCTGGTCTTGTGCCAGTCGTTACAGGATTGTTTATGCTAACGGCCATGGAGTAGTTGCCAGAAATGACATTACATCGCGTGTTGTCTAAAACCCACCAGTAGTTATTATTTGTTGGGGGCGTGGTTGCAAAATCGCCAGTTTGCCAGCCTATATAGGGTGTGGCTTGATTTTCTTGTCCAGTCGCAGTTTCAAAATCTTCTGAGAAGATAGTGACCTGAGCACTCAGTTCCGAGCTTAAAAATATAGTAAATACTGAGGCTAAGAGTAATTTTTTAATCATACATGTTCCATTTTAAACGTAACAAATAAACCATGAAATTCATGATTTTAGCATAGGCTATGAACTGACGATTAGGGGGATTCGCTTTAGAATTCTAAACATGATTGTGCGGTTTTTGTTTACCATGCATAATTATTCTATGATAAATATAGCTTTTTTACCTTTGTTTATATCAATGCAGTTATTATATTCGACTAAATGTTAAAATTTGAAGATAAAGGGGATTTAAGTGTTGATAATCAGGTTTATATAAAGCCCGAATATTTGATTCACCCTCATATTTCTGGTAATAAATATCGAAAGCTAAAATATAATCTTATTGAAGCGAAACGGTTGCAAAAAAAGAGCTTGCTAACTTTTGGAGGGGCATTTTCAAATCATATTGCTGCTGTAGCTTCGGCAGGGCAAGAATTTGGTTTTGAAACAATTGGGGTGATAAGAGGTGAAGAATTACAATCGAAAATTGATTCTAACCCAACTTTGAGTTTTGCTGAGACATGCGGAATGCGTTTCAAATTTGTATCACGTCAAGATTATAAATGTAAAACAGATGACCATTTTTTGTTCGAACTGCATAAAGAATTCGGTGATTTTTATCTTATCCCTGAAGGTGGGACGAATGAATTGGCCATAAAAGGGTGTGAAGAAATTTTAACAAAGTATGACAATCATTATGATTATGTCTGTTGTTCTGTAGGAACAGGAGGGACTATTTCCGGATTAATAAATTCGGCATTACCACATCAAAAAATTCTAGGCTTTCCTGCTTTAAAAGGTGAATTTTTACAAGAAGAAATTGCTAAATTTGCAACACATACAAATTGGGAATTAATTACTAATTATCATTTTGGAGGTTATGCGAAAGTAAGTGATGAACTGATTGCCTTTATCAATACATTTAAGCGTTTGCATCATATTCCTTTAGATCCAGTTTATACTGGAAAAATGATGTATGGTATTTATGATTTAATAAAAAAGAATTATTTCCCGAAAGACTCGAAAATTTTGGTTATTCATTCTGGTGGATTACAAGGAATTGACGGGATGAACCAAAAATTAAAACAACAAAAAAAGCCTTTAATCGTTTGATATTTATGAAAAGATTACTTGTTATTTTATTTACTGGAATTTTAGTTTTTAGCTGTGGATCTAAGAAAAAGATTGTCACTAAAAAGAAAAAATCAAAGCAAAAAACAGAACGTGTTGTTGAGGTTGAACCAACTTCAGAAACCAAGTCTGTACCTAAGACTACGGAAATTCCTAAAAACTCGAATTTAAGTGCTACAGAAAAATACATTTTGACCTACAGCACTATTGCAATGGATGAAATGCGAGTGTCTAAGATTCCTGCAAGTATTACTTTAGCTCAAGGAATATTAGAGTCAGGTTCAGGTAAGGGTAGATTGTCTGTAGAGGCGAACAATCATTTTGGAATTAAATGTCATGGTTGGACTGGAAAAAAAATCTATCATGACGATGATAAATCTCAAGAATGTTTCAGGAAATATGATCACGCCTTCACCTCATTTGAAGATCATTCTAAGTTCTTAACAACAAGAGGGCGTTATTCAAAGTTATTTGAGTTGCGACCAAATGATTATAAAGGTTGGGCTAAAGGGCTTCGTGCTGCGGGTTATGCAACTGATAGACGTTATCCTCAAAAACTGATAAGTTTAATCGAACGCTATGAGCTTGATAAATTTGATGACATGGTACTTGGTAATATTTCTACTCCTAAAAGGGCAGACAAGAAAGACGTGTCAATAAATCATAAAGTTGTAAAAGGGGATACCTTGTATTCATTATCAAAGCGATATCATATGTCTGTTGAAGACATAAAGCGTCTCAATAACTTAAAAAACAATGACCTTTCACTTGGTCAAATTCTTATTATAAAATCAAATTAATATGTTATATCAACGTAGTAGTGCGTTATTTAAGGCTGCGGAAGAGGTTATTCCAGGCGGCGTAAATTCTCCAGTTAGAGCGTTTAAAGCGGTTGGAGGAACACCTATTTTTGCTAAATCTGCAAAAGGGGCTTATGTTTATGATGAAGATGATAATCGTTATATCGATTATATCAACTCTTGGGGACCAATGGTATTAGGACATGCTTATGCGCCTGTTGTTGATGCTGTGATAGAGAGGGCAAAACTCGGTACGTCTTATGGAATGCCTACTGAAATTGAAACAAAAATAGCAGAGCTGGCCGTATCAATGGTGCCTAATATTGATAAAATTCGCTTCGTTAATTCAGGAACTGAGGCTTGCATGAGCGCTGTGCGTTTGGCACGTGGTTATACTGGAAAGGAAAAAATAATAAAATTTGCTGGTTGTTATCATGGACATAGTGATGCTTTTTTAATTCAAGCTGGAAGTGGAGCTGTTACTTTTGGGAGTCCAAACAGTCCAGGGGTAACTCAAGGAACGGCTAAAGATACCCTATTGGCACGTTTTAACGACATTGAGCATGTTAAAGCACTAGTTGCTGCGAATGCTGGTGATATTGCTTGCATTATTATAGAGCCTGTCCCAGGAAATATGGGGTGTATTCCTCCTAAAGAAAACTTTTTAGAAGCACTAAGACTTGTTTGTGATGCGCATGATATCTTGCTTATTTTTGATGAGGTGATGACTGGTTTTAGGTTAGCTAAAGGTGGGGTTCAGGAGCTTTACAATGTTAACGCAGATATCGTTTGCTTCGGAAAAGTAATAGGTGGAGGACTGCCAGTGGGAGCATTTGCGGCACGTAATGAGATTATGAATCATTTGGCTCCGTTAGGAAGAGTGTATCAGGCAGGAACATTAAGTGGTAATCCCTTGGCAATGGCAGCTGGACTTACAATGTTAACTGCTATAAACGCTGATGAAGACTTGTTTAGTCGATTGGCAGATAAGACAGAGTACTTACACGAAGGTTGTGCAAAGGCTCTCGATAAATATGGTGTTGTACATACAATTAATAGACGAGGTTCGATGATATCAATTCATTTTTCTGAAGATGAAGTTGTTGATTTTGACACTGCCGCAAAAGGGAATAATGACACTTTTAAACGCTTTTTTCACGGCTTACTAAAGGAAGGTATTTATATTGCTCCAAGTGCATTTGAGACCTGGTTTATCACAGACGCCTTGAGTTATGCCGATTTGGATGAAACTATTAGAGCTGTAGAAACAGTGGCTCAAACATTATAACAATAAAAAAAAAGCGACTTATAGTCGCTTTTTTTTTATTGTTATCTTTAATCTCTGCTATAGACCTCTTATGAGTTCTAAATAGTTGTGAAATTGTTCTTCAGTAAGTATCGTTTTTAGCTTTTCGTCTAACACTTTTTCAATTTTTTCTAGACGAACTTTATTACCTTCTAGATTGCCACTTATTTTTTTGTATGCTATACCATAGGCTTGATAAGCTCTATATACATCATCCATTTTATTTTGCTCAAACTTAATTTTTTTTCTAAGTTCTTTGGTTTTTGCATTTGCAGTCTCATTGATTTCCAATGTGTTCTGAGCAGTTGCATTTTGTGTGCTGCATAATAATGCAAAGGCAAATAAGCAAAGTGTAATTAATTTTTTCATTGTCTTTTTCGTAAATAGTTCAACAGCCTTAAAATTAGTGATTTTTATGATAAAAAAAAGCATCGACTGTTAAAATCGATGCTTTGTTTATAAATATCTGCGAAATACATTTAATGTTTAGACTTCTTCTTGGCTTTTCCTTTCATTTTATGATGACGTCTGCTTTGCATTTTTTCCCATTTCTCATATTGCTCAGAAGTTAAAATAGATTTCATTTTCTTTTTCATCTCAATTTGGTGATCGAGTTTTTCGTTTAGGATTTTAACGCGTTCTTCTTTTGCGATCTTTTTATCCCCTTTTTCTTTTCCCATTTTCTCACGTTTATCCCTTTTTGCTTTCAAGGTCTCTGCCTGCTCCAACATTAGTTTTTTTACTTGCACTTGCTGTTGGTCCGATAAATCTAAAGCGAGGGTCATTTTTTTTGTGCTGATAGTGGCCATGTCTTCAGCAGACATGTCATGTCTCATATCTATTTTAGCTTTTTTAGCTTCTTTAAGCTCCTTTTTTTCTTTGTTTTGAGCAAAGGCTTGGACCGATACAAATGCTAGAGCAATTAAAATTAATTTTTTCATAATCTGTTTTGTTTTAATTTAATATTATACGTTTTTTTAATCGATGTATCTTTGACCTCATTTGGCAGAAATAGTTTAATTAGGCTTGTAATTTTAACCTCTAATTAACAATTTGTGCTTTTTTTACAAGTTCTAATGTTGTTTCGTATAAGGGTTTTGATTCCATTTTACTTTTGAGCCATGCATAAAAACTCATTACAAAAATGTCTTCTTGTTTTTCATCAATCCAGATAAACGCATTTTCAACTTTATTTTTGAAATCTTTAGATCTAATTGTCTCAGGATTTTTAAAATAAAATGTGACTAAATTTATAAAAATAATTGCTCTTTCTTGGTTAATCTGCTGTAAATAATCAAAATAGGAACGTTTGAAACTTAATAATCTAGATTCAACAAGATCAGTTTCACCCAATTCAATGAAGAGAATTATTTCGGCTAGGTTCTTTTTTATAACCCATTCTTTACCCGCTTTTTCTATGTAATATTTGTCAGTGTGGTAAAATTTTGAGAAGATAGTTTTGGCATTTTTAAAATCGGATTTTTGGATGTAAAACATGACTAAACCTAAATGAATATCTAAAAGCGATTCTATATCGGTGTGTTTTGTTTGTTTCACAGATTCTAAAAGTTTAACAGCATCTTCTTGCTTATTGCTGTAGTTGTAATTTAATGCTGTAAGGAGGCTATGTTTTAATTTAAATGTGGCATAATATTTTCTTCGTTGTTGAGTCATTAATAATTGCATCTCATTTAGATAGTTTAAGGAATGATCGAATTTTTTATTCCTAAATAAGGTGTTGGCAATCATGTAGACCACTTGGATATGATAAACCAATTGCTTGTCTTTGGTTTTATGGTCTTTGATGCTTTGGTAGGTGTCGACTAAAAAGGATTCAATCTTGAGGTAGTCATTGGTTACAAAAGCAGAAAGACTTACAATTGTAATGAGTTGGTATAAAGATTTAAATGATAGTGATTCTGAAACATCAATATTGTGTTCTTCTAGAGTGTTTTTTAGGATTGTTTCAAAATCTAAAACCTTGCCTTTGTAGGTCATATCGCTTAAGGTTTGTCTTATTTTGGCGTAAACCAAATTAAGTTCCTCTTCAATAAAATGTTGCTTTTGATTATATCTAAACTTTATAATAAGGTCGTTAATGTCAATTGATGGGTTTAAATAAGCGTACTGAATCTTCGTGTGATAAATTTCATTGAGAATTGGGAATAAGTGGTGCTCTTTCGCTAGTGTTTCTGCTTTATCTAAAATGTGATAACCAATCTTAGGTTTTTTGTGAATTAGAAAGGTTCTAGATGCCAAAATGTATTTGATGATCTGCATATCCACCGAATTTTCCTCTTCTAAATTGGTGTTGGCTATAAAATCGATAAGCGATTGATAAAGGCGTTTTCGCAAGGCGTGATAGGCATCTTTCCTATAGCTTTTGTAAATGCTAACACAAATCTCTTTGGACGTTAGTTCATTTTGAGCCAATAGTTTGAATAGTGTGATGTTTTTGGTGTCGTTTCTTTTGTTTTTCTTTTCTAAATAGTTGATGAAACGCTGCTCATCTTCCGAAGAAAAGGTTGAAACTATCGCATTTAAATCTGTCATTAAATCGTCAGTTATTATTAATAAATATGTGTAAATATAATATTTATATGTGTGATAAAATATAATATATCGTCAGTTTTTTGTGAAAACTGTGTTTCTGTATTGAGCTAACTGTCGCACATTTGTAGTGTAATCAACAAAACAAAATATTATGAAACGATTTATTCAAACTACAGCTTTTTTAATAGCGATTAGTACAGTGATTATCTTTTCAAAAGAGATTCAAAATGAAATTATAGAAGGTTATAACCATTGCGTAGAGCAACTCGCAAGTCGTACTATAACCAATGCGAATCTTACACGTTTCTAAAATGAAACTCAAGCAAGTCAATACAGCATTTATTGTCACTACTGGAGTATCGGTAGTTGTGTTTGTCTATTTAGTGTTTTTGGGCTATGATGAGATCAAAACTTTAAAGGATGTTATTAAAATTATTGCATCTATTTTGTTCCCATTACCAATGTTATTTTTTGTCCGTTTTCTATTGATTGAACATTTTATACCAGAAAATACAGATGAATACAAACTAAAAAACCAAAAACCAGCTACCATACTTCTTGTAGTGAGTATGCTAATAGGTGTGTTGAGCATGCAGTTTATAGAATGGATGACAGGTCAGAAATTAGAAAACCATCTCATTTTTGCACATCTCATTAACTCCACGACCATTAGCAGTTATGTGCTCAATTACATCTTGTACAATAATTTGAGAGTCAACGGTATTTTAAGCGGTGTCCTACTCTCATTAGCCATTCATATCTTTTTTCTAACCGCTTAATTAATTTAAATAAAGTAAAATCATCAAAAACTTAAAATTATGAATCCAATTATGCAACCTCCGAAACCGAGAACCAATGCAAACAAAAGGGAATTGTTATTTACATTCCAAGCGATTATAGTTACAGCTTTATTAGCATTTACCGCTATAGCGTTTTTTATCTATAATGACCCTCGCATTATTAAGGGGATCAAAGTTATTTTTGCTCCATTTTTATCTGTAGTTCCATTACTTTTTATTTTATCTATTCTTAGAGATTTGAGACGAGGCTTTAAGGAAGGCAACTACACTAAAGATGAGATTGTCAAATTTTGTCTTATTACTGCAGGAATTACAGCCACGTTTACAGGAATAACATTCTTGCTTTCAAAAATAGGGGCATTAGAAATTTTATTAGCTGCTATAATGGCCATTTTAAGTGTCGTGTTCTTTTTAAGAAGTAAAATCAAAGATATTTTAGGAATGAGCATCATCACAGGAATCGCAGAAGGGATTATCGTATATATGATTTTTTTGTTTTGATGATGGGTTGGTTAGTTACCCTAAACCTTTCGGGCGTCATGCCTGAAAGGTTTTAAATAAAGCAAATTTAATATAGAAAAATGTTTTTAAAGCTCAAGAGACAATTCGGTTTTATAATGAAACAACAACTTCACTATGGTCACTTTAGTTTAGTTGCAGTTGTTTTATCAGGTCTTGCTTATATGGTTTTCTTGTTAGGCATTATTTTAAGCTGGCTGTGCTGCATGGAACCTGCAGCAAGTGAACACATGTTTTCAGATTGGACGCTTTTTATGATGTTCACTATAGATTTCATAGTCTTAGAATTGATTCTCTATGGATTTTACTGTGGAGCTCGATTGAAAAGTAAAATACGTAGATGTAAATCGTATTTCGTTTTGGGAATTATTATATCAATACTGTATGTATGGACATTGCTTTATTTTTTGGTTGTTATTTAGATCTCATTCGTTATCCTTATGCTAATTAATATGAAAGACACACATAAAATTATATCATTAATTGTTGCTGGATTTTTAACAGTGATTATGGCCGCAGTTGTTCCTACGGAAACAGGAACATCCATGTTATTTATTATTACGGGACCTTTTTTTATTGTGATAGGCTTTGTATTAGCATTCTTATATAAGCGCTTATCACGAAAAATCCGAGATCGAGATGTAAAAGAAATCACGTTTATGATATTGATGTTTTTTATAATCGTTTTCAGTGTATTAGCATTTCCGTTTAAAAATCACAGTTGGATATGAAAGTGAAGCTCACGAAATATTTGATAGATTTTTCAAACTATAGATTGACGAGACCTATTTCTGATAAAGTAAGATTATTAGAGATCATTGCCGTTGCCTTAACAGGAGCTGGTAAGTTTATATTTATGGATTACCTTAATTGGAGATTGCCTTTTGTAGTTAGTGCAATTTTGGCATGGTCTATTTATGTGTATTATCGCTATAAAAAAGATAAGCATGTTTTAAAAGATTGGGGATTTAGATGCGATAATTTCAAAAAAGCGCTAAAACTAGTACTGCCTTTTGGCGTGATTTCGGTCATTAGTTTTATTGTTATTGGATTAGTTCAGGGTACGTTAAACTTAACATGGCATGTGTTGCCGTTGCTAATCACATATCCTATTTGGGGTACTGTACAACAGTTTCTTACTATAGGTTTGGTGGCCGGAAATTTAAGTACATTAAAGTCTATTAAACTTAAGAATGGTCTTGTTGTACTTTTAACAGCGATACTGTTTTCTGTTGTGCATTACCCTTCAGTTTGGCTTATGATAGCCACATTTATTTTGGCTTTGTTCTACGGTTATGTTTATCTGAAAGTTAAAAACTTATATGTACTGGGCCTTTTTCATGGCTGGCTTGGTGCGTTGTTTTACTATACAGTCTTGAATCAAGATCCATTTGCTGATATATTTTTAAAATTTTTAAATTAAAAAAAAATGAATTCAAAATTTATAAAAGAATTGCCCCATTTAGTAAGCGAGAATGTGATTTCGTCTGAAGTTGCTTCAAAAATTGAGGCTTATTATCAATCTAAAGCATCACCTTCATCCAATAAATTGTTTACAGTTTTTGGGGTGTTAGGTTCCTTATTGGTTGGTTTGGGTATCATTCTAATTCTCGCACACAATTGGGATCATTTTAATAGAATGACAAAGACAACTTTTGCATTTTTACCATTAGTAATTGGTCAGGTTTTCGTAGCATTTTCAATTTTAAAAAAGAAAAGTGTTGCATGGAAAGAATCTTCTGGAACCTTCTTGTTTTTTGCTATCGGATCTAGTATAGCCCTTGTGAGTCAGATTTATAATATTCCTGGTAATTTAAGTACATACGTGCTTACTTGGATTGCATTAAGTTTACCCTTAATCTATTTACTTAAATCTAATACAATTGCTTTTTTAAACATAATATTTGTTACGTTCTATGCCATTGAAATTGGTTATACTAGCTATTTTTCGATGCCTCAAACGCCATGGATGTACTTGGTGGTTATAGCAGCAATTATGCCTCATTATTTAGTGTTGCTTAAAAAGCAAGAAGCCCCTAACATAACATCAATTTTTAGTTGGTTGTTGCCTTTGAGTTTAACCATTGTGATTGGTGCGTTCGTTAAAGATGTGTCTGAACTTGGTTTTTTAATGTATGTATTACTCTTTAGTTTGTTTTATAACATAGGGAAAATACCATTGCTTGAGTCGCAAAAGTTAAGACGTAATGGTTATCTTATCTTTGGATCTTTGGGTATTGTTATGATGTTGCTAATCATGAGTTTTGATAGTTTTTGGCATATTGAGCATTTCTTTTTTGGAGCTCAAGAAAGTGTTGTTTCAGTGGTTCTTTTGGTGGCAAATATATATGTGCTCTTGTATTCTTATTTTAAAAAATGGCTAAAAGAGTTTAACGCATTTCAATACGTATTTATTTTTTGTGCTCTGCTGTATGTGTTTGGATTAAATATTCCTGTGTTAGGCACAATAGCAATTAATTTTAGTGTTTTCGCCCTTGGAATTACAACTATTAAAATAGGAGCCGATAAATTTCATTTCGGAATACTTAACTATGGGTTATTAATTATTGCAGCATTAGTTACGTGTAGGTTTTTTGATACTAATATGAGTTTCGTTATTAGAGGATTGTTATTTGTGTCTGTTGGCCTAGGCTTCTTTTTTACCAATTATGTTATGCTTAAAAAACAAAAATCTAGAGTAGAATCTCAAAATCAATAAATCATGAAAACTAAATATATATTTATAATGTTCATCGTATTGGCCATTGTGCAAATTAGCATTCCTGCACAAATGATTTTTAAACGTGAGTCCGTTTTAAAAACAGGGACGGCCTATAAGTTTAAAACCCAACCTATTGATCCTTCCGATCCGTTTAAAGGAAAATATATTTTTCTTAATTATGATTTGGACAGCGCTATGGCTAATGATGAAAACTGGCAAAGACATCAAGATGTTTATGTATCTATTGCTAATGACAGCTTGGGGTTTGTGAAAGCCGTTTCAGTTCATGCATATACACCAGAGTCGGGAGATTTTGTAAAGGCAAAAGTAAGATGGTTTAGTGATTCAAATAGTGTTTTGGAGTTTAGCCTTCCGTTTAATGAATTTTATATGGAAGAAAGTAAAGCCTATGATGCAGAAGTAGCACATAGAAATGCTCAGCGTGATTCGATTCCTAACAATACGTATGCTTTGGTTTATGTAAAAAATGGAGAAGCCGTTTTAGATAATGTTTTCATTAATGATATCCCTATAGCAAAAGTCGTGGAGATGCAATAATGAAGAATTGGTAGTAATTTTTTGCTATCTTGTTACAACAAAACCTTTTCTATGCCTTATTGGTTGTCTATTGTAATAACAGTTCTTGCTATTTATATTGCTATTAGTATAGCCCTATACTATTTGCAGGATTATATGTTGTTTAAACCCGAAAAGTTACCTGCCGATTTTCAATTTGATTATGAAAATCAAGAGACCAAAGAATATAACTTAGAAACACGAGATGGTGCCATTATTAATGGGTTGCGTTTTTTTCCAAAAGGAGAGAGTAAGGGTGTTGTGTTGTATTTAAAAGGAAATTCTAAGAGTATTAAAGGATGGGGGAAATTTGCCGTAGATTTTACAAGACATGGTTATAATGTGTTAATGGTAGATTATCGTGGTTTTGGAAAAAGTACTGGAAGACGATCACAAAAAGCGATTAAACGTGATTTACAATTGGTATATAATAAGCTCAAAGAACAAACGACCGAAGATCGAATTATTCTTTATGGTAGATCATTAGGCTCTGGTTTTGCCGCGAAATTGGCATCGATGAATCATCCTAAAATGCTTGTGCTAGACGCACCATACTATAGTTTAACCAAAGTCACGGCTAGGTATGCACCATTTATGCCTTTGTCTTTATTAATGAAATATCCTTTGCCAACTTATAAGTGGCTAAAATATGTGCAATGTCCCATTCATATTATTCACGGTACGCATGATAAATTGATTCCGTATAAAACGAGTGTCAAATTATCTCAAGTAAACCCGAAATTAACCAAGCTACATACCGTAATTGGTGGCGGACATAAAAACCTAAATAACTTTGAATCATACCATCGTATGTTAGACGATATTTTAAATAAAGCACCCAAAACCATCGATTTAGAAACCACTAGTATTAATGTCATTCACTCTTCAAAACCGACTAAAAAAAAGGCTTAAAACCGCTATAACGGTAGTTGTATTAATTTATGTTATGATAGGCGCATCACTTCATTTTTTGCAGGAAAAAATACTGTTTTTGCCAACAGTTTTAGAACAGGATTATCAATATGAATTCGATTATCCTTTTGAGGAGCTGTTTTTAAAACCTGAGGAAGGTGTTAGTCTTAATGCCATTCATTTTAAAGTTGAAAACCCCAAAGGCGTTATTTTGTATTTCCATGGAAACGCTGGTGACCTTAGTAGATGGGGTACTATAGCTGAATACTTTGTGGCCAAACATTATGATGTGCTAATTATAGATTATCGTACTTATGGAAAAAGTAAAGGTAAACTCAGTGAAGAGGCATTTTACAGAGATGCTCAATACTGCTATGATTATCTTTTAAATGATTATTCTGAAGATGATATCGTTATCTATGGACGTTCTTTAGGAACAGGAGTGGCGACATATTTAGCTTCAAAAAATAAACCCAAACAATTGATTTTAGAAACGCCATATTATAGTATTTTGGATGTGGCAAAACACCGCTTCCCTATTTTTCCAGTATCTACTTTGCTGAAATATAAATTCCCTTCAAATGAATTTATTGTTGATGTGAGTTGTCCTATAACCATATTTCATGGTACAGACGATGCTGTAGTGCCTTATTCTTCTGCTGAAAAATTGAATACAGTGGCTCCTAGTCAAACAAATTTTATAACTATTAAAGGTGGAGGTCATAATAATTTAGAAGACTTTGATAAGTACCAAATTGTTATTGACGAGATTTTAAATAATTAGATTTTAATTGCATGCCTATTTTATAAAGAAAGTATAGAATTGGGCCTCCAGAAATGGCGGTTAAAACTAACGTAGCCATAGCAAGTTTTCCGCCAATAAATGGGATCTTACTTATCTCTGAAAACACATCAGTCCTGCCCATTATATAATACATAGACATAATAGAAATGCCTATTCCAAATCCAAGTAAAAGATAAGGATAATTAATAATTTTAGAAACAAACAATTGGTATGCCAGAACAATTAAGCCAACAATAATACCCGAGCATACCATTCTTATAATCTGTCGTTGATTTTCGTAAGCACTACTTAATTTAAAAGATTGTCTTAGGCAACTTGAGCAATAGTCGTTGTGTTGATTAATACAGGTGTGACACATGCCTCTTCTACAGCCTTTACAACGCTTTTGAAGAAATAAGTTTGGGTGTGTATGGCAAAAAAATTGAGCTTTAGTGTTGTGTTCGTTCAAGTATTTGTTTGTTATGATATGTAATAATATAAAAAAAGCTCCAGAATTACCTGAAGCTTTTTCATTATATAGTTTTATAACTACATATTTTATCCGTTCGGATTTAATATGGCATCAATACGCTCTAAAGCATCTGCTATATGAATTCTACTTATAGCATCACCTCCTCGCGCGCTACGTAGCTGACTGCGTAGAGATTTTAATTCGGCTCTAACAACAGCTCTAATGTCAGATTGACTGGTATTGACTCCAGTTGTTTTTACATAAGGACTGAAGGTTCTACCGCTCTGGTTAGGAGCTGTCATTAAAAATGCTAATCTGTCTATATAAGCACGTTGTAGATTACGTCTGTAAGTATCAATTTTTCTACCTGTACGTAATTCACTCCATACACCATTACGTAAATCTCTCATCATTTCAGTTAATGAATAAGCATTACTGTCGTAAGTGTTTGCTTCAATTAAACGTTGCATTTTACCAAGACTCATAATGTTATTTAGCGTTCTAGCTTGTAAACCTCTTACACGTTCTACTGATCCTGTGTATTCAATACGGTCAAAAATGTTCTTATCTAATAACCAACTTGGTGTTGTAAATAAGTTATCCTGAATAAATTTCATTGCTTTCTTTTGGTGCTCTTTTGGAACAGCTGTATAAACAGCACCTGGTTGATCTGCAGCTTTATAATGCTCATAAACACCTCCAATATTATTAGATACGTGTCCCATATAACGGTTAAACTGAGAAATCACATGGCCATACATTTCTTGTAAGTCACCGTAATCTTCTCCTGCTTCGGTTGTCCAGTTAATTAAATTTGGAACAATACGTTTTAGGTTTTTAATACCATAATCACTGGCTAACATGGCATCATCACCTAAGTCTTCAGTTTGAGAACTAGGGTCTACGACATCACCCGCTTGTTGATGGCCAAAACGATACATTGGATCGCCTTCGTGGTTTCTAATCCACTGATTTAAAATCACTTTTTCTTCTTCGGCTGTTTTTCCTAAAATAGGCGTGTAACCCCAAGCAATAGCATACTTGTCATAAATACCAATATTTGGCATTAGTGCTACACCTTCATCACCAGGTTGAGCGACGTAGTTAAAACGTGCATAATCCATAATTGAAGGAGCTGTTCCGTATTTTTGAGTAAACTCAGCATCACGCAATTTTTCAACTGGATAAGCCACACTACTTCCCATGTTATGTGGTAATCCTAAAGTATGTCCTACCTCATGAGCAGAAACAAAGCGAATCAAACGTCCCATAACTTCATCCTTAAATTGCGGACTTTGAGCTTCTGGGTTAATAGCTGCGGTTTGTACGAAGAACCATCCACGTAATAATGACATCACATTATGATACCAATTGATATCACTTTCAAGAATTTCTCCAGTTCTAGGGTCACTTACGTGTGGTCCATTGGCATTAGGAATAGGAGAAGCTAAGTAACGCACAACAGAATATCTCGCATCTTCAGGACTCCACTCTGGGTCTTCTTCAATTGAAGGAGCGTCTTTTGCTATAATAGCATCTTTGAAGCCTGCCGCTTCAAAAGCAACTTGCCAATCTTCAATACCTTGTTTGATGTACTTTCTCCATTTTACTGGTGTTGCTCTATCTATATAGTATACTATTTGTTTTTTTGGAACAACCAATTCACCACGCTTAAATTTCGCAATATCCTCATCTCTAACTTCTAATCTCCAACGGTCTAAGTACGTAAGTGATTTACTCTTTTGATCTTCTAAACCATAATCTGTAGTATTACTTGTAAACCATCCTACACGCTCATCAAAATAACGACGCTTCATAGGATTGTCAGGTAACAAAATCATTGAGTTATTTATTTCAATTGAAATGCTTCCTGTACTAAAGTTAGAAGGAGGCCTTCCTGCCGCATATGTTTTTACATGTCGTGCTTCAATATTTCTAGGATAACTTTTTATGTCTTCAATAAAAGATTTGTCACTTTCTAAACGTGTTACACGATAAGGTGTTCTTCTAAACTGAGGTAAACCTAATGACTTTACATCTTTTTGAAATAAAGGCGTTGCATCAATAACTGTACTTGTTGAGTCTTTGCTGTATGCTTTAATAGGAAACGTAAATAAAACAGGTTCGAAATTTGAATTGACTACAGCTTCATTAACAGGAAGAGAGTCCGCAGCTGTTACGTTGTATGACACAACGCGTAAAATAACTTTCTTTCCTTTTTTCTGCCAACGTAGCACTTGTTCGTTTTGTTTTCCTCCACCGAAACCTAATCCGCTTGCAGTTTTAGAAATACGTGTAACCATTAACATTTCTCTGTCAAAAAGAGAATCTGGTATTTCGTAATAGTATTTGTCATCTAAGGTATGAACCGTAAATAATCCTTTATCAGTTTTGGCATCTTTAGTGATGACTTTATTGTAAGGTTTTGGGTCATTTTTTCCAGGTTTTTTTCCAGGAGGTTTAGCGGCAGTAGTTGCTGGTTTTGCTTTGCTTGCTTTTTTCGCTGTTGAACACGAAACCGCAACAAAGAATACGGAAACTACTAAAAGTAGTTTAATAGAAAAGTGTTTCAATGTGGTTGATTTTTTAAAATTAGTCACCTAAAGTAATAAATCTCCCATAAGCATAAAAAGGTTCCAATGGTTTTAATACTATTTTAACTATAAAGGCTAGTAATAAAAACAAAAAGAGCTACTTACAAGTAGCTCTTTGATTATATTTTATGCGTTAGAGATTATTCTATAGTATCTAGGTATTCCAATATTAAGGCAACACCTTCATCATGAATTATTGTTGTTCCATTTAGCGGCATACTAAATCCTTGATTATAAGTTGAAATTCTACTAATAATGCTATTTCTTCTACTTTCAATATTAGAATCGCCAAATGGTCTTTCGTAATCTAAACGCAATGAAGATTGTAATTCGCAAAAACCACCTTCAATATGACAGTGTGCACAATTGATGTCGAAGTATGCTCGAGCACGCTCTTCTAAAGTGTAATTAACATCATCATCCCATTTTGGCAATACACTAACCGAAGAAGGATCTGAAAGCCCATCTATCAAGTCGCTGTTTATCAAGCTCTGAAGTTGATTTAACCCACTCACATTAAAGTTGAGTGTTCTCATTTTTGGCCCTATCGGAGACTTGTCATTACCTATACGATGGCAGGTAAAACAATCTGTATCTGATGGAATTTGATAATTAACATTGTTAGTATCGCCATCTGCATCAATCCATGTTACAGGAACCATACTCCCATTAGGGGCTAAAAAGGCTTCTGTTTGTTCGTCATTCCATTTGTAATCACCAGTTTCCCAAGCACCATTAATTTTAATAAGGACTCTCGTTTCTATAATTTTACGTCCCAATGATAAATCACGTTCATCATTGTTGTAGAAAAAAGTTTTTGCTATAACTGTATTATCTGGAAATAGAGGCAAGCCGTCACCATCATAGGTTAATTTTTGACCTTGAGGTAAGACCATGAAACGCTGTTTGTGGGCATAGTCTGAAAATAATGCTGTACTTAGCTCATACTGAAATCCGTATGTTGTTGGTCGCAGCACGTCTAAACTTTCTCCTCCATAAAGGTTTAATTCTGAAAGCGTAGGTAGAAATTCAGGAACCACAAAAGGAGCTGATGTTGTAAAACTATAGACTTCAGAGTACATGCTTACATTAGTAGCAGTACAAACAGTTTGAATATATACATCGTAAGTGGTAGCTGCGTCTAGATTAATTAAAACAGCATCAGTATCGGTTTCTGAAATTGTTGTACCAGTACCTATTGCAAATCCAGAGACACCATATTCTAAGGTATACAATGCTGAAATATTAGCAGGATCCCAAGTAATGATTGCTGAGTTATTGGTAACGACAGTAGATGTTACATTATTGACTGTTTCACAGGCCACTACAAAATCATCATCATTATCACACGCGAATAACAAACTAGCGAATAGAACGATTAGATAGGCTTTTTTTAACATTTGGGTTGTTTTTTCTTATTAATAGCTGATTGCGAATGTAATAAAAATCTTTTTGACCAAAAAGATTTAATCGTTGTGAAGCACGTTTTGAGGTATTAATTAACGCTTTAAGGTTTTCATTATTAATCTGATTGTTGATCAAATAGTAATGGAATTAATTCCTTTCCTCCTTTGTCGTTTAAATGATCTTGATTAGAAAAGTAATCATTATTGTTAATGAAAATAGTTCTGTAATCCAGAACCTTAAGTCCTTTTTTTGTAAATAATTCGGAAGCACCATGAGACACATTTCTTGTCAATTCTAAATAATCCCTGGTTAAAGGATATTGTATACCAATAAGCGTAATATTATGATCATTACATAATTTTATAATAGCTTCGAGATGAGAAATAAGTTGTTCCGAATTATAAGAATCGGGGTGTTGATATTCAAACCTAATATTAGCATCAGCCAAGCGCTCTACTTCACTTAATTGCTCCCATGATTTTATAGCTCTATTATTAATTTGATTGCTATCACTTTTAAAGTAGGAAGTGATGTGGTTTTTTAAAATTGTACGTTTCTTAGGTTGTAAAAGAGCAATGTTAAACAGTAATTTGTCTTTAAAATATTGAAATGAATTTGGATAATCTTCTTGTGTAGCATAGTAAATCGAACGATCTAAATTATTAGAACCTTCTCTATAAGGACTTAAAGTGTGATCGTCTACAGTAAGATAAATGGTATCTACCTTGGTATACTTTATAAGATAATTAAGTTTTCTTTTCATATCCATATAGGAATCACTCTCTGCCGAAAAATTATAAACCCCATATGTTTCTGTGTGTGTTTTTAATGGTAAACCACGAGAGTCTGATAGTAAATAGGAATGAAAGTCTAATGCATGTTCTTTGTAAGAGCCCAAGTATAATTCATTTCCGTAGTGGTTAAGTATTGTGTTTAAAACCACTAGAATGGATAAAAAATAAAAAATATTGATAATGAATTTTTTCATATAGATCACCGTTAGAATTGAAAATATATAAATTCAATTTCTTCAGAAAAGTTACCGAAAAAATAAATTACGATTATAAGTATAATATAAATTAACCAACGTAAGAATTTGTTTGCAGGAAGACATTCTATACCATATTTGTTTTCTCTTCCGAGCCACTCTACAATACTAAAAGTTATAATAAGTATAATTATATCTGTAGGTCTAATTTCTGGAATTGTAAAAAGAGATTTTGAAAACATCAAAGAAATGTAGCTCCAAGCATGCTGAATACTTTCAGCTCTAAAAAATATCCAAGCAAAGACAGTAAGTGAAAAAGTTAGCAGTATTTGAACTGACGCTTTGAAGGAGGGGAAGTAACTTCCTTGTGCAACAACGTCTAAATTGTTTCTATTGTTTTTTGTAAGAAATAGAGGTAAAAAGAATAAGGCATTTAAGGCACCCCAAGCTATAAAAGTCCAATTGGCACCATGCCAAAAGCCACTAACAATGAAAATAATAAAGACATTTCGTATTTTAATTTGTACAGGACCGCGACTTCCTCCCAATGGAATATAAAGATAGTCTCTAAACCAAGTTGAAAGTGAGATGTGCCAGCGTCTCCAAAACTCTGCAATGTCTCGAGAAAAATATGGAAAAGCAAAGTTTTGTTTTAGATTGAAACCAAACAAACGAGATGTCCCTATGGCAATATCAGAATAGCCTGAAAAATCGCCATAGATTTGAAATGTAAAAAACAAGGCACCTATAGCTAAAGTACTTCCAGAGTATTCAGATGAGTTGTTAAAAATGGCATTGGCGTATTGGGCACAATTATCTGCAATAACGATTTTTTTAAATAAGCCCCAAAGTATTTGTCGCATACCATCAACGGCTTTTGAGTAATCAAATTTCCGTTTAATATAAAACTGAGGCAGTAGGTTGGTTGCACGCTCAATAGGACCAGCTACTAATTGAGGAAAGAAACTTACAAATGCCGAGAATGCAATCAAATCTTTAGTTGGTTCAAGTTTTCTTTTGTAAACATCTATAGAATAACTTAGTGTCTGAAATGTGTAAAAACTGATACCAACGGGTAAAATAATGTTGAGAGAACCTACGCTGATATCTGCCCCAAAGAAGGAAAAAGCAGTTATAAAGTTATCTACAAAGAAGTTATAATATTTAAAGAAACCAAGAAAGCCAATATTAACGAAAATGCTTGTCCATAGAAGCAGCTTTCTTTTAGAAGCGTTCTCTTGTTTTGATAGGCTAATTCCTATGAAATAATCAACTAGTGTGCTGGTTAATATTAATGATAAAAATCTCCAATCCCACCATCCATAGAAGAGGTAGCTGGCCAAAACAATTAGCAGGTTTTGTGATTTTAAGTTTTTGTTTGTGACAAACCAATATAGTATAAAAACAATGGGTAAAAATACGGCAAAGTCAATAGAGTTAAATAGCATTCTTTAGTTTTAACTGTTTAAGATTTTAGACGCTATATTAGATGAAGAATTAAATTTTTGTATAATTCTGGTCGAAATTGGTCAACACTAAAGTAGGAAAAGAAACGGAATCTATATAGAATTAATATTGAATTTTTCAAATGCGATTCATTGGATTATTTTACTTCGATTTGGAGATAAAATAAATGCACTATGCTGAATACTATAGGCTTATTGCCATGAGATTTCCTTGCGCAACTACATATATTATTTAAAAGTGTCAGTTCCTTAGTCTAAAGTCAGAAATGAGCATGGCATGATCAGAGGCATTATGATAATGTTTAGTCAACTTAATTGGCTCGTGTCGCTTAGATAACCAAATATGATCTAGTTCTAATAAGGGAATACCAAGCGGCCAAGTTGCGGTAAAACCATTGCTGAAATGATGAAAACTGGTAAAATTAGATTCGTATGGTTTAAAAAACGTGCTCTCATATGGCGCATTAAAATCGCCAACAATAAGGTCTACATCATTATTTTGGGCATAGTTAACTACAAACTCTAAAGGTGCTTTTTTGTTAACAAAAACATTTGCTGTTAGATCTGTAATCATCAACTTAATATGAGATGTTTTAGTACTAATGTCTAATAAATTGACTTTATAAGCATCTTCTTTTAGGTTAAAATCAAGTAATGTAATATCTCCTTTAGCAGCAACCAACATGGCTCCTTTTAAAGTTATAAAGTTATAATTTGATAATGCTGTTTTTAGGGCATCCAAATTTTTTAATGTTGTATGAGGGGCTTCAACAAATGCTAAAATTTCGGGTTGGTAAACATTAACTTGGTTTGTAATACTAGAAATAGATAATTGTTCTCGCTTTGCGAGATTCCAAAATAAAATTTTAGAATTCCCTTTATTTGCTAGTGGTTTAGAAGATAAATAGTAATTCCCGAGCCAATGGAGACTGAGTAAGCACACCACTATTAATAAGGCAATTCTATATGTTTTTCTTCGGAAATATAAACCTAGTAATAGCAATCCAGAAAGTATTAAAAGAGGTAGAGGGGAAGCATAAAATACAATACTCAATGGAAAGAGATAATCTTTCAAAATGAAATGTGTCAGCAACAAAAAAGCATATCCAATGAGGAAAAATGCTTTGTAGTTTTTTTTAAGTTTTAGAGTCAAGACCATAATACAGGTTCTAAAACAAAAAGTCTTTAGAATTATTGTATGAGATCATTTCAGGGAGGACATTCTTTTCTACCTTTTTTTTGTCTTCACGAATGATAAGCAATTAGGAGTTGTATTAAAGCACAAAGGAAACCTGTACAATGTTATGGCTATTACATAGATGTTCAAAATGGAGTGCTGACCTATCACGAGTTACAATAAAAAAAGATTGCCAACGGGCAACCTTTTTTATTAATCTATAAAATGTATATAGTTATAGTATTGAAACAAATAGACCTTCATCGGTTTTTTCAACTTTAGCAACCTTCTTACTAGTTAAACCCTTGATGGTTTTGTCCCATTTTTTATTACTCAATCCAGATTGAGACTTTAAGCTGTTTAAACCAACTGGAGAGTTAGATTTAAGTAATTCAAAAACAGCTTTTTCTTCTTCGGTCATCTCTACTTGCTTTTTCTCTGGTCGCATTTGCGGAAAGAATAGCACTTCTTGAATTGATTGATTGTTCGTTAAAAACATGATTAATCTATCCATTCCAATTCCCATTCCAGATGTAGGAGGCATACCATATTCTAGGGCTCGAAGAAAATCATGATCAATAAATTCGGTAGCTTCGTCATCACCTTTTGCAGCCAATTTCAGTTGGTGTTCAAAGCGTTCACGTTGATCAATTGGATCATTTAATTCTGAGTATGCATTAGCAATTTCCTTACCACAAACCATTAATTCAAAACGCTCTGTTAAATCTGGGTTTTCTCGATGCTCTTTACATAATGGGCTCATTTCCTTAGGGTAGTCTGTAATAAATGTTGGTTGAATGTAATTACCCTCACATTTCTCACCAAAAATTTCATCTATCAATTTACCTTTACCCATGGTGTCATCAACCTCAATGCCCATATCTTTTGCAGCTTGACGAATGTCGTCTTCCGATTTACCAGTAATGTCAAAACCTGTAAAATGTTTTATAGAATCTGCCATTGTAACACGAGCATAGGGTGCTTTGAAGTTAATGTGGTGTTCACCAAAAGTAGCTTCAGTTGTTCCATTAACAGCCATTGCACAGTGCTCTAATAAACGCTCACAAAAATCCATCATCCAGTTGTAATCTTTATAAGATACATAGATTTCCATGGCTGTAAATTCAGGGTTGTGAGTTCTATCCATGCCTTCATTTCTGAAATTCTTAGAGAACTCATAGACACCATCAAAACCGCCTACAATAAGACGTTTTAAGTACAGTTCATTTGCAATTCTCATATACAACGGAATATCCAAACTATTGTGATGTGTCACAAACGGTCGTGCAGCAGCCCCTCCAGGAATAGGTTGTAAAATAGGAGTCTCTACTTCAAAGTATCCAGAGTTATTAAAAAACTCACGCATAGCATTGAATAATTTTGTTCTCTTAACGAATACCTCTTTAACATGAGGATTTACAACAAGATCAGCATAGCGTTGTCTGTAACGTTGTTCAGCATCAGTAAAAGCATCATGTACTTTTCCTTCACTGTCAACACGTGGTTGAGGTAGTGGCTTAAGCGCTTTACTTAACAATGTGAAATCTTTTACCATAACCGTTTTTTCTCCAACTTTGGTAGTAAATAGTTCGCCTTCAATACCAATAAAGTCGCCAATATCTAGGAGTTTTTTATAAACATCATTGTATTTGCTTTTATCATCTCCTGTACAAATTTCATCCCTGTTAAAATACACCTGAATTCTACCCGCACTATCCTGTAGCTCAGCAAAACTGGCGCTTCCTTGAATACGACGAGACATTAATCGACCAGCAATAACCACTTTTTTGCTTTCCTCAAACATATCTTTTATCTGTTTGGAAGTATGATTTACAGGATATAAATCTGCAGGATAAGGGTTAATACCTAAGTCTCTTAATTTTGCGAGTTTATCGCGTCTTACCAATTCTTGTTCTGAAAGTTGCATTCTATATTTATTTTAGGCAGCAAAATTACATTATTTACAAGAATTAACGTAAAAAAACCACTGGGTTTTATGTTCCTAGTGGTCTTTATAAGTGATGTTTGTTTTATTTTGATTTTAAAGCCTCTAGATTTTCAACGAGGTCTTTGTTGTCTGGAAATAATTTAATTGCCTTTTCTATAACGTCTACTGCTTTTTTTGAGTGGCCATTAACACCTAAAGTATTGGCCAAACTCATGTAAGTTCTTGGGTTGTCTGGGAACAGTTTTGTGTTTAATTTAAATACCTCAAGAGCTTCCTCTATTTCATTATTAGCATATAGGATTCTTCCATAGGTATTGAGTTCAAACATACTAGATACTTTTCCTTCAAAAGACTTAACTAATTTTTTAGCTCGTTTCTTTAAGCCATTTAACCCATCATCTTTTAAGATATTATGAACTTTTGATACGATATGGTAGTTTGAAGTGTAGTTATTTTTAGTGACAATATTTAACATGTCCTTTTCTAAAGTCTCTACTGGATGTTCTACAATACGATTTACTTCAGTGCGATTTTTATAGAAAATAATTGTTGGCACGCGATGAATGTTTAAACCTGCTTCATCATGGTTGGGGCTTTGTTTGTACATGTATGGTTTTCTACTTACAGCAATTACAGTAAGTTGCTCTTTGGGGAAATTGCAGGCCTCTAAAATTTTATAGAAATGGGGTACTTCTTTTTTACTATCGCCACACCAAGTTCCCATAAACAGAGTAATGTTGAAATCACTTAGTTTAGATTTTAATTCTGAAATTGTGGCTTGATCGATTTTATAGTCATCATAGTTTTTTGAAAACCAAGAATTGTAATGACCAGATGTTAATCCAGTTTTGTCAATTTTTCCGAGCAAAAAAGGTGTTTCTCCTTCAATTGTAACTTCATTATTTATGGATTGAGCATGTATATGAAAGGAGATAGCTAGTGTAATTATAAGTGTGGTAATGTTTTTTATCATGATGATGGTTTATATTAATAAGGAAAAGTAACCTACCCTTTTTGAGCATCGTCAAAAAAATTATAATCAAATCCTGACGTGTTTTGACGCTGCTCAAAGCGTAGATGTAAAAACTAAAACGAATTACTTCGATGCGACGATGTTTCCTTTGATTTTAAGAATTTTGTTACCACCTTCAGCATTAGATGTTACAGTAATGGTCTTGGTAAAAGCACCAAGTCTCTTAGTGTCATACTTAATACTTAACTCCCCAGATTCACCTGGCATGATAGGAGTTTTAGAATAGCTTGGTACAGTACACCCACAGCTCGTTTTTACCTTAGTGATTAATAAAGGTGCATCTCCCGTATTTGTAAAACTAAAAAGTCTTGTGCCATCAGAATTTTGAGTTATGGTTCCATAATCAACCGTTTCGGTTTTAAATTTGATTACGGCAACTTTTGTGTCATAGTTGTAAAATTCTGCTGGAGCAGCATTAAATAAACCTAGTGTTAGTACTAGTAAGATTGCAATGTTTAATGTTCGTTTCATAATTGAAATTTTAAATGATTAATATGAAAACAAACATCTAGATTATTGATGTGAAATTTGTGAAAGTTAAGGTTGAAATGAGTACTAGTACCTGGGTTGAAATTTGTAACTAACTGTTAAACAGTGATTTTAGTTCGTCTCTTGAGTTGACGTTTAATTTCTTATAAACGTTGTTTACGTGTGTTTTTACAGTACTTACACTAACAAAAAGGGCGTCGGCAATGTCTTTATTCGTTTTATTGTCTAGTAAAAGGTCTAACACATTTTGTTCTTGTTTTGTAAGTTGCTCTTTGGCTTGGCTTTGTTGTTTTGCTTTTCTTTTTTTTACCGAAGTAATAAACCAAACGTTAGCTAAAAGTGATAGTATTAATAATCCTATTAAGAGATAAGTCCAGTTAAAATCAGATTTGTAATCAGAGGGTGATACAATAAATTTATCGGAGGTTAATTCGGCTTCATACTGTTTCGCATATGACGAATTAGGATAATCATCTTGTAGACGACCAAGTAATTCGTCATAGTAGTTATTAGATTTTAAATCCTCAAGATAATAGTTGTGAAATTGATTGCCGCGATCAGATAAAAAAGCATAAATGTATAGTTCGGCCAAAGGTTCATCAAGTGTTTCTCCAAAATCTTGGAGGGTTTTAAACCATTTTTTGTTATTGAGATCTCTATTGGCTTTACTTCGAAACTCTGAATAAGCAAACTTCATTTCTTCTTTTAGAGAGTCTACCTTAATAAATGCAGCAGTTCTAGGATTATTAGAAATAATATCGCAAAACATTTGAGCATCAAACGAAAGAGGAAATGTAATAGTGTCTGTACGTTTTGCAATAAAGAGAATGTCTTTACTATCTGTGCAATGCCCTTCAAAGTGATTACTGCCTTGATTAAAAGATGTACAGTTATCTACATGTAACTTGTATATTTTTTGATTAGGATCTAGTTGATTACCAGTAAATTGAAAAAAGCCATCGGCGTTTGTTGATGTTTTAGTTATAATTTGCTCGTCATTAATGCCATCAAGTGTACGATAATCTTCAATCACAGAGAGGTAAACCTCGTTTTGCCAGCGGTTGTTGTCAATATAACCTTTAAAATTATGTTGAGCTGTAGCAGCCGTTCCAAAGCAAATAAATATAAGTATATAGAGTAGGTGTCTCACAGCACTAAACTAGTATTTTTTTAATTAATAGGAAATGTGAAGTTCAAATAAATTGAAATGTAACAATTGTTTAAAGATAACGTCCTATAGTTACATCATCAATCATCAAAAAAATTAAATTATGAGTTTTTGGAGAGTAATACTCGCAATCATTTTTCCGCCTTTATCGGTTATTGGAAAAGGATGTGGGTCAATTTTCATTGTTTTTCTACTGTGGATTTGTGGCTGGGTTCCTGGAGTAATAGCAGCTTTAGTTATTCTTAACAATCCTGAAAGATAAATTGTATCTTTGCGTTTCTTAATCAATTATATTTTAAAATGAAACGATATTTATTTGTAGTAGCAAGTCTTTTATTATTAACAAGTTGCAACTTTACTGAAGAAATTACATTTAACGAAGATGGCTCTGGTGAGTTTATCATGAGTTATGATATGGGGGAAGTCATGAAAACCGTAGAAGAGAAAATGGGCGGAGGCCAAAGTGACGAAGGAAAGGAAAATGTAAAGATGGATAGTATTATCTATTTTAAAGATATGTTGACAGAAAAGGCAGATAGTATTTCGAAATTACCTCAAGAAGAACAAGATAAACTCAAAGCATTAGAAAATATTGTAATGCGTATGAAAATGGATCAGGAAGAAGGTCTGTTTAATATTGGCATAGGATCATCTTTTAAGAGTTTAGCAGAACTTCCTGAAACCTTAGAAAATATAGAGAATGCTAAATCTCTAAACTCTAAGGGAGACCCATCATTTTCAAAAATGGGAGAAAGTCAAGTGGCAAAGGCATCTGAAGGTATGTTTGAGTATATCGATTTTTCCTATGATGGAAAAACATTCTCAAGAAGTTTAAAAGAAGGATATAAAAAGTCCGATCAAGATTTTGAAGCTTTGAACACAGAGATTTCTGAAATGGGAGAAGCTAAAGAAATGTTTGAAGCTATGAGTTATACTGTAATTTATAACTTTCCGAAGCCTATTAAATCTGTGACTAATAAAAATGCCGAAATTAGCAAGGATAGGAAAACAGTACGACTAAAAATGAACTTTATTGAAATGATAAAATCACCTGAAAAGATGGTTTTAGACGTGGTACTAGAAGATTAGACTATTGAATAAAAACATAAAACTTGAAGATTTAGGAACTAAAGACTTTAAAGAAACTTGGGATTACCAAGAACAACTTTTTAAAGGGATTTTAGATACTAAAATTAAAAATAGACGTGAGGATGCTGGATTGGAAACAGATAATTACTTTCTGTTTGTAGAGCATCCTCATGTTTATACTTTAGGCAAAAGCGGAGATGTTTCTAATATGCTTTTATCTGAAGAACAGCTTACTCAAAAAGGAGCTACATTCTATAAAATAAATAGAGGAGGAGATATTACCTATCATGGCCCTGGGCAAATTGTGGGTTACCCTATTTTAGATTTAGATAATTTCTTTACAGACATTCATAAATATCTTAGATTTCTGGAAGAAGTTATCATTCTTACCCTAGCAGAATATGGGTTAGAAACCAAACGAAGTCCTGGCGAAACAGGAGTTTGGCTTGATGTTGGAACACCATTTGCACGGAAAATTTGTGCCATGGGAGTACGTGCTAGTCGCTGGGTGACCATGCATGGTTTTGCTCTTAATGTTAATGCTAATTTGGGGTATTTTGATAATATTATCCCTTGTGGAATTAGAGGGAAAGCTGTCACATCCTTAAATGTAGAATTAGGTGTTGATAGGGTTAATGAGGATGAGGTAAAAGAGAAACTGCTCAAACATTTTAAAGCACTTTTTGAAGCCACATTTGTCTAGTTAATTTTTAACTTTATAGCGTTTTCTTTTCTTTAATTCTTTATTTGGATAACCTTCAAAGTATATTGGAATAGCAAGGTCTCTTTCTTTTCTAACTACAAAATGCAAATGAGGCCCACTAGTGAAACCAGTTAAACCTGAAACTCCAATTTTTTGACCTTTTACGATACGATCTCCAATCTTTACAAAACTACCTTTGTAGTCGAGATGAACATATGATGCCATTGTACCATCATCATGTAAAACTACTATTCTGTTTGCTTTCTTAACAAATGATTTGTCGCCATGTAGAGTAAACCAATCAATAACCTGTACAACAAGTCCCTCTCTAGCGGCATAGACTGGTTCACCTATATCCATTTGAAAATCAATAGCGAACAATGACGTTGGTTTGCTGTGCGACGATTTTCCTCCAAAACTTTGACTCACACTATGTTTTTTGCCCTCTTGAAAAGGTAGTCGATACTGATAGCTTGTATCAGGATTTATAAGCGATTTATGTCCATAATAATAACCAACTTTAAGACTGTCATTAAAGCGTTTTGCGATGACTGTATCCGATGTGTTAAGCTCGTAGGAAATAACAACGATACTATCCTGCGCTTTTAGTAATTTAGAAAACAATTCGTTATTTGTTTTTCTATCTCTTATGATAATTTCAGTGGCGATTAACAGTTTGTTTTTAGCTTTAAGTTTTAAGCTATCCCCTTCAGTCTTCCAATAAAATTCTATTTCATCGTCATAAGAAAAAGGTTGGTTTTTTGCTTTTTGCCCGAAACTAAACTTAGATATTAATGTAAAAATGATAACGTAATAAAGTAATTTCATACTACATAGATGTACTGATATCGATTTTGTTACAGGCGGTTACCAATGAAAATTTCTGTTTTTTATCGATACACTATCTGGAACTAACACATCAACAATGGTGCTTTCTTTCGAAGAAAACTGTTTATGTCTAAATTCTAAAACCAATTGTGCTTCACTAAGGTCTAAAATTTTAAAGAATTTATAGTTCACATCTAAATGTAATAACTTTTGAAGTTGCCCTCCTTTAAGCTTTATGTATGGATAACCATCATCTGAGGAGTATAGTGTCCAATTCGTTGTAAGGGTCTCACCGCAATCACTAAAATGGCCGTTATTGTCGTGCATCGTACTGTCGGTTTTATAAGTCACTCTATAAGATAAAAAGCAATCTCCCATGTTCATTCGTACATTATTGTTTGTGCGTTTTGCGAGTTTCCAAACTTTAGCAGAATCTCCGGCAATTAAACGGATAGCATTTTTAGGCATTTTGAAAGGTGCTTTCTTTTCATTAGCACAAGAAGACAGAATAAAAACACTAATAAAGATGCAAAGAATTTGGTGTTTTGAACAAATCATTATTTTATAATTGGTTAGTTATATTTTAGCTACACTTTTCATGCCAACCAGAAATGTTAGTAATTTATAAATGAGATTATATTGATATATAGAAAATTTTCTATATATTTGTTTTATGAAAGAAGAGTTTCTTCATTATGTATGGATGTACAAGAAATTCGATGTTCTCAATTTACAAACTACGCAACAAGAACCGTTGCAAATAATTTCGGGTGGAAGATTGAATTCCAATAGCGGTCCAGATTTTTTCAACGGTCAGTTGCGTATTAATCAGCAACTTTGGGTTGGAAACATAGAGATTCATGTGAAATCTAGTGATTGGTATGTTCATGGACATGAAAAAGATTGTACTTATGATAATGTGATTTTGCACGTGGTCTATGATCATGATACAGAAATTTTCAGAAAAGACAACTCAATCATTCCAACCTTGGTACTCAAGCCTCTTATCAAACCTAGCGTATTTAAAAACTATCAACGTCTTTTGAGTTCAAAGAATGCTTGGATTAATTGTGAAAAGGACTGTTCAAATGTGTCTACATTTGTTTTGAATAATTGGTTTGAACGCCTTTACATAGAGCGTCTAGAACGAAAATCCAAAATGATTGAAGATCTACTTAAATCTTCAAAAAATGACTGGGAAGCTGTATTATTTAAACTACTAGCTAGGAATTTCGGGCTTAAAGTCAATGGTGAATCTTTTTTTAGTTTGGCCCATTCTATTCCATATGTAATTATAAGAAAATCGCACACGCAATTATTAACATTAGAAGCACTGCTATTTGGACAAGCTGGATTATTAGATGATAAAAGTAGCGCTGTTTATTATAATAATCTTCAAAAAGAATACCAGTTTCTTAAGCAAAAATTTGGATTAAATAATTATGGAGTAATCCCATTTCAATTTTTTCGATTACGGCCTTCAAATTTTCCAACGATAAGATTATCACAATTAGCCAATTTATATCATAGAGAGCATGCAGTTTTTTCTAAGGCAATGTCACTTGATAAACTTTCAGACTTTTATAAGTTGTTTGGCACTGAGGCATCATTATTTTGGGAGTCTCATTTTACATTTAGTAAAAGTTCTAAGCAATCAAAAAAACAAACAACTAAAACCTTTATGGATTTACTTATAATAAATACAGTATTGCCCTTGAAGTTTTATTACACAAATCAAAAAGGACATTCAGATCACGAAAACATCTTTAATATTATAAAAGAAATTGCCTCAGAAAAAAATACGATAGTTGAAGGTTTTGGCAAGTTGAAGCTCGTTTCGAATTCTGCAATGACTTCTCAAGCATTAATTCAGCTAAAAACAGAATATTGTGATAAAAACAAGTGTTTAAAATGTGCGATTGGGAATTCACTTTTAAGTAAATAAAGTTTAAATTGCGGTGTGAAACAGTTTTATCAAATACTATATTATTTTCAAAAACGAGGGTATTATGTTTGCCAACGTATAGCAGATCGTTTAGGAATAAGAGCAAAGGTTGTACGAACGTCTTTTATGTACTTGACGTTTGCTACACTTGGTTTTGGTTTCGCATTGTATTTGTTTTTTGCATTTTGGATAAAAATCAAAGACATTATTTATACCAAACGATCTTCAGTATTTGACCTTTAACCTTTTAGCACGTGATAAAACCTATAAATCCTTTGATAAAACTATTTAGAGTTAAAATCTACACAGCAGTTTTTTTGTTGTTGATACTGCTTTTTATTGGGGTTATCGGATTTAAAATCATGTCTAATTATTCATGGGTTGATGCTTTATATATGACCGTAATTACGATTACTACGGTAGGATTTCAAGAAGTGCATCCGCTAGATGATACAGGTAAAATTTTCACTATTTTTTTAATCTTGGCAAGCGTTGTTATTCTTGGTTATGCCATTACGGTAATTACAGAGTATATATTAAGCAAGAACAATTTTGAAGAACTAAAACAAAAAAAGATGCAAAAGAAAATAGACAGCTTAGCTAACCATATCATTATTTGTGGTTATGGAAGAAATGGCAAACAGGCAGCCAAAAAACTTCTAGCTTATAAGAAACCGTTTGTGGTCATTGAAAAGGACAAAGATATTATGGATAAGTTTCAAAGTGAAATGGTACCATTTGTTTTAGGAAATGCCAATGAAGATGAAATACTTTTGCAAGCAGGAATAGATAGAGCAGATACCTTAATATCGGCATTACCAAATGATGCTGATAATTTGTTTGTCGTACTATCTGCTAGGCAAATTAATACGAATATGAACATTATAAGCCGAGCATCTCAGGAAACGTCCTATCAAAAATTAAAACTAGCAGGAGCGAATAATGTGATTTTGCCAGATAGAATAGGTGGAGATCATATGGCGTCTTTGGTTGTTGTCCCAGATTTAATAGAATTTATTGATAACCTGTCGATAGTTGGTAAAGCAAATATTAATATAGAGGAAATATCCATAGAAAAGTTATACGATGCTACCAAAACTAAAACCATCCGAGATTTAGACCTCAGAAAAAAAACGGGCTGTACGGTAATTGGTTATAAGGACGAGGCTGGAGATTATATTGTAAACCCAGAGGCAGATATGAAGTTAGTGCCAAAATCAAAAATTATTGTTTTAGGAAGACCAGAGCAAATCCAAAAGCTTAATTCCATTTACAATATAGACTAATCTCGATTTCATTTTAACAGGGTGTTCTTTAAAAAGTCGATTTTTTTTAGCATCTTGTGACCTTTATTAAAAACTAACTAATTTAAATATATCAAGTATGAAGAAGTATCTTCTTTCCATTTTCACAGTTATTTTACCATTATTAACTTTTGCTCAAGAGCCTGAAAAAGGAATAGACCAAATTATTGATGAAAAATTTGGTGATGCAACAGGCTGGTTTGTAAATTTCATATTCTATCAAATTGATTTTGGTGGAGGCGTTAAGGTGTTTTGGGTGCTATTCCCATTAATTCTGGGAGCACTTTATTTTACATTCTATTTTAAAGGAATCAACCTTAGAGGATTTTTTACTTCAATTAATATTGTAAGAGGAAAATATGATGATATAGATCACCACGAATCTCTTGTAGGAGCAGGTGATTCTACACCTGGAGGAGATGCTATAGAAACAATAGCTGTTGAAGGACACGAAGGAGAGGTATCACACTTCCAAGCATTAACTGCAGCCTTATCTGCAACAGTAGGTTTAGGAAATATAGCAGGTGTAGCTATTGCAGTATCGATTGGTGGAGCAGGAGCAACATTCTGGATGATTGTTGCAGGTTTATTAGGTATGGCTTCAAAATTTGTAGAATGTACATTAGGTGTAAAGTATAGAGATATTGCAGAAGATGGTACTGTTTATGGAGGTCCTATGTATTACTTAACTAAAGGACTTAAGTCTAAAGGTTTTGCGGGCTTAGGAAAGGTTTTAGCTGTGCTGTTTGCCATTTTTGTTATTGGCGGATCTTTTGGTGGAGGAAATATGTTCCAAGTTAATCAGGCTTTTCAATTAGTTGAAAGTATTACTGGTGGAAGTGAATCATTTTTACATGGTAAAGGATGGTTGTTTGGACTCGTAATGGCTGTATTTGTAGGTATTGTAATTATTGGTGGTATTAAGAAGATTGCCAAGGTAACAGATAAGATTGTACCATTTATGGTTGTTATTTATGTTGCGGCTTCACTCTTTGTGATTTTTGCTAATTATAATATGATTGGAGATGCTTTTGCTCAAATATTTAATGGAGCATTTAGCCCAGAAGGAGTTGCTGGTGGAGCAATTGGTGTATTGGTTCAAGGATTTAGACGAGCGGCATTTTCTAATGAAGCAGGGGTTGGATCGGCTTCTATTGCCCATTCAGCTGTAAAAACAAAGTATGCAGCAAGTGAAGGAATGGTAGCATTATTAGAACCATTTATTGACACTGTTGTGGTTTGTACAATGACAGCTTTAGTTTTAATTATAACAGGAAATGTAACGGCTGCAAATGCAGGATTAAATGATGCGCAAGCTATATTATTAACGTCTGGAGCATTTGAATCTGCTATTTCATGGTTCCCATATGTATTAACTGTAGCAGTTGTTCTATTTGCTTTTAGTACAATGATCTCTTGGTCTTACTATGGCTTCCAAGGTTGGGCATACCTATTTGGTAGAACTAAAAAAATGGAATATACTTATAAAGTTATTTTCTGCATGTTTGTAGTTGTTGGAGCGGCAGCAAGTTTAGGCTCTGTTATTGGATTCTCCGATGCCATGATTTTTGCAATGATGGTACCAAACATGGTCGGTTTAGTTATTCTGGCACCTAAAGTACGAGATGAATTGTCTAAATATATGAAAGCGATTAAAGACGGTCGAAAAGCATAGTATAAAATGAAAAATATAAAATCCCACTTCACGTTTACTAAACAACAACGGAGTGGGATTTTTTTGTTGGTAGTACTCATATTGGTGCTCCAAGTTATTTACTTTACAGTTGATTTTTCTTCGGAAAAGTATGATGACAACACAGAAATTGTAGCACAATTTAGAGCTGAAGTAGATTCTTTAAACTTAGTAAAACTTGAAGAAACTAAACCTAAAATATATCCGTTCAACCCTAATTTTATTACCGACTATAAAGGCTATACACTTGGCATGTCTAATGAAGAGATTGACAGGTTGCATACTTTCAGAAATGCTAATAAGTGGGTGAATTCTGCTAAAGAATTTCAGAAAATAACAAAGATATCTGACACCTTATTAGCTAAAATATCTCCTTACTTTAAGTTTCCAGATTGGGTTACAAACCCGAAGTCAAAAATAAAGTATCAAACCTCATATACATACGATTCGAAGCCCAAAGATTATGAACAGAAGATAGATTTGAATACAGCTTCGGCAGCTCAGCTAAAACGGGTCAATGGCATTGGTGAAAAGTTGTCTGAGCGTATTGTTAAATACAGAGACCGTTCAGGTGGTTTTATTGCAGACGTTCAGCTTCAAGAAGTGTATGGTCTGTCTCCAGAGGTTATAGAGCGAGTGCTCAATGAGTTTACAGTAAAGTCTGCAAAACCCATTTCAAAATTAAATATAAATACAGCTACAATTGACGAATTGGTAACCATAAAATATATCGACTACGAGATTGCTTATCATATCATCGAGCAACGTACACTACGAGAGGGATTTAAATCTTTCGATGAATTAACAAAAGTTAAAGGTTTTCCTGTTAAAAAAAGTGAGATAATTAAGCTATATTTGACATTCGATTAATGATCACTAAAAAAGCAGACCATGAGCAGTATGTACTTCACAGAAGAACATGAATTATTTCGACAAAGTTTAAAGGATTTTTTACAAAAAGAAGTTGTTCCACATCTAGATAAATGGGAAGAAACTGGACATATTGAACGTTTCATCTGGAAGAAATTTGGTGAAATGGGGTTTTTCGGATTGGCATATCCTGAAGCTTATGGTGGTATGGATCTCGATTTGTTTTACACCGTGATTTTGCTTGAAGAACTCCAAAAGATAAACTCTGGAGGATTCGCGGCTGCAATTTGGGCGCATGCTTATTTGGCAATGACACATGTTAATAAAGAAGGAGATCATGCAATCAAAGAAAAATATTTAGCACCTAGTATTACAGGTGATAAAATAGGGTGTCTATGTATTACCGAACCTTTTGGAGGTAGTGATGTAGCAGGAATGAGAACTACTGCCGTTAAAGAAGGTGATAGTTACGTGATTAACGGTTCAAAAACGTTCATTACAAATGGCGTATATAGTGATTATCTCGTTGTAGCTGCAAAAACAAACCCTGAACTTGGTAATAAAGGCATTAGTATATTTATAATGGATCGCGATTTGCCTGGAGTTTCTGCAACAAAACTAGATAAATTAGGATGGAGAGCTTCTGATACAGGAGAGATTGCTTTTGATAATGTAAAAATTCCAGCATCTAATTTAATGGGTGAAGAAAATAAAGGGTTTCCTTACATTATGCAGCACTTTGCTTTAGAACGCCTAATCATGGGAATTAATGCACATGCAAGAGCAGAATTTGCTCTAGATTATGCTAAAACTTATATGAGCGAAAGACAAGCCTTTGGAAAGTCTATTAATAAATTTCAAGCCTTACGTCATACGTTTGCAGATTGTTATGCCGACATGACGATGTGCAAGGAATTTAACTATACTGTTGCTAGCAGATTAGATAAAGGAGAATATGTAGTAAAGGAAGCAACAATTTCTAAATTGCGCTCTACTAAAATGGCTGATGAAGTCATTTATCAATGTCTCCAATTTTTAGGAGGCTATGGATATATGGAAGAGTATCCAATGGCAAGATTGTTACGTGATAGTAGATTAGGACCAATAGGAGGTGGAACCTCGGAGATCCTTAGAGAAATAATTGCGAAGATGGTAATCGATGATAAAGATTACAAACCCGCTACCTGATATAATCTCAGGAAGAGATACTGGCTCATCAATTAAATAACATGCTTAGAATGGGAATTAAATTTTTAAAACATTGTTTAGCACTAGGAATATTGCTAATAACAACCACAGTATTCTCACAAACAGAAGTCAAAAATAAAATTGTTGACTTTGGAACGCTCTTACCTATTGAAAGTGCTAGTATTTATGTAAAGAATACAACTATTGGTACCGTGAGTAATTCTGACGGAAAGTTTCTACTTCAAGTCCCACAAGAATTTGCAAAAGATACCTTAATTATTTCATCAATTGGATACAAAAGTTACAAGATACCTGTAAACGAATTTGATAATACAGTTGATGTTTATTTAGAAGAAGATGTGGCGTCATTGGATGAGATTGTTCTTATAGCAGAAACGCGCCCAAAAACAGGGAATGAGATTGTACTAAGAGCCATGGAAAAGCTCTCTAATAATTTGCCAGACTCTGCATACATACAAAAAGGATTCTTAAGACATAAAGAACGAAATAAAATTGAGTTTAAATGGCTTATTGAAAGTGCGATAACGGTCTATGATTCTGGTTATGGTTCTAAAAGTTCAGATTACTTAAAAATTAATGTAGATCAAATGAGAAAGAGCTACGACCTTAGGGATGTGGATAGTATATTTTCATACGTGTCTTATAAAAATCAAAGTACAAGAAGTAGACGTTTAAAACCTAAAGACGTAAGACGGAGTCAGTTGCGTACATCTCAATTAGTAGACGCCATAAAATGGAATGACAATAGAGTGAACGGGCTTCAGAATATCTTTCAAGGCAAATTGAATTTGCTTCGTAATTCAAATGATGCAAAAGCCTTATTTGGAGAGAATATCCTAGATAAACATCAATTTGAATTGGATACAATTTTGGTGGATAATGATCGAAAAATCTATAAAATTAAAATTTCAGAAAGTACAGATTTTGTTGGACTTGGTACTAAAGGTATTTTTAATGAAGGCTACGTTGCCAATGGTTGGTTGTATATCTATTATGATAATTATGCTATAAAAAAGATAGAGTACGAACTTGTAGCTGCCTCAGATGCTCAAAAAGTAAGAAGTAAACGCTTGTTTGACACGCAAACGAATCATAAATTAATTATCACGTATATAGAATACGAAGATAAAATGTATCCCAATTACATTTATTACGAAACTCCTAAATTAGTTAACGTTGGCTTTAAAGCCGATGAAAAAGTAAGTGACGAAGAAAAAGAACGCTACAATAAAGAGGAACGTTATTATTACACAGTTCAAGAAATTCTCTTTTCTGAAATCATCTTAGATAAAGAGGTTATAAAGACAACTTTGGATGGCGAATGGGATATGGATATTTTTTCGCCAAAACCTTATAACAAAGCCTTTTGGAAAAATTATAATATCCTTCTTGAGAGCGAAGAGGATGAAAAAATGATTGAAGATTTAAGTCAGAGAGCATCACTTTTTAAAGATTAGAGAGGTTTTAAGACTTAAAACCACTTACTTATTAACACGAAAACGTTTTCGTAAACTTTTAGATTTTGGTTTAGTTATAGAATTATGTAACTTTTTTACGTAACCAAATCTTAAATCTTATGAAAAACCTTAAATGTTGTGGTATGGCATTAGTAATGTTGTGCCTTTTTAATTGTGAAAAAGAAAGCCTTCCTAGCTCGGAAGACCCTATTCAGCAAAAAGAAAATAATGAAATTGTTCAACGCGCCGGATTAAAACCAATTGGTGAAGGCGTTATGATGCAGGCTTTCTATTGGGATGTTCCGTCAGGTGGGACTTGGTGGAATACCATAAACTCAAAAGTAGCAGATTGGAGTAATGCTGGAATAGATGCTATTTGGCTTCCACCTGCGACTAAAGCCCAAAACGGACCATTTTCAATGGGATACGACCCTTTTGATTATTACGATTTTGGAGAATACAATCAAATGGGAAGCATTGAAACACGTTTTGGATCCAGAACCGAACTCACAACGATGATAAGTACCGCTCATCAAAACGGACTTAGTGTTATTGCAGATATTGTTATTAATCATAACAGTGGAGGAGACACAGAGGCTAATCCTTATACTGGAGGAAATACTTATACAGATTTCAACCCGCTTTCTGGTAATTTCTATAGATCGTCATCAGATTTTCATCCTAATAATATACATTCAAATGACACTGGAATCTTTGGTGGTTTTCCAGATTTGTGTCATCACCAAACTTATGTTCAAGATTGGCTTTGGAAAAACTCTAATAGTGTTGCAAAATATTATAGAGATGTTATTGGTTTTGATGGGTGGCGTTTTGATTATGTGAAAGGTTTTGAGCCTTGGGTAGTAAAAGATTGGAAAAACGAAGTAGGTGGTTTTTCGGTTGGCGAATATTGGGATAGTAATGTATCAACTCTAGATTGGTGGACGAACGCAGCAGAGGTAAGTGCTTTTGATTTTGCTTGCTACTATAAAATGAGAGATGCATTTATGGGTAATAACTTAAATGCTTTAAACGATAATATGCTTTGGAAACAAAATGCATCAAGAGCTGTCACTTTTGTTACTAACCACGATACCGATGAAATCATTAATAATAAGATCTTAGCTTATGCCTATATTTTGACTCACGAAGGGTATCCTACCATTTTCTATAGAGATTATGAAGAATGGTTAAATAAGGAACGTCTAAACAATCTCATTTGGATACATAATAATTTGGCCAGCGGTAATACTACGATCTTGCATACAGATAATGATGAATATGTTGCAAGGAGAAATGGCTATAATGGCCCAGGTTTAGTTGTATATATTAATAACTCAGACAACTGGCAAGAACGCTGGGTAGAAACGAATTGGTCAAATACTGTTATTAAAGATTTTACAGGTCATTCTAACTGGGAGCCAACAACTCAATATGGTAAATGGGTTAAGATACAAGCACCTCCTAAAAGTTATTCCGTTTGGTCTGTGAAATAGTGCTGAGTTAAAATTTATTTTTTTTAGTTGTGCATATTAAATTTGTTCCTATATTTGCAGCCTTAAAAAATCTAAAAGAGAGGAGGTTAAGAACTATGTTAATAATTCCAGTTAAAGAAGGAGAAAATATAGATAGAGCGTTAAAACGTTACAAGCGTAAGTTTGTGAAGACAACGGTTAAAAACCAGTTGCAAGAGCGCAAGCAATTTACAAAACCTTCAATTGCACGTAGAGCACAAATACAAAAAGCACAGTATGTTCAAGGTCTTAGAGATCAAGAAGCTGTATAACACGTGTTTTTTATCATATAAATCCTGCTAAATTTTAGCAGGATTTTTTTTGAGCATTAGTGAAGTTCAAATAAAAGGTTGTACATTTAAGATACACTTCAAGAGTTAATACCATTACTATGACTTTCAAAGCATTTTCAGACTATTTATTACTGGAAAGAAATTATTCAAAATTAACATTGAAAGCCTATATCAATGACCTAAAAGAATTTCAAGGGTTTATATGGTCTCAGTTTGATACAGATAATATAGATACGGTAAATTATCAACAAATTAGAAATTGGATTGTTCATCTTGTCGAAAGTCAAATCACCAATAGAAGCATCAATAGAAAAATATCTTCCTTAAACACCTATTATAAGTTTCTGCTTAAAACGAAACAAATTACTATAAATCCATTAGCCAAACACAAAGCATTAAAGGTGAGTAAAAAAGTTCAGGTGCCATTCTCAGAAACTGAAATGAAAGAGGTTATCGAAGAGTTGCAATCTGCAAAAGATTATGAAGGTTTAAGGAATAGATTAATAATAGAGTTGTTTTATGCTACAGGAATTCGAAGAATAGAATTGGTTCAACTGAAATTATCAGATGTTGATATGTCTAATAAATCGTTAAAAGTATTAGGGAAAAGAAATAAGGAACGAATCATTCCGTTAATTGATTCTGTGATAGATACAATCAAAGACTATTTAGATCAGAGAAAGAGTTTAGAAACTATAGTAGATCATTCCTATTTATTTTTAACTAAAAAAGGGGTTAAAATTTATGAAACTCTTGTTTACAGAATTATAAATGACTACTTTAGTAAGGTATCTACCAAAGTGAAAAGAAGTCCGCATATATTGAGGCACTCATTTGCGACTCATTTGCTTAATCAAGGTGCAAACCTAAATGCTGTGAAAGAACTCCTTGGTCATTCAAGTTTAGCAGCAACACAAGTCTATACTCATAACAGTATAGCAGAATTAAAAAAAGTGTATTCTAATACACACCCAAGAAGTAAAAAATAATATTGTCTAACCAATAAAAGAACGATTATGAAGGTAAACACACAATCTGTAAATTTCAGCGCAGACAGAAAGCTCATTGACTTTATTCAAAAACGAATGGATAAACTAGATATGTTTTATGATAAGGTCATTCAATCTGACGTGTATTTGAAAGTTGAAAACACAAGTGACAAAGAGAATAAAATTTTTGAAGCACGCGTTAAAGTTCCAGGAGATAGTTTTATTGTGAAAAAACAATGTAAAACATTTGAAGAAGGAACAGATATGGCAGTTTCGTCTCTAGAAAGACAGCTAAAAAAGCGAAAAGAAAAATTAAGAGCACATATCTGATAAAATTTTTCAAAAAATGTTTTGAATAAATAAATAAATCTTTACATTTGCAGTCCGTTAGAAATAGCGGGCTTTTTTTATAGCGAAAAAGTTATAGAAAAGCCGATGTAGCTCAGCTGGCTAGAGCAGCTGATTTGTAATCAGCAGGTCGTGGGTTCGAGTCCCTCCATCGGCTCTAAAAAAGTCTAGAAATAACAAGTGTTAGATTTAGCAAAAGTTCTTTAAAATTGGGGAGATACTCAAGCGGCCAACGAGGGCAGACTGTAAATCTGCTGACTACGTCTTCGCAGGTTCGAATCCTGCTCTCCCCACAAACAATTTTTAATAAGGAAGTTGTCAAAAGTTAGCTTTTGATAAAACAGAATTAAAAAATTGCTTGGATTGTTAACTCAATCTAGGATCACCGAACAACGCGAGGTGATCCAATTTGAAATATTGAAAACCTATAATCAGTAAAAAGATTATAAAAGCGGGAGTAGCTCAGTTGGTAGAGCGTCAGCCTTCCAAGCTGAATGTCGCCGGTTCGAACCCGGTCTCCCGCTCAAAAATTCCTGCGAAGGCAGGAATCTCATTTAATAAATGAGGAAGTAAACACTTTACGCCGGTGTAGCTCAGGGGTAGAGCGTTTCCTTGGTAAGGAAGAGGTCACGAGTTCAAATCTCGTCATTGGCTCTTTTCGAATTAAAATTAAATTGAACACTAATATAAATAAGATTAAATAAATTAAACAATGGCAAAGGCAACTTTCGATCGTTCAAAACCACACTTAAACATTGGTACTATTGGACACGTAGATCACGGTAAAACAACTTTAACTGCTGCTATTACTAAAGTATTAGCTGATGCAGGTTTATCTGAAGCAAGAGATTTCGATACTATCGATAACGCTCCTGAAGAAAAAGAGAGAGGTATAACAATTAACACATCTCACGTAGAGTATCAAACATCAAATCGTCATTACGCTCACGTTGACTGTCCAGGTCACGCCGATTACGTAAAGAACATGGTAACTGGTGCTGCTCAAATGGATGGTGCTATTTTAGTTGTAGCTGCTACAGATGGTCCAATGCCACAAACTCGTGAGCACATCCTTTTAGGACGTCAGGTAGGTATTCCACGTATAGTTGTATTCATGAATAAAGTGGATATGGTTGATGATGAAGAGTTATTAGAATTAGTAGAGATGGAAATCAGAGATTTATTATCATTCTATGAGTATGATGGAGATAATGGTCCTGTAATCGCTGGTTCTGCTTTAGGTGCACTTAATGGTGAGCAAAAGTGGGTAGATACGGTAATGGAATTAATGGAAGCTGTTGATAGCTGGATCGAAGAGCCAGTACGTGATATGGATAAGCCATTCTTAATGCCAATTGAAGATGTATTCTCAATTACTGGTCGTGGAACTGTTGCTACAGGTCGTATCGAAACAGGTGTTGCAAATACAGGTGATCCAGTTGAGATCATTGGTATGGGTGCTGAGAAATTAACATCTACTATTACTGGTATTGAAATGTTCCGTCAAATCCTTGATAGAGGAGAAGCTGGAGATAACGCTGGTATCTTATTAAGAGGTATTGAGAAAACTCAAATCTCTAGAGGTATGGTTATTACTAAGCCAGGATCTGTAACACCACACGCTAAATTTAAAGCTGAGGTTTATATCCTTAAGAAAGAAGAAGGTGGACGTCACACTCCATTCCATAACAACTACCGTCCACAGTTCTACGTACGTACAACTGACGTAACTGGAAACATTGCGCTTCCTGATGGAGTTGAAATGGTAATGCCTGGAGATAACCTTACTATCACTGTTGAATTAATTCAACCAATTGCAATGAACGTTGGTTTACGTTTCGCAATCCGTGAAGGTGGTAGAACAGTAGGTGCAGGTCAGGTTACTGAAATTTTAGACTAAATATTTATCAAATAAATATTAATTAAGGTGTTCCGATTTGTCGGAACGCCTTGATTTATATTTACGGGTTTAGCTCAGTTGGTAGAGCACTGGTCTCCAAAACCAGGTGTCGGGAGTTCGAGTCTCTCAACCCGTGCAAATTAAAAATCAAATGGCAGGAATTGTAAATTATATAAAAGAATCTTTTGACGAGTTAAAGAATAATGTGTCTTGGCCAACATTGGCAGAGGGGCAAAGCTTAACCGTATTAGTCGCTGTATTTTCAATCATATTCTCATTGGCTATTTGGGGAGTTGATACTGTTTTTAGTAAAGTCATTGAGGCTTACTTTACTTTAATGAACTAAACAACACAGAAGAGGATGTCTGAAACTAATGTAAATAAAAAATGGTACGTTGTTAGAGCTGTAAGTGGTCAAGAAAATAAAATCAAAGCCTATATCGAAAATGAAATTTCGAGATTAGGGTTAGAGGATTATGTTGACCAAGTATTAGTTCCAACAGAAAAAGTAATCCAGATTCGTAATGGAAAGAAGATAAATAAAGAACGTGTTTATTTTCCTGGATATATTATGATTCAGGCTAACTTAAGTGGTGAGATTCCTCATATTATTAAATCTATTACTAATGTTATAGGTTTTTTAGGTGAAACAAAAGGAGGTGATCCTGTGCCATTAAGACAAGCTGAAGTAAATAGAATGCTAGGTAAGGTTGATGAATTAGCTGTTGATGCAGATGCAAATGTAGCAATACCTTACACGCTAGGAGAAACAGTGAAAGTTATCGACGGTCCTTTTAACGGATTTGATGGTACTATTGAAAAGATAAATGAAGAAAAGCGTAAACTTGAAGTAATGGTTAAGATCTTCGGAAGAAAGACACCGTTAGAATTAAGTTATATGCAAGTTGAAAAAGTATAATAATTGTTACAAATATAGATAGTATATCTTTTTTGCTTCCACAATAAAGGATATACAAAACTAAAATTTTTAAAATGGCAAAAGAATTAGGTAAAGTAGTTAAATTACAAGTTCGGGGAGGTGCTGCGAATCCGTCGCCACCGGTTGGACCCGCTTTAGGAGCTGCTGGAGTTAATATTATGGAATTTTGTAAGCAATTCAACGCTAGAACTCAGGATAAACCTGGTAAAGTTCTTCCAGTTGTAATTTCAGTTTACAAAGACAAGTCGTTCGACTTTGTTATCAAGACTCCTCCAGCTGCGGTACAATTATTGGAAGCGGCCAAAGTAAAAAAAGGATCTGGTGAACCGAACAGAAAGAAAGTAGCAAAAGTAACTTGGGATCAAGTGAAAGCTATCGCAGAAGACAAAATGCAAGATTTAAATGCATTTAGTGTAAACTCTGCAATGAAGATGGTTGCAGGAACTGCAAGATCAATGGGTATCACTGTTAGAGGCGGAGAAGCTCCTAACTAAAAACGATTTGAAATGGCAATAACAAAAAAACAAAAAGAAGCAAGAGCTAAAGTAGAGAAGAATAAATTATACTCTCTAGAAGAAGCTTCGGCATTATTAAAGGAAATTACGTATACAAAGTTTGATGCCTCTGTAGATTTAGCTGTAAGACTTGGAGTAGATCCTCGTAAAGCAAATCAAATGGTAAGAGGTGTAGTATCTCTTCCTCACGGAACAGGTAAAGACATGAAAGTTCTTGCATTAGTTACTCCAGATAAAGAAGAGGAAGCTAAAGCGGCAGGAGCAGATTACGTAGGATTAGATGAGTACCTAGAGAAAATCAAAGGTGGCTGGACAGATGTTGACGTTATCGTTACCATGCCTGCTATCATGGGGAAACTAGGACCGTTAGGTAGAGTATTAGGACCAAGAGGTCTTATGCCAAACCCAAAAACAGGAACAGTTACTATGGATGTTGCTAAAGCAGTATCTGAGGTGAAAGCTGGTAAAATTGATTTTAAAGTAGATAAAACAGGAATCGTTCACGCTCCAATTGGAAAAGCATCTTTTAGTGCTGAAAAATTAGTTGGTAACGCAAATGAGTTATTATCAACGTTAAATAAATTAAAACCAACTGCGTCTAAAGGTGTTTATATGAAAAGTATTTTCATGTCAAGCACAATGAGTCCTAGTATTGCAATTGATCCTAAATTTAGTTAAGTAGTTAAATCTTTAATATTATGACAAGAGAAGAAAAATCACAAGTAATTGAAGAGTTAACTGCACAGTTAGCAGATAATACAAATATCTATTTAACAGATATATCTGGATTAAACGCAGGTAGCACTTCAGATTTACGTCGTGCTTGTTACAAAGCAAACGTACAATTAAACGTAGTAAAAAATACATTATTAACTAAAGCTATGGAGGCCTCTGATAGAGATTTCGGAGAACTTCCTACAGTTTTAAAAGGTAATACCTCTGTAATGTATTCTGAAACTGGTAACGCTCCAGCTAAAGTAATTAAGAACTTCCGTAAAAAATCTGAAAAGCCGTTGCTTAAAGGAGCTTTTATTGAAGAGGCAGTTTACATTGGCGATGATCAATTAGACATGTTAGTTGATATCAAGTCTAAAGAAGAGTTGATAGGAGAGATTGTTGGATTATTACAATCGCCAGCTAAGAATGTTATTTCAGCACTTAAATCAGGTGGTGGAACAATTGCAGGTATTATCAAAACATTATCCGAAAAAGAAGGATAATCAAATAAGTACGCACTTAAACAAATTATATTTTATTAAAATTATTAAAACGATAGAAAATGGCAGATTTAAAAGATTTCGCAGAACAATTAGTTAATTTAACAGTAAAAGAAGTTAATGAATTAGCTACAATATTAAAAGACGAATATGGTATCGAACCAGCAGCAGCAGCAGTAGCAGTAGCAGCAGGTGGCGGAGCAGCAGGTGGAGACGCAGCTGAAGAAAAAACAGAATTCGACGTAATCCTTAAAGCAGCAGGTGGTTCTAAATTAGCTGTTGTAAAATTAGTTAAAGAATTAACTGGTTTAGGATTAAAAGAAGCTAAAGGTTTAGTAGACGAAGCACCAAGTGCTATCAAAGAAGGTGTTGCTAAAGACGAAGCTGAAGCTCTAAAATCTCAATTAGAAGAAGCAGGAGCGGAGGTTGAGCTTAAGTAAGCTTAACAAACCTACAAATTATGGTTTAGGTCTTCCGAAACACTCGGAATGACCTAAACCCTTTTGTGTATAAAAAGGTGCACAAATAAACTAGTAAATTTTTTAATCAAAATCTCGTTCATCGATGTTAGCAAATACAGCTGAAAGATTAAATTTCTCTTCCATAGTAAACAGAACTGAATATCCAGATTTCTTGGATATTCAAATCAAATCCTTCCAGGATTTTTTCCAGTTAGAGACAAAATCAGAAGAAAGAGGAAATGAAGGACTATACAATACCTTCATGGAAAACTTTCCAATTACAGATACTCGTAACCAATTTGTATTAGAATTCTTGGATTATTTTATTGATCCACCTAGATATACAATTGAAGAATGTATCGAAAGAGGACTTACATACAGTGTGCCACTTAAAGCACGTCTAAAACTGTATTGTACAGATCCAGAACATGAAGACTTTGAAACGATTGTTCAAGACGTATATTTAGGAACTATTCCTTACATGACTCCTAGCGGAACTTTCTGTATCAATGGTGCAGAGCGCGTTGTAGTATCACAATTACATAGATCACCTGGTGTATTCTTTAGCCAGTCGTTCCATGCTAATGGTACTAAATTATATTCTGCAAGAGTTATCCCATTTAAAGGATCTTGGATTGAATTCGCTACAGATATCAATCAAGTAATGTATGCTTATATCGATAGAAAGAAAAAGTTACCTGTAACAACACTTTTTAGAGCTATCGGTTTTGAACGCGATAAAGATATTCTTGAGATTTTTGATCTTGCCGAAGAGGTTAAAGTATCAAAATCTGGACTTAAAAAAGTAATCGATCGTAAGCTAGCTGCACGTGTGTTAAATACATGGCATGAAGATTTCGTAGATGAAGATACTGGAGAGGTTGTATCTATCGAGCGTAACGAAATTGTATTAGATCGTGATACTGTTATAGATAAAGACAATATTGAAGAAATTCTTGAAGCAGGTGTGAAAACTATTCTTTTACATAAAGAAACATCACAGCAAGGAGATTACGCAATTATTCATAATACATTACAAAAAGATCCAACAAATTCTGAAAAAGAAGCTGTTGAACATATCTATCGTCAATTACGTAATGCTGAGCCGCCAGATGAGGAAACAGCACGTGGTATAATTGACAAGTTATTCTTTTCAGACCAACGTTACTCTTTGGGTGAAGTAGGTCGTTATAGAATGAATAAAAAATTAGGACTGGATATTGGAATGGATAAGCAAGTGCTTACCAAAGAGGATATCATTACTATTATAAAATACTTAATCGAACTTATCAATTCTAAAGCAGAGATTGATGATATTGATCACTTATCTAACCGTCGTGTACGTACAGTAGGAGAACAATTATCATCTCAATTTGGTGTTGGTTTAGCACGTATGGCTCGTACTATTCGTGAACGTATGAATGTTCGTGATAACGAAGTATTTACTCCAATTGATTTAATTAATGCAAAGACATTATCGTCTGTTATTAATTCATTCTTTGGAACAAACCAATTATCTCAGTTTATGGATCAAACCAATCCATTGGCAGAGATTACGCATAAACGTCGTTTATCAGCTTTAGGACCAGGAGGTTTATCTAGAGAAAGAGCAGGTTTTGAGGTTCGTGATGTTCACTATACGCACTACGGAAGATTATGTCCAATTGAAACTCCTGAAGGACCAAACATTGGATTAATTTCATCTTTATCGGTATATGCTAAAGTGAATTCAATGGGATTCATTGAAACACCTTATAGAAAAGCAGATGGTGGTGTTGTAGATATTAAAAATGCACCTACATATTTAAGTGCAGAAGAAGAGGAAGACATGTTAATCGCTCAGGCGAATATTCGTGTTGATGACAATGGAAAAATCCTTGAAGACAAAATTATTGCACGTCAAGAAGGTGATTTCCCTGTAATTGATCCAGCTAATGTACATTATACAGATGTTGCGCCTAATCAGATTGCATCAATTTCTGCATCATTGATTCCGTTCTTAGAACATGATGATGCCAACCGTGCATTGATGGGATCTAACATGATGCGTCAAGCTGTACCACTATTACGCCCACAAGCACCAATCGTTGGAACTGGTCTTGAGCGTCAAGTGGCTTCAGATTCTAGAGTATTAATCAATGCTGAAGGAAATGGAGTTGTAGAGTATGTAGATGCAAACGAAATCACAATAAGGTACGAACGTACAGATGAGGAAGCGATGGTAAGTTTTGATAGTGATACTAAAACGTATCCACTAGTGAAATTTAGAAAAACGAATCAAGGTACATCTATCAACCTAAAACCAATCGTTGAGAAAGGTGATAAGGTTAAAAAAGGACAAGTACTTTGTCAAGGTTATGCTACTGAAAATGGAGAATTGGCATTAGGTCGTAACATGAAAGTGGCATTCATGCCTTGGAAAGGTTACAACTTTGAGGATGCGATTGTAATTTCTGAAAAAGTAGTTCGTGACGATATATTTACTTCTATTCATATCGATGAATATTCATTAGAAGTTAGAGATACTAAATTAGGTAATGAAGAACTAACTAATGATATTCCTAATGTTTCAGAAGAGGCTACAAAAGACCTTGATGAAAATGGTATGATTAGAATTGGTGCTGAGATTAAGCCTGGTGATATTCTTATTGGTAAGATTACACCTAAAGGAGAATCTGACCCTACACCAGAAGAAAAGTTACTACGTGCTATCTTTGGAGATAAAGCAGGAGACGTAAAAGATGCGTCGTTAAAAGCTTCTCCTTCATTACATGGTGTTGTTATTGAGAAAAAATTATTCTCGAGAGCAATAAAAGACAAGCGCAAGAGAGCAAAAGATAAAGAAGATATTGAAGCATTAGAAAATATCTATTACAAGAAGTTTGATGATTTACAGGCTGTTTTAGTCGATAAATTATTTGCTCTTGTTAATGGTAAAACGGCACAAGGTATCTATAATGACTTAGGTGAAGAAATCATTCCAAAAGGAAAGAAATATACACTTAAGATGTTAAACGCTGTCGATGATTATACACATTTAACTTCAGGAACTTGGACAACAGACGATCACTTAAATTCTTTAGTTGCAGATTTAATTCACAACTATAAAATTAAAGAAAATGACCTTCAAGGATCATTACGTCGTGAGAAGTTTACAATTTCTGTAGGTGATGAATTACCAGCAGGTATTATCAAACTAGCTAAGGTTTATGTTGCTAAAAAACGTAAACTAAAAGTAGGTGATAAAATGGCAGGACGTCACGGTAACAAAGGTATTGTTGCACGTATTGTTCGTCAAGAAGATATGCCATTCTTAGAAGATGGAACGCCAGTTGATATCGTATTAAATCCATTAGGTGTACCATCTCGTATGAACATCGGACAGATATACGAAACTGTTTTAGGATGGGCCGGACAAAAATTAGGTCGTACATACGCGACTCCAATTTTTGATGGTGCTACCTTAGATCAAATTAATGCGTTTACAGATGAAGCAGATGTGCCAAGATTTGGTCATACATACTTATATGACGGTGGAACAGGAGATCGTTTTGATCAACCAGCAACAGTAGGTGTGATTTATATGATTAAACTAGGTCATATGATTGACGATAAGATGCACGCACGTTCAATTGGACCATACTCATTAATTACGCAACAACCTTTAGGTGGTAAAGCACAATTTGGTGGTCAGCGTTTTGGTGAGATGGAGGTTTGGGCACTTGAGGCTTATGGAGCGTCAAGTACATTACGTGAAATCTTAACAGTAAAATCTGATGATGTTATTGGTAGAGCTAAAACTTACGAAGCAATCGTAAAAGGAGAGCCAATGCCAGAACCAGGACTACCTGAATCTTTCAACGTACTTATGCACGAATTGAAAGGATTAGGATTAGATATTAGATTAGAAGAATAATTTGAAAAATTTTGCTAGTAAGGACAGCTTTCGAGCTGTCCATACGGTAACCACATAATATTATGGCAAGAAGACAAGATAAGAATACAGTACAGAGATTTAATAAAATCTCCATTGGTTTAGCATCTCCAGAATCTGTTTTAGCAGCATCTCGTGGTGAAGTTTTAAAACCAGAAACTATTAATTATCGAACACATAAACCAGAAAGAGATGGTTTATTCTGTGAGCGTATTTTTGGTCCTGTGAAGGATTTTGAATGTGCTTGTGGTAAATATAAAAGAATACGTTACAAAGGTATTGTTTGTGACCGTTGTGGTGTTGAAGTAACTGAAAAGAAAGTAAGACGTGATCGTGTTGGTCATATCAACCTTGTTGTGCCTGTTGCACACATTTGGTATTTCCGTTCATTACCAAATAAAATTGGATACTTATTAGGTTTACCATCAAAACGTTTGGATATGATTATCTATTACGAACGTTATGTTGTTATTCAACCTGGTGAGGCTAAAAATGCCGAAGGAGAACCATTACAAAAAATGGATTTCTTAACTGAAGAGGAATATCTAAATATCATGGAAGCTCTTCCTCAGGAGAATAGACATTTAGATGATACAGACCCTAACAAGTTTATCGCTAAAATGGGTGCTGAATGTTTAATCGAATTGTTATCAAGAATCGATTTAAACGAATTGTCATTTCAGTTACGTCACAAGGCCAATACTGAAACATCGAAGCAACGTAAAACAGAAGCATTAAAACGCTTACAAGTTGTTGAAGCATTTAGAGATTCTAATGCTAATAGAGAGAATAAGCCAGAATGGATGATCATGAAGGCTATTCCAATTATTCCACCAGAATTAAGACCTTTAGTGCCTTTAGATGGTGGACGTTTTGCAACATCTGATTTAAATGATCTTTATCGTCGTGTTATTATTCGTAATAACCGCTTAAAGCGTTTAGTTGAAATCAAAGCACCAGAAGTTATCTTACGTAATGAGAAGCGTATGCTACAAGAATCTGTAGATTCATTGTTTGATAACACACGTAAAGCATCTGCTGTAAAGACTGATTCTAATAGACCATTAAAATCATTATCCGATTCATTAAAAGGTAAGCAAGGACGTTTCCGTCAAAACTTACTTGGTAAACGTGTTGATTACTCTGCGCGTTCGGTTATTGTTGTTGGACCAGAATTAAAATTATTCGAATGTGGATTGCCTAAGAACATGGCAGCTGAACTTTATAAGCCTTTTATCATTAGAAAATTAATCGAAAGAGGAATTGTAAAAACTGTAAAATCTGCAAAGAAAATTATAGATAGAAAAGAGCCTGTAGTTTGGGATATCTTAGAGAATGTTCTTAAAGGACATCCAGTGTTATTAAACCGTGCTCCTACATTACACAGACTTGGTATTCAAGCATTCCAACCAAAATTAATTGAAGGGAAAGCAATTCAATTACACCCTCTAGTGTGTACTGCATTTAATGCCGATTTTGATGGTGACCAAATGGCGGTTCATTTACCATTAGGTCCTGAGGCGATATTAGAAGCACAACTTTTAATGTTGGCTTCACACAATATTTTGAACCCAGCAAATGGTTCGCCAGTCACTGTACCTTCTCAAGATATGGTACTTGGTCTTTATTATATGACTAAGCACCGTAAAACAGATAAAGATTATACAGTAAAAGGCGAAGGTTTAACATTCTACTCTCCTGATGAAGTAACTATCGCTTACAATGAGAAGAAAGTTGATTTAAATGCTGGTATTAAAGTAAGAACTCAAGATTTCAACGCAGAAGGTGAGTTAACTACTCAAATTATAGAAACAACTGTTGGTCGTGTGCTTTTTAATGAAAAAGTACCTGCAGCAGCTGGATATATTAATGAAGTATTAACTAAGAAGTCCTTGAGAGATATTATACATGGTATCTTAAAAGTGACTAGTGTGCCAGAAACGGCAGCTTTCTTAGATGAAATTAAAACTTTAGGATATAAATTTGCCTTCCAAGGAGGTTTGTCATTTAGTTTAGGTGATATTATTATTCCTGCTGAAAAGCAAGGTATGATTGATAAAGCTAATGGTTTGGTTGACGGTATTATGGGTAACTATAATATGGGATTAATTACAAATAACGAACGTTATAACCAAGTTATTGATATTTGGACATCTACCAATGCCGAATTAACAGAGCTGTCAATGAAGCGTATTCGAGAAGATCAACAAGGATTTAACTCGGTATTTATGATGCTTGATTCTGGAGCTCGTGGATCTAAAGAACAGATTCGTCAGTTAACAGGTATGCGTGGATTAATGGCAAAACCTAAAAAATCTAATGCAGGTGGTGGAGAAATTATTGAAAATCCGATTCTTTCTAACTTTAAAGAAGGACTTTCAATTTTAGAATACTTTATCTCAACGCATGGTGCTCGTAAAGGTCTTGCCGATACAGCACTTAAAACGGCCGATGCAGGTTACTTAACACGTCGTTTAGTTGATGTGTCTCAAGATGTAATTATCTACACTGAAGATTGTGGAACATTAAGAGGTATTGAAGTTAATCCGTTGAAGAAAAATGAAGAGATAATTGAAACTCTTGAGAAGAGAATCGTTGGACGTACTTCATTAAATGATGTATATGACCCACTTACTGAAGAACTATTGGTTGAAGCTGGTGGTCATATTGATGACGCTATTGCTAAACGAATTGGTGACTCTCCATTAGATTCTATCGAAGTGCGCTCTGCATTAACTTGTGAAGCTAAAAAAGGTATTTGTTCTAAATGTTACGGACGTAACCTAGCTACTGGTAAAATGGTACAAAGAGGTGAAGCTGTAGGTGTAGTTGCTGCTCAATCAATTGGAGAACCAGGTACACAGTTAACGTTACGTACATTCCACGTAGGTGGTATTGCAGGTAACATTTCAGAAGAGAATAAATTAGTAGTTAAGTTTGATGGTGTTGCCGAAATAGAAGACCTAAAAACAGTTAAGAGTACTGATAACGACGGTAAAGAAGTTGATGTTGTTATTTCTCGTACATCAGAATTAAAATTAGTTGATGCTAAAACAGGTATTACTTTAAGTACAAACAATATTCCTTACGGATCGTTTATATACGTGAAGCCAGGTGATAAAGTTAAGAATGGTGATACAATCTGTCAATGGGATCCTTATAACGGTGTAATTATTTCAGAATTTGCTGGTAAAGTGAAGTATGAAAACATCGAACAAGGTGTAACATATCAAGTTGAAATTGATGAACAAACAGGATTCCAAGAAAAGGTAATTTCAGAATCTAGAAATAAGAAACTAATTCCTACACTTCATATTGAAGATTCAAAAGGAGAAACAATACGTTCTTATAACTTACCAGTAGGAGCTCACCTTATGATTGATGATGGAGAGAAGATTAAGGTTGGTAAAATCTTAGTTAAGATTCCTCGTAAATCTGCTAAGGCAGGTGATATTACTGGAGGTTTACCTCGTGTAACAGAATTATTCGAAGCTCGTAACCCTTCTAATCCTGCTGTAGTAAGTGAGATTGATGGTGTTGTGTCTTTCGGAAAAATTAAAAGAGGTAACCGTGAGATTATCATTGAGTCAAAACTTGGAGAGATTAAGAAATACTTGGTGAAATTATCTAATCAGATTCTTGTTCAAGAAAATGATTATGTGAAAGCAGGTATGCCTTTATCTGATGGGTCTATTACACCAAACGATATCTTGAATATTAAAGGACCTGCTGCTGTTCAACAATATCTAGTTAACGAAGTACAAGAAGTATATCGTCTACAAGGTGTGAAGATTAATGATAAGCACTTCGAGGTTGTTGTGAGACAGATGATGCGTAAAGTAAAAATCATTGATTCTGGTGATACTATTTTCTTAGAAGATCAATTAGTTCATAAATCAGATTTCATCGAAGAAAACGATAAGATTTTTGGAATGAAAGTGGTTGAAGAACCTGGAGATTCAGAGAATTTAAAAGCTGGTCAAATTTTATCATCAAGAGAGTTAAGAGACGAGAACTCAATACTAAGAAGAGAGGACAAAACATTAGTTTCGGCTCGTGATGCACAGCCAGCTACTGCAACACCTATCTTACAAGGTATTACAAGAGCATCGTTACAGACCAAATCATTTATATCTGCAGCATCGTTCCAGGAAACAACTAAGGTTCTGAATGAAGCGGCTGTAAATGCTAAAGTTGACGATCTTGAAGGACTCAAAGAAAATGTTATTGTTGGTCATAGAATTCCAGCAGGAACAGGTGTTAGAAAATTTGATAGCATCATCGTAGGTTCTAAAGAAGAGTTCAATGAAATGATGAAAGCAAAAGAAGAGATGAACTATAACTAGTAATCTCATTCCTGCGGAGCCAGGATTTTATAACATAAAAGCCTTCACGCATTAATTTGTTTGAAGGCTTTTTTAATAAGAATATATAATTAATGAGTTTTCGTTTTCACGGAAATATAACAACGTTTGAGATGGCAGAAGAGAATAAAAACAAAAAACCAGGGATAAATATAGAACTGGATGAAAAAATTGCAGAAGGAACATATTCTAACCTAGCAATTATAAATCATTCGGTTTCAGAATTTGTAATTGATTTCGTGAGCATTATGCCCGGAACGCCTAAGAGTAAAGTAAAATCTAGAATTATATTAACACCACAGCATGCTAAGCGCTTATTAAAAGCTCTTGGTGATAATGTGAACCGATTTGAAAAAGCACATGGCGAGATTAAAGATTACGAGCAGCCTCCAATTCCACTGAATTTTGGTCCGACAGGACAGGCATAATATTAAAAAAGCCTTTGAAATTTAAATTTCAAAGGCTTTTTTATTGAAATAATGTAGGTAGTTAAGCATGGTTTTCTTTAGTTCGAAATGCTTCATCCGAATATAAGTTCATTAAGCTATTTTAGAGAGCTTTACTCTTCGCATATACTTATTTCTGAGAAAATTGTATAGCAATTTTAACAAGACAAAAATCATTTAAGCCACTTCCTGATTTACATGAAACTGTAAAGCACCAGATGGACACTTCTTAACTTGTTCAATAATTTTTTTTGTAGATGCTCCATCTAAATCGATCCATGGTATCACAGATTGACGGAATACATTAGAAAGTTCTTTGGCACAACGCTCAGCGTTTATGCACTTGCACGGGTTGTAAGTTACAGTAATATCGCTATTACTGAAAACATTGGGATTTGTTTTCATGAGTAGATCAATTTTGGGGTTTTAATCTATATTAAATTTAGATAACTAAAACGTTATCGCAACCTAATCATCGATTAAAAGTATAAAATCATCGTTAAAAAACAAATTTATTCCGAAATTTTAGACGAATGACACTTTTTTTAACTTAATCAAACTCCGATGTTAGATGAAATGTAATACTTGGATACTTTTGCTGAGTCATTTGCAATGAAAATACCGAATCTGCCAAAAACACTAGCTGTTCGCGCTTATCTTTGGCTAAAAAACGTTGCTTTACTCTTAAAAACTCTTTAAATTCTTCACTTTTTACATCATCAGTCTCTACCCAACATGCTTTATGTACATTTAAGTTCTCATAGGTACATTTAGCTCCATACTCATGTTCCAGTCTATATTGAATAACTTCATATTGTAATGCTCCAACGGTTCCAATCACTTTCCTTCCGTTTAATTCTAGGGTAAATAATTGGGCCACACCTTCATCCATAAGCTGGTCTATACCTTTATATAGTTGCTTGGATTTTAGAGGATCGGCGTTATTTATATATCTAAAGTGTTCAGGGGAAAAACTTGGTATACCTTTATAGTGAAGTATCTCTCCTTGAGTTAAAGTATCCCCAATTTTAAAGTTTCCTGTATCTTGTAATCCTACAATATCGCCAGGGTATGAAATATCAACAATCTCCTTTTTTTCAGCAAAGAAGGCATTAGGGCTAGAAAACTTCAACTTTTTATTATGCCTTACGTGAAGATAAGGCGTATTACGCTTAAATTCTCCTGAAACGATTTTTATAAAGGCCAGTCGATTTCTGTGATTTGGGTCCATATTCGCATGAATTTTAAACACAAAACCAGTAAAATTGTCCTCATCGGGTTCTACCAAACGTTCTTCACTGTTTTTAGGTCTAGGCTTAGGAGCAATATCAACAAAGCAATCTAGGAGTTCTCTAACTCCAAAATTATTTAAAGCCGAACCAAAGAAAACAGGTTGTTGTTGCCCATTTAAATAGGCTTCTTTGTCAAATTTTGGGTAAATACCTTCAACGAGTTCTATTTCTTCACGTAATGTTTGAGCTGCCTTTTCCCCAACTAATTTATCTAGTTCTGAAGACTCTAAATCATTAACCTCTATAGTTTCTTCAATGTCCTTGCGACTATCACCGCTAAACAAATTAATGTTCTTTTCCCAAATATTATAAATACCTTTAAAGTCATAACCCATACCTATAGGATAACTTAAAGGAACAACGGTTAAGCCCAGTTTTTGTTCTATTTCGTCTAATAGATCAAAAGCATCTTTACCTTCTCGGTCCATTTTATTAATAAAGACAATCATTGGGATATTACGCATTCTGCAAACCTCAACTAGTTTTTCAGTCTGCTCCTCTACACCTTTAGCGACATCAATAACAACGATAACACTATCAACAGCCGTTAGGGTTCTAAATGTATCTTCAGCAAAATCTTTATGCCCAGGCGTATCAAGAATATTGATTTTTATTCCATTATATTCAAAAGCTAATACCGAAGTAGCTACAGAGATACCACGCTGGCGTTCTATTTCCATAAAATCGCTAGTTGCACCTTTTTTTATTTTATTACTTTTTACGGCTCCAGCTTCTTGTATGGCACCACCAAAAAGTAAAAGTTTTTCGGTTAATGTCGTTTTACCTGCATCTGGATGGGATATGATTCCAAATGTACGTCGTCTATTGATTTCTTCTTTAAAAGTCATTGTCATTTTTAGTAGGTGCAAATATAATTTTAATAAATTATTTAAAATTAAAAACGACGCAGATAATTTATTATCAGTGGATGATGAGACTCTAGAACACGAGTGAAATTATAATATTTTATCTCATAAATTTTTAAATATTGGTATTTCATCGAAGATTTTAAAAACATGAACGAAAAGAAATTACTTGTTAAAATATTCTTAATAAGAATGATTATTTTTGAAATTACCAAGTCCCTCTATTTGGTTTTCCAATAAATAATATAGATTAATAGCACTATTTTTGAACCTACAAAAAAATAATAATCGCCTATTTTGCATACGCAAGCGTTGTATGTGAGTGGGTTTTTTTTGTTTATAGTTTTAAGGTGATGTTGTTAATCTAGATTTAGACTAATAAGTATTATAGATATAAATAATTTTACCTTAAGATAATATGAAAATCTTTACTCGATTCTCGTTTACAAACGTTTCATTGGTGTCAAAAACTTTAGTTTTTGCGGCCATTTTATTTTCTTGGAACGGTAATTCACAAAATATTTTAACAAACCCTGGTCTCGATCAAGCTGCAGCAGACTGTACTGGCATTGATGCAGATAGAGATGAGCAACCTGATGGTTGGATTAAAACGAATACACCAGACAGATCTACAGAAGGGGAACGTTCTTGGGATGGTACTTATTTTCCTAGAACAGCGTCTCCTAGTGGTGGCTGCTATTTTGGGTTTAGAGCCTTAGGTGGAGGCGAAGAAGGAATTGGTCAAAATGTAACTTTAATAGGAGGTGAAACATATAGTTTTTCTTTTGATTATTTGATTGAAACAAGACCTGGAAGCACACCTTGTACTCCTGAATTACAAATTAGATTGGACGGCGTTACGCTTTTAACATTTGCTGCACCTCCAACCGAAAATGTTTGGACGAGACCTACAGCAACTTTTGTAGCTCCTTCTAGTGGGACATTTTTATTTGAGTTCTTTTCGGGAGGAACATGTGCGAGAACATGGAATTTTGTCGATGCATTAAATTTGTCACTTGTATGTGAGGTTACCAATATTGCAACCTCGAATGAGTCTATTTGTAATGACAATGGAACACCTCTAAATAGTACAGATGATTTTTATACAGCTGATGTGTCTGTTATTTTTGCTAATGCTCCAACAACGGGAACATTAGATTTAACAGGTGACGGAACAGCTTCTGTGGCAGTTGGTAGTTTAGATGATCCAACGTTTCATACTTTTATTGGAGTGCAATTACCGGCTGATGGAGGTGCCATAAATTTAACGGCAGCATTTTCTGATGATGCAGCGTGTACTTTGACTAATACAAATGTGGCAACGGCACCTGCGTCTTGTAGCGTGCCACCACCAACAATCACAGCAGAGGATGATGATTTTAGTGGCACTCCAATTGATGAAACAGCGGGAGGTACGACAGCAAGTGTTTTTGTTGACAACGGCAATGGTACAGATGATTCAGATGGTTCTCCAGCTTCAGATGCCAATATAAATGACAATATCAGCATTACTAATGATGGTGGTTTAACAGGAGTTACCATAAATACTGATGGAACAATTGATGTACCAGGTGGGAGTACTCCAGGGAGTTATACTGTTACATATCAAATTTGCTTGAATGCACCAGATGCTGCCATTTGTGATACAGCCGATGTTACAATAGATGTTGAAGCAACACCAACAATCACAGCGGAGGACGATGATTTTAGCGGCACTCCAATTGATGAGACAGCAGGAGGAACGACAGCAAGCGTTTTTGCTGACAATGGCAATGGTACAGATGATTCAGATGGTTCTCCAGCTTCAGATGCCAATATAAATGACAATATCAGCATTACTAATGATGGTGGTTTAACAGGAGTTACCATAAATACTGATGGAACAATTGACGTGCCAGGAGGAAGTACTCCAGGGAGTTATACTGTTACATATCAAATTTGCTTGAATGCACCAGATGCTGCCATTTGTGATATAGCCGATGTTACAATAGATGTTGACGCAACACCAACAATCACAGCAGAGGATGATGATTTTAATGGCACTCCAATTGATGAAACAACAGGAGGTACGACAGCAAGTGTTTTTGCTGACAACGGCAATGGTACAGATGATTCAGATGGTTCTCCAGCTTCAGATGCCAATATAAATGACAATATCAGCATTACTAATGATGGAGGTTTAACAGGAGTTACCATAAATACTGATGGAACAATTGACGTGCCAGGAGGAAGTACTCCAGGGAGTTATACTGTTACATATCAAATTTGCTTGAATGCACCAGATGCTGCCATTTGTGATACAGCCGATGTTACTATAGACGTAGATGCTGCAATTTCTATCACAGCAGAAGATGATGATTTTAGTGGTGTACCAATAAATCCAGTTTCTGGAGGTACGACAGCAAGTGTTTTTGCTGACAATGGCAATGGTACAGATGATTCAGATGGTTCTCCAGCTTCAGATGCCAATATAAATGACAATATCAGCATTACTAATGATGGAGGTTTAACAGGAGTTACCATAAATACTGATGGAACAATTGATGTGCCAAGTGGAAGTGCTCCAGGGAGTTATACTGTTACATATCAAATTTGCCTGAATGCACCAGATGATACCATTTGTGATACTGCTGATGTAGCAGTTGTCGTTGGAAACTGTTTAGATTTTCCTTCAAACGATTGTGATGGTGATGGTGTTGTTAATTCTTCTGACGTTTGTGAAGGTTTCGATGATAATGAGGATTTCGATGGAGACACTGTCCCAGATGGATGTGATGATGATGATGATAATGATGGTTTGCTAGATACTGTTGAAGCCAACGGAAATGATCCAGACGGTGACGAGGATGGAGATGGTATTCCTAACTGGCAAGATACGGTTGACGACGGTGGTACTGGAGATGGTAGTACAACAGATTATACAGATATTGATACTAATGGTATTCCGGATGTCTATGATTTCGAAGGTGATGGTATACCTAATCATTTAGATTCAGATAGCGACAATGATAGCTGCCCAGATGCTTTAGAAGCCGATGGAGGATACTCATTTTCAGACTTAGATGGCGATAATAGTTTGGGCAACACGTCAGATGCTAATGGTATACCGCAAGTAAGCGGTTCATCGGCTCAACAGAATAACATTTCTAGTCAGGATATTACAGCTGGAGGACCAGAATGTGACGACGATAGAGATGGTGTGCCGAATAATGCAGATATTTGTAATGGATTTGATGATAATGCTGATGCCGATGGCGATTTAGTTCCTGATGGGTGTGATGACGATGATGATAATGATGGACTCGTTGATTCATTTGAAAAAGGACAAACATCAAATACACAACCTGCTTGTGGAACACAATCTGTTTTAAACTTTAGTAGTATTCCAACCGAAGTTTCTGGTGATGGAAATGCCGCAACTTTCCTTGAAGGAGAGGTATTTAGGTTTGCAAATGTATTACCTGGAGTTGATGCCTTAGTAACAATAGTAGATTTTCAAAATGCAACTATAGGAACTTTAGATGATAACTCTGAAGAACCAAATAATTTTAGACCTTCTACAGATTTTATAGGAGCGAACTTAAATGTTGGTGATTTAGCCTACGTAGAATACAATTTTGCTTTCGTATTAGCGGCAGATGATTCACCATTCCCAATAGCAGAATTTTTTGTGAACTTTAATGATATAGATGGTAACACCGACTTATCAGAGAAAGTATGGACGCAATATCCTGCGAGTTATACTGCTGAAACACCGACTCTATTGACGTTTTCCGACGATAATGGCTTTTTAGACGCTACAACTGGAGTAGTTAACTTCCCAGGAACAACCAATGTAAACCCACAAATTAATTTTACGGCAAGGTTTGTAAATCAGTCGTCATTGACATTTAGATTGGGTGCTCAAATTAATGATTCACCTTTCGTCTTTACACAAAGACGTTCTAACCTAGAGTTTGATTGTATTGCTAATTATAGTAACCCAATAACTACGGTTCTAGACTATGATGAAGATGGAATTCCAAATTTCCTTGATACTGATAGTGATGATGATGGTTGCCCTGATGCTATTGAGGCAGATGGAGGATTTACATTGGCCGATTTAGATGCTGATGATAGCTTAGGAGATATCGTGGTGAACAACGGAAATGGTGTTCCAGATGTTATTGCTTCTACTGGTCAGAATAATGTAAGCGCATATGATGAAACCGTAATATCAACTGAATGTTTCGATCCAAGTATAAATTTACTAAAGAGTATTCTTAGTGTGACACCAGCTGGTGCACCTGGTTTGGTTGATGATATTATTAACTATGAATTTGTTGTAACCAACACAGGAAATGTTGATTTAACTGATATTTCTGTAAGTGATCCTTTAATTGGAACGATATCTTGTGTTGCCACAACTTTGACACCTGGAACTAGTACTACATGTAGTGGAACATATACAATATTACAAAGTGATGTGGATGCTGGAGGAGTAGAAAACACAGCAGATGTATATGCAGAAGCACCAGGAGGAGATCTTCTTGATCCTAGTGATGACGTGACCGATGATTCTGATACTGGAACCGCTGGTGATGGAAGCACTGTTACAGATCCTGCTACAGAAGAAACTCCAGATCTCGATACTGTAAATGGTGATAATAATGATGGTGATCCAACAAATGACCCAACAACTTTAGTGATTCCACAGAATCCAATGATAAGTATTGATAAGACCAGTAGTTTAGATTTAGGAGCAGATGGTGTTGTAAGTGTAGG